>NZ_JAIZAP010000041.1 GCF_020404745.1 Aquibacillus saliphilus
CCCATTCGGAAATTCCTGGATCAATGCCTACGTACGGCTCCCCAGGACATATCGGTGTTTGTCCCGTCCTTCTTCGGCTCCTAGTGCCAAGGCATCCACCGTGCGCCCTTCTTCACTTAACTAACTTTATCAGTTTAGCTTCTGTTCCCAGTAGCTAGCTCACTAATCAACTTACTACCCGTTCCCAACTTCGGGGAACTGTTCGCAAGTTGATTTATTCGTACGCTACTAACCGGTCACTTCCGCTTCCTAATCACAGTAAAAAAGTTTGTTCGTTGTTGCTTTGATGTCTTGTCATCAGTTTCGTTCCAGCTTCTACTAGAATAGCGTATAGGTAAACCATGCGCTATTTAACAGTCGCTTTCACTTCCTGATCTTTCTTATCTAGTTTTCAAGGTACAAGTTGTATTTTGGTGGAGCCTAGCGGGATCGAACCGCTGACCTCCTGCGTGCAAGGCAGGCGCTCTCCCAGCTGAGCTAAGGCCCCGTTTGGATGGTGGGCCTGAGTGGACTCGAACCACCGACCTCACGCTTATCAGGCGTGCGCTCTAACCAGCTGAGCTACAGGCCCATCCTATTGTGGGATGAATTATATGGAATTTAAGTATCAATCCCTCAAAACTGAACCAAACAACCAAGTATGTTTCAGCTCGTAAGAGCTGTTCCGTTCGCAGGGGCTTTACTTCCGTAAAAACGGTCGTTTTCACTCCTGCGAATGTTTCCTTAGAAAGGAGGTGATCCAGCCGCACCTTCCGATACGGCTACCTTGTTACGACTTCACCCCAATCATCAGCCCCACCTTCGGCGGCTGGCTCCTAAAAGGTTA
>NZ_JAIZAP010000042.1 GCF_020404745.1 Aquibacillus saliphilus
CGAATACTTCCACTACGGTTTCGTTTGGTTAGTTGGCTGAGTTTCTTTTTAAATTTCTTCTTAGATTTGTAATGTGGGCGGAAGCCTACACCTGCTTTTGTTGAGTGTATGCAAAAACCTAGAAACTTCCGTTTCGTTGGACTTCCCACTTCACTTTTCTGTCGGTTCACTACCAGTTTTAGGGTATTTTCAAGAAAATTTGTGATACTACTCATCACTCGATTTCCTGCCTTCCTCGTTTTTACATAGATATTACAATCATCCGCATAGCGAATGAATCTGTGCCCTCGCTTTTCTAGTTCTTTATCCAGCTGGTCAAGGTAGATGTTACTCAAAATTGGTGAAAGATTTCCACCTTGAGGGCATCCGACCTCCGTTCGATAAATGGCTCCATTGATGGAGACTCCACTCGTCAAGAATTTTCTAATGAGTTGGAGGACTGTTGAGTCCTTGATATGTTCTTCGACGTGATACATAAGTTTATCGTGATTGACTGTGTCGAAATATTGTTTCATATCAATATCCACTACAGTGCGGTAGCCATTTTCGTAGAGTTGCTTTGCCTGTTTCATTGCATCGTGCGCACTACGATTTGGTCTAAAACCGAAGCTAGATTCTGAGAACGATGGGTCAATATCTACTTCTATAACTTGAAGGAGTGCTTGTTGGATAAAACGGTCAATAACCGTTGGTATGCCTAATTTTCTTTTAGAACCATCATCTTTGTCTATCTCCACACGTTTAACAGGTTGTGGCTCGTATGAGCCATTAATGATTTGGGAAATGAGCAACTCTTTATTTAAGA
>NZ_JAIZAP010000043.1 GCF_020404745.1 Aquibacillus saliphilus
ATCCTATTTATTCAGATACGCGTACTACTCCATTACGAGCAGTGGGTTTCCCCATTCGGAAATTCCTGGATCAATGCCTACGTACGGCTCCCCAGGACATATCGGTGTTTGTCCCGTCCTTCTTCGGCTCCTAGTGCCAAGGCATCCACCGTGCGCCCTTCTTCACTTAACTAACTTACAGTAAAAAAGTTTGTTCGTTGTTGCTTTGATGTCTTGTCATCAGTTTCGTTCCAGCTCCTAATAGTTAGCGTATAGGTAATCCATCCTTTCGCACTCAAAGTTCAGAGTGCTACAGTCTGTCTTATCTATCCGTACGCTATTTAACAGTCGCTTTCACTTCCTGATCTTTCTTATCTAGTTTTCAAGGTACAAGTCTTCTAAATCTGAGGTTTTAATCCCTCAAAACTGAACCAAACAACCAAGTATGTTTCAGCTCGTAAGAGCTGTTCCGTTCGCAGGGGCTTTACTTCCGTAAAACGGTTGTTTTCACTCCTGCGAATGTTTCCTTAGAAAGGAGGTGATCCAGCCGCACCTTCCGATACGGCTACCTTGTTACGACTTCACCCCAATCATCAGCCCCACCTTCGGCGGCTGGCTCCTAAAAGGTTA
>NZ_JAIZAP010000044.1 GCF_020404745.1 Aquibacillus saliphilus
ACAATTTTATGAATAAGATTGTACACACCATCTCTTCTATCAGTTTCACCGCGAGAAATACTGCACACTTCCACTATACCTTCGGATTCCATCCTATTCTCTTGTGGGTAGCCGTCTTCAAACGTTGTCTGTGGTTTTTGCATTTCTCACACCTCCACTGTTTCCAAGATTACTATTGTTCAGCCCTTCGTCCTTTCAGACTACTATGGCTTCTGCTGACTTCTTACAATTCATCACAACATCACTGCCATGATTGTCCCTGTGGAAAATTGCTTTCCTCTTGTCGGAGACCCTTGTAAGACCTCCCCGGGTAAGGGCTATAACCTTCCTCCCATGTAACTGCTGCATTTACTGTATGGAATTCGTGCAGTATTGGACTTCGTTATGTATTGCAAACTCGTCCGTTCCAATTCAGCCTTATATACAGTTTCTTTTCGTCAGTTCGGGATTTTGCCTCCGGCTTCCTTCAGATTCTATCTCACGATAGACACCCTTGCCATTGGCTAACAGTTCCTACTGCCAAGCCTGTAGTGGACTTTCACCACCAAGTTATAGCCCATGCCGGGCGCACAA
>NZ_JAIZAP010000045.1 GCF_020404745.1 Aquibacillus saliphilus
GTTTTCACTCCTGCGAATGTTTCCTTAGAAAGGAGGTGATCCAGCCGCACCTTCCGATACGGCTACCTTGTTACGACTTCACCCCAATCATCAGCCCCACCTTCGGCGGCTGGCTCCTAAAAGGTTACCTCACCGACTTCGGGTGTTGCCAACTCTCGTGGTGTGACGGGCGGTGTGTACAAGGCCCGGGAACGTATTCACCGCGGCATGCTGATCCGCGATTACTAGCGATTCCGGCTTCATGTAGGCGAGTTGCAGCCTACAATCCGAACTGAGAATGGTTTTATGGGATTCGCTTCACCTCGCGGCTTCGCTGCCCTTTGTACCATCCATTGTAGCACGTGTGTAGCCCAGGTCATAAGGGGCATGATGATTTGACGTCATCCCCACCTTCCTCCGGTTTGTCACCGGCAGTCATCTTAGAGTGCCCAACTAAATGCTGGCAACTAAGATCAAGGGTTGCGCTCGTTGCGGGACTTAACCCAACATCTCACGACACGAGCTGACGACAACCATGCACCACCTGTCACTCTGTCCCCGAAGGGAACGCTCTATCTCTAGAGTT
>NZ_JAIZAP010000046.1 GCF_020404745.1 Aquibacillus saliphilus
ATAATAATTTCAATTTTATTTCCTTCACTATCATAGGTTTCTATTAAACGCAGAGGATTTTTCATCTTTCCAAGTTTTACAATGGCTTCTCTAGTTATCTCAGACTCAGATGAAACAGGTACTTCCTCAACAACAGTAACCTTGGTGTTGTCTTTAATCCGGGTAACAAATATAATTCCTTTTTCGCAGTACTGATCAAATTTTTTGAAATCAAAATAGCCACGGTCAAACACATAAACAGCATCTTTTTCATCAACAATCAAAGCATCTAACTGCGAACGATCTGATGGACGCGCGGGAGTGATAATAACGTCATCTGGGTATGTCTTTCCATCTTGATGAACAACTCGTGTATGTAATTTAACGCCAGATGTAAATTTGTTTTTTGGTGCCCATGGATAAAGATTGATCCCTAATGTTATGGTTGATGAGTCGATGAGATGGATTTTTCCCAACCTTTTATTTCCTTCTTTTAGGCCGAAGGTCTGGTGTATTTTCTGAACAAGGTGATGCATAGTAGCTTGAAGAATGTCGGGCGGAATAT
>NZ_JAIZAP010000047.1 GCF_020404745.1 Aquibacillus saliphilus
AGGAGCCAGCCGCCGAAGGTGGGGCTGATGATTGGGGTGAAGTCGTAACAAGGTAGCCGTATCGGAAGGTGCGGCTGGATCACCTCCTTTCTAAGGAAACATTCGCAGGAGTGAAAACGACCGTTTTACGGAAGTAAAGCCCTGCGAACGGAACAGCTCTTACGAGCTGAAACATACTTGGTTGTTTGGTTCAGTTTTGAGGGATTAAAACCTCAAATTTAGAAGACTTGTACCTTGAAAACTAGATAAGAAAGGTTAGGAAGTGAAGGTAATTCCTTTATTCCAAAGTCATTGATTAGCAGCATGAGGGGCCTTAAGGAACCGAACGCTGTATTTAATTATGATAAAAAGAGAATAAAGAACCCTGAACGAAACTAACGCAAGACATTCAACGACATTGAAAACAAACGAACAAACTTTTTTACTGTAAGTTAGTTAAGTGAAGAAGGGCGCACGGTGGATGCCTTGGCACTAGGAGCCGAAGAAGGACGGGACAAACACCGATATGTCCTGGGGAGCCGTACGTAGGCATT
>NZ_JAIZAP010000005.1 GCF_020404745.1 Aquibacillus saliphilus
CAGGAGAAAGTGTTATCCGGTATTAGCTCCGGTTTCCCGGAGTTATCCCAGTCTTACAGGTAGGTTGCCCACGTGTTACTCACCCGTCCGCCGCTCATTCCACAAGTTCACACCCCGAAGGGTGATCGCTTGCTTCCTGCGCTCGACTTGCATGTATTAGGCACGCCGCCAGCGTTCGTCCTGAGCCAAGATCAAACTCTCCATAAAGTTTATGAGCTTGATTGCTCGTTCAAAAAACTAGCTTCATTTCTTACTTAACATACTGGTTGTTTCGTTCAGTTTTCAAGGATCAAGTTGTCCACTGCCTATAACATTATCACCGTTGACGATTAATGTCAATTCCAATTTCTGGTAATTGCCGTCTTATCTATCAAATTCATAATTGTTCGCGACAGCAATAATTATAATATGCTATCTCACCAGAAAAGTCAACATGTTTTACATGATACCTGAATAAATCAAGAATTATAATTAACTTACCCCAAATGCTATAATTTTAAACACTACTATTAAAATTTAAAGTTAAGAGAACCGCTTTCCACTTATTGATGAAGTGAACGCGGTTCTCTAGTAATTAATTCGCTACAATATTAACCAATTTACCTGGTACAGCTATTACTTTTCTGATCGTCTTTCCTTCAAGTCGTTCTTTAATGGAGTCATTTTCTAATGCTTGTTTTTCTAAATCCTCTTTAGAAGTGTTTTTATCTACAAACATCTTTGCACGAACCTTGCCCATTACTTGGATAACTATTTCTACTTCACTCTCTACCAACTTTGCTTCATCATACGCAGGCCATGATTCATAAGTAATTGATTCTACATGACCTAGCCTTGCCCACAATTCTTCAGCTAGATGCGGAGCTACCGGTGAAAGAATTTTCACAAAGCCCTCTACATAGTCGTTCGAAATTTCTTCTGTTTTATATGCTTCATTTATAAAAACCATCATTTGAGATATCCCTGTATTGAATCTAAGGTCCTCAAAGTTTTCAGTAACTCTTTTGACTGTTTCGTGATATACCTTCTCTAATGAATCCTCACTAACGCTATCCACTACTTTCGTAGAAAGACTTCCTTCATCAGTAATAAACAATCGCCATACACGATCGAGGAAGCGACGCGCTCCATCTAATCCATTTGTTGACCAAGCAACAGCAGCATCAAGAGGACCCATAAACATTTCATATAATCTTAGTGTGTCAGCACCATGACTTTCAACAATCTCATCAGGATTCACTACATTGCCTTTTGATTTACTCATTTTCTCATTGTTTTCCCCAAGTATCATTCCTTGATTATATAATTTTTGAAATGGTTCTTTTGTAGGAACTACTCCAATATCATATAAAAATTTATGCCAAAAACGAGCATAAAGTAAATGGAGCACTGCGTGTTCAGCACCACCAATATAGACATCTACCGGAAGCCATTTTTTCAAGTTATCAAAATCAGCGAGTTTTTCGCTATTTGTTGGATCAATAAATCGTAAGAAGTACCAACAACTTCCCGCCCATTGTGGCATTGTGTTTGTCTCACGTCGGCCTTTCATACCGGTTGCAGGGTCTACAACATTAACCCATTCATCAATATTTGCAAGGGGCGACTCACCAGTTCCTGATGGTTTTATTTCCGTAGTTTTTGGTAATTCAATCGGTAAATCTCCTTCTTCTATCCCAGTCATCGTGCCATCTTCCCAATGAATAACCGGGATAGGCTCACCCCAATAACGTTGTCGACTAAACAACCAATCTCTTAGTCGATAGGTTACCTTCTTTTCACCTTTTCCATTTTCAACCAGCCACTCAATCACTTTCTCAATCGCATCGTCCTTGTTAAGATCATCTAGAAAACCTGAATTAATATGTTTTCCATCACCTGTGTATGCCTCTTCTGCAACGTCTCCACCTTCAAGAACTGGCATAATTTCTAACGCGTATTTTTTCGCAAATTCATAGTCACGTTCATCATGTGCAGGAACAGCCATTATAGCTCCAGATCCGTACGTCATGAGAACATAATCAGCTACCCATATTGGTATCATCTCTTCATTAACAGGATTTACTGCATATGCCCCAGTGAAAACGCCTGTTTTATCCTTAGCTAAATCTGTTCGTTCCAAATCAGATTTTGCTTTCACTTTATCTATATAAGCATTAACTGGATCTTGTTGGTCACTTGTTACAATTTTTTTAACAAGTGGATGTTCAGGCGCTAATACAGCATACGTTGCACCATATAAAGTATCCGGTCGAGTTGTAAATACGGTAAAGGTATCTTCAAATCCATCAATACCAAAATGAACTTCTGCACCTTCTGATCGACCAATCCAGTTGCGTTGCATATCTTTAATACTTTCTGGCCAATCCAATTCTTCTAAATCCTCTAATAAACGATCAGCATAAGCAGTTATTTTTAACATCCACTGCTTCATAGGTTTACGTTCAATCGGATGTCCTCCACGTTCACTCTTACCATCAATTATTTCTTCATTAGCAAGAACTGTACCAAGTGCAGGGCACCAGTTAACTGGCACTTCATCCACATAAGCTAATCCTTTTTCATATAGTTGCAAGAAAATCCATTGTGTCCATTTAAAATAGTTAGGGTCCGTCGTATTAATTTCACGATCCCAATCATAAGAGAAACCAAGGTCCTGAATTTGACGACGGAAAGTATCGATATTCTTTTTTGTGAATTCAGCTGGATCATTACCTGTATCCAAAGCATATTGTTCGGCTGGTAATCCAAAAGCATCCCATCCCATCGGATGGAGAACTTCATAACCCTGCATTCGCTTCATTCTAGAAATAATATCTGTTGCCGTGTAACCTTCCGGGTGCCCAACATGCAGTCCTGCTCCCGATGGATAAGGAAACATATCCAACACATAAAATTTCTCTTTATTTGTCTCAGTATTTGTTTTAAACGTTTTATTTTCTAACCAATGATTACGCCATTTTTCTTCAATCTTATTATGATTAAATGACATGGTCATTACCTCCTCGATTTTAGCAATATTTAACTACATGATTCCTATAAAGTACCTTAGAAATACAGGATTTCAAAGAACACTAGTTCTGCCAATATAAAAAAATCTCCCTATCCCATAAAATGGGACGAGAGATTTTCCCGCGGTACCACCCAACTTAGCGCAATATCATGTACGCCCGCTCCTAAATCCTTAACGCGGAAAACGGCAAGAACTACTAAGGTTTCACTCCTGCAACATCAAAGGTGAGTTCATAAAGTTCAAGAACAGCTCGCACCAGTCCGCTGTCTCTCTTGTACTTGAAGCTCTACTACTAATCCTTCTCTAAGTCGTTCATTAGTTATTGTAATCGTATTGTAATGAAAGCGTTCCTCTTTGTCAAGGTTTGCCACCTTTCCTTTGACTATCTATTTAAATAAGCACAGGAAGGCCTCGCAATTTTAGCGAGGCCTTCCTGTGCTTATTCAAAATGATTTAAGTCAATCTGGTCTAATACCATGTCATTCATATAATGACTTACTTTTAAGTGGAGCCGATGAAGTTGATCTCTTTGTTGATGGTTAGCACTGTCCATCATGTTTTGTATTTCTTGCTCCACTTCAGATAAATTCCGCTGGGCTTGTGAGTAGGAATCGTCAATTTCAAAACCATTACGATTGGTGATATCTAACTGTTCTCCAGCAGTTAAGAGGTACTCGTTTGCTTTATCAATTAAATCCTCGACAGCTTGTCTAGTAGCCACTCTCATCACCTCACTTATAAGATGTTCTAAAAGACAGTCTAGGATACATGGAAGATTCTACAGTGCTTTTTTATCATTATTAGACGTGCTACAATTAAGTGACATTTAATCCACTTCACTTATTAAAAGGAACTCCACTAGTCAAGCAGTACGAAAAAGGAATCCTGAATTTTTTATCCAAGGAAATTCACAATAAACTAGTGGATAACTAGACGGACCTCCTGAACTGTTAATTGGTCCAATGTGGAGTATGAAAGTGGGATATTAAATAAAATTGATAAAGAACTAGAGAACGTCGTGACAGTTAGCAAGACAAATATTTTAATACAAAGGACATCATTTCATGTTAAAACGAGTTATTGACTACGGTCATGAGTTACTTAAAGTCACGATTAAACCGGGTGAAACTGTTATTGATGGTACATGCGGAAATGGTAAAGATACAGTGATGTTAAGTAAATTAGTTGGTGTTGACGGAAGCGTGTTAGCTTTTGACATTCAAGAACAAGCAATTGCTAATACAAGAAAAATTTTAGAGAAGCAAGCAATTAGTAATGTGACCCTTATACAAGATAGTCACCACAAAATTGATAACTATTTAAATGAAAGGATAGAAAAGCAATTAGGTGGCGCTATTTTTAACTTAGGTTATCTACCAGGTAGTGACAAGAAGATTATTACAAAACCAGATAGTACAATTACAGCAATTAAAACTATTGCCAATTATCTAAAACCAGGCGGAATTATTGTTCTCGTCGTTTATCACGGCCATCTGGGAGGGGACGAAGAAAAAGAGGCATTACTTAAGCATTTAGGTGAGTATGACCAAAAACAATTCAATGTATTAAGATATGGCTTTATTAATCAAAAAAACAGTCCCCCATTTGTCTTGGCAATTGAAAAAAAATAATAAAAAAGGCCAAGTATGTTTGTTATTTATACCTTGGCCTTTTAGCTTCTACCTTTTATTTTATTATAAACCTTGATATTCACATGAAAGAAAGTAGATCGAAACCCGCTAACTCGTAATAATGTTTTAGTGATTTCTTTTCCACTTTCTAACTCTTTCACTTTTGGATCAGCTAAATATAATCCAACCAAACCATTGTAA
Source organism: Aquibacillus saliphilus (assembly GCF_020404745.1). Classification (GTDB taxonomy): domain Bacteria; phylum Bacillota; class Bacilli; order Bacillales; family Amphibacillaceae; genus Aquibacillus; species Aquibacillus saliphilus. The sequence continues at coordinate 4,846 of NZ_JAIZAP010000005.1, forward strand.
ATCATTTCATGAAATTGTTTGTTTGGCAGGTGTTGCACATTTTTATTTGACTGTTCAATAAAAAACATTAATCTTCGCTTTAAATGCTCACTACTTTCATAATAATTACAAAAGTTTAAATCCCCTTCCATTAAGTCCTCTTGCTGATCAATATAATAATCCAACAAAATATGTAAACCTTGCATAAATGGAAAGTAACTTCTAAAAATATCTTTTGCAAGCTGTTCTGTTATTCTCTGTCCCATGGCATAAGAAACAAGACAGAAGATACCTAGTGTTGACCCACTTGAGGCTGAAAATTCATACCAACTAAGAGCAGGCCAATTTTCTTCATACGAATAATACCAATTCTCTAGTCTCGAAACTCGTTCTTCTTCTTTTACATGTTTATGTACCTGTAAGTCACTGTATAATTTCTCCAACTGTAGCAAGTAATCTCCAATTTGTTGGTAATCTTTTATGTTTCTTAAACTGTTCTGACATGTTCGAACTAAATCTGATAAATATTCACCGTCGTTTTTTTCATTTCTAAACCGATAATACTCCTTCATCGAATTCCCTGGGGTTAACGCATCTTCCATTGACTGATGAAGCATACGAAAATCATTTGGATCAAGCGATGTACTTCGGTCACATAAATTATCTAAATAGTCGCTTATTGTTTGATAGGCTACAATGAATTTAATTGCCTCTTCCCACCTCGAACCTGCCAAAACACTATAAACCGCTCCACCCTGGCAATGGAACTGTTTTGACTCTATACTAGCAACAGCCTGTGTTCTAAGTTCTAGATCAGGAATAACTTCTGCTCTACTCTTCCAATAATTTAATTCTCTATCTACTCTAGGAAAGATTTTTCGATATACAAAACTCATTAACATTGGGGATGTTTTTGGAATAGTAAAGCGCATATAATTCCCTCATTTCTAGAATGTAAACTATTATATTATACTACTATTAATTATCAAATAATCATTATGGTATATTTATTATATCACCATACTTTTGAGGAGGATTCAAATGTTTAGCGAATATAAAGGCAAAAAACCGACTATTGATGAAACAGCATATATTTCAGAAGACGTTGTCATAACTGGTGATGTATCCATTGATGAGAAAGCAAGCATCTGGTTTAAAACTGTTATTAGAGGTGATGTAGCTCCTGTACATATCGGAAAAAGATCAAACGTCCAAGATCTATGTATGTTACACCAAAGTCCAGATATGCCATTAATCATTGAGGATGAAGTTACGATTGGGCATCAAGTAACTCTGCACTCGGCAATTATTAGAAATAAAGCTTTAGTGGGGATGGGGTCGATTATCTTAGATGGTGCCGAAATTGGCGAGCAGGCCTTCATCGGTGCCGGCAGTCTCGTTCCTCCAGGTAAAAAGATCCCTCCAAAAACATTAGCCTTTGGTCGTCCTGCCAAAGTAATTCGTGAATTAACCGCCGCAGATATAGAAGACATGAAACGAATAAGAGAGACTTATGTGGAAAAGGGGCAATACTATAAAGGCTTACAAACTAAATAATTAAACTTTACCTAGGCTATCGCTATAAAAGCACCCAGAGTGATCCAGGTGCGAGGAAGTTCAAGGTGTAACAACAAGTACCTGATTAAACCCTTTTTTTGAAAAAACTTTCATTAACTAGTCAGTTCTGCTTATAAAGGTTTTTCTTCTATAAGATATGACCTAAGCTCGGTCGCTCTATACTTTCTTGCCTTTCAAAAAAAGAGCCAAGTCGTTGACTTGGCTCTCTTTCTACTATTCGTTTTTAGCAACATATTCCAAAAGCATTTCCTCTTTATCTGTCTTTTCCCAAGGGAATTCAATATCAGTTCTTCCAAAGTGTCCATATGCAGCAGTATCTCTATATATCGGTCTTCTTAAATCAAGCATATTTATAATTCCAGCAGGCCGCAAATCAAACAATGCTCTTACAGCCGCAACTAGTACTTCCTCACTTGCTTTCCCTGAGCCAAATGTATCAATCGAAATAGACACTGGCTCTGCTACTCCTATTGCATAAGCAAGTTGAACTTCGCATGAATCCGCTAACCCAGCCGCGACAATATTCTTAGCAACATAACGAGCTGCGTATGCGGCTGAACGATCAACCTTAGTTGCATCCTTACCACTAAATGCTCCACCACCATGGCGAGCATAGCCCCCATAGGTATCTACAATTATTTTTCTACCAGTTAGCCCAGCATCTCCTTGTGGACCACCGATAACAAATCTACCAGTAGGATTTATGAAATACTTTGTTTTTTCGTCAAGTAAATTCTTTGGAACCATCGGCTTTATAACGTGTTCTTTTAAATCTGCTTGTATTTGTTTTAATTCAATTTCAGGATGGTGTTGAGTAGAAATAACAATCGTATCAATTCTTACTGGTTTATTATTTTCATCGTACTCAACAGTTACTTGAGTTTTTCCATCAGGGCGTAAATAGTCTAACGTTTTATCTTTACGCACATCAGACAACCGTTTGGAAATTTTGTGTGCTAATGATATTGGTAACGGCATTAATTCTGGCGTTTCGTTGTTAGCATAACCAAACATAAGCCCCTGATCACCAGCGCCAATTGAGTCAATTTCACTCTCTGTCATTGTTCCTTCACGAGATTCCAAAGCTTGATTAACCCCACCCGCAATATCAGGTGATTGTTCATCAATAGCCGTTAAGACAGCGCAAGTTTCAGCATCAAAACCGTATTTCGCGCGAGTGTAACCTATTTCTTTAATAGTTCGACGCACGATGCTTGGAATGTCTACATATGTAGAAGTAGTGATTTCACCAGCAACTAATACTAATCCTGTAGTCACTGTCGTTTCACAAGCAACACGAGCATATGGGTCATGTTTTAAGATTTCATCTAGAATAGCATCAGAGATCTGATCGCTAATTTTATCTGGATGTCCTTCTGTTACAGATTCTGATGTGAATAATCGACGATTTGCAGCCATTCTGCTAAATCCTCCTTCAAGTTATCTTTATATACGAACTTCTCCTAGTATATTTATTCGGAAACTATTTAACAGGTGATTATCTATATATTCTAAGTGTTTACTACAGCCGATTCAATTATGAATTTCGCCATGTATCACAATCAGTAAGAACAGAGATGTGAAAAACACCTTAATATAGTTCCGCCCGAATTTTATCCTACCGAAAGGCTTGTCTAATGTCAATTAAATCAAACCAATTCTCCCTCATTACAAACATCCCTATACGCTTTTATTAAATAATAACTTCAATTTTAACGGCACATTGTAAATAACCTGATTAATAACGTTCACTAATATCAGTTGAATGTTTATATTTTTATATCTTCCTATTTTATTTAACATAGGCATTCACACATTTTTTCTTTTTAACATATGCTGAGTTTAGAAATATACATCCCTAACGGAAGGATGAATTATACCTTGAAAAAGTTCAGAATGGGTACCCTTTTTTCGCTTATTCTTTTCTTAATGCTTGCTGCATGTTCACAGGAGGGTGAAATTACACAAGTCAATATAGGAGAAGTAACTCGCAGTATTTTTTATGCTCCACAATATCTTGCATTAGAAGAAGGATTTTTTGAGGATGAAGGCTTAGATGTTGAACTGCAAACTATACCTGGCGGAGATAAGGTAATGACATCTCTATTATCTGACAATTCAGATGTTGCCTTAGTAGGATCAGAAACGTCCATATATGTAGCTGCCCAAGGGGCCAGTGATCCTGTTATTAACTTTGCTCAACTAACACAAACTGATGGTACTTTTTTAGTAGCAAGGGAACCAAACGATGATTTTTCTTTTGAAGACTTAAAAGGCACTGATTTCCTTGGTCAACGTACAGGTGGTATGCCTCAGATGGTTGGCGAATATGTACTAAAACAAAAAGGCATCGATCCTGACAATGACTTGAATTTAATACAAAACATTGATTTCGCCAATATTGCAAGCTCCTTTTCATCAGGAACAGGTGATTACGTACAATTATTTGAACCAACTGCAAGTCAATTTGTTATGGAAGGTAGAGGTCATATAGTCGCTTCTTTCGGTGAGGAATCCGGCCATGTACCATATACAGTTTTCATGGCTAAACAAAGCTTTATCAATGAAAATGAAGACACTGTAAAGAAATTTACAAGAGCTGTTTATAAAGCACAACAATTTATTCAAGAACATTCAGCTACCGAAATAGCTGAAATTGTTCAACCTTACTTTGAAGATAGTGATTTTGACTTATTGGTATCGTCCATTGAGCGCTATCAATCTCAAGGGTCATTTGCAGAGAATCCTATTTTGGATGAAGAAGAGTGGAATAATTTAAAAAACATCATGGATGAAGCAGGTGAATTACCCGCAGATATTGCCCATGACGAACTTGTGAATACTCAAATAGCTGAAGATGTGATGAGTGAATAGGAGGTTTGGGTTTTGTCTTTTCTAAAATTGAACCAGATTTCTCATCAGTATTTATACAAAAAAGGATATACGAAAGCGTTAAAAGATATCTCTTTTACAGCTTCCGAAGGCTCATTTATCTCATTATTAGGTCCGAGCGGTTGTGGGAAAACTACATTATTATCAATAATTGCTGGACTTATTGAGCCAACTCGCGGTGAAGTAACCTTACAGGATAAGCCAATATCTGATTCAAAGTCTGATATTGGCTATATGCTTCAGCAAGATTACCTTTTCCCATGGAAAACAATACTTGATAACGCCCTAATTGGTCCACAAATCCAACAAAAACAAAAAAATGCTATAAAAGAGAAAGCAATACAAATGTTAGAGGATCTTGGTTTATCAGATGTTATCGACTCTTATCCCCATAGTTTGTCGGGTGGAATGAGACAGCGTGCAGCGCTCGTTCGGACATTGATAACAGATCCGAATTTATTGTTATTAGATGAGCCTTTTTCAGCTTTAGATTTTCAATCAAAATTAAAATTAGAGGATCTTGTTTCAAACCTACTTCACCAATACAACAAAACATCGGTTCTGGTTACACATGATATTGGTGAAGCAATAGCTATGAGCGATAGGATTTATTTAATGAAAGCAGATCCTGGTGAAATTCAAAAAGTATTTGAGATACCCATTGAATTAAGAAATTTACCACCATTTCAAGCCCGAAAACATTTAAAATATCAACAACTCTTTGACCGGGTTTGGGAGGAGTTGAATAAACTTGAAGCAAAATCAATTGTCTGATGACCAGCTCTTTAAGCAGTATCAAAAAAAAATAAACATTAATCGCCTTAAAATCATCCTATGGCAATTTGTTATTTTTATAAGTTTTTTTGGATTATGGGAGCTTTCAAGCCAATTAGGTTGGATTGATAAACTTATTTTTAGCTCTCCCTCCAAAATCTGGATGCTATTCACAGAAAATTTAGTTGATGGTTCTCTATGGTTTCATTCGAGAGTTACCTTGTTTGAAACTATTGCAGGTTTTATTTTAGGAACAATCTCCGGAATAATACTAGCAGCAATTTTATGGTGGTCTGATCGACTCTCAAAGATTCTTGACCCCTATCTTGTTGTATTGAACGCTCTACCTAAGGTTGCACTTGGACCAATTATTATTGTTGCTCTAGGTCCTGGTTATCTTTCGATTATTATGATGGGAGCTATTATTTCAGTTATTGTCACTACACTCGTTGTTTATTCAGCTTTCAAAGAGGTTGATTCTAATTTTACTAAAGTATTAAAAAGTTTCGGTGCCACCAAATGGCAATGCTTTAAAGAAGCGATTTTTCCCGCTTCCTTCCCATCAATGATCTCAACATTTAAAGTGAACGTTGGTCTCTCCTGGGTTGGGGTTATCGTTGGTGAATTTTTAGTTGCAGGTAAGGGATTAGGTTATTTAATTGTCTATGGTTTTCAAGTATTTAATTTTACACTTGTACTATATAGCTTGCTCGTTATTGCGTTTTTCGCAGCGATTATGTATTTTCTCGTTGAAAAACTTGAGAAATGGCTTATTAAAAACCCAGATAATTAAACTTAAAGACAAACCTTGCTACATTTTGTAGCAAGGCTTTTTAATTAAATTCGGAAAGTTGATAAATTTGATTTAGGCTATGAGGTAGAACCCCGTCTTTCATCATAAAACTAAAATTTGGCATCGTTTTTATTTTATCTGGTAATTCAAGTAAAATAATAGGTCCATCTGTTTCATAGTATGTTTGTTGTTCTCTTACTTCTTTTACAATCGCAAAGTAAATATTTTTGACTATGTTACCGCCTTTACCAGAAACAAAATATTGTCCGATATAAATAAGATGTTTGACAATACCTCCAGTTTCCTCATTTACTTCTCTAATTGCAGCTTCTTCAGCTGATTCACCATCTTCCACTTTGCCACCCGGAAACTCAATTCCTCTGTCTTTATGTTTTGTTAAAAGCCATTGATTTTTAAATCGGCATATTACCCAGACATGTTTAGGTTCTTGTGCAAAGGGGTGATCATCGAATGATAGATTTACCTCATTATTATAATAATCATTAAATGTTTTCATTTTTTCAGCTACCTTTTATTTTTCCATTATGAATGTTTCGTATTTGAAATCCTCCACTTTTCATTAAATGTTAATTCTAGCTCTAGTGTGTATTCTCCATACAAATCATTATAGTTTTTTTGGATTATTTTTACCTTATTGTCACTTAAATACATCATCTCATAATCTGATTCATTTTGAAACCATGGTGGAGTTTCAGTCGGAATAATATACAAATTCCCATTATTCTCTTCATAATAAAAATCAACATATTTTTCAACTACACTTCTGTCGGCAAGCTCTTTAAAATCTTTGATTAGGGCATCTTTAGTTTTGTAATTTTTCACTTTATAATCGGTGTCTGTTTCTTGAACAATTAACTCCATAAACTGTTCTGTAATGGACACAATTTTGCTATGACTAAGATCTATTTGCTCATCATTATTTTGGGTAGTTGATAGTTTTTCGGGCTTGAGCTTTCCACTATCCCCACTTAAGGCAGTATGTGATGAACGAAGAGATTCTATTGTTTCAGTATCATCAACATTACTTTTGACAACTTTTGAATCGATTTTTTGATATGGAAATACAAGTAACGGAATAAGTACAATAAAACTAACCAGCCATTTTGATAGACGATAATTATCCATTAGCTCATCCCCTCTCTTGTATTAATTATTATGTATATACCTTTTTTATGTACCTTTTAAAACGTTTTTCTTTATTTATTATATTGAAACATTTAATTTATGAATACGAAAAGAACACTCATGTCTCCAGTAATGATAGAATCATGCGGCTTTAGTCATGTATAGTTCAAATTAGTAACAAGGACTTAATACACGATCTAAGCCCTTGTTACTAATTGTGCTTTTCTAATTTGTGTCTAGAACCCCCATGCTTTCAATATGATTTCTTGTCTCCTCATCCCCTAATTTATGGATAGTTTGGAAAACTGATTTTATCCCATCATCATATTCATCATTAGATTGATCGTTGTGGTAAGGTACATAAGGAACGTGAGTCCTCCAAAACGAAACGATATCAGAATTATACATTTCATTTAATGTTTCCCTTAATAGAAAGACTTCTTCTTCTGTAGCATGAATTGTAAAATCTTTATTGTTTCCAAACTGAATTTGGGATATTTCTTGGGTGCCTATGTTTATATAGTACTTTTTCTTTTCCATTTTTCACCCTCCTATCCCTATATTTTTCTCCATTAGATAAGATTTATGAACAACTTTTTATTCTTTTTGCATAAGGTATGTTCAAGGAGACATCAAATTCCTGAAAGGATGATAAAATGAGATTTGCAGACGATGTTGTGCAACTTTATTTACAACACTTTAATGAAAATGAATTCGATTCGTTCGAGTTGTTTGTACAGTCTATACTTGAGCAAATGGATCACAATGATTTATTAGAAGTTTTTCAACGCTGCGATAAAGAAGAATTAAATAGGATATTAACAAATTATTTGAGTGAAGATATCGAGGATAAAATAAAAAATAGTACTACTGTGGAAGACCGTGATGAGCGTACTACCTGTAAAAAAGTACAATAAAATAACAATAATTGTTACTAAAAAGACAGAAGGCGTGCTGTTTAAAGTAGTACAAAAAACCCATCAACAAAGTTGATGAGTTAACATATCTTTATAAGTTTACTGCGCTGCAGCTCTATGCGATTCCGCTACAGCATTTTTGATTAAGCAGCGGCCCCTTCCGTGCGGAATGCACATTGGGGTTCCAAACATTGGATCGTACGTAACATCACATTTCATTTTAAAAACATCATGAACCATGTTGCAGCTAATAATCTCTTCTGGCTTCCCTTGTGCATAAACTTTCTTATCTTTGATAGCGACAATATGATGTGCATATCTACAAGCAAGATTTAAATCATGTAACACCATAACAACAGTACGACCATCTCGTTCATTTAATTCGAATAAGAGATCTAAAATCTCAATTTGATGTGTCATATCTAAGTACGTAGTTGGTTCATCCAAAAGAATCGTATCTGTCTCTTGAGCAAGAGTCATCGCAATCCATGCACGTTGACGTTGACCACCTGACAACGAATCAACTGATCGTTCTTGTAGTTCCACCATATTCGTTGCTTGTAAGGCTTCATCAACAGCCTTATCATCTTTTTGTGACCATTTTTTAAATAAACTTTTATATGGATGTCTTCCTTGTTTAACTAGGTCATAAACGGTTAAACCTTCTGGACTGACAGGACTTTGCGGTAAAATGGCTAGCTTTTGAGCTACTTCTTTAGTAGGCATCTTAGCAATCTCTTCTCCATGAAGAACAACACCGCCTTCTTTCGGTTTCAAAAGGCGCGCCATCGATCTAAGTAACGTTGATTTCCCACAACCATTACCACCAATAAAAACAGTGATTTCGCCCTTAGGTATATCGATATTCAAATCATCTATAATTACCTCGTCACCATATCCAAGCGTTAAATCTCTAGCAGTTAATGTCTCCATCTGCAATCTCTCCCTTACGAGCTCCTGAGTTTCAACACACACTAATTTTAATAATAAATGAGAATGATTCTCATGTTTTTTAATAATTACTCTATTTCCAGTTTATTTGCTTTATGTCTTCACGTCAATGATTTTGATAATCTTTCTCAATAAAAATCACAGTGTCTCTTGACTGGTTAATAGTCAACCTTACGACCTTAACAAATTTAACTGCCACTTGGAATTAATTAACACTTTTTAAAAAGTAATAATCGAGTTATACTATAGTGAAAAAGAACATATGTTCTAGGTGGTGGATTTGTAATGAATTACGATAGTTTCCTTCGAAATGATGTTTTATGTATTGATATGAGGTCATTTTATGCGAGCGTAGAATGTGTCAAAAGAGGACTAAATCCTATGGAAACAATGCTAGCTGTCGTAGGTGATAAAAAACGTTCTGGCAGTATTATTTTAGCCGCCTCACCAGAACTTAAAAAAAGGCACGGTGTTAAAAATGTCAGTCGGTATTTTGAATTACCAAATGACCCAGCAATTCATGTTGTCGAAGCAAAAATGGGAGATTACTTAAAGGTGTCAGTAGAAATTACAAAGCTAGTTAATCAGTATGTTCCAAAAGAAGCGATTCATCAATATTCTGTTGATGAGCTATGGGTGACAGTTAATGGATTAAAAAAAATATACGGGAATCGCTGGAATGTTGCTCAATTAATTAAAGAAGAGCTTTACGATACAATGGGATTAAACTGTTCAATCGGCATTGGTGATAATAAATTTCTAGCTAAAGTTGTCATGGATTTATATGCAAAAAAAAATGGTATTGCTGAATGCACTTACGAGGATGTAGCAGAAAAACTGTGGCCCATACCTGTTGAAGAGATATGGGGAATTGGTAAGCGTATGATGTACAACCTTAACCGAATGGGTATAGTTAACTTAGGACAACTGGCTAACTATTCACTAGCCCGTTTAAAGAAAAGGTTTGGAATTATCGGTGAACAACTTTACTGGCATGCTTGGGGAGTGGACCTTAGTCCCGTTATAGGAGATTTCCAAAAACAAACTCAAAAAGGGTTTGGACATGGAATTACATTGTTACGAGATTATCACGGGGATGAAGTACACGCCTCTATTCTAGATCTTACTGAAGAAGTTTGTCGGCGAGCAAGAACTGCTGGAAAATCTGGTCGAACCATTCATTTAGGTATTGGCTATTCACAGGAATCGGGTGGTGGTTTCAGCAGGTCAAAATCAGTTGATTTACCAACGAATATAACAATGGATGTTTATCATGTTTGCATGCAATTATTCAACACATTTTACAATCGACAAAGTAAGGTAAGAAAGGTTTTCGTCACATTAGATCATTTATATAATGATGAAGAAACACAGCTTAATTTATTTGAAGATAGAACGAAAAAACAGGATGTTGGCTATGTGATGGATCAAATCAGAAATCAATATGGACCCACCTCTATTCTAAGAGCAACCAGTTTTACCGATATTGGAGTAACATTAGATCGCAGTCAAAAAATTGGTGGTCATAAAGCATAATGTAACCAAACAGGTTATAGTAACTGAGTCAAAGTGAAAAGTAAATTGGTCAGCCCAAAGGAATTATATCGGGCTTCTACGCGGCGCTTTTTGCACCGAACAAAAGCGCAGGGCGCCTTCGAAATAGGAAAGACACTTATTCTTTAGAAGATTATTCTAAGTTGCCTTCCTTGGTGCTTACCATTAGGCAATAACAAGCATCGGCGCCCCTTGCGTTCTTTGCAACATGGAAGATTGACTTAAAACCTCAGGCTGGGTGCTAGAGCTAGACATCGAAGCACAACCCTATACTTTCTTATTTTAAATAAAGCAGGACCAAGAACCCTTCCTTACTCACCATTTGCTACGTTCTTCAACATAACTTCTAACTTATATCTTACTAGTTTATTTGAGGCATTCCTTGGTAAAGAGGAAACGAAATGGATTTCTTTTGGCACTTTATATTTCGCTAGATTCTTGTAACAGTAGGCTAGAATCGTTTCTGTGTCTAAATCGGTATTTTTTACTATAAATGCAACAGGAACTTGTCCCCAACTATCATCTTGTTTACCAACAACTCCTGCCTCTTTAATACCTGAAATTGCTGCTAAAACACTTTCGATTTCAGCAGGGTATACATTTTCACCACCAGAAATAATTAAATCTTTACGACGGTCAACGACGTAAAGAAAACCTTCGTCGTCCAAATAACCCAAATCACCTGTAGACAACCAACCATTGTGAAAAGATTTTTGATTCGCTTCTTCATTTTTATAGTAACCACTTGAAACCATTGGCCCCTTAACAAAAATCTCCCCCACTTCAAAACAAGTTGCAATAGCAGTATCCTTAACTATCCGAATCTGTGCTGAAAGTAATGGTTTGCCACAAGATCCAATCTTATTTAAAGTGTCTTTTTGGCTTAACGTTACAATTTGTGAAGATGTTTCTGTCATACCATAGGTTTGAAAAACCGGAATATCGTAATTCTTCGCTTTTTCTAAGAGTGATTTAGATGCCGGTCCTCCTCCGAGTAACATACAGCGGAAACTAGCGGGGTACGAATCACTTCCTAGTCTTTCAATTAGTCTATCTAACATTACGGATACAACCGAAACAATAGTAACACCATCAGAGGTAATTCCACGATGCACTTGTTCTACATCAAATTTTTGCAATAAGTAAACAGGTATTCCATAGATGACACTCTTCATCAAAATGGACAATCCACCAACATGGAATAACGGCATTGCTGCAAGCCATTTGTCATTGTAATTTAATCCAAGATTTAATACGGAGGAAATTGCATTCCACCAATGATTCCCATATGTATGCTGGACTCCTTTTGGTAATCCTGTAGTACCTGAAGTATATAGAATTGTAAATAAATCATCTAAGTTAATTTCTTTCTTCAAATAAACATCATTAGATTCAGAGAAAAGATGTATTTGTTCAAAGGAATATACTTGTGATGAGTACGATTCCCCCCCAATAAATTGATGCAAATATTGCTCAGAACAAATAACTAAAGAAACATTAGCATCAACTAGTTGATAAGCTATTTCAGTTTCAGATAGCTTTGTATTTAATAAGATAGCAACTGCTCCTAAGTATGATATTGCATGTAATCCAATCACCATATCAACTGAATTATTAGCGTGAATTGCTACATGGTTTCCTTCCAAAACTCCTTTAGTTGATAATTTTCTTGCAAAACTTCTAGCTTTTTCTCTCAACTGTTGAAAAGTAACAACAGCTTGGTTAGGAATTTCAACAGCTATTTGATGAGGCGATAGATCTGCTTGCTTATCCAACCAATGTGGTATAATTTCAGCCATATTTAAAATTCCCTTCATAGTATAAAAATGTGGCAATTGCGCCTAAAAGATGTGTAATAAAATTCCAAATTCAATCAATTTTTGACCTGAAATTCTACTGACATGGAATCAATTTCATAATTATAAAATTGACTACCAATATTAAAAATCAATAGATTAGAAAACAAAGACCAAAACACAGGTCGTGTAATGGTCTTTGCAAAACTCTTTTTTAAAAACTGTTACTTATTTTAAGGAAAACGTGGGAATTGTTTAAAGTCTGGGTCACGCTTTTCCTTGAAAGCATCTCGTCCCTCTTTTGCTTCATCGGTTGTGTAATAGAGCAACGTGGCGTCTCCACCCATTTGTTGCATTCCTGCAATACCATCCGTATCAGCATTTAGAGAAGCTTTTAAGAAGCGTAGTGCTGTTGGAGATTTTTCCAATATTTCTTCGCACCATTGGACCGTTTCAGCTTCTAACTGTTCAAGCGGGACAACTGTGTTAACAAGCCCCATATCTAACGCCTCTTCTGCATTATACTGTCGGCATAGGAACCAGATTTCACGCGCTTTCTTGTGACCAACGATTCGCGCTAGATAACCAGCACCATAGCCCGCATCAAAGCTTCCAACTTTAGGACCTGTTTGCCCAAAGATCGCATTATCTGCGGCAATTGTTAAGTCGCAAACTATATGTAATACATGTCCTCCACCAATAGCATAGCCAGAAACCATCGCAATAACCGGCTTTGGAATTACTCGAATTAAGCGTTGCAAGTCAAGTACGTTTAAACGAGGAATATGATCTTCACCCACGTAACCGCCATGACCTCGAACTTTTTGATCTCCACCAGAACAAAAAGCATCATCTCCTGCACCTGCTAGTACGATAACACCAATAGTCGAATCATCTCTTGCGTATGCGAATGCATCGATTAACTCATGCACTGTCCTTGGACGAAAAGCATTTCTCACCTCTGGACGATTAATTGTTATTTTCGCAATACCATCATGTGTTTCATACAAAATATCTTCATAATTTCGTTGATTAACCCATTCAATTGACATAATTATTCCTCCATTTCATTTCAATGTGCTTTAATAAATTCATTTACTATTGTACCAAAAATTCGAGTTTGTTCCACATGAACTGCATGTCCCGTGTTAGAAATGATTCTAAGGTCACTATATTTCAAGTAGTCATTCATAAGTCTAGCAATTTCCACAAACTTTTCATCTAGTTCACCAACAACCAATAACACAGGTATAGGTAAGGTTGGTAGCTTCTGCCACCAAGAAGGCTGTCTCCCCGTCCCCATTCCCCTTAATGATGCAGCCAAGCCTTGGGAGGTTTGATTGGTCCTTTCCTCTCTAATTCGCTTACGCACATAATTAGGAAGAGAATGTTGACTTGCAAAAAGGGGAATTTTTTCCCAATAATTAACAAATCCCACTATACCCTCATCTTCTAATTTATTTGCTAGCACCTCATCTTTAGCTTGTCTTGCTAATTGTTCATGTGATTCTTCTAGCCCCGGCGAGGCACTTTCTAAAGTTAGCGATGCAACTCTATTAGGATAGAGTACAGCAAAGGAAAGTGCCGTTCTGCCTCCCATTGAATAGCCTATAAGATGAGTTTTTTCTATCTTCATTTTATTAAGTATGGTCAACAAATCTTCGCAAATTTCTTCCATTCTGGTCGGTTTATTTATTTTTGTTTTTCCGTGACCTGGTAAATCAACAGTAATGACTTTATAATCTACCTGCAAAGAATTGGATAGCGCTCCCCATGTTTGACTACTTCCCGTAAACCCATGAAGTAATAAGACTGGAATTCCCTCGCCATTTGATTCAACCCAATACTGTTTTTGGTCTATATTAAAGTACACAGTGTTCACCCTTCAAAAAGTCTAAGTAAATTCTTCTCTATCTGGATCCATTTTTCTTTATGCCACTCAACATTGTCCGCTCGATTTGTTTGAACTTCGATTACAGACAACCCGTTTTGTTGATGACTTTCAGACAGTACCCGCTGAAAATCAGTCCAGGTCTTCGGTTTAGAGTAACTTCCATGGTACATAGAAATAATATGTTCAAAGTCAATGTCCATTGGTGTTCCAAACAATACTTCAAAATGTTTAGCCTGTTTTGCTTGAGGTAAAAATGAAAAAATCCCTCCACCATTATTATTAATTAACACGACTGTTAAATCAATTTTATACTGTTTAGCAAGAAGAAGACCATTAAAATCATGAAAGAAAGATAAATCACCAAGTAACAATGTAACCTTTTCACCATGCGCCGCTGCACCAAGTGCACTAGATGTTAAACCATCGATACCATTAGCTCCCCGGTTACCTAATAATTTCAATTGCTTGGGAGTGTTCATAAAAAAAGTATCCATGTCACGAATAGGCATACTATTACCAACATAAATAGAACTTTGATCAGGGACAGCCTCAGATAAGTATTTAACTACATGGCCCTCAGTTAGTCCTTGCTCCAATGTTTCTTCTAACAAATACTGTTTAGCAACTTTATTCATAGTCAACCATGTGTCTAACCAGCTTTGATCAAACGAGAGTCGTCCAAAAGAGATAAGATCTCCACAAAAAAGAACTGGGTCTGTATAAAGAAATTGAGCTGGTAAACCAGCAGGCTCCCGGTAGCCTTCATTTTGTTCTATAACAAAATGTGGAGTATTATTCTTTTCTTTTAAAAATAACAAATACGGTTTAGATACTGGCATGGCACCAAACCGAATAATGAAATCAGGATCAAATCTATCTCTAATTCGTTTACTTTTTAATATTGCATCATAGCTCTCAACAATATTATCTTTATCATGTTGTCCAGCACGAAGTTGAGATAAAGGATCTGCTAAAACAGGTAAGCCCCATTGTTTCGAAAGTTCTACAATTTTTTCTGCAAGCTGATTGCTAATCTGAGGACCACAAACAATTATACCTTTGTTAAGTTCAGCAAGCTGTGAAAAAATGTTGTCTAACTGGCTTCCACTCAGTCTGCGTTGACCCTCAGCATGGTAATGATAGGCTGAATCTATTTGTTCTCCCCACAAGTCCGAGATTGTAAAATCTGGAAGAAGAGGTTCCCTAAACGGAAAATTAAGATGGACTGGACCAGGATTGCCACTCATAGCAGTATGAACCGAGCGGGAGGCCTTACCTCTAACATATGACAAAAGCGCAGGACTACCATCGGGCAACGCCATCTCATGAAACCACTTTACGTATTCACCATACATGTTAATTTGTTCAATCGCTTGAGGAGCCCCAACGTCACGCAATTCATGAGGACGATCTGCAGTTAAAACTAGTAAGGGAACTCTACTGTAGTATGCTTCAACAATAGCTGGAAAATAGTTAGCCGCCGCAGTCCCTGACGTA
The DNA here is from genome assembly GCF_020404745.1 of Aquibacillus saliphilus. Classification (GTDB taxonomy): domain Bacteria; phylum Bacillota; class Bacilli; order Bacillales; family Amphibacillaceae; genus Aquibacillus; species Aquibacillus saliphilus. The sequence continues at coordinate 20,617 of NZ_JAIZAP010000005.1, forward strand.
CAAACAATTGCAACAACTTTATTTTTTTGTTTTGCCATTCCTAAAGCAAAAAAAGCGGCAGAACGCTCATCCATATTAACCCAATGTTGTATCTTTTCGTGTTCCGCAAAAGTCATTGCAAGTGGTGTCGATCTTGAACCAGGGGAGATAACTACATCAGTTAAACCTCCTCTATATAATTCGTCAACAAAATTAGCTACATATCTTGTTAGTGCCTCCATATGATTCATTGTTACCCTCCTAACACAGACAGCATCGGTGTAAATTTAATGTTTGTTTCCTGGTACTCAGCTTCTGGATCTGACTCTTTGACCACACCGCATCCTGAGAAGAGTGATGCTTCTGTACCCTGTATTAAAGCGGACCGAATAGCCACAGCAAATTCACCATTTTTATATGCATCCATCCACCCAATTGGAGCGCCATACCAACCACGGTCTAATTTCTCATATTCGCGTATATAAAGAAGAGACTTATCTTTAGGCAATCCTCCAAGTGCAGGGGTGGGATGAAGTCTTTTAACTACATCAATAATCGAATATTCTTTTTTTAATTTAGCTTTTACAGGCGTATATAAATGTTGTAAGTGTTTTAATGGATAGAGCACTGGTTCTTTTGGAACATCTACATCCCAACAACAAGCAGTAACTGCATCACGGATCATCTTAACAACGAATTCATGCTCTTCACGGTTTTTTACATCATTAATTAATTCCAAACCAATTTGAGTGTCTTCTAGCTCATTGTTTCCTCTTGGTGCTGTACCGGCAAGACAAGTTGATAATAATTGCTGATTTTCTACTCGAACTAGTCGCTCTGGTGTTGCGCCTAAAAAACAGTCATCATCATTCTCAAAGGAAAAAACATAACTATTTGTTTGTGTATTGATTAATTTAGATAAAATTGGCGATAAAGTTGCCTTTTTCTCAAAATGAACTCTCATCTCTCTAGCTAATACTATTTTATCTACTTTTTCTTCCTTAATATGGCTAGTTGCCTGACCCACTAATTCCTTCCATCCCAATGGATCTAACTCTGTCTTATTAGTGATAACAGGACCATCAGGCAAAGTAGCATTACTATCTAATAATATATTTTTATGTTGATCGATTGAGTATTCCAATTGTCTTTGATGATCTTCAGCACGAACCATTGTATTGATTGTTAGGTAAGTAGCACCGTCTTCAATCGTTAATAAATATGCTGGGACCCGAAATTGGCTATCATGAAACTTTTCCCATAAAATAGTCTTTTCTTTTTTAGGATCAAAAGAGAAGCCACCAATCGCTATTGGTCCTGTTCCAGGAACTCGGTATGAATTAAAAATTAAGGCGTCCTGCAGCATTAATTTAAACTGCGCTTCTGTTTGTTCAAACCTATCAGTTGTTGCTCTTATATCAAAGGCCTCACCCGCTCCGACCAAAAAGAAGTTTTCAGATGTACTTGCCCAAAACACCCTATCTCCCTCTATATGTTTAGCCTGTTCAAAAAATAAAAATGGATCTATATCGTCAATCATTTCTGTTATACTAAAAAGTTGTGGAGTTTGCTTATTTTTAGCAATCGTAATAGCTTCACTTAGAGCCTCATCCAGCTTTTTTATTTCAGTTTGAATCATTTCCAAAACCCTCCAATATGGTTAGAGGCATAGCCAATAACGGCGTGTTTATTATATTATAAATAGAGATAGATTTAAATAAATAAGCAATTAAGTCCATTTCATAATACTAATTTCCCTGAAAGTTATCACCCACATATAGTTGGGATAGACGTTCCCAAACTATATGCGGATGACAATAAGGTAATGATGAAATTGATTAATATATTTATTTTATTCTCTTTTGCTCGGTTTCTCAACATTTGGTGCTAATTCCTAAGAATTACCTAAAAATTAAATTTGACACCCTATCAACGATTCCATAAAATTAAAATGATGATACGCTTCAAAGGCGTTTTAAGGAGAGAAAAATATGCAATCAATAGAGAAAGAAACTTTTACGGACGCCTTAAATGAAAAAAAGGGATTTCACGTCTGGTGGAGATTGTTAAGACCACACACATTAACAGCCTCGTTTATACCCGTATTTATTGGAACAATGGTAGCCATACTAGATGAATCCGTTAATGTCCTATTATTTTTAGCCATGTTAATTGCTTCTATGCTAATTCAGGCAGCTACAAATATGTTTAATGAATACTACGATTACACACGTGGACTTGATAATGAAAAGTCCGTTGGTATTGGTGGAACAATTGTCCGAGACGGTGTCAGACCAACAACCGTGCTCAGACTAGCATTGGTATTTTTTTTCGTCTCCATGTTACTTGGAGTTTATATTTGCTTAGAATCTAGTTGGTGGGTATGCGCTATAGGTCTAATTTGCATGCTTTTTGGTTATTTATATACTGGAGGACCTTATCCACTTGCATATACACCTTTTGGTGAACTGTTTTCAGGCTTTATAATGGGAACGGTACTTATTGGTATTAGTTATTATATCCAAACACTAACTATTACGGGTGACATACTACTTATTTCACTTCCAATTTCAATTTTCATTGGAACAATTATGTTATCAAATAACATTCGAGATCGAAAAGGAGATAAAGAAAACGGTCGAAAAACTATTGCAATCTTAATTGGTCATCAAAGTGCAGTTAACTTACTAGGGGCTAGCTTTGCAAGTAGCTATCTAATAACAATTATATATGTGTTATCAGGTATCCTTCCATTATGGTCTCTTATTACTTTATTAAGCATCAAGAAAGCCTTTGAAGCATTTAATGGATTTAAAGGAAAAACAAAAAACATAGAAATGATGCCTGCAATGAAGGCAACAGCTCAAACAAATACCACTTACGGACTATTATTAAGTATATCATTACTTCTACAAGTGTTTTTTTCATTTTCTATGTAACGACAAGTGCGCCAGCTTGTCGTTTTTCTTGTTAAAAAACTATGTTCCATTAAAAAAACATTTAATAAGGAGAGGTTAAATTGGATTTCGAAAATACATTAATGCATACATTAGAAATGGAAACTATTTCACTCGACAAAGACTTTGTAGAAATAAAAATGCCTGTAAATACTAAAACTCATCAACCAATGGGATTCTTGCATGGTGGAGCAAGTGTTGCACTAGCAGAATCTGCCGCAAGTATCGGAGCCGCACTCAATGTTGATATTGAAAAGCAACAAATATTTGGTATCGAAATAAATGCAAATCACATAAAAAGCAAGAAGGATGGATGGGTATTTGCAAAAGCCAAACCAATACATAAAGGGCAAACAACAATGATTTGGGAGATAAAAATTGTCGACGAGCATGATCAATTAATCTCTATTTCAAGATGTACAATTGGTGTCATTCCAGTAAAACTTAATGAATAACAAAAGCTCAGGGGCGGACTTGTCACCCTAAGGCAATTAGACAAGCCTCTGCGTGGCGCTTTTTGCCCGTGATGAGACTTGACTTAAGACCTCAGGCGGGGTACGCGCTGGAGCTGAACGCGGCAAACTTAAGAATTAATATCATAGTAAAAAATGCTACCAATATTGGTAGCATTTTTTACTATGATATTGTAGCTCGTTTTTGTTCAAACCAAGGTCTAAGCTTGGTAAATAACGGAACGAACAAGATTGCTATTATAATCCCTTTTAGTGCGTTGAATGGTGTAATTCCAGCAATTACAGTCCACCATTTCACTTGTGCACTCATTGTTTCCCAGCCCATAAACATACTATATGCTGGTAAAATAACAAAGTAATTTAGAATCCCCATACCAATTGCCATCACAATAGTTCCAGTTACTAAACCAGAAATAAGGCTTTTCACACCTTTGAACCTATGGTATAAGACAGCCACAGGAACAACAAACATAATTCCGGCAAAGAAATTTGCTACAACTCCAATTGGGTCGCCTGCCCCTGTATAAATTAAATAAAGTAAGTTTTTAATTCCTTCTACCGCAATCCCAGCAATAGGTGAAAAAAGTAACGCAGCAATTAATGCAGGCACATCGCTGAAATCCACCTTTAAATATGGTGGTAAAAATGGAAGTGGAAAATTTATAAACATTAACACCAATGACATAGTACCTAGTAACGCCAAGACAATTAATTTTAACAACTTAGATGATTGCATTTTATTATTTTGCAATATCTTCTCCTCCTTCATCCTATTATCGATTCTAATCTTTGATGAAGGAGGAACTCTTCCTATAGTAACAAACCATATAAAAACCCCAAAGCCATGTTAAGGCTTCAGGGGTTTGGTTAGTCAACAGGAAATAAAGGTACTAAGTATACCTTTCTCGCTCTGTAATCTTCTCCCATCCAGACTGTACTGTCGGTCCCGGATTTACACCAGGTCAACCACAACGTAAATACCTTATTGTGGGTCACGGACTAAGAGTGGCTATCACTCATCACCGTCGGTCGGGAATTTCACCCTGCCCCGAAGATAGAATCGATATTTAATTATATTACTATTATACGATTAAAAATATAATTTGTGTAGTATTTTATGTGTAAATTATTCACTAATTTTCTAATGGTTTTAAACTTTCTTCACCAGTTAAATCCTCAATCAACTTCACAAGCAAGTCAATTTCCTCATCAATATCTTTTATGCTAGCAGTTTCAACCGGCGAATGCATATATCTAAGTGGTAAAGATACTAAGCTAACAGGGACACCTTTACCGGTTAATCGCATCTTATCTGCATCAGTTCCAGTATTTCTAGAAGTCAATTCATACTGAACATTTAGGTTTAATGATCTTGCCGCCTTTTCTAACAGCTTATTTATTTTTATATTTATCGGTGCGCCTTTAGCAAGAACCGGACCATTTTCTAATCGGATGTCACCATGCTTATTCTTATTTACTCCTGGATAATCAGTGGCAAAGGTAACATCACAAGCAATTGCCATTGTTGGCTCAATACCAGCTGCAGCAAAATAAGCCCCACCCATGTTTGTCTCTTCATTAACTGTACTTGCAGCATAAACGCCTACATTCAAATTTTTTTCTGATAGTATGCGGAGCACCTCGGCGACAATAAAAGCACCAGTACGATTATCTAATCCTCTTCCAGCTAGATAACGATCCATCAGTAATTCAGGTTCACGATTGTAGACTGCTAAGTCACCTACCTGAACCAATTTCTCCATTTCTTCTTTTGACCGCGCTCCGCAGTCTATAAATAAATCTTCTAATTCAAAATCACCTTTAATTCCACCGTGATGTTGTGCGTTCACACCAATTACACCTGTAAAAGTTTTGCTAAATCCCTGCACTAATACTTTCATCCCAATAGCAGCCTTTGGATTAATACCACCCATCTTATCGAAGTGCAAGTAGCCCTGTTCATCTATTCGATTAATAACTAAGCCAATTTCATCACAATGACCAGCTAACAATAGTTTAAATTCAGCATCCTTGTTTAAGACTGCAATAGCATTACCAGCATTATCAGTGATAATTTCATCAGCAAATGGGGATACGTAATTTATCCACTTTTTCTGTATTTCCATTTCCATGCTTGATGGTGATGGTGTTCGTAATAACTCCATTAAAAAATTCTGTCTTATTTCTTCCATATGTAAATCCTCCTTTAAATTTCAGGGCCCTTAATCCTATATTATAAAACCGTGATAAAGGTATCATACCAAAAAAAGTAGTAATCACTAAAATAAAAGAGCGTATTGATTTACTTAATTATTTAATTTATTTACACTTTTATTACTATAATACCGAAAAGGAAGTGGCTTAGCTTTGAATTTACAAGACTGGTACCAAAAGGGAATGGATCCTGATACTTACATAGAATCAATGCAAACACACAAAAACAACCTTCTACACGTATATGATCAATTTATTTTACCAGATGATCAAGATTTTTTTGAAAAATTAAAGAAACAAAACTTACGTATTATTGCATTAACAGAAGATTGGTGTGGAGATGCGATGATGAACATCCCAATCTTGCTTCGACTTGTAGAAAAAGTAGATATGAAAATTAGCTTGCTACCAAGAGATAATAATTTGGAACTGATGGATCAGTACTTAACAAATGGAAAAGCAAGGTCAATCCCAATTTTCATTTTCATAAATGAAAAAGGAAACGAAATAGCCAAATGGGGTCCAAGAGCACCAGAAATACAGAAATTTATTGAAGAGGCTACTTCCAAGCTCCCTAATAAAGAAGCAGCAGATTACAAAGAAAAACAGAAAGAAGTTTTTACGTTTGTAACAAAATCATTTAAAGATAATACTGATTTTTGGAATAATGCCTATCAAAGTTTAAAACAAACACTTGTTAAATCTATTTAGTTTTTTCCATGGATAACAAATAACTCATACAACAAAAGTGTTTGATTATAAATACTCTACTCTTGTCAATACTGATAAGAAAAATGTAGGGTGATTAACAATGTATTTATATAGATTTTGGCAATTTTACTTTCGGATGCCAACTGTACTTCGTTTATTAGTAACTGTGTTTTTTATCATGTTTTTTTTTGGTGCAACGATACACATCATTGAACCAAAGCACTTCCCGACCATGTTTGATGGCATTTGGTGGGCTTTCGTCACTGGTTCAACAGTCGGTTATGGGGATTATGTTCCTTTAAGTACAGTTGGAAGGGTTATTGCTATTTTACTCATCCTTGCAGGTGGGGGCGTCTTAACCTTTTATATGGCCACCATTTCGGCTGGCACTATTAAACATGAGCAAGAATTATCAAAAGGCAATATAAATTATAAAGGTAAAAATCATATAATTTTTATTGGTTGGAATGAGCGAACAAAACAATTATTAGAAATGTTAAAAAAACGTAATACACATGAACAGATTGTTTTAATTGATAAAACGTTAAATAACTTGCCATTTCAAAAACACTATCTCCACTTCGTGCATGGAGATGCAACCGAAGATGAGATATTGCAAAAAGCGAATATAAATCAGGCGAAATATGTAGTAATTACTTCTGATCCATCAAAAAAAGAAAGGCAAGCTGATCAAAATAGTATTTTAACTACCGTTGCGATAAGAGGTAATAATGCAGAAGTTTATATTATTACAGAAGTTTTAACTAAAGAACAAACAACAAATGCCACTCGAGCTGGTGCTGATACAGTCATTCGTTCTAATGAATTTATGAGTACGCTATTTTTTCATGAAATTTTCCGAAATGAACCTATTAAACCTTTTGATATATTATTAAAGGTATTAGCGAATCAGCAATTCCATCAGATTAGTTTAAAACAAGAAATGATAGGAAAAACTTTTTTACAATGCTCTGATTATTATCTGTCCTATGAACAAATATTAATAGGCATTATTAGAGAAGGAGAGTTGATGCTCAACCCCCCTTTTGATGATAAACTAACAGCAGGTGACACGCTTATTGTATTATCAAGATTATAGTAGTAAATGCTCAATTTGTTCAATTAGGCGTTTGCCTTTTTCTACATATCGTTCAGGTACATCAGCGTCTTCATCTACTGGGGATTGAAATTGGTTAAAAGCTCCTTGAATTACACCATTGTCAGAATGATTCTCTACACCAGCTTGAAAAACATGTGTGAGAATGAATGGATTTCCGAGTCGAACAATAACACCAGGTGAATCAAGAGATCCTTCTTCAGCTTCAAATGGTATTCTTACAAATTGGTATCCACCTTCATCCGACATTTTATAATCAAAGGATCCTTCTTGAAAATCCCAATTTCCACCAATTACATAGCCAAGTGGTTTTAGTTGCTTTTCTAGTTCGTATAAAGGGAAAACTTTATTTTCAAGATTTGAGGAAACAGGAATCATTGAATTACTCCTTTTTTAGGATTACTTTTCCCTAAAAAATAAAACTTATGTTATAAGAAAAGCGAAAGGCGCCCTTGTTAGCCACGACAAGCTTAAGTCAAGCCTCTATGTAGCGATTTTTTCCACAAACAGGCTTGACTTAAGGCCTCAGGCGGGCTAGGTGATGGAGCTAGACATCGAAACGCCAAATTTTATATTTTCCTACATTTAGAAAAAGGGATCCTTATCGTTTGTCGACAAGGATCCCCCTTTTCTTATATTTATAGACGCTTTTCTAATTCTTCTTTTTCTTTTTCAAATCCTGGTTTTCCTAATAGTGCAAACATATTCTTTTTATATGCCTCTACACCTGGTTGATCAAATGGATTTACTCCAAGTAAATAACCGCTTATTGCACAGGCTTTTTCAAAGAAGTAAACAGTGTAACCAAACGTATAGGCATCAAGTTTTGGTAAATGCACAATTAAGTTAGGTACTTGTCCATCCGTATGAGCAAGCATAGTCCCTTGGTATGCTTTTTCGTTGACGAAATCGATTGTTTTACCAGCAAGATAATTTAAACCATCAAGATCTTGTTTCTCTTCATCGATTGTAATATTTGATTTTGGTTCCTCAACATGAAGAACTGTCTCAAATAAATCTCTTCTTCCCTCTTGCACGTATTGTCCCATAGAGTGTAAGTCGGTAGAGAAATTTGCAGATGCAGGGAAAATTCCTTTAAAATCTTTTCCTTCACTTTCTCCAAACAATTGTTTCCACCATTCAGAAAAGTACTGAAGTGATGGTTCATAGTTAATTAACATTTCAATTGTTTTTCCTTTATTATAAAGAATATTTCTTACAGCAGCATATTGATAAGCAGGATTTTTTTCCAAATCTCCCTCACTTAATTCAGCCTGTGCTTTTTGTGCACCACTCATCATAGCATCAATATCCACACCACTTACAGCTATTGGGAGTAATCCAACTGCAGTAAGAACAGAATATCTACCACCAATATCATCTGCAATAACAAAGCTTTCGTAGCCTTCCTCATTAGCAAGTGTTTTTAGAGCACCACGTTCTTTATCGGTAGTAGCATAAATTCTTCCTCTTGCCTCTTCTACGCCATACTTTTCTTCAAGCATTTTTCGAAAAATACGAAATGCAATCGCAGGTTCTGTTGTTGTTCCACTCTTGGAAATAACATTAACAGAAACATCTTTATCTTTTAATAAATCAAACAAATCATTTATATAAGGTGCACTAACACTGTTTCCAACGAAAAACACTTGAGGAGTTTTTCGGCTTTCTGTCGGCAATACATTGTAAAAAGAATGGTTTAACATCTCGATTGCAGCACGAGCTCCTAAGTATGATCCACCAATTCCGACAACTAAAAGCACGTCTGAATCCGATTTGATTTTTTCGGCTGCCTGCTTAATTCGACCAAACTCTTCTTTATCATACGCTTCTGGTAGGTCAACCCATCCAAGGTAATCATTTCCTGCCCCTGTTTGATTATGTATTGCTTCGTGAGCTAATTTAACAGGCTCTTTCAGATAATCTAGTTCATGTTGACCAAAAAAGGATAACGCCTTCTCATATTCAAAACGTACATAACTCATTGAAAAACCTCCATAGATTTAAAAATAGTACCTCTTTAAATTTACCCTAAATTGCTCCATTAAATCAAGTGAATACTTGAACGTTCTTTATAATCCCAACAAAAATAACACTATTTTACTGGTTTCATGCGTATATTTTATCAGGAAATAGCAAAGATACTAATGAAAATATCTAAAAATAGGAGGTTAACAATGAGTACATTACAAAGAATTTCATTATTGTTACTAGTTATTGGTGGTATTAATTGGGGACTTATTGGTCTGTTTCAATTTGATTTAGTAGCAGCTATTTTTGGTGGAGGGGAGCAAAGTGGAGCATTTGCGCGCATCATTTATACACTTGTAGGTATTAGTGGATTAGTTTGCTTATCTCTACTTTTCAAACCATCTGAGGAAGTTGCTGACCGAAGAGAACCAAAAACAGATCAGTAAAAAGAAACGAACATAAAAAAGCTCCCTTTTAGCATTCAAGCTAAAAGGGAGCTTTTTAAAACTTTACTATTTCTTAAATGTACTTTCACGTTCTTCAGATTGCTTAATCCAGTCACTAAGCTTATCTTTTAATGTATTAAAGCCCTGCTCTTGATCAGCCTGTTGATACGTTTGTTTAGCAGATTGTTGCGGCTTTCTAGTAGCTTGTTTTGGAGCTTCTTCAGTAGCGCGGATAGAAAGTGAATATTTATTTTTCGCTTCATCAATTTGAAGTACTTTCACTTTAACTTCATCACCTACATTTAAATGTTCGTTAATGTCTTTCACATAACCGTGTGTTACCTCAGATATATGAACTAGCCCTTGTATTTCTTCATTTAAAGCTACAAAAGCTCCATAAGGTTGAATACCTGTTACTTTTCCTTCTAATACTTGACCTACTTCAATACTGTTACCCATAATGAACAACTCCCGTTTTTTTTCATATCTTTATCTTGATGTAATTACCTGTATGGTATGCAAACAAGTTCATGAATACATTTGTCTACAGATGTTAACACCCAATCCAATAGTAAGTTATCACGAACGTTCTACTAGTGGAAAAATTAAAACTTTATACGCAATTATCTATTTTAGCATAAAAAAGTCATTTTCGGCAATGAATATTATGGAAATTAGTCTATTTTAATACTTTAATCATAAAAAATGCAATAATATGTTTAATAGTAAGGAATTTTGGAAATAACTATAGATGTAAGACTTTCTCGTATTCCCCCTGTGAGGCAAAGCGATTATATCGCTTTGCTTTTTTTACTTCAGATTTCTAAACGTACTAATGTGTTACATATAGAATAATAAACCATAAATATAAACATCTGGAAGGAGTAATACCTTTCATGGAAAATATAAAAGAAAAAAAACAATGGATTGACTACAAAGGAACTAACATTTGTTATCAATCATATAAACACCCTTTAAACTCCAATAAGCCTTATATTATTTTCATTCATGGATTTCTCTCTTCACAGTATAGTTTTAGAAAAATGGTACCGTTACTGATAGATAAATTTAATCTTATAACCATCGACCTTCCACCTTTTGGAGATAGTGATCGAATTACCAAATTCACCTATTCATATTCAAATTTAGCTAATATAATTGTATATTTTATGAATACAAAATCGATTCCCTCTGCGTATCTAGTTGGACACTCAATGGGTGGACAAATCGCCTTAACTTGCGCTTATCATTATCCTGATCGAATTAAGAAACTAATACTGCTTGCGCCTTGTAGTTACTTATCAAAGGCAGATCGTTTTAGCTACTTAATAAGTTGGCTTCCATTCTTCCCTACACTAATTAAGAGACTTCTTTATCGAAAAGGTGTCTTTGAAACCCTCAGGCAATGCGTTTACAATGAGTCAGTAATAACAAAAGATATGTTAACAACATATATCAAACCTTTTTTGGATAATGCGATTTATCTATGCCTAACAAAAATGGTAAGAGACCGAGAAGGTGATTTAGATATGAAATGCCTAGCAACAATCCAAACAGAAACATTCATTTTTTGGGGAAAAAAAGACGAAATCCTACCTGTATCAATCGGATATAAATTAGTTCAAGATTTACCAGCTGCAGAACTTTGTACATTTGATTATGCTGGTCATCTACTTCCTGAAGAAGTTCCCAACATCATTTGTGACAGAATTCTAGCCCATTGCAATTAGCATAAACAGTCTTACCATTTTAAGTAAGATTAATAGTTTATACATTTATCTAAAACAGGCGAGAAAACTCCCTCTTCAAGCGTGTGAAGGGCGCAGCCCAACGGTAAGGGGGAGATGAATCGCCTTCAGACAAGTGTTCGAAATCGCCTTTTTGTTTGGTATAATGGATAAAAGGGAGATGAAACTCAATGTTAGTGAAAAGAGCCTATAAATTCAGAATCTATCCAAAACCCAAACAAGTCATACTTATCAATAAAACAACTGGTTGTTCACGTTTCGTGCATAACTATTTTGTTGGCAAGCAAAAAGAGAAAGATTCTTATTGGCATGTCGTGAATGAAATGGTTCAGACACACGAAAAGACATGTTAGTAAAATCTCTACCGTGATTGTCAAAAACCACGACATCATCGGAATCGAAGATTTGTCTGTCAAAAACATGTTGAAGAATCACAATCTAGCAAAAGCCATTAGTGAAGTATCGTGGTCGCAATTTCGAACACTTGTTCCAATTGTGGTCATAGACACAAAGACGTTAAAAATCTTGCCTTACGTGAATGGTCATGCCCAATGTGTAAGAGTCATCACGAAAGGGATATTAACGCAAGTATCAATCTTCGTAATGAAGCATTACGATTAACCCCAGGAACTGCGGGGATAGCCTAATCCATAACTAACCGATAGGTTGGTGTTCTTAGGAATCCCCCACTTCAAGCAACCCGTAAGGGTGGTAAGTGGCGGGTAGTTCAAAACCTCAAACATTTCCAATCATATCTTTATTTTAATATAATGTTTATTATATTAAAATATGAAGGAGGACTATTAATGAGTTTCAAAAATATTCACCCTAGAAAAGGAACTCGATCTGTAAAATGGGATTTAATCAAATCTATTTATGGTTCGGAGGATGTACTACCTATGTGGGTAGCAGACATGGACTTTCAGACACCTCAACCGGTGATAGATGCCTTAGTGGAAAGATCAAAACACGGAATATTTGGTTACACGATTACAGATTCTGAAATTAATACTTCTATAATAAATTGGTTGAACAAAAAACATGATTGGCAAATAAACAAGTCATGGTTGTTATACAGTCCTGGTGTTGTTTCTACGTTACATATGGCAGTTCAGGCATTAACAGAACCAGGAGATTCAATATTGATTCAGACCCCTGTTTATCCTCCTTTTTATGGTCTTGTTAAAAACCATGATCGCAAATTAGTCACTAATCCTTTAAAGCTAATAAATAATCGTTATGAAATTGATTTTATAGACCTTGAAAAAAAGATGCAACAGGGTGTAAAAGCATTTATATTATGTAATCCTCATAATCCGGCAGGAAGAGTATGGACTGAACAAGAATTAACCAAAATGGCAGAATTATCTTTAAAATACAATGTGAAGCTGTTTTCTGATGAGATCCATAGTGATCTTGTTTATTCAAATCACATTCATATTCCAATTGGATCACTTTCACAAGAAATTAATGAACAAACGATTACTTGTATGTCACCGACAAAAACATTTAACTTAGCCGGACTACAAGCGTCATTTGCAGTTATACCAAATGAGTCAGATCGAAATTCAATAAAAAATTTGTTTAATAATCAAGGTTTTCACATGTTAAATACAATGGGAGTAACTGCTCTAGAATCTGCATATCAATTCGGAGAACCATGGCTAGAGGATCTGTTATCCGTTTTAGAAGAAAACAGAGATCTAGTTACCCGTTCATTTAAAACTAGACCAGAAATCACCATTGTTGAACCCGAAGGAACATATTTAGTTTGGATGGATTGCAGAGAGATGAGGCTAAGCAACAAGGAGTTGAAGGAATTTATGGCTAGTAAAGCAAGAGTAGGCTTAAATGATGGATTATCCTTTGGTGAAGAAGGTGAAGGATTTATGCGAATGAATATTGCCTGTCCGAAAGTTATTTTAGAAGAAGGAATAAATCGAATTATAACAGCTTTAGATAATTTAAAGTAGATTACATTTAGCACTATAAAAGCAGTAACCTAAAGAGGGTAACTGTTTTTATAGTACGTTTTTTATTATATCTGTCACTCGTCATCTTCATTTAATTCAGTAGGGTCTGTAGGAGACTCTCCCTCTTTTGACTCATCTAAAATTATCGAACCACACGCAATTCTTTCACCAGCATCTCCGGCTGGTTGACTAACTCCATCATCCTGTCCTTTGTGTATGACCAAAGACGTCCCATCATTTTGTAAGAGAGAATTTTTCCCATCCATTAATGTCGCACCACTAAGTACGAGTTTGATGTCGTCGATTGTTCCATCTTCACCCGCCTCAATATTAGGCAAATCGCCTAAATGTGCTCCTTCGGGATGCATTAAACCATGTTCGTTACCTTCTGTATTTAAGTGATTACCTGCAGACTTAAAATCTGGCCCTTCACATTCTGGAAATTCATGTACGTGTATCCCATGAAAACCTGGCTCTATACCCTCGACAGATAATTTTATTTGAACACCATCTGGTTGTTCCGTAAGAGTTGCTGTTCCTATTGAATCTCCTTCATTATTGTACATATCAACCGCCAAAGGAGAACGTTCTTCGTTTTGACATGAAGTTAACACAAGTAAAAAACTAACCATAATAGTCAAAATTAACCTTAACTTCATTAAAAAACTCCCTTTCTTTTCCATATTCCAATCTAGTATCGCCAATAATTATCATCAATAACCCTAAAAAAAATCAAATTAAAAACCTTTATCAGCTGATAAAGGTTTAAATTTATTTCTGTTTTGACTTGTCTGTTAACGATGTATCTGTTTGTTGGTATTTTTCATTAATTCTTTCTGCTTCTTTTTTTGAGGATTTATGAAATAAATACATGGTTACACATGCACCCATTACGAAAAAAAGTAGACTTATTACAGCAGGAATATACAACGATTTATCTTCTGGAAAGTAAAGAAACTCCATCATAATTATCACGTCCTTATTACCTATTATATCAAAATTACAACCATAATTTAAACTAATTTAGTCAATTTTATAATACTGATTTATTGAAAGTTGTCATCCGCATAGAGTTGGGATGCCGAAAGCACCCAAACTATATGCGGATGACAACTGCTCATAAGGTAATGATGAAATTGATTCAATTAACTCTAATTACTTGTATTACCATTGGTTTTTCTGTCAAAATGTATATAACTACGTAGGATAGGGAGTTATTTGAATGGATAATGCTAAAATTGGCGAAATAGTAAAAGCTCACTACAATTCAGGCACTTACATTGGTGAAGTAATAGAAGAACGAGGTAAAGATTATTTAATAAAAGTAATTGCTGTTTTAAAACACCCCTTGCAAGGAGACCTTCATAACTTTGGTCAAACCGAAGATGTTTTCTTTCATCAAAGAAAAGCACTAAGCTTCCAAGAAAAAACAAATGTTTCAAGATCAGCTGTTCATCCCTTCAACGAAGCAGTTCCTGACTATTATGTATCTCTTAAGCAGTCAGTGGACGCATTAAAAGTTAAATTAAGCGCAAAAGAGTCTGATTTCAATAAAAAAGCAATGAAAAATTTAGGAGACTTAGAACAACAATATTTCGGTTAATAACTATATTAGATAAGTAAAAAGTTACTGTCACAGCCTCGCAAACTGTGGCAGTAACTTTTTACTTAGGTTATTCTCCAGGGACTTTAAGGTCCGTTTTCTTAGGTTTCTTTTTCCCGTAAAATTTATTTGCAATAGCTGGGGCTCGTTCAAATAAAAGCATACCTATAAAAGCAGCTGCTACAATATAAATACCACCCATTACTTTTACCGCTCCTGTTGCAACACTTGCAATAACAACAGAAAATTCTCCTCTCGCACATAAGGAAAGTCCAGCTCTTAAGGATACCTTTTTCGAGAGACCATACCATCTGCCACCAATTATTCCAACGATTATCTTAGCTATTATCGACCACAATAGTAGTACTACCAAAAATACTGGCATAGGGATCCCGTTCCCAAATTCAATCGATGTTCCAAAGTAAATAAAAAATGTTGGTAATAAGAGATCTCTTACAGGATTTACAGTTTGTTCGACTCTTTCAATTTTGCCAATTTCAGCTAACATCATACCAGCTAAAAACGCACCAAGTACTTCTGACAGGCCCAGGTATAAAGCGAAACCTCCATAACTTACTGCAATCCCAATTAATAATGTAATTTTAAAGTCTTCATCTTCGACTTTATCTAACAACTTATCAAATTTCTTAAATAGCGTTTTACCTAAAATAATTGCTAAGGCAGCTAAACCAATAACCTTACCTACAAGCAAAAATAAATCATTTGCCTCAAAGCTTCCACCAGTACTTATCCCAATTAAAATCGCAATAACAATTGGAGCAATTAAATCTTCGAAAATTAAAATAGCTAAAATAAATTCTGTTTCGCTATTCGCCATTCTGCTTTTATCATCCAATAATTTCGCAGTTATCGAGGAACTAGTAGCATAAGCAATTCCACCTATTAAAAAAGCACTGAATAAATTCATTCCAAACCCGAGTGCAATGAGCATAGATACCCCTAAACTAAGAAATACATCCAATAAACCTGAAGGCCAGATTTTTTTCGCTATCCCACCGAGCCTATTCACACTAAACTCAAGGCCGAGTAAAAAAAACAGCAATACTATACCTATCTCACTTGCAAAGTGTAAAATTTCGTTATCGCTTAACAAATCAGCTAGAACCACACCAAATAAGATATATAAAATGACACTTGGAAAATTAATCTTTATACTTAAAAATCCTAAATAAAAAATTCCAAGCAACACTAATCCTGCTCCTAGTAGTAATGGAAAATCACTTAATAAAATATGATCATTCCTCTCCTTTACATAACGCTTCTAGGTTCTCTATTTGTTCTTTTTTCCCAATAGACATTAGTACATCGCCAGGCTCTAGCTTTCTGTCTGGTTCTGGGATGGCGATCATATCATCACCTTGAACAATGCCTATAATTGTTGCTCCTGTCTTATTTCTGATTTCTGAATCTTCCAATGTTCTATAAGCAAATTCAGATTTTTCACTTAACGTGATATAATCTACTACAATTTGCCGTTTAAACATTTTCAACTTCTCTGCATTAACCGGTTGATACGTTGCACCCAGTAATTGTGCACCAAGTTCTCTAGTTTCATCAGGAGTTAAATCCATCGCAAAATCTGCTTCATCGCCATCTGCGTCGTCAAAGAAATATAATTCTCTTTTTCCTGTGTGATGAACAATTACTACTAACATGCTATCCTCTGCTGTTTTTAAAGAAATTTTCTGTCCGATTCCAGGTAACTGTGATACTTGAATTTTCATACGAATAAACACCTCTTATTACACGTTTTGTTTAAATCTACTTAATAGTATAACTTAGATTAGTCAATTTCATAATACTGATTTTTTGAAAGTTGTCATCCGCAGATAGTTGGAATAAACCGTTTCCAAACTTTTTGCATAAGTTATTTATGAAATTGATCCAATTGGATAACATGGTGCATGGAACTAAAGAAAGTTACCGGTAATAGTAAAACCACTAAAAACATTTTAATATACAAAAAAGCTAGAGAGTCTCTCTAGCTTTTCACTTTAGTATCATGTTAATGTACTATTACTCTCCAAGATGCTCTTTTATTGTCTCTTCTACACCCTGTAATGCTTGTTCCTCGTCACTTCCATCGGCAGTAATTACAATTTCAGCACCTTTTGGTACTCCTAAAGACATAACACCCATGATGGATTTTAAGTTAACCGTTTTACCGTTGTAATTCATCTCAATTTGAGACTCATATTGACCTGCTTTATTAACAAGTAATGTAGCTGGTCTAGCGTGAATTCCTGTGTCATCTGTAATTGTGAACTTTTTCTCTTTCATTAGAAATCCTCCCTTTATTTTCATCAAGTACTATACATATAAAATTTGTGTATCCAAACCTTACTATATGTGAAATTACTAACTAATACTATTATATACGAAAAATTATAGTTAAGAAACAAAAAAGGCAAGTACTTTGTAACTAATTTTAAAAAAACATTGATTTATTAATTTTTTAATTCATTTTACTTTGTCAATCAACAATATATGCACAACAATTTGTGTTCCATCAACTGTTATGGTACGTTATTTTATGAAAATAGACAGAACTTAGGAGGTTATCAATATGAGTGTTCATATAGGTGCAAAAAAAGGCGAGATTGCAGACAAGATATTACTACCAGGTGACCCGCTTCGAGCGAAGTATATTGCAGAGAACTTCTTAGAAAACACTACTTGCTACAACGAAGTTAGAGGAATGTATGGATATACCGGTACATATAAAGGTGAGAAGATATCCGTTCAGGGAACAGGAATGGGCGTTCCTTCTATTTCTATCTATGCTAATGAACTAATTCAAAGCTATGACGTTCAAAAATTGATTCGTGTTGGTACATGTGGTGCCATCCAAAAGGATGTGAAAGTTAGAGATGTCATCTTAGCATCAACCTCAACCACAGATTCTCAGATGAACCGAATGGTGTTTGGAGGCATAGATTTTGCGCCCACTGCTGACTTTCAATTACTTAAAGATGCTTATGACAGCGGAATAGAAAAAGGATTAAAACTGCGCGTAGGTAATGTATTCACTAGTGATAGTTTTTACCGTGACAATGCTTTAGATCTTTTCAAACAATTAGCTGAGTATAACGTATTAGCTGTTGAAATGGAGACTACTGCCTTATACACTCTAGCAGCTAAATTTAACCGCCAAGCATTATCTGTATTAACTGTTTCTGATCACATTTTAACAGGAGAAGAAACAAGTTCTGAAGAAAGACAAACAACATTTAACGAAATGATTGAAGTTTCTCTTGACGCAGCTATAAAGTAATAAATTTTGTAATTTGAAACGAGGTTCCATAATCATCCCTCAGTTTCTTTTAAAAAGTTTGTTTAAATTTAAAAGTGGAAGGACGATGATTAACTACTGTTCGCCCTTCCACTTTTAACTATGAAAAATTCTAACCAAAAACCACACTCGTAGTGATCAATATGCATAATCTAAAACAAAGCAACACCTTAGTTTTCCAAAAATGTTTGTCAGCTATAATGGTGCAAAAATCCGGTAAGCTAAAAAAAGGAGCTATCCATATGTGCTACGATCACTATTATCCCCTTCATTCCGCCTATTACAAAGAAACTACTAATCTGCCTGTTTCGCCAACAAGAACCCCACCACCTTATCCAGAGGTAAATATTGAACAACTAAAGCAATCAGCGAACTCATTTCAACCTTTATTAGGTGATGCAAATAAAATAGTTCGAGAGTTTTCAAATAATGATGATTTTGCATATAAAATAAAAGATGCAGCACAACACTCTCAAACAGATGATATTAAACAATATATAACTGAAATTGGAATTAACAGACCAGTAGAAATTAAATTTAATCCTGATAGCATTCGCTTAAAGTTAGTAAATGAAACTAACAACATCAAATGCTGCAAATTAACAATTTCCCTTAGGTGGTAACTAAGGAGTTATTGTCAACTTTACATTATAGTCAATAATAGTTATTTAGTTCCCACTTAACACGTGGATTGAGAAAGAACAAAAGTTCAAGTGCACCTTCGAAAGTCTGCGAAAACTATTCTAAATTGCCAACTTTAGTGCTCACCAAAGACATCCTTCCATCGTCTCTTCCTTTATTTGCATCTGATTTCCTCAAGGACTAGGCTATATGATATAATCAAAACAAAATTACCGTAGATATCAGTCTAGTTTAGCTTTATATTGAAAGGGAAAGCTACATATAGGACTAGTAGAAAGGATGTTCGTTTTTGGATTTATTTTTAAACTTTCCACTTTGGGCCGCACTTTTAGCAATCGTTTTTGCACAAGTTATTAAAATTCCTATTCAGTATATTGCAACAAGAAAATTCAAACCTGGACTAGCTTTTAGTACTGGTGGGATGCCTAGTAGTCACTCCGCGGCAGTAGCTGCAGTAACAACAGGAATTGGCATTGAGCATGGGGTATCTTCCGGTTTATTTGCTGTTTCCTGTGTAATTAGTATTATTATTATGTTTGACGCTACTGGTGTACGAAGACAAGCTGGTGAACAAGCAGTTGTTCTTAATATGCTTGTAAAAGACTTTAACTACTTTATAGAGGAAGCGAAAGTATGGTCTAAGAAAAAGGAATATGAAAAAAGGGCAGAACTAAAAGAATTATTGGGTCACCAACCCATTGAAGTATTTTTCGGAGGAATAACAGGTATTGTCCTCGCATTTATTCTATATCCGCTATTTTAGCAAAAACTAATAGTAAGCAACAGTATTTCTATAATCTAAAACAATCCACCATCGCTATGGTGGATTGTTTGCTTTAACTATTATTTAACTCTTTTTTACTTGTTCACGAAAGACTTGAAGTGCTTCTGTCTCATTTAAGTTTACCAGCACTTCTTCCGTCAATGTTCCTTCACCTTTTTTTATCACATAAACATTTACTTCTCTTTTACCCCACTTGTCATAAACATCTTTTACCGTTGGATAATACAAGTCAATTTTATTCCCTTGAATTGCTGAACCCTTATCAGCCACCACACCATAACCATACCCTGGTATATACAAAATTGTACCAATCGGATAAACATTTAAATCAGCTGCTATTGTTGAGTATAAATCCCGTTTAACTTTCACACCTGAATAAGTTATTCCGTATTGAGGATGGTCTTTTGTCTTACCAGTTGACTCAACCCCTGCTGTGTATCCTGTAGCCATAACCGTTGTACTAGAATATTGTTCAAAGTCAATTGCTTCTTCTAATGACTTCGGTTCTTCTACTTGCTCACTAGAAATATATCTTGTTGTAGCCTTTTGATGATTTAAGGATTTTTTCCATAAGGCAATATCACGTGTTGGTTGATCTGATAAATTAGTAGTTGTCTCTCCACCACTAGTACCTTCGTAAAAGTCAATCTTAATATCAACTGCCGAAACATTTGATACTGATGATACTGTAGTGTAAAACGCCCCAAGAAATAAAACTGTCAACAGAACTCTTCTTAGAAACTTAAATTTTATCATTTTAATAATAACACCTCTCTAGAGTGTTATCATTTCCATTAATGGTACATTTTATACATTAATGACTGAATCAATTTCATAATTACCATATGTAACAAATATCATCCACTTATAGTTTGGGAACGGTTTATCCCAACTATGTGGATGACAACTTTCAAAAAAACAGTATTATTTAAAAATATCCTAAAACATTCGATAACCGCTTTTCCTTAATATCCTTATAACTATTCCAGAGGTAATAGTTCCTGCAAAACCTGATGCTAAGATTACGATATCAAATCCATTTAAATTCAAAATATTATCCCAAACTGTGCTTAGCGCGGTCCCTGGGTTCTTAAAATAGTTAGATATCGGAAACTTATCGACAATAAGCATAATAACTATCGGGTAGACAAAAGCCATCAGCCAAGTCTGTCTTAATAACATATTTAAAATAAAAGCAATACCGAAAAATAAAACAAAAAATAAAAGAATTGAAACAATAAATTGTAACATTACTTATCTCCCTTTGTGTTCTTCACACGATTCATTTAGTAATACATAACCAGATTATCCACAACTATTTTATTATTAATAATAAGAAAAAGCAAAGACAGATAGTCTGTCTTTGCTAATAAAAATTTAAAAGATATTAAATTTACCTTTTTTAAGCATTAGTCCTATTCCACCTAGTTTGAGCAAAGAACGATTATCAATAATTTTCTTCATTACTGATGCAGACCAGCCAAACAATTTCTTGTCTCCCATTATTACACCCATGGCATCCCCATGACCTAATGAGGCTACAGTACCCATGTTATTAAATTCGAATCCTTCTAGCTCATTACCACCTGAAACAAGTGTCGCTAAATTGTGTGCACAAACTTCTGCTTCCTGCATTGCAATTTGAGCTGTTGGAGGAAAAGGTCTGTCAGTTTCTTTATTCCAAATTAAAGCACAATCACCGACAACAAATACATTCTCATGTGAAGGAGCACGAAGATCAGGTTTAACTTCTACTTTCCCACGGTTATGTTCAAGTCCTGAATGTTCTACAATGCTATTTGCTCTAACACCAGCTGCCCAAATAGTAGTAAATGTTGGAATTTCCTCTTGTTCACCATCTTTTTCGACTACAATTCCTTCTGGAGTACAGCCTTTTAACAGCGCACCAACTTTAAATTCAACTCCTCTAGCCTCTAAGGAGTTTAACGTGTACTCTACTAGTTGTGGGTCAAACCCTGGTAAAATTGTAGGAGCACCCTCCACGTTTATGATACGTACTTGATCACGATCAATATCATATTCTTTACATAGTTCAGGAATACGATTGGCAAGTTCACCTAAAAACTCAATGCCTGTAAATCCGCCTCCACCTACTACAATATTTAAACGCTCTTGTTTCTTGTCTTTTTCATTGTTATACATAGCAAAATTATAATCAATATGCTCTCTAATTAATCGAGATGAGTTAATGTTACCAAGTGTAAATGCATTTTCTAACAACCCAGGGATACCAAAAGTTGCAGCTTCAAATCCTAATGCTACGACAAGATAATCATATTCTAATTCACCGTCTTCAAGAATGACTTTATTATCATCTGGTTGAATGGATACTACTGTATCTTGTAAAAAGTTCACTTTACTTAAATCAACTACGTCTTTAATCGGAAAACGAGCTTGATCTGGACTAATTGTTCCAGCTGCTACCTCATGAAGCCATGTTGCCTCATAATGATAATCATGCTTGTTAACTAAGGTAATGTGAGCATCGTTCACTCCTAATTTCTTTTGCAATTTTACGGTAGTCATTAAACCACCATAACCTGCTCCAAGGACTACAATGTTTGGTTTCTTCATCCTAAATCACTTCCATTTTATAATTTTATTGTTTCAATTCTTTAAACATGTTACACTATCGTGATATATTTCACGTAAAACTATGTAATGTCACAGATTCGTAATATTTTAACCTATTGCTAATCTTAGACTCTTTTATTATAATTTTCAACCCTTAAGTATATTTAAGTAAAATTTCTAATTTTAAGTCTTCATTATTAAGTTGTTCACTATAAAAGAAAATCAAAAATGTGTTAAAATAAGTATCGGTAAATTAATGCTTGTTTATTATAGGAGGAATCACCCATGTCCGATGAAATATATGATATTACTATAATTGGTGCCGGACCTGTCGGTTTATTCACCGCTTTTTATGGTGGGTTACGTCAGGCTAGTGTGAAAATAATAGAAAGCTTGCCACATATTGGCGGGCAATTAAGTGCGTTATATCCCGAAAAATATATTTATGATATAGCTGGGTTCCCAAAAATCCGGGCTCAAAAGTTAGTTGATAACCTAAAGGAACAGGCTGATTTATTTGATCCTACTATTGTACTGAATGAATCAGTAGATACGATTGAACGACAGGAAGACGGTTCTTTAAAACTCAGTACTAATTCAGGGGTACATTATACAAAAGCCGTGATAATCACTGCAGGGAACGGTGCATTTCAACCAAGGAAACTGGCAGTTGAGGGTGCTGAGAAATTTGAGGGGAACAATCTTCATTATTTTGTTGAAAATATGGAAGTTTATAAAGATAAAAGGGTAGTACTTTTTGGTGGAGGCGACTCTGCCGTTGACTGGGCACTAATGTTAGAACCTATTGCCAAAGAAGTTGTTCTTGTTCACCGACGCGATAAGTTTAGAGCACACGAACATAGTGTTGAAAACTTAATGAAATCAACCGTTAAAATTATGACTCCGTATATCCCGGAACAATTAATTGGAACAAATAAAATTGAACAAGTTAAATTGAAGGAAGTTAAAGGTGACAAAGAGGAAATTATTGATGTAGACACTGTATTAGTCAACTATGGCTTTATTTCATCACTTGGTCCGATTAAAAATTGGGGACTTGAAATTGACAAAAATAGCATAATTGTCAATTCTAAAATGGAAACGAATATCCCTGGAGTTTATGCGGCAGGAGACATTTGTACTTATCCAGGTAAAGTAAACTTGATTGTTGCAGGATTTGGGGAGGGCCCAACAGCCATCAATAATGCAAAAGCCTATATTGACCCTGAAGCTCGAGTACAACCAAAACATTCAACGAGCATGTTTTAAACAAGTAGCTATTCTACGAGAATTTTATAATCTTGATACAGCAAAAACTGCCTCTTTAAAAGGCTGTTTTTGCTGTTTTATTTTTAATTGTTGTTCTTGTATCAATAAATAAGTAATGTAATTGTTTATCGTTGGGGATACTAATTATGAAAAAATTCAGTTGAATTTTTTCATAAAAAGAATGAATTTTTACAATGATTAACAAGTACAAAGTCAGAAATGTGGGGCAGACAAAATGGAGAATGAATTTGAAGAAAGAATTATGCCAGTTACCTCTGTTGCTAATAGAATTGGACTAAATGTTGCCTCAGATATCTATTGTTATACCGACCAAATAGTAAATATAGTCTTTATTGGTACGAAAGATAACTGGGTGCTTGTCGATGCTGGTATGCCAAGATCGTCAACAGAAATAATTGAGCAAGCTGAAGAGCACTTTGGTAACAACGCGAAACCACAGGCTATTGTATTAACACACGGCCATTTTGATCATGTTGGATCCATTGTAGACTTAACCAGAACGTGGAATGTACCAATTTTTGCACATGAGTTAGAATTGCCTTATTTAACAGGGAAGGCCTCTTACCCTGAAGGTGATCCCTCCGTAGCTGATGGATTAGTAGCTAAAATGTCTCCACTGTTCCCTAACCATGGTATAAATCTAGAAGAGCATGTTCAAGCATTGCCTTCGGATAACACAATACCCGGAATGAAGGGGTGGCGCTCTATTCATACTCCTGGTCACACCAAGGGACATGTCTCATTATTCAGAGATGAAGACCGGTCATTAATTGCTGGAGACGCATTTGTTACAGTCGAACAAGAATCTTTATATAAGGTTATAACACAACAACAAGAAGTTAGTGGTCCACCAAAATATTTCACAACTAATTGGAAAGCAGCTTGGGATTCTGTAAAAAAATTAAATGATCTGAAACCTGAACTGGCGGTAACAGGCCACGGCCAACCAATAAATGGAGAGTTTTTGAGAAATGAACTACAAAAACTTGCAGATCACTTTGATACGATTGCTATACCCGAAAAAGGAAAATTCGTTCATTAGCATGGCCTGTATCCTAGATAGTTCAGTCCTGTTATTATTGGCTAAAAAGGTGAAGCCCACGGCAATTAATGCCAAGTGCTTCACCTTTTTTCATTAACAGTTCTCTGGTGTTCCTTCTCGTTCTTTCGCTTTAAAAGAAGAGCCACAACCACAGGATACAATGGCGTTAGGATTATCAATCGTAAATCCGCCGCCCATCATGTTTTGTTTGAAATCGATTGTCGTGCCCTCAATTATTGGAATATCTTGCTTAAATATAATTAAAGGAATCCCGTTGATATCTTCAACTAAGTCTAGTTCTTGATTTACATCTTGATCGAAACCCATCGAATAAGACAATCCACTACATCCGCCACCTTTTATTCCAAAACGTAGACGAACTGATTCCTGATTTTCTTCTTCTTTCATCATTTCTTTAATTTGAAGACTTGCATTGTCAGTAATATTTAGAACCATTTCATGTCCTCCTCATCTATTACTAAATAAAGTATACTAGGAATTAAACAAAACTTCAAACAGTGGGTTTCACCTGATTTAAAATCCTGGCTACACTGTGTTTACTGTCCAGCTAAAACCTAACAACAATCATTTAGTTGATTCGACTCCATTTAAACTCTCCAATAACCGTTGTTTCTGCCTTACCTCGCATCCATACATGACCATCTTCCGCCCACTTAATAGTTAAATCACCACCGCTTAAATGAACAACAACAGACATACCTTTTTGTGTATATCCGTTTAATACTGTTGCTACAACAGCTGCACATGCACCAGTTCCACAAGCTTGTGTTACACCTGAACCACGTTCCCAAACCCGGAAATCAATTTCTTTTTCATTAATAACTTTAATAAATTCCACATTAATCCCTTCTGGAAAACGCTGATCATTTGCAATAATTGGGCCCAACTCATATAACGGTGCTTCATCTATATTATCAACAAAAAATATCGCGTGTGGATTTCCCATTGAAACAGTAGTTATTTGTAAAGGATGGTGACTTACTTGGAAATTCTCCATAATAACAGGAGCATCATCAGACCCAAGCATTGGTATTTCTGAACGATTTAACAAAGGTTCTCCCATATCAACAGTCACTTCACTTACGATATTATTAGTCTCATGAACTTCCGCTGTAACAATACCGGCCTTCGTTTCAACGGTAAAAGTTTTTTGATTCACTATGTTATTCTCATAGGCAAATTTCGCTACACAACGAACACCATTTCCACAATTTTTACCTTCCGAACCATCTTTGTTAAATATCTTCATACCGACATCGGCGAATGTTGATGGATGAATTAATATTAGCCCATCTGAACCAATTCCTGTATTGACATTAGAAATGTCAATGGCAAGTGAGCTAAGGTATTCTTCTTCTATTTTAAAATTAAATGCGTCTACAAAAATATAGCTATTGCCAAGACCATGCATTTTAGTGAATGGAATTTTCATATTGTACCCCCGTAATTATTTATATAGTATGCAAATGTGCCATAGAAAGACCACTAGGTCCACCTATGGCACTAAAAACTCAAGTTAATATATACAAACGATGTAGTATTTAAGTGAACCCGTCCTGCTGTCTAATATAAAAATAATTTAAAATAGGGGATTCTCCTCAATATATTTATAAACGTTTTCCACTAAATCTTCAGGCGTATCCGCAGTGACAGGTTCACCATTAACAACTGCAAATAAATTCTGAGAGCAAATACCACAAAAACTTGTACAACCATACTCTATTACATCAAGGTCTGGATCTTTCTCCAGTTCTTCTTTAGCTTTTTTTGATCCACTAACTATATTATTTATACAAAATTCAATAATTGGATTCATCGTTCTCTCCTCTTACATTAAGTGAAGATGAATTCCCCTATAATTAAAATAAATGACAACAGAAAATAAAGCAATTCATTCGTCTTTATATTAGTTAACTCCCAATTTTTCTAATGCTTGGTAAACCTTTTTTAGTCTAGGATTTCCCTCATCAACAATTTCTTCATTCACCATCACGACAGGATAAAATAAATCATCATCAAGTATTCTTTGCACCACATCTATATTCTCGTCTCGATTTAACAGCTGAAAAACATCTATATATTGATAATCAATTTCTGCATCTTTATATTTTCTTGAAATAGCCGCTTGTAACCATTCATAGGTTTCCCATGATCCTGGTGCGTTAACACAGCTTGCACAAATTTGCTCAGCTCCATAAACAGTCACTTTTACCGGTTGATTTTTCATTTCGGTTCCCCTTTTTTGTAAAATATAGTTATTTATATTTTACAAAAAGATATACTAAAGATAAAATGAAATTATCATTAAATATAAATTTTTTACTTTCATAACAATTGCGATAGATTTTTTCTGAGAAAGCATTTATAATGAATAATGTATTAGAAAGGAGACGATGGATGATGAACGATCAAGTACAAGAAGTTTTAAATAAACTACGTCCATTCTTACTACGTGATGGTGGAGATGTGGAATTAGTCGATGTCGACGATGGTATTGTACGTCTTCGTCTAATGGGAGCATGTGGTAATTGTCCTAGTTCTACAATTACGTTGAAAGCCGGCATTGAACGTGCACTCATGGCTGAAGTACCAGGTGTAACTGAGATAGAACAGGTCTTCTAAAATAAAGAAATATTTTCTTGATTCCAAACTTAAACGTTAGATATAAATAACACCCCTTCATTTAAGGGGTGTTTGTTTTATGTCTAATAATGTCTAATAAGAAACATTCAACTTCAATGATTTTAAGCCTTCATTTTCTACTTTTAATGCTAACCAATCAAAGTGTGGAAATTCCTTTTTCCATATTGGTAAATTTCTTTCTACGATTGAATCTTCGACGATTGCTATCATCGTTGGTCCTGCTCCACTTAGGAATGTACCATAAACCTTATCCTCTAAGAAGGACTCTAACTGATCATAATGAGGAATTAGTGCCTTTCTAAATGGTTGGTGAAATCGGTCTTTTTTCATCATCTTACCTAGTAATTTCCAATTTTGTTGACAAATTGCCGCAACACTTACATTTGCTATACTGCTCGCTAGCACACTTTCCTGGTAGCTAAACTGTTCAGGAAGAGCTGCTCTTGCTTCCTCAGTTTTTAGCTCGAATTCTGGTATTACCGCCAAAAATGTTATTCCTTCTATAGGTAATTTAATCCAATTCACTTCGTAGTCATAGTGTCCTATCACGCATCCACCCATTAATGATGGGGCTACATTATCTGGATGTCCTTCAATAGCAGTTGCAATTTCCAACTTCTCTTCCTCGGTAAAATTAAGCTCTAATAGCTGATTAGTAAGCTCTATTCCTGCTATGGTAGCTGTTGCACTACTACCTAATCCCCTCGCCAGTGGTATGTCACTTTTCATTTCAACCTTACACGGCGGTAACTCACTTATACCATATTTTTCTGCTGCTTCTAGAGCAATTTGATAAATTAAATTTTCCTTTCCTCTAGGTGTACCATTTAAATGATTGGATACCGGAATGAATTCCCATTCATCTGCACGAGTTACCTTAAGTTCAAGATACAGGTTTAATGCTAATCCCACAGAATCAAATCCCGCTCCAAGATTCGCCGTGCTTGACGGGACTTTTATAACCCAGCTCATACCAAAACACTACCCATAATCTCTTGAGTTACTTTTTGTTCATCATTAGGTAATACACGTGGTTTAATTTTTGCATAATCGATCGCAGTGTTTGGATCTTTTAGTCCATTACCAGTTAGCACTGTTACAATTGTTGAACCTGTCACCACTTGTTCGTTCTTTAAAGCTTTAAATAATCCAGCAATTGATGCACACGATGCTGGCTCTGCAAATATCCCTTCATTTGCTGCTAACCATTGATATGCTTCAATCATTTCCTCATCTGTAACTTCATCTATCATCCCGTTAGATTCATCTCTAGCACTAATTGCAGCTTGCCAACTAGCTGGATTTCCAATACGAATTGCAGTCCCTACTGTCTCAGGTTTTTCAAATACTCTATTATGAACAATAGCTGCTGCTCCACTTGCTTCGTATCCCATCATCTTAGGTAGACCGGTATGTTTCTGTTTATCAAACTCTTTGAATCCCTTCCAGTAAGCAGTAATATTCCCAGCATTTCCAACAGGAATAAAAAGATAATCTGGGGCTTTACCCAAAGTATCACAGACTTCAAATGCCGCAGTTTTTTGTCCTTCGATTCGATATGGATTGACAGAATTAACTAAGGTAATATTTTCGTTTTCACTTATTTTTCTTACAATCTTAAGCGCATCATCAAAATTACCTTCAATAGAAAAGATTTCGGCACCATACATAACCGCCTGCGCCAGTTTTCCCTGCGCAATTTTCCCTTCTGGTATAACAACAATACACTTTAGGCCTGCTCTAGCTGCAAATGCCGCTGCAGAAGCTGACGTATTTCCAGTTGAAGCACAAATAACCGCTTTAGCTCCGTCTTCAATTGCCTTAGCCATCGCTAACACCATTCCTCTATCTTTAAATGACCCAGTCGGGTTAGCACCCTCGACTTTAGCATATACATTTATTGAAAAAGTTTCGGATAATTTTTCTAATTTAATTAATGGTGTATTTCCTTCTAACAAGCTTATCTTTGGAGTACTTTCGTTTACTGGTAAATGATTTTCGTATTCAGATAACAAACCTTGCCATGACATAATTTTATTCCTCCCCATCTACTCGATAATAACTAATAATATCACTAACAACAGATAAGCCTTTTAACTCATCTAAACTATTCAGTAATTGCTGTTTACTTATTTTGTGCGTAACCATTACAATTTCCGCGGTTTCTTTTGTGCTACCGGGTAATTGTAATATTTTAGCAAAGCTTACACTCTCTGCAGTAAATATATTGGTAATTTCCTGAAAAGTGCCTGCCTCGTCATTTACTTCCATTCGGATAAAATACTTAGTGTACTTTTCTTTATTTTCCTTTAACTGCGTTTTATATTGTGGATATACATAAGCATTACCACTTATGCCTAGACGAATATTTTTTATTACTTCCATCAAATCGGAAACTACAGCTGTTGCCGTTGGTAAACTGCCGGCTCCTGGACCATAAAACATTGTTTCACCAACTGATTCACCATAGACATATACAGCATTATATTCATTTTTAACTAATGCTAATGGATGATCTTGCGGAAGTAAAGTAGGTTCGACACTAACTTCAACTTTTCCATTACTAATAGAAGCTATCCCTATCAATTTAATTGTGTATCCAAGGCTACTAGCAAAGGATATATCCTCTTGTGTGATATCACTAATACCTGAAACGACAACGTCATCCAAACTAATTTCCATCTTGAATGCTAAATTAGCAAGCAAGGTCATTTTTCTTGCTGCATCTAGTCCTTCAACATCAGAAGTAGGATCTGCCTCTGCAAAACCTAATTCTTGAGCCTCTTTCAGCACTTTCTCAAAGGCTAGCTTTTCATCTGTCATCTTAGTCAGAATATAATTGGTCGTACCGTTGACTATTCCCATTATCTTTTGAATTCGATCGGATGCCAAGCCGTCAGATAGAGTTCTAAGAATTGGAATGCCTCCAGCAACACTTGCGTCATAGTAAATGTCACAGTTATTATTTTTTGCGAGTTTTAGTAGCTTTTGACCGTGTACAGCCATTAAATCTTTATTCGCAGTTACAATATGCTTTTTATTTCTGAGTGCTTGTTCTAACAAAATATTTGTATTCTCGATACCACCCATTACTTCAATAATTACATCTATATCCTTATTATTAACAAGTTGATCAGGGTCTGTAGTTAACCAACTTGGATCGATTTCTACATCTCTTTGTTTATTAATATCGCTAACTAGGACTTTTTTTACTACAATTTCACAGCCTAGTTTGTATTTTATTTCCTCCTGGTGATCTTTTAATATCTTAACCACACCTGTTCCAACGGTGCCTAGTCCACATAATCCTACATTTATTTCTTTCATTTTCTTTAGCCCCCTATGTATTCTTAAAGAGTACATGTGTTTATCTATAGTGGACATTATACCTCTCAAATAATCTATTATCAAGGCACAAACAACTAATTTTCTAAAAATTTTAAAAATAGTTTAATGTAAACGATAACACTTGATTACTTGTCAGTAAACTAATATATAGGTTTCTTTTTTTAAAAAACAAAAAACCTTAAAAGAGTGTTCTCTTTTAAGGTTTACGGTAATTTTCGTTTCTATTATAACCAAGTTTCCGTTTTACCATTCGATAACAGATATGTTGACGGATTGTGTATCTAAGTCCAACTCACTGAAAAAATTTCTTAAGTTTCTTTCATAATAATATTGTTTTTCTAACAGTATTTTGTATTGTCGATATAAAGCTTCTTGGTCATTCATGTTAACTCCAACTTCCAAAAAATCAAATAAATGGATTGGAAATAGGAGTCTTGCATATAATAATCGCCAACTAAAAATAGAAAGGGATTGGACACTCTCATACTCTTTTAGAAAAGTTTCTACTTTCGTGAATGGTTTATCTTCTTCTAGCAGAATTGGTCGAATATATTCTGCCAAATCCCTGACTGGATGATCGTGGACCAAGTCATGTGACCAAATAATTTGTTGCTGAAGCTGATAATGGTATCTCTGAAAAGTAATAGCCGGGCGATCAATAGTATGAAAACGCCCATCAGTTTCAGCTTCTTGCAAAAATTGAATAGCATTTTCAGAAAGTCCAACTAGATATGGAAAGGTATCTATAAATAGACGACGGTAGCGTGACACTGGTCGTTCATCATAATAATTAGTGTACATATGTTCAAAATCCGCAATCTTTTTTGCCCACAACCCTTTCCATTGTCCATAACTTGATACATAGTTGGGTTCATACGGGTAACCTGCACCAATTTTATGAAATGATGCTAATTGTCTTGCACTTGGCGAATCCCGTTTATTTTCACTCATTGTCCCGTTGCATACAATGTAATTTCTATTATCAATAGTTGTAATTAACTGTCCTTGTCGATTAAATAAGGGCGTTGCAATATTACGTACGCCGTTGTATATCAAAAAGTCACTAATTGCTTTTTGTTCGTAATGAACCTCCTCGTTATTAGAATCTGTAATGATAAAAAAACCATTATTACCATTTATATATCCTTTAAATCCATCTATTGTTGTACTAGTTCCATTAAAGTTCTCTATATATTGCGATAGTAATTCATCCAAAACTATTTCTCTCCTTCCATAAAGTGAAACCCTTCATAATAAGGGGATTTTAGTTAAGATTATTCAAAAATTAAACCCACTTTATAAAAGTCTATGTTTCAGAAAAATGAATTTGAACCAAATTATTTGATTTATCAGTATCTAATAAGGGTATAATTAGATTATAGAATAAAAAGTTAGGTGTGGTAAAAGTTATGGATGAAATTACAAATCAATCAGTATTGGAAACCAAAGCAAGAACATGGTTGGAAGAACGTGGTGTTACCATGGATGATATTGCAGACCTTGTTTATTATTTACAGAGTAAATACCACGATAGCCTATCAATGGACGATTGCCGCCATCATGTTGATAAAGTTTTAATGAAGCGGGAAGTACAAAATGCTATTGTAACTGGAATTCAGCTTGATGTACTTGCAGAAGAAAAAAAGCTAGAACAACCATTGCAGGATACAATTGAAAGAGATGAGAGTTTATATGGGGTCGATGAAATTATTGCCTTTTCCATTGTTAATGTCTATGGATCAATTGGTTTTACAAACTATGGCTACATTGATAAACAAAAACCAGGAATTTTAGAAAAATTAAATGATAAATCCAGCGGAAGTTGCCATACTTTCTTAGATGATATTGTTGGAGCAATAGCCGCAGCTGCCTCAAGCAGATTGGCACATAGTGCTGCTAATGACAAAGACGTGGACTAAAATTAACCGTAAAAACACTAAAATCCTAAGGAATCCTTAGGATTTTTTTACTTCTTCTGGGGGTATAACCTTAAGTGATAATATATAATACGATACAGAGAGAAAAATAAGTAATAATACGATTGAAATGACAAGGCTATTTACTACAAATAGTATAGAATATAGTGCGCTTATCCATAAAATTACTAGCACCTTTACTTTTGTTTTTTTTGTAACACCGTGACCTTGTTGAAACTGAGTTATATATTTGCCAAGAAATTTATTCGTTTTCAACCAATGATTAAGCTTTTTTGACGATTTTCCATAGCAATATGCTGCAAGTAACAAAAGTGGAGTAGTTGGCAAAAGTGGCAAAATCACTCCAATTACTCCAAGAGATAAGCATAATGTTCCAAAGAAGATTAGTAATGGTTTAGATAGTTTATTCATCAGTTCCTCGCTCCAGCTCAAACTACTTTTTCATTCAGGAAAATCTTCCTGACGGTTGATATTTATAAAAGGCTTTTCGTCCTTTATATTCGATATATATTTTACATTTGCCGTATCTAATAGTTCATCAAATGATCTTTTTCCTTGTTTAAGGCTATCCTCAATTTTATCCTTCAACCTGTAATGATACAATGCAACCAATGGTTGTCTCTTGCCGTTTACTATAGGGACAACTGCATCACAATAGCAATCAATTTGATTGATTAACTCTTTAATTACCCATTCTTGCATGAAAGGGACATCGATTGGTAAAACAATATACCAATCTTTCTTAACCTTAACCATTGCAGAGTAAATTCCCGCCAGAGGTCCTTCGCCTTGATATTTTATGTTATCTTGAATAACCTGTACCGGTAGGTTTTCTTGCTTAAATGAATACTCTAATGAAGAGCTTGTAACTAGAATCACGCTAGAACAATACTTGTTTAAAACGGATAAAGAATAACTGTAGAGTGGTTTACCTTCTAATTTAGCAAAAGCTTTTGGAGATCCAAATCTCCTTGATTTCCCTCCAGCAATCACAATACCCACATATGAAAATGGCACTAAAAAATCTCCCTTAGCTTTATATCCACAGCTTTTTAGAGTACTTAGTAAGTTCTATCAAAACTGCTTACTTTTAAATTGTGTTAATAGCCATTCGATTAACTCTTCTTTTCTTTTTATAGTGAAAATTTGATAAGATTGATGTTTGCTTAGCTTTATATCGGTTATAACAGCTTTAACATTTGTTAACTTATCTAATAAATGAACATCTTCTTCAGAACGTATCATCACTATTTTTGGATAATCAAGATTCTTAAAACCCTCGATTACTAGCACATCAGGATTTATGATAGAATAAAAGTCAATTATTTTTTTAATATTCCACGTTGATTTTTGAATAGTTAACTGAAGAATATCATCTCCTTGGACACCAGCTATTACCGCACCCGCTTGATGGTGTTTAGCACTATCAGTATTCTCCTGACTACTTGGGACACCTCCATGCCCATGATGCTTAAGCGCTGCAACTTCCAATCCATGATTTGTTAAATTCTTAATGATAAAACTAGATAAAGTTGTCTTACCACTATTTTTATA
This sequence comes from Aquibacillus saliphilus, assembly GCF_020404745.1. Taxonomy (GTDB): domain Bacteria; phylum Bacillota; class Bacilli; order Bacillales; family Amphibacillaceae; genus Aquibacillus; species Aquibacillus saliphilus. Next base: position 54,978 of record NZ_JAIZAP010000005.1, read on the forward strand.
TCCAACTACTTGTACAGTTTTCACTATACTTTCACTCCTAATGAATACAGATGTGTAACATTAGCACTTGTTCTTTCGTTTTGTTTTAACATTTTTAAGTCAACGAACTCTTTTAGTGAGACTACAATAAAGTGATTACTCTAATCAACCACCACTCACAGGCGGAATTAAAGCAACAGTGTCGCCATTTTTTATGGTATCGTCGTTAAGTGCGAATTCTTCATTTATTGCAACCATCACTTGGTCCAACTGAGTTAGTTTATATTTGTCTTGTAACATTCTTTTAAATTCACTAACAGTTATTTCTTCACTATTTATTTCTAAACGATTTTGCCCAGCTTCTTCTTGCAAGTGAGCAAATAACAGGACAGTAAACATTAGATCATTCCTTTATACTTGGTTTTCCATCAGGATACGGAACATTTTCTAACTGATCGCCGAGCCATGATTCGCCATTTTCCCAGTGTTCCTTTTTCCAAATTGGCACAATTTGTTTTATACGCTCAATAGCATATTCATTTGCCTCGTACGCCGCTTTTCGGTGTGAAGAAGAAACAGCTATAACAACAGCAATATCGGATATATCTAACTGACCAATTCGATGAGTAATTGCCACGAGAGTTTTCGGCCATTTAGCTTGTATCTCGTCCCCAATCGTCTTTAACATCTTGACTGCCATAGGCTTATATGCTTGATACTCAAGATAGACTGTTTTCTCCCCCTTAGTCCATTCTCTTACGGTACCAATAAATGTTGTTATCGCACCCGCTTCTCTACTCTCAACCTTCTTCACTAAAATTTCTGGTTTGATAGGTTTATCTACAATTTCAAATAATTCTTCTTTCACAATACAACCCCTTCCAAATGGTGTTCTTAAGCATGAACAAAAGCGCAGGCGCCTAGCTCACTACCGACAAGCTTAAGACAAGCCTCGGCGTGGTGTTCTTTGCCACAGAGAGGATTGACTTAAGACCTTGAGGTGGTAGGTGCCGGAGCTGGACGTGGCTAAGCTTAGGAATTAATTATCCACAGCAGTCCATTTTATAATTTCCTAGACATGAACAAAGGATTTAAATGTTGTGCCATCTTGATCTTCTAAAAAGATTATTTTTACATTCATTCCTTTTTGGTATCCTCTAGTTCCACCGGGAAGGACAATAAGAACATTTGCCAATCCTAATGAAGAGACAACACTTGATTTATCTAAACCTGCCGGAGTAGCAATTAATTTTCCTTCTTCAAACGTCAAGTTTCCTCTAACAAATCTATCAAAGGGATTTGGTTTAGTAAAATCAGCACCAAGTACTGCTGTTTCTTTCTTTGAAAATGGTTGTGTAGAGTGTAAAAATGTTCGAATAATTGGTCTTGTAAATAATTCAAAACCAACATAACATGCTGACGGATTACCAGATAAACCAAAAAGTAATTTCCCATCCTTTTCAGCAATTGTCGTAACACTCCCCGGACGCATACCTACTTTATTAAATAACACGTTCGCGCCTAATTTCTGGTAAATTTCAGGTAAATAATCAAAGTCACCTACTGATACACCACCTGTAGTAATTAAGAAATCTACTTTACTTAAAGCATCCTTTACTTGGTTATAGCAAGTTGCTAGATCATCACTGAATTGACCTAGATAAACCGGCTGTCCCCCTGCACGTTCAATTTGAGAAATCATCATATAGGCATTACTATTTCGGATCTTCCCTGGTTGTAAAGCTTCACCAACTTCTAGTAATTCGCTTCCGGTAGCAATAACTCCTATTTTCGGTTTACTACTAACCGGTACATTTTCATAGCCAAAAGTGGCTAGTAATGCCACAATACCAGGATTTATATAGGTTCCTTTTACTGCGAGCACAGTGCCTTTTTTGGTATCTTCACCGATAAACGAAATGTTATCACCTTGCTTGAAATTTCGCTTAATTTGAATATGTGGCTTTCCGTTTATTTCTAATTCCTTTGTTAACTCAAGCATTACAACAGCATCACAGCCGTCCGGAACCTGTGCACCAGTCATAATTCTGACAGCCTCTCCCTGACGTACAATGCCTTCAAATACACTGCCTGCACCAATTTCTCCAATAACAGTTAATGTTTGAGGACTATCCCTAGATGTACTTTCTGTATCTACTGATCGAATTGCAAATCCATCATACGGGGAACGATCAAAAGAAGGAACGTCATGATCAGCAACAAGGTCCTCACCTAAAAAATGTCCATACGCTTTTTCAATTGGTAGATAACTCACACTACCTGCAACCGCAAATTCCATTATTCGTTCTATTGCTTCAGTTACCTTAATCGGTTTTCTTCTTTCAACCATGATTATCCTCCTTAACCTACTAACTTATAATAAACCTTTTTTGCTTGTTCAATTGAATTTGTTCCATGGATAAATGTCCGCCCATCACGGAAGAAAACTACTCTGTAATTATCGTAAACAATAGATAATAGGAATGGATTTAGTGTGATTGTCCCCAAATTCTCCAAACTCGATGCCAAGACATCTAATTGAAATTCCCGATTTGAACGAATTTGTACTGTGTCTCTTCCACAGAGCACTTCCGTTTTTGTTTGTGCATCATAGCTTAAATAAGGATAGCTGGGCTCGTTCCCACAAGAAGGACAATCAGCTTTTTTAGCTCGATCGACATTAATTGTTTGATAATGGTTGTTCCACATATCAAACATAACTAGACCTTTCCGCAATGATTGATAATCTTCTACTAATAGTTTAAAAGCTTCCGTCATTTGATGAGCTACCACCATTTGAACAGCTGGCGAAATAATACCAACAGAATCACAGGTTGCTCCTGACAGGGTAGTAACGTTCAGTAAGCAATGGAGACAAGGTGTTTGACCTGGTAAAATAGTATAGCTCATACCAGTACTACCAACACAAGAACCAAAAATCCAGGGTATATTGTAGGACTGTAACAGATCATTGATAATAAAACGAATATCAAAGTTATCCGTTGCGTCGATCAAAAGATCAACTTCATGAAGCAACGGACCTAGATTAAGACTTGTCGCATCCATCACATGTGCTTCAATGAACACATGTGAGTTAATCTGAGTCAACCTTTTTTGGGCTGCTATTGCCTTTGGTAGTTGATCAACCGCATCGCTCTCAGCAAACAATTGTTGTCTTTGAAGATTACTAAACTCAACATAATCACGATCAATTAAAGTGAGCTTACCAATACCAGCTCGAACGAGTGCTTCAGCACTAGCAGATCCTAAAGCGCCACACCCGACAATCAACACGTGGCTTTTTTCAATTTCCGTTTGCCCAAGCGTACCAATTGGCTTGAACAAGGCTTGACGAGAGTACCGCTCATTCACTTTTCAAACTCCCTTTCGAATTCTAACTACCTACTTCTATCCGCCAATGTATGACATTTCGATTTTCTTCCTGTTTTTCGCCGTTTCTTCTGTACGCTCATCAGAATAACGATCGCTTCTCTTTTCCCAAGTTGGAACTATTGCCGCTTTTATATCATCATTACTAGCCTCTGATCGAATTATTTCTTTCAAATCAAAGCCGCTTGATGCAAATAAACACGTATAGAACTTACCATCTGCAGCAACTCTTGCTCTCGTACAAGTCGAACAGAAGGATTCAGAAACAGAAGTGATAAAACCTACTTCGGTATTTGTCCCTTTATATCGATATCTTTGGGCGACTTCCCCAACATAGGCAGGGTCAACCGGCTCAAGTTCAAATTTACTCGATAATTGAGTAAACATTTCTTTCTTCGTAACAACCTTGTCAAAATTCCAACCATTATGTTGACCAACATCCATAAACTCTATATAACGAAGTGCAATCCCTTGCTCTTTAAAATACTCTGCCATTGGAACGACTTCTTGTTCATTCATTCCTTTTTTCACTACCATATTTACCTTTACTTCCAATCCAACCTCTTGCGCTTTTTTCATACCTTTTAAAATGCGATCGATTCCTACATCACTATCATTTATTGATTTAAACGTATTATCATCTAAAGCATCTAAACTAACATTTACCCGCTTAAGTCCTGCCTCTTTTAACTTGCTAGCCATTCTTTCAAGCAAAAATGCATTGGTAGTCAGTCCTATGTCTTCCAACCCATCGATAACTGATAGTTTTTTTATTAAGTCAGGTAAGTTTCTTCGTAACAGTGGTTCACCACCAGTTAAACGAATTTTCTTAACACCTAGTTCAACAAATATAGTTGCCAAACGCTCGATTTCCTCAAAACTTAACAGATGTTCCTTAGGTAAAAACTGAAAATCTTTTCCAAATATCTCTTTCGGCATACAATAAGTACACCTGAAATTACAGCGGTCAGTTACAGAAATACGTAAGTCTTGCAATGGACGCCCAAACTTATCTTGTAAAGTTGAGTTTGCCATGTATATCTCTCCTCAATGTAAGACTTTTGATGCTATTTATTAAGTGAAACTTCATTCAGTAAGGCACTTTCCCTGTTGAATGTTCGTTTAATCAATCAAACTTGTGTGGAACGTTGACCCCATCTATTTAAATGTCTATATATTTTGACATGAGGCTTTTTACAAGTAGTTAAACTGTGATAAAAATAATCATCATAATAAGATAAAACGCCCCTACAATTATGTAGCAACGTTTTATCCTATCATAACATTTATTTGATGGTTTCTGAAACTAGAATAGCAAAATAATTACCATGAAGACATCTAGTATAACTTCGTCTCAGGAACACCTTTTCCTGAAAATTCATCCTAGAATTACAAATGAATTTTTCATGCCGTCCAAATGAATGAGACGATAATAAAATTAATCATTTATTAGAACACGTTTCAAATTAATTAATTGTCGTTTCTAAGTCTTCTATATGTTTTTCTAGGTAGTTAACATCTTTTCTCGCATTGAAGCGTTCTGCTTTCTCTACTTTAACTGCAACACTGTATTGGGGCATTCCTGAAGGTCCATCATAAATACCTTTTGGAATTAGAAAGTTACCTTCTGGGAAATGAAGTCCAATATTTCCTCGTGCAAAATCTGCTAAAAGGGCTTTACCTTGAAAAGTACCATATTGGTTATAAACAACAATTGGTTCACCATTGGCAATATTTAACCCTTTCGCATCTTTTTCATTCAAAAGCACATCAAAGCGACCAGCTGAATTGAATGGATCTGTTTGTTTGTAAACCATTGAGTTAAACTGTTTTCCGCGACGGGTTGTAATATAGAATGTACCATCTGGTTTTTCTACGTTAGGAATATCAACTGGAATTAAGTTACCTCTTCCATCCGGAGTTGGACAAATTCCACCTTCACATAACCATGCGCCACCCCATTGAAAAACGTCCCCTTGTTTTTTAAGATGCTGAATCCCATCATAATCTCGATTAGCAATTGCGATCTCATCACGTATTTCCTGACCGTTTTTAAAATCAACTAAATGTGCTGTTTCAGGTTTTACCCTCTTAGCCAAGTCTATATAAATTTTCCACTCTGCCCGTGCTTCTTCTACTTTTTGTTTATTCCCTTCAATTTCAGGTGAATAATAAACCATACGTTCTGTTGAAGTAGAAGTTCCACCGCCTTCTTGTTCAAAGCGAGTTTTAGCTGGTAGTACAATAACTGCCTCCTTCGCATCAACCAATGTGGAAGTATTAAAAATGATATCTTGATGGACACGAATGTCTAATTCAGACAGCGCTTTTTCAATGAATTCAGGATTTGGCATTGTTTCTAAAAAGTTACCACCGCTCATGTAATATAGCTTAAGTTTTCTTTCGTGATCTTCTGGAAGAACCGCATTTTCAAGAGATACACCGACGATTTCTCCGTTCCATTTTGGAAGTTCAAAATTCCATATCTTTTCTATTCTCTCAACGTTCTCCTCATCCCAGCCACCGCCTGGAAGAACGAATGGATCTGCACCCATTTCACCACTTCCTTGAACACTTGAGTGTCCACGGAATGGCATGAGTCCAGCATGTTTTCTTCCTAAATGCCCACGTAGAAGTGCAAGATTTGCTACTTGCGAGATGTTATCTGTTGCAAATGAATGCATTGTTAAACCTAATGCCCATGCGTAGACAGCGCTTTTGCTTTTAGCCAAAAGCTCAGATAACTCTATAATTCTATCTTTGGTTACCCCTGAAGACTTAACAATCTCTTCCCACGTAAAATCTTGTATTTTCGCTTTAAGCTCCTCGTAACTATTAACATGCTCATTAACGAATTCATGATTAACTGCCGAGCCATGTTCCAATTCTTCCATATCAAACCAATGTTTCATAATTCCATGCATAAAAGCAATATCCCCACCGATATTTACTTGATAGAAATCGTCTGCAATCTTAGTTCCGAATAAGGCAGATTCAGCATTTGAAGGCACCCAATACTTATCCATCGCAGGCTCTTTGTATGGGTTAACAACAATAATTTTTGTGCCCTTTTTCTTAGCCGCTAACATATATTTTGTTGAAACAGGTGAACTGTTCGATGCAACAGATCCCCAGAATAAAAGTACGTCAGTGCCAATCCAATCTTGATAATTAGCACTACTTGCTCCAATTCCTACAGAGCGTTTAAGAGCTGTTTTCGATGGAGAGTGACAAATACGAGATGCGTTATCAATATGATTTGTTCCAAGGAAACGAGATACCTTTCCAGCTACGTAGTAGGATTCATTCGTAATCCCTCTCGAAGTTAAGTAAAAACCATATTGTTTCGGATCAAGTTTTTTCATTTTTTCTGCAATCATGTCCATTGCATCGTCCCAATTAATACGAGAGAATTTATTTTCTCCTTTTCTACGAATTAATGGATATGGAATACGTCCAAATTCACGCAACTCTGCACTGCTATACTTCTTTAACTCGTCAATTTTTGCGTGGACAATTTCTTCCTTCATAGCTGGTGCTGTACTTAAACGCAAAACATTTAAACGAGATGTACAAATATGTGGTCCTTTAAGTGTTTGATCCTGCAGACCAGATACCCCTAAGGCACAACCATCACAAACACCTTTTGTTAGAATGTTTTTCGCATAATTTAAATTATCTTTGTTTTCCCACACAATCTTCATTGTATCTCTAATATGTTTTGGTTTTACTTTTCCAATACCAAACGGAATTGGACTAACCCAATGTTCAGGTGATGGAACTTTCGAGACTTTCATCGGGCCTTGATGTTTTGTTTCTCCCATAGAATAATCACTCCTTAAATTTTATTTCCTTACTTTTTGTATAATTTAACCCTGGATTATCAGGTGAGAACAACGCTATATCAATACACAGACTACCTTGCCATGAACTTATATATATTCCTACTAGACACAAAAAACCACCGTAAACATTTCTCTAGGGAAAAATACTACGGTGGTTGAGTCTTTAACAGGAGCGCTGACAAGTACCTAACCTTTATTCATTAAATTTATCACTTAAATTTTCATCAAAAACGAAGATAGACATCCCAAAGTCTCGATTAATGTCAATATCGACAAATAAATCAACAAGCTTACACTTTAAGAATTCTTCCATTTCTTCAGGAGGATTCTTACGATACATTTCTTTCACCATTTCTGTTCGTGCGGCTCTGAGTACTTGTTTTCCTTCGTCCGAACCTGCAATAAACTTTTCAACCGGCGAAAGATTTCCTTCCATTTCACAAATTGCCCAGTTTTTACAGAAGGTTGTGGTAATTTTACTTGGACCTTTTCCCATATGCTTCTTTCTAAACGAGCGCACAAGGTTGCTGAATTCTGCTTCGTACCTATTCATTAATGCCTCCTGATAAACAATATTAAACTATTAATATTGTATCATATTACTTTTTCCTAATAAAATTTTTAGCCAGCTATCGAACTAGATTTTGTTTGATTATCTTTTTGGCTCCGTAACTTAGTAACATTTTTCCCCGTAGCAATTGATATGAATAGGGCCAATATAAACAAGCAAGCGAAAAACGTTAAACTTGCTTGATAGCCACCTGTTGTATCCTTAATCCATGCAGCAAACATTGGACCAACTAACCCAGCCGCCGCCCAAGCCGTTAAAATGTACCCATGAATCGCTCCTAGTTGTTTTGTTCCAAAGACATCTCCAATGAATGCTGGGATAGTAGAAAATCCTCCACCATAACATGCATAAATAAGAACTACTAATACGCTGAAAATGATCTGACTGGTTACGCTTGGTAAGATGAAGAAAATCGGAATTTGAATAATGAAAAACAACATATATGTTGTCACACGGCCAATGTAGTCTGACACAGTTGCCCAGATTAAACGACCAAGCCCATTCGCTATCCCTAAAGCCCCAACAAGTGCTGCAGCCTCTGTAGTTGAAATTCCAATACTTTCTACTGCCAATGGTTTCATCGCTGAAATAACCGCAATACCACATGTTACGTTAATAAACAACATCAACCATAAGAAATAAAAACGTTTTGTTTTGATTGATTCGTTTGCCGTTAACTGTGCTAAATCTTCTTTAATTTTAGTTTTCCCTGACGCAACCTTTTCCTTGAAACCTTCCGGAGCCCAATCAACTGGAGGTTTTTCTAAGTAAAGTGATGATACTGTCATCACTACAAAATAAGAGATTCCTAGAATATAAAATGTATTTGCAATTCCTACAGAATTAATTAAAGCATCCATTATTGGACTACTTATTGCTGCAGCGAAACCAAATCCCATAATTGCTAAACCTGTTGCAAGACCACGTCTGTCAGGAAACCATTTTACCAATGTTGAAACCGGAGCTATGTAACCGACTCCTAACCCGATTCCACCTAGCACTCCATAGAAAATATATAAAAGTGGTAATGAACCGATTGCAACTGCAAAACCAGATCCAAAAATACCTATTCCAAAAAATGCAGCCGCTAGCAATCCCGCTTTTCTAGGACCATACTTCTCAACGAAGTGACCAAGAAACGCTGCTGACAAACCTAAAAATAAAATTGCTACACTAAACGTAAATTGAACTTCCCTGGATGACCATCCAAATTCTTCGATTAAAGGCGTAGTAAAGTTACTCCACGCATATACAGAACCAATTGAAATATGTATCCCTATAGCTGATGCAGCTATAAACCATCTATTTTTAACCTTTTGCACCAATTCCACATCCTTTTCATAAAATAAAACCGTCAATCCACCTAAGAAGAAATGCAACTTCGCATTCTTTTGGAAGATTGACGGTTAGTAAACAGCAGGACTCGCTACTATTGGACCAACAGTAATCGTTTTCATTAATGTTTGTGAATTTTTAACCGATGACAGGATCGCTATCTCGCGTCAAAAATGTTACAAAATTGTGACTTTTTATAATTATTATAGTATCATGAACTAAAAGAAATATACAACCATTTTTTAAATTACTACAAATTAATAGTTTAATTTTAAAGTTGTTTCAATAAAAACTAGCTTTTTAGATATTCAAGTGGAATAGCATACTTCTTAACTCTATGTGTGTTACTTGTCTTATAAAATAGATTATGCTTACATGATTATTAAATTAAAAAAATGAAATTGGGTGAAGAATATGCTTCATAACACAAGCTCTAAAGAACCGATTGTAAAATACACTTACGGGGAACTACTTTCAACGGAAGACGATATTGTCACTGAATTTCCGATCACCATTCATATAAATGGTCAAGAGTTTGCGACAATGGTTTGTACTCCTACCCATCTTGAAGAACTAGTTATTGGTTTTTTAGCTTCTGAAGGAGTTATTTTGTTCAAGGATGATATAAAGAATCTTGATATTGATGAAGATCGTGGCTTTGCATATGTTACTTTAAAAAAAGCGACTATTAATGTAGATCAACAACACTACTCAAAGCGGTTTATTGGATCATGTTGTGGCAAAAGTAGGCAATTTTACTTTCAAAGTGATGTAAAGACTGCGAAAACATCAATGACAAAGATATCTCTAACAGCTGAACAATGTATAAACTTAATGAATAGGATGCAAGGAGATAGTGTTGTCTTTAAGGAGACTGGTGGCGTACATAATGCAGCTCTATGTACACCTACAGATATAATTATTGGTCGAAACGATATTGGAAGACATAACGCACTTGATAAAATATATGGATATAGCTTGCTAAATAAAATATCTGTACGAGATAAAATCATTGTTTTTAGCGGGAGAATTTCGTCTGAGATTATGACAAAAGCTGCAAAAATCGGTGTTGGTATTGTACTTTCAAAATCAGCTCCAACTGATTTAGCCATACGACTCGCGAATGATTTGAACATAACAGCTGTAGGATTTATTCGTGGTAACTCTTTTAATGTCTATTCTCATCCAGAAAAAATAACGCGAGCATAAAGTTTTTAATAGTTGATGGAACCATAAGGTTCTGAATGAAACTATGTTTCTACTACTCTAAAATTACATTTTTTCAATGATTAATAGTTTAGACTGTTTTCTATTAGATTATTATTATGGACACAAAAACTATAGAATGCGACGTAACATACCACGTCATACTGGAAAGTACGTGGCGGGTACCCAGAGAGGTTGTTTACAAGGTGACTGAGAAATACACTTGGATAATGAATCAAAGTGATCCATAAGCTGTTTATCGAGTATGAAGGTCCTTTTGAGTGTGAAAGAGATGAAATAAGACCTTCATCAGCGTTATGAAGGTCATTTTGATAATGAAAGTGATGAAAAGAGACGTTCATAAGCACTATGAAAGTCATTTTAATAGTGAAAGTGATGAAAAGAGACTTTCATAAGCATTATAAAGGTCCTTTTGAGTGTGAAAGAGATGAAATAAGACTTTCATCAGCGTTATGAAGGTCCTTTTGATAGTGAAAGTGATGAAAAGAGACTTTCATAAGCACTATGAAGGTCCTTTTGAGTGTATTTCCGGGGCAGGTATTATGCACTCACCAACATTTAAGTTACGTCGCATTTTCTATCAACTACGAAAAGCAACAACATTTACGAAAGACCCCTATTTCATTAGAATTGTTGCCCCCACTATTAAACGCGCGGAATCTCTAGTACGACTACCGTTCCTTTTCCTGGTATAGATCTAATTTGAAGTTCTCCATTCACTGAACGCGCTCTTTCTTCCATACTAATTAATCCAACTCCCGAAGTTAATCGATTTTTAATAAATCCTTTGCCATTATCCTCAATCACTACTCGAACCACATTCTCTACTTCTCGAATTGTTACTGAAGCTTGATTAACATCAGCGTATTTACGCACGTTTGTAAGGGATTCTTGTATTATTCTATAAATAGTTACCTCAATTTGATTGACCAATCTTTGTTCAAGGAAACATTCAAATAAAACATCAAAATTGTAATTCTCAGAAAATCGATTGAGAAAAGAACGAATTGCAGGAACAAGCCCGAGGTCATCTAGAACAGAAGGCCTGAGTTCCCAAGAGAAATCTCTGATTTCTTCAATTAATTCTGTTGCTTCTCTGACCATTTGTTCGTGTAAGGGATGATTTATTTCATTACCTAAACGGTTAATAGTTATTAAGTGACTATATAGGTTCTGACCGATTCCGTCATGAAGCTCACGTGACAATCTCTTTCTCTCATCTTCTTGAACGTCAATAATACGTGTCATCGTGTGCTGTAATTCTTCTTCAACCTTTTTTCTGTTGGTAATATCAAAACGTATGGCTAAATACTGATAAGGTTTTCCATGTTCATTCAAAAAAGGAACAATTGTTGTATCTACCCAATAATGGGTGCCATCCTTTGCTTTATTATAGATTTCGCCATGCCAGACATGGCCATTACCAATGGTATTCCATAGGTTTTTAAAAAATGTCCTAGGGTGATACCTAGAGTTAATAATGGCATGTGTATTACCAATTAATTCTTCTCTAGGATACTTTGAAACATGGACAAACTGATCATTCACGTAGGTAATCTTTCCTTGCTGGTCTGTAATTGCTACAATCGAAGACTCATCTAAAGCAAATTTAAAATCTACCAATTCTTGCATAGACTTGTTCAGTTCATCAACGACACGCTTATAATCAGTAATTTCTTTTCTAATTGCTAAATATTGATATGGCTTTCCTTCATTAGTTATGAAAGGAACAATCGTTGTATCAACCCAATAATATGTTCCATCCTTTGCCTTGTTCTTTATTTCCCCGTGCCAAACCTTACCGTTAGCAATTGTTCGCCACAGATTACGTATAAATTCTTTTGAATGATGTCCAGAGTTTATAATTCTGTGGTCTTTACCAATTAATTCGTCGCTTGAATACTGTGATATTTCACAAAATTTATCATTTACATATTTAATTTTTCCTGTTTGATCTGTGATAGCTACGATAGTTGATTGGTCAAGGGCGTATTTCATATCGAATAATTCATCTGATATTTTTTGAGGCTCCATTCCAAGATTAGAATAGTTGTTACTGCGTTGGATAAAGAGTAAGGTGTAGCTTTCACCTTTGATAGAAATGAGACTTTTCCGGACAAATAAAGGGATTGAAGTCTCTTGTTTATTTTTTGCAAAATGTTGGATAATCTTTCCCTCTTCAATCCTATTAAAATCTATATAAGGCATTAGCTGTTGTATATTTTCGCCTAGATAATCACCTTGTTCAAGGTGAAGCATTTGAGTAGCTTTATGATTTACAGACTGAATCACACCGTATTCATCAACGACAATGGATCCATCTCCAGGAGTTAGACTGGTTGAATTATTATTAGGATTTAATTTTTTCATAGCTTCAGCTTCCCCTCCTAGTTCCCAAAATAATAAGAAGCTAATAAACTTTCCACCTTTTCAGCTGTTTGCTTCACCTTCTGATAATTATCTTGATTGAAAGTATGTGGGTCCCTAAAACCAATTAAAAGAGCACCTTTAGGTACCCCTTTCCATATCAATGGACATGCATAAGCAGATATGATTTTTTCAGCTAACATAATTGGGTATTCTGTTGACTTACCGATAATATCATTTGGAAAAGATGCTATCGTCATTGAACTTCCGCTTGATATTACTTTTCCGGCTATTCCCTTGCCATATCGAACTGTAATGTACTTGTATTTTTCATTTCTGTTGCCACTAACATATGGCCATACAACATCCATTTCCCCATATTTTTGTAATGCTATTCCACTGAAATCACACGGCATGTTTTCTTTCAATTGATCACATTCTAACAAAAGTAAATCTGTTAATTCTTCAGCTTTTGAGCTCTGTTCAAATTCCATAACCAAGCAAACCTTTCTTGAGAGCATAGGCAACCAACTCAGGTCTTGTTTTCATTTGTAATTTATCCATTAGGTTACTTTTATGTGTTTCAACAGTCTTTACACTTATGATTAACTGCTCACCAATATCCTTATTGGCGTAACCTTTTGCAATAAGTGTTAATACTTCCTTTTCACGATCAGATAAAAGTTGATAGTTGTCAGACCCATCACTTTTTACTGAACCTAAATATTCTTCCATTAACCGCTTGGTTGCAGCAGCATGCAAGTAAGCATCTCCATTACATACAGATTTTATTGCGCTAATAAGTTCTTCATGCGGTGCGCTTTTTAATACACATCCAGATGCACCAGCTTGAATAGCACGGAACAAATATTCTTCATCATCATGCATCGTCAATATTAAGATAGATGTTTTTGCTAATAGTTTCTTTAATTCAGAAGTTGCGGATAATCCGTCTTTACCATGTGGCATACTTAGGTCCATTAACACAACATCAGGTGTTAAATCCAGTGCTTTCTCTATACCTTCATTGCCTTCTGAAGCTTCTCCTACCACTTCCATATCTGGTACCGCATTTAATAATACCTTTAGCCCCATCCTAACAACCGCATGGTCATCTACTAATAGGATTTTTATCAATTTACATTCCTCCTATTTCAGTAGGCAAAACTATTGTTACTTTTGTACCTTTTCCTATACTAGAAGACAGATAACAATTGCCTCCAGCAGTAGTCATCCGTTGCTTCATCGCTGCTATACCTTTAAATAGGTTATTATCTATCGCTTCTTGTACATTGAAACCAATTCCGATGTCATCAATGACTATTTCTAACAAGTTTTCTTCCCATTTGAAAGATAAGTTCGCCTCAGATGTATCAGCATATTTAGCTATATTAATCAAAGCTTCTTGGCATGATCTAAAAACTGCCAAACCTTTTGATTCCGATATCTTTTGTTCTTCGCCACTAGATTCAACATTAATCTTGACGCCAAACGTTGAGGTAAATAATTTAATATAGCTCTTTAAAGCTGAACTTAATCCTAGCGTCATTAGTGTAGAAGGATAGAGTTCAACAGATAACAGTCTAACTTCCTTAATGGTACGATTAACGATTTCTGACAATTCTTTTGTGTAAGCTTGTAGATCTGGATGTTCAATCCCAGATTGGATAAACTCTAATCCTGTGGATACGCTATAGAGGTTTTGGCTAATTCCCTCATGAAGCTCAAGAGCAATCCGTTTTATTTCCTCTTCTTGTGATTGAATGATATACGTGCTTGCATGGTTCATTTCCCTAAGCTCCATAATAACTAACCTCCTCTATAATAACTGCGAACCCTAATAGTTAAACACAATTTAGCCTTTAAAAACTAAGATAGCTCACCTCTTTTGGGCTGATTATTACCGGACTTTACCATTCCCTAATTTATCTTTCTGGATTCTAATTTATTCTCCGCTATTTTGTTTTTTTCAGTAATATCACTAAATACGCCAGCATATTGGATTATTTCACCACTATCATCTTTAATCGCATTGATCGTTAACCATTCAAGATAGTGACTACCATCTTTTCGTTTATTCCAAATTTCTCCTTGCCAAAAGTCCTTGTTTTTCAATTCTATCCACATTTTTTGATAAAATTCTTTTGATTGCTTCCCAGAGCTAAGCATCTTAGGATTATTACCTACTGATTCTTCAAGACTGTATCCTGTATGTTCTGTGAATGCAGGATTCACAGTAACTATTTTACCATTAATATCTGTCACCATCATCCCTAAAGGAGTAGTTTTCATCACTTGGTGCGATAAGGTAAGCTTATCATGGTAATACATCCAAATAACAATTACTAAACTTGCTAGTGCAATTTGTGATAGAGCCATAAAACCAATTGCATAGTGACCAGTCAATGTATATAGGCTCGTAAGTATCAGTGGCGGGAAAAATCCACCTAAGCCACCCATTGCAGCAACAATTCCGTTCACTATTCCCGCTTGCTTATTAAAATACATTGGTACAAGTTTAAATATAACACCATTTCCTGCACCAGCAACACTAGCGATTGTTAAACAGCCGACAGTATATAAATTTATTGAAGGAGCAAAAGATAGTAGCATTGCTGCTAAAGTAAAACCTGCAAAGATATACATTAGCATTATTAATGGATTGAAACGATCCGCTAACCACCCGCCAAGAGGACGTGTAACTGTTGCTATTGCAATAAATCCTGCTGTGCGTAACCCGGCATCAACTTGAGCTAGATTGAACTCAGAAACTAAAAAATTCGGAAGATAAACTGTAAACGCAACAAAAGAACCAAATGTTATAAAATAAAATAATGAAAATAACCATAGTTTTTCATTTTTATATACACTTTTTATTTGTTGAATTAACGGCGTTTTAACTTTTGTTTCTTGTCTATCACCCATAAATATATTGGCTAGGATAAAAATTCCAAGAAGTACCATATAGAATTGGACTGTTGTCGACCAGCCAAACTTTGCAGCAAGTACTGGTGCTGCAAAAGCTGTAATTGCCGTACCAATGTTACCAGCACCATAGATTCCATTTACAAAGCCATGACGCTCTTTTGAATAGTATTTAGGTAATGAAGTAACACCTACAGAGAAGATAGCACCACCAATACCTATGAATAATCCACCGATTACAAGATCAATAAAAGAGTCCGCTATGCTTATATAATAAACCGGTGGTATTAAGAGAATAAAACTGATGATGAAAATCAATCTAGCTCCTAATAGATTTGTTAAGTAGCCAAGTGGAACACGAAGTATCGATCCAAGAATTACCGGGATTGCCGTAACCCAAGCAGCTTGCTGTGGAGTTATTTGTATATCCTCTATAATAAAAGATAGTAAAGAAGATAAAATCACCCATACCATAAACCCTACTATTAAATTCATTGTCTGTAATGGAAGTTGCATTTTTTGTATCATTTATTTTTCCTCGCTTCTAATTGAATAATAAAGAGCGGCAGTTTCGTCATAAGCTGACCATTCACTTTCCTTTTGAACAACTGTACTCGTTAAAGGGACAGCGAAAAAGAAATGCTTGTCAAAATATATCCTTAAATGCGTCTTATCAGGGCACAATTCTAAATTACTAATTTTCCTATTTATCCAAGGTGCTCTATCTTCACCTTCTTTACCATGAATACAAACCTCAACAGGGGAATTAATATATTTTTCTAAATCATTCATTTTCACAGTTTCCATAGACTAACATCCTTTCATTACAGGAAGAACTTGAAACTGATAACCTTGTAACATAGACCAAAAGTTTTCACTAGCATTATCCTCTAAATAATCAATAACTTCTTGTTCTGTTAACCACCTGCTCATGCCTTTAACCTCAGCTACGACTATTTCAGCTCCCATTTCCTCTTTTTCATCTAGATACCACTGGAGACGTTCGTATTTAAATAATTGTTCAAATATTGATTCGACCTCTGTTGCTAGTTGACCTGACTTCTCTCGAATAAAACAAAAGTCTAAGTAAGTTTCGCTTTTTTTCATAATTTTTAACTGCCTCCTTTGTTTTTTTCCTTTTTATAAACAAGAATGGCAATAGGAAATAGTATAATGTTAATCCCCATATAAATTAGGACATTTTGATAATTTTCATGGTAATATTGGTGAACAATTAATTGAGTAAAAACAATATTCATCGCTAAAATAAGACAAAGAATAATGACTCCTAGATAGCTACGCTTCATAACGTTTCACCCTTACTGCGAAGATCGCTTCATCCTCTTGATGTACTACAATTTCAGGAAGTGGTCGTCTTGGAGGTCCAGCAGTAGGCGCACCAGTATTTACATCAAATTTTCCATGATGACAAGGACATACCATTTCTTTTTGTTCTTTTACCCAATAAACTGGACATCTCAAGTGTGTGCAAGCATTTTGATAGGCAACATATTTATTTTCTTCCAGCCTTATTAATACTGCACTATCGTGGTCACTTGGGAAATGAAACTCGACAGATTCTCCTACTGCGATATCTTTTATATCAACTATCTTTTTATGTGGATATTCTTTATCGGCGAGTCCCATGAGTTCTTTGGCAGCCAATGTGCCCCAAGGAAGGGAGGCAACTGCGAATACGCCAGCAGCACCTGCTAATGTCTTCATGAATCCACGACGGTCTAGTGAACGATCATTGTTTCTATTAATATTATTTGTGTAATTGTCATCTTTTTCTGGAATTTTACCGTTTTTGTTTGTCATTTAAATACCCTCCCTAAAACAGTTTTACTGTCCCCTGTAAGACACCAGGAAGATTAACTGTTACATGTGTTTCGCCCTCAAGATAAGGCATGCTTGTTACCCATTTATCGTTACCAACATCAGTAGCTTGTTTTTTGTCTGCGATTTCGTCCTCTGTTAACCATTGCAGCGTGTTTGAAGGACATACACTTGCACACATTGGTGGGATATCATCTTTGGTACGATCAATACATAAGTCGCATTTGTACATGAGGTTTTCTTCCTCGTCAAATTTAGGTATTCCATATGGACAAGCAATTGTACAGTTTTGACAACCAATACATTTGTCTACCGTGGCAGATAATACTGCACCAGTTTCATGGATTTGTATCGCTTGAGCAGGACAGCTTCTAGCACAAGCAGGATCTACGCAATGTAAACACATCAATGGCATTGTTTGACTGTTTACTAAAGGATTTACATCATAGACATAGTTTCTGTTTTTCTGTTCATGTCCTCCGCACTGCGTACAAGCAGCAAGACACGCTCTACAGCCTATACAATTCTCAAGTTCCATGTATAATTTTCTTCTTGTCGTTGTTGTTGTCGTCATTTAAAGCACCTTCCCAGCAACTTTTATTTTGTCAATTTGAGCAGCACATGCTTTATATTCCGGCATTTTTGATATAGGATCTAATGCCGCTATAGTTAATAAATTAATTGATTCTAAATCTCCAAAATGATAAGGGACAAAAACAGTGTCTTCTCGAATTGCCTCTGTTATTTTCACTTTATAATTTGCCTTCCCTCTAAGTGTATAGAGAAGAACTACTTCATCATGCTCGATGTCATACTCCGCTGCAGTAATTGGATGAACTTCAACGTATGGGTCTGGACACATATCGTTAAGAAACTTAATTCTCCTCGTTTGGTTTCCTGATAAATAATGGTAAACGACACGTCCGGTTGTTAAACGAAGTGGATACTTCTCAGACGGTTCCTCTGCTGGCGGTCTGTATGGAAGTGCACAAATTTTCGCTTTTCCATCAGGGTGATAAAACTGTTTATCAAGGAACATATGCGGAGTTCCCTTATCTTCTTTATCTGTACAAGGCCAAAAAACACCGTCTTGTTCATCGATCTTATCCCAAGTAGCCCCGTAATAATCGGCAACTCCACCCTTTGAAGCTAATCTGAATTCTTCCGCTACATCTTTAGCAGTCTTTAAGTGTGAAAAATGCTTACCCTTACCAAGTCTTTCAGCAAGCTCAACCTGCATCAGCCAATCCGGCTTTGATTCACCAATAGGTTCCTGTGCTTTATTAATTTTAATAATTCGACCCTCAAGATTCGTTGTTGTTCCTTCATCCTCAGACCATGAAACTGAGGGTAGAATCACATCTGCATATTCTGCTGATTCCGATAAAAAGAAATCCCCACATACCATAAAGTCTAATTTTTTCAGTGCGCCTCTTACAAAATTTAAATTCGGTGCCGAAACAGCCGGGTTCGAACAAAGTAAATATAGTCCACGAATTGTTTTATTATCCATTAGTTCAAACATTTCATAAGCAGATACACCAGGTTTTGGCATTTCTTCAGGCTCAATTCCCCAGACCTTACTTACACGTTCGACCGCTTCAGGGTTTGTTATTTTTTGATAACCTGGTAGTAGGTCACTCTTTTGTCCGTGTTCTCGACCACCTTGGCCATTTCCTTGTCCAGTAAAGGTAGCTACACCCGCTTTTGGTCTACCAATCTTTCCTGTAACTAGCGCCATGTTTGTATATGCTGAAACGTTATCAACACCTTTATGTTGTTGTTCAACTCCTCTAGCAAACATAACAATCGCATTAGGAGCTTTTCCGTATATTTCAGCTGCTCTTTCAATCTTTTCAACCGCAACACCAGTAATCATGCTTGTGTATTCCGGAGTGAAATCTTTTACTAACTCTTTTGTCTCTTCAAATCCATTTGTGTGTTGATTAACGAAAGATTCATCTGCATAACCATTTTGAATCAATAAATTCAAGATACCATTTGCTAACGCTAAGTCCGTCCCTGGTCTTAGGTCTAAGTGTACATCTGCTCTTCTAGCTACAGGGGTTTCTCTTGGATCTGCAACGATTAGATAACCACCACGTTCTTGAACAGCCCATACTCTAAACATTGAAGTCGGATGACATTCAGCCGTATTACTTCCAGCAATAAACAGACAATCAGTTTGATGAACATCTGTCCAAGGTAAGGTTGATCCACGGTCAACACCAAATGATCTTAAAAAACCACCTGCAGCACTAGACATACAGAAACGTCCGTTGTAGTCTATGTATCTAGTTCCCATTGCAACTCTGGCAAATTTACCAGTTAAATAACACTTTTCATTAGTCATTGATACACCGCTAAATACGGAAAGGCTATCTTTACCATAATCTTCTTGAAGTTCACCAAACTTTTTAGCAATCAGATCATATGCTTCGTCCCAACTCGCCTCACGAAAGCCTTCTTTCGTTCCTTTTAATGAAGCGTCATCGCGAATAAGTGGTTTAAGAATGCGGTCGTCGTGGTTTGTTTGTTGATAAGCCGTAACACCTTTAGGACACATCTTTCCGAGAGTTACTGGCCAGTCATATCTCGGTTCAACACCAATAATTTTATTTGTACTTTTATCTACTCGTAAGTTCATACCACACTGCATACCACAATAGCTACAATGTGTCTTAACCAACTCTTCATTTCGATGTCTTACGTTTTCTATATCTCTAAAAAATTTATCCTTTTGCATTTTGATTTGCCTCCTTGATTGGTACTTCATGTGTAGCAAAGCCAGAAAATCTTGAAATACGATATTTTCTTCGACAAGGTAAACACAGTTCAGCTAGATTGAAACCATCTTTCATGTTGAATTCAATATCATTCGTTCCTAACACCTCGATAACATCGTTGGATTGTTCAATTGAAACAAAGTCATCTCCACAAACCTTACATTGTTTCATAGATTTCTCTCCGTAATGTTCACGGTAGTTTCTGGCAAACACACTAAGTGGTCTAAAAGGAATGTGAGCAAGCTTTCCAAAAGGCAAGTAAATTAAGGTAACAATAACTGAATATTGATGGATTAGAGACATCACATAATGTCCTGCACCATGTAAGAATACATTGATAAACGTTAACAGAAGACCTGTTACACTTATAAAAATCAAAAGATAAAGTGGTAAAAAGTCATACATGAAATTCTGTTCTGCTCTAGCCTGCATATTTTTAAGGCGTCGATAGAGTGCCATACAAACACCCATGATTACCATAATTGCGCTGAAATTAAGCGCGTTATAAGACATAAAAGCGATAAAACCATCAGCTGGAACAGTCATAAGATCCATTCCCATTCCAACGATCGTGTACATTCCGCTATCTTCCATTGTAAAATACATCCAGCCAAATACGAGTGGGAAGGTCACTAGACACGATAGTATAACGCCCCAACCTATTAAGATGTGTTGAGTCCATCGGTAAATTCCCCTATTCCAGATGAATTTATATACCGCTAGATGATTCACCGCAGTTTTCGGTGTCGTTTTACGAAATAATAGCTTAAATCCTTTTTTAATAAAAATTTTGGTTGGTGGTCTCTCCCCCCAAGCAATAAAGCGATAGAAAAAGCCACCTAAAAAAACAATTGTACCAACCATGTACCCATATAGATTTAAATCCACATGCGTAAACATTCTAGTACCAATAATAGAAAGAATTACTAGACCACTTACGGCGAGAAACATTGATTTCGCAAATTTTGATGCAAATGCGTTATTTATCGAATTAGTCCTTTTTTCCATATTACCCATTGGTTCTTTCATACTGACATCTTCCATTTGAACTCTCCCTTTACGAACGTTTTCTTTATTAATTTAATTGTAAGCAAATTATGGAGACAATGGTATAGGGGAACCTCCTCATCTTGAGGGGGAAATTCCCCTATTATTTATCTATGCTGTCAAATTAGTCCTCTCGAATCTTTTATAACTGAAGACAGCATTAGATTAACTACTTCCAAATTTTTCTGAAAAATGATAAAATTTCCATAAGTTTAGTATTTAATAATCAAAAAATCTAAAAAAGAAGGTCTATGGTATGCGTTTAAAATCACGCCTATATTGGTTAATTCCAGCAATCATTTTATTAGTTGCCATTGGTTTATTATTTAGCGAGAATTTTAAAAATGTAACAGAGGTTCCTGATGAGGACTGGAGTAGAGCATTACCGATTGGAAGCACCAACATAAATAAGTACCCGTTTATTTCAAAAACTGAGGATGGTGCCATTGAGATTGTAGAATTCGATGACCAAATATTAGTTAAGAAAACCTATGGAAGCCAGTATAATGTAATTGATGAGGAGAATTTCCCGGATATACCGTTTAATAAGTGGACGAAAGTATTTTCAAAGGGGAACGATTTAGTTTATTTCCAATATAAAACGATATACGATGGTACCACGAAAAAGGAAATTACAAACGCAGATAGTTTTCATCCACTTAGGGATGCACTTATTTATCTAAAAAACAATGTGGTTTATCAATTAAATCTAAAAACAAAAACATCAGAAATACTTTACACCATTGAAGGTGAATTTGATGAACTGGTTACTTATCAAGCAGAGACTGAAGAACTTGTTTTTCTCACATATGCTAAGAATCAGGACAAATTAGATGTTTCCGTATATAAACATAGCGATAATTTGACAACAACCATTCACAAACAAAAGTTCTCTATATCACGAAGTGAACGAGTACAAGATGCCGCT
This sequence comes from Aquibacillus saliphilus, assembly GCF_020404745.1. Classification (GTDB taxonomy): domain Bacteria; phylum Bacillota; class Bacilli; order Bacillales; family Amphibacillaceae; genus Aquibacillus; species Aquibacillus saliphilus. The sequence continues at coordinate 77,217 of NZ_JAIZAP010000005.1, forward strand.
CTAGCATATAAAGATAACCATCTAGCCTTTGTGTTTAAAACAGAACGAAAAGGTGCAGGAGGTTCAGTACCGGTTAATAACGTATATCTCTTCGAAAATGAAAACAAACCTAAATTAAACAAAATCACATTTAACGATCCAAAAGGAGCTAATGAGTTAAGAAATATTAGTGATCTTTCTTTAGCATTTGAAAATGAAAATGTGAAGATACTTTTCTCAGCAAAAGGTAAAAGTAAAACAAAATATCAAGGAACAACTGCTTTTAATATTTACGAAGCTGTAGTAAATGAAGAAGATTATAAAATTTATCGTAGAAGTAATACATCCGATTATTCAGCTAAACCTCAGTGGATTAATAACGATACAATATCATGGATAGATTTTCAAAGTGAGGCTAATGACATTCTCCTTTCTTCTTCTGACCAAGCGTTAATTGGCCTGACGAAGCAATATACTGGTACTGAATATATCAAGGCTTTAGGCAAAACCATCGGCATGGGTTCAGTAGCTATATTCGCTATCTTAATATCTAGTATGTGGTTCATTTGGCCGTTACTGCTGATAACAATTATCTACATGTCTAAACGAAACCTGCTAGATCGAGATCCAACTTGGGTCTACTATGTTGGGTTAATATCCTATGCAGTGGCCGTACTTTTGTTCAAACACCGTTTCTTTATCGACACAATAGACATAAAAGCACCTGGCTATCTTACTTTCCAAAATAGTGATTTGGTATTCTTACTAATTTTAGGTATATTAGCCCATTTATGCGCCTCAATTGGGGCTACTCAAAATGAGTGGAATGTTCCAGTTAGACTGCTCTACTTTATGGGTGTTCACATCACAATGCTAGCGTTTTTCTTCGGTCCTTACCTAATATAAAATCCAAGGATAATCGAAAATAAGACAGGCTCCCTTTATAAAAGGAGCCTGTCTTATTTTCGATTATCTTCAATTAAAAAGCTACAACAGTTAGCACCGTTTACAATACATGTACTTGCAACTACCTTACTATCCTTCAATAGTTCTGTGAATAAATCGACTTCCTGCTCACAAATACCTTTATATTCATGGGCAACACTTGAAATTGGGCAATTAAATTGTTTTAACGTATAAGAACCATCTGTGTTTGTTTGTAAATCGGTCATATAACCTTTCTCTTCTTGAACTTGAACTAATTTTTCTATTCTATTTAAATAATCCTCTTCATTCGCTATTTTACTTTTATACTCACTTGTAGTTTTTTCCGCTCTACTAGCTAAAAGTTGATAAACAAAATCTTTTCCTTTTAATTCCTCAAGCTCTTTTAACAGGTCCACAGAAAACTGTTGATAATGAGAAGGGAATATATCCTCCCCTTTTGGAGTTAACTGATAAATATGGTAAGGGCGGCCTACCGTTTGTTTTTCTTGGAAGGAATTTATATAACCATCCTGCTCAAGCTTATGAATATGCCTTCGTAAAGCGATGTCCGTAATTTGAAAATTTTCCATTAATTGAACAATCGAAAGTTTATTTTTCTGTTTAAGTTGCAGTAATATTTTTTCTTTGACAGAACTTTTTTTAATCATCAAAAAAACCTCCTTTTCAATTTTAATCGAACAGTGACTAATAGAGTAGATTACCCGTTAAGCTTAGGCCTTGCTCGTTAAATTGAACGAGGGGTATCACGATGTGAATACGAGATAATCCTATTACTGATTAGAAAATGCTGTCGCAACGTTTGTTTGATTATCAAGATAACTTCTAATACGCATACTGAATTTCTCAAGAGAATCATAATTGTTATTTATCAAAGAAAGTATTTGGTCATGATCAATCGTTAAATACTCCTTTACTAACATCTTTCTTAAATTAATTACTTCTTTATAATTATCTGATTCTGTCTCTGGCAACACATCTTCATCAACTAGGATATCAATTATATCTGTAAAACTTCCAGGGTCTCTCATAATAAAACCATCAATCATCATGTTCCCCACATCAAGGATCGATTCAATAATCATATGGGACATTCTTTCCAAACTTAATCTCTCTAGAAAGGAATTAAATTGATGTTGTTCAATCTCCTGGAGCAATCCTTCTATATATAATAATGTTTTCTCTATTTCGTTTCTATCAACAAAGTACAATCTAACAGCCTCCTGTTTACATTAAGGATACATTTATCATACCATATATTAATGCTATTCCTTAAGATATCCCTTTAATTTGTCGCATCTATTTGTTATTTTAATATAGAAGACGTGATGAATAACGGTCTTTATAATGTCAATTACTAAATAGAACAGTTAATGACGGAGGTATGAGATGAAAGATAGTCATGTACTAATTAAGGATGAAAGTTTCCATGCAAAGACAAGAATTGTAAGTTTTAAAGGTGATTATAAACGCTTTGATATCGCTATAATTACTACTGAACAATATGAAAACAAAAAGCTAATTCTAGATTTAAACAGCAACAGGTATGCACTGTTAAATAAGGAAAATATAGCTGAAAAAGGAACTCTTGAACATGCCTACAAGCTGACAGAAATTGATGCTCAAGATTTACGAAGTTTTCTTCAAGAGCTTTTATAGCCTGCAGAGCAGTGAGATAGTTTAATCAACAGCAAAAGTAAAAGACGCCTTTGAACAAATTTCCTAAGTGGTCATCCTAGTGCAATAGACAGCCTTGTCATGGTGTTATTACCTGTGATGAGGGAAGTCTTATGACCTCAGGTGGGGGTAGTTGGGACTTAGATTATTCACCAACCAAGTGCGATTACTCGATACAAAGCTTCGAAGTAAATTCAGTAAAGTGCTTTCACTGGAACTCGAGGTGGCTACTTAGGACTTAGGTCATCCACAAGAGTCCATTTTATAATTTCATGGCTAGTAAATCCTCCTTTTTCCAGCAAACATAACCGAAAATCTGGAGGATTTTTTATTTATGCTAAAAAGGGTGAAAAAACGAACTAGCTTTTATGTATAAATACGTTTTATTATAAAATAGGCACAACCAAAATTACAATATTCATATAAATAATCATCTACAGTACTTATTTTTGTATCAAAAGCTGCTTTTGGATTTTGATCATCAAAAAAACCCTTTAGCCTTAATTGGTCATAACCCCAGTCGCCCAATATAAAGTCATATTTATTTAAAATTTCACTATATCTTTCAATGAACGCCTCTTCTTGAAAACCTTCTCTTATATTCTCTATCATTTCATACTTTTTTCCTTGAATTTCAATCATGCCCATCCACTCCTTAAACTGTATATAGTGTACCATATTTTTTTGAATTTGAATCAACTTGGTTATTTACCCAAGATTGGAAGGATTTATTATAATAGTATTATTTTTGCTAGCATGTGTTCAGGATAAAATACTAACACTAAAACGGGGAGATTTATTAGGTCAGGAGGATAAATTATGAGCACAAAAACGTTTATCTTGTCATCCCTATTTGCTAGTACTTTAGTCATTTCAGGTTGTGCTGCAGGTAATGAAGCTGGACATGATCTAGAGCGCACCTTAGAACGTGATGAAAACAGTGGTACTCAGCAGGGAGACAATGCTAGAGATGAGTTTCAGTCCGATCAAAAGGATGTTGATCAAGAAATCACATCACGCCTTGGATACGTTAAATATAACAAAGATGAAATCGATATGGAAGAAGAAAGTAATCATTATGTCGCGATGGATCGATGGGAAATGGCTGATACAATTACCCGTATGATTATTCGTTATGATGGGTTTGAAGATGTTGCTACATTAGTTACCGACAAAGAAGTGTTAATTGCTTATAATAAACCTGAAAATATGGAAAGAGAAAAAGCTGCAACAATAGCACGAAAAACAGGTTTATCACTTTTGCCACGTTTCTATAAAGTTTATGTTTCAGATCAGTCCGTTACGTTTAGAGATATCCAAAGCCTAGAAAACTCCTTAACAGTTGACGATGAGTATGAAAGTACACTTGAGAGTATTATTAAAGATATGAAAAAAACACCTCAAGGTGAAGAAGTGTACGATGAATATAAAAGTAATAATGAACAAGTAGAGCATATGAATAGGTAAATTTTTAATCGAATAAATTTACAATCTGCACACGTACACAACAGTTTCAAAATCAAACTATGGTTGTTCGTAAAATCCTCACTAACAGTTACTTCGTTAGCAGAGACACTTAGAGTGAGGGTTTTACGGACGTTTACAATCCTCAGAAATGATAAGGGTTCTATTTCCAATTATCTTTATAAAGATGTCGTGCACACTACTTAATATCAAAAACAAAACGATTAGGGGGTGTAAATCATTTCAAATCAAATTGTTAAAAAAATCATTATTTTCTTCCTTGCTTTTTCTATGTTTCCTTTAGAATTAAATGCTGAGGAAAATGATAAAAAAGAAGACATTGATAAAGAAAAAATGGCTTTATATAAGAAAACTGAGGCGTTAACCAATATATCCTGGTTCTACTTAGCTGCTATAGATCAATATGAAAAACATAGTCAAAAAGAAACAGCCTCTGATGACCTCATTTCAATAACCATTCCTGAAATTAATTGGTTTGGTATTGGAAACCCTAGCAAGGATAAAACATCAGCATGGATATCTATGTTTAATGGTTTTGGACAAGATGGTAACGGTGATGGAACCGCTGACCCAACAGATGATGAAGATATTTTATACAGCATGGCAAGCTTTATTGAGCGACAAGGAAAAACAAGACAAGATATAAAAATCGCTTTATGGAAGTACTATCAACGTGAACTTACTGTCCAAACGATTATGAATATTGCTAAGGTTTACCAAACCTTTAATACCATTACCCTGGAAGATAATGATTTTCCGTTACCACTCAATATGAATTTTAGCTATAAAAACACTTGGGGAGATGCTCGTGGTTTCGGTGGAAGAAGAATTCATGAAGGTACTGATATCTTTGCCAACTATGGTGTACCTGTAAAATCTACCACTTATGGCGTCGTAGAAATAAAAGGTTGGAACAGATATGGTGGTTGGAGAATAGGGATACGTGATGTTCAAAACAGATACCATTATTATGCTCACTTAAATGGATACCAGGAGGGCATTGAAGTTGGAGATGTAGTAAAACCAGGAGACGTTATTGGTTCTGTTGGTGCAACTGGATATGGTCCACCTGGGACATCTGGAAAGTTCCCTCCTCATTTGCATTATGGGATGTATAAAGACAATGGTTATAGCGAATGGTCGTTTGACCCATATCCATCACTCAAACGATGGGAAAGGAATGCAAGAAATAGTAAATAATTGGTTAAAATTGTTAGGAAGATTCGGTTCTACATTGTCTAACCCTCTTATTGAATCCTTAAAATAAACAGGCGCCTTTAACAGCACCCTAGGGCAATAAGACAAACCTCGTCGTGGTTTTTTCAACAGAATGGCGTGTCTTAAAATCTCAGGTGGGGTAGTCATTTATTATTTCCAAAGTTAAGAAAACCCTTACCGAATTGGATCCGGTAAGGGTTTGTTATCTTATCATTTATTTTGATGACTTAACAGCATGAGTGATGCTAGCTGCAAGTCCTCCCCATATAATTACTATACCAATAACAGCCATTACAATAGCGCTAACTGACATTATTTAGCAACCCCCTCATCTTCAGAATCATGTAATTTTGCTTCAGATGCATTCTTTGGCCATTTTTTCACAGTCATTAAGGCACCAACAAACATTGCACCGATTGCTACTACCCAACCATAGGTGAATAAAAATTCAAGTGGATAACCACCATATGGTGCACCTGTTTCAGGATCACCAACTACCTCTGTTTTAAGATTTTGAAACATCATATAACCCAATACTACAGGGGTAATAATACCTAGACAAATTCTCCACCATAGTCCAAGTTTAATATCTGAGACACCGTCTGCATGAGCTTGAAAATCTTTTAACCCTTTAGCAAACCAAGCGATTGCTACAACCTCAAACAGACCCGCTAACGCTACACCATAACTGTTAATGAAGTAATCAACCGTATCAAGAAGGTTTAGTCCGCCTTGATTGGCAAAAAATAATGAAAATACTGCAGCAAGACCACCACCGAATGCGACAGCTTTACCACGTGAAACATTAAACTTTTCCTGAATACCGGCAATATAGGTTTCAGAAATTGAAATCATTGAAGATAAACCAGCAAGTACTAACGATGCAAAGAACAAGAATCCAAACAATCCTGCCATTGGCATTTGACTGATAATTTCCGGGAATACCATAAAGGCTAGCCCAACACCACCAGCTACTACATCAGAAACTGCTTCACCAGATTGTGATGCCATGAAACCTAAGGTAGCAAATACCCCGATACCAGCTAATAATTCAAACGAAGAGTTCGCAAAACCAGTGATAAATGCGTTATTGGTAATATCAGACTTTTTAGGCAAATACGAAGCATAAGTAATCATAATCGCAAATGCAATAGATAAACTAAAGAATATTTGTCCATAAGCTGCAACCCATACCGAAGCATCTGTAATACTGGACCAATCCGGTTTAAAGAAAGCATCTAAACCTTGTAACGCGCCTGGTAACGTAACTGCACGAACAACTATAATTAAAAAGATAACAATTAAAGTTGGAATAAATATTTTATTGGCTACTTCAATGCCTTTTCTGACACCTTTACCTAGGAAGAAAAACACAATTAACCATACAGCTAGTACTGGAAATAGCACCTTAGGTACCATTGACCCAAATGTTCCTGGATCAGCTAACTGTAAATAATCTCCTACAAAGAAAGCTGTTGCATCGCTTCCCCACTGTTGCCCAAAAGAAAAATAAGAATACATAATTGCCCATGCAATAATTATTGGGTAATAAGTAGAAATAACGAAGGAAACAGCAACTTGCCACCACCCAATCCATTCCATACCTTTGCTGATTTTAGAATAAGATCTTGGTGCCGATCCACGGTACTTATGCCCAATTGTGTATTCAAGAATAAGAAGTGGAATACCTGCCGTTAGAAGGGCAAATAGGTATGGTATAAAAAACGCTCCCCCGCCATTTTCAAAAGCTGTTGCCGGGAAACGCCAAATGTTACCTAAACCAATTGCTGAACCCATTGCTGCTAGTAGGAAACCAAGACGTGTTCCCCATTGTGAACGATTTTCCATTTGTTACTCCCCTTTTCAAATTTGGAAACACTCAACATATGAATTAAAAAATTAATACTATTTGCGAAAGAATGTTTCAAATTTTTATTGTATTCTGATAATTAATGATTATAACTAGTACTTTCTTCATTGTCAAAGGAATTAAAAACTATTGTAAGAAAAGATTACATACTAAGGAAAAATTTTACTGTTCAGTCAATTTATACTATTGATTTTTTGAAAGTTATCATCCGCATATAGTTGGGATAGACCGCTACCGAACTATATGTGGATGACAACTGCTGCATAGTGTCATTATGAAATTGATTCTGTTATTTGTTAATAAAGAGTTGAAATAACTAGATTAACCGTAAAACTAGGCAAGACTTAGTACCACAATCAATGTAATAGCATCCTAAAATGCCCAGCTACTATTTTTCTGCTCACAGTACTTCATTAATACAAATAGTGAAGTACTTTTCGTTTAGTTTATGCCTTTTTTTGTATTTAACATCTTTAGAGCTATAGCAAGTATTATCACAATTAGTAGTGTTGCAATAAGAGATAATAACACTTGTCCAGTAAAGCCTAATAATAAATATCCACCTACCGATGCTCCCGCACCAATTAAAGCATATGGTATCTGGGTTATTACGTGGTCAATATGATTTGACCCAGCACCTGTAGACGAAAGAATTGATGTATCAGAAATTGGTGAACAGTGGTCTCCAAATACAGAACCTGCAAGTACGGCCGCTAGTGCTGGCAAAACAAGATCAATATCCGTAACAGCCGCAATTTCGCCTGCTATCGGCAACATGATACCAAATGTTCCCCAAGAAGTACCAGTTGCTAAAGCCATAAAGCTTGCAACCGCAAATAGAAGTAACGGTAAAAGAGCAGGGTTTAACGATGTCCGTTCAACAAGTTGTGCTAAGTACTCACCTGTCCCCAAGTTATCTATGATTGCTCCAATCATCCATGCCAAGATTAATATATATATAGCCGGAAGCATTGTCTTTGCGCCTTCCCAAAAAACTTTCGCAGAATTAGCTTTGGGCTGCAATTGAAATAGATAAAGGATAAAAGCAATTATTACAGCAGATAGTCCTCCTAAAAATAACGAAAGATTCACATCTGTATTTTCAAAAATCAGTAATACAGTCGCTTGTTCATCCGTATTAAGAAATCCAGTTCCAATCATAGCAGCTACAGTACCAATAATTAATGCCCCGATTGGAATAATTAAATGATAGATTTTACCATTTTTATTTACTTTAAATGTTTCTTTCATGTCCCCAGGAATATTACCTTTTTCAATATCATAAAGTTCACCTGTGTTTTTCGCACGTTTCTCGTGTTTTTTCATAGGTCCAATATCTAAATTAGTTATTGCAACAAAGAAAACTAAGAAAATTGCAGCAAATGCGTACATATTTAGCGGAATCATTTTCACAAATGCTTCCAATGGTTGAAAATTAGTAATTTCATTTTCAACTAAAATAAAGCCAATTGTACCAATGATATATGCACCCCAACTCGATATTGGTGAAATTACAGTGATTGGTGCAGACGTTGAGTCAATAATGTAAGCAAGCTTTGCCCTTGAGATTTTATATCGGTCTGTTACAGGACGAGCAACTTGTCCTACTGCTAGACTGTTAAAATAATCATCAATGAATATTATTACACCTAAAATAGCTGGTAGAATTTGCGCTCCTTTGCGAGTTTTGACTTTCTCTATTGCCCATTCTCCAAATGCGTGGCTCCCCCCTGATGCGGTCATAAAAGCCGTAGTAATACCTAATAATAATAAAAAACCAAATAAGTACAGATTACCTAGGTTTAGCCCCTCATCAGTTACAAATATATTTCTGAAAACTTGCCAAATTTCATTAGAAGCACCTAATAAATTTAAATCATGCAACATAAATGCGCCTACTAGAACACCCGATCCAAGTGAAAGTAAGACACGCCTTGTTAATAAAACAAGAATAAGCATAAGCAATGCGGGTATTAATGAAAAAATGGTTCCTTCCATGCTGTAACCTCCATTAGAATAGTTGGTGGAAATCAAAAAACTGTGACAATTAACTATATCTATTAAAGTAGTGTCTTGATGATTAATCTACCCATGTTTAGTTTTGATATCACTAGGTTTATTTAGAAAAAACGACAAACGTTAAATTCTACATAAACGAGGTTTAGTTTTAAATTACAGGAATAAACCTCAAATAAATTTCATCTAAAAAGCGCTTCATTTGTAACCTTATAACGTAAATCAACCGCATCAATCTATAATTTTTGTTTTTCGCTTCTCAAGGATCATCCAGTTTTAACTACTATTTTCCTATACTGTGGGTTCCTTAAAAAGTATATTCTTTATAACAGTATAAAAAAACAGTGATAGAAAATAACCTACCACTGCCTTTTAGCAACTATGTTATCCTCAGGATTCGATCAGTAGCCCCTCATGTATCATCAAGACATGACAGTACATCTCCTCTTCTGAAGATATACCAGCAATAGAGATTCGACATTCTTTATTGCTTCGGCAAGTTAACCCTTTCATCAATGATCACTGGTGTCATCCTTACATTAATTAATTCTGTTAACCTGCACCTCTACCTCACCGATCTGACAAGTTTTTATTTAATTTCCAAAAGGAATTATATCAATCCGTCACTACTATTGCAAGGGGTCAATTGGTATTGATAAAGATGGATCGTTATTTCCCCCTTTATTATAATACTGCGGAACATCGCCTGGTTGAAAAAAACGAGTAATCGGTATATCTTGTTCAAGTTTAATTGGAGCTGATGCAAAAGGTATAACAACACTTACTTCTACTTCAATATGGACTAATACATTAATATAAGCACCGTTTATGCCAGACTCAATAAACTCATCAGTTACCTCCGTAGAGACAATACCAATCGTGTCGATATTTACAGGTACGGTAGGACCTAAATTTGCAAGTAATGGTATGCCTAAAACTTGACCAATCGGAATTTCCAACAAATTTTGATTTTCCTTAACCTTTTCAATTGTTTGTTCTTCTTCAGGCTCCACTTCTACATCGAGTGGTGCACCCGGACCAGGAATATCCCCTTTTTCTACTCTGTCTAAGAAATTTTCGACTCGATACTGTATATCTCTTTGAATTCTATTTTCTACATCTGTATTAAATACATAACTAATTATGTTGCCGGCTTCATCCGTTTGAGCCTGATACAGATTTGTCGTATCCAAATCATCAGATATTCTCTTACTAACAGCTATCCCCATTGCCTTGTTTGCATATTGTTCAGTTCTATCAACAGCAATACTCATTAGTACTGGCTTTATTTGATTGTTTATAATTAATATACTAATCAAAGTTGATAATAAAAAGAAAACAAGAGTTACCATGAATATTTGTCTTGCTGGAGGTGGAGTAATATGTCTTTTAAATTTAGGCCGTCGTCTCAAATTAAAAACCCCCTCAAAAAACAATATGCTTTTTAAGAAGGCATTAGAATTAATTTCATAATTACCTTATGTAGTAATTGTCATTCACATATAGTTTGGGAACGGTCTATCCCAACTATATATGAATGACAATTGCAAAAAATCAGTATTATGAAATTGATTAGAATTATTATTTAACTTTATTAGCACCGTCTGTATTACAAGCTGTAATCACTACATTTAAAGATTCAGCTAAATCTATATCGTAAGGAGCAACTTCTTGATCTTGTTCCTTTATAACTCGTATAAAAGGTCTTTCGTATAAATTCTTGTTTTGTTTAACAACAATGCCAGTTCTTCCATCACTTAATTCCACTGTGAGGCCTTTTGGATAAACAGCAATTGTTTTACGAAATGCTTCTATTGTTTGTTTTTCAAATAATTCTCCTGACCCAGCATAGAGAATCTCTAATCCTTCATGTGGGAGCATAGCATCGCGATACACACGATTACTTGTTACAGCATCGAATACATCAGCAACACCTAATAGTTTTGCATAAGGATGGATTTCATTGTTACTTAATCCTCTTGGATATCCAGAACCATTTAATCGTTCATGGTGCTGAAAAGCACAGTGGGCCACAAGTAAAGGTATATTAGGTGATTTTCTTAATAAATTAAAACCTTCTTCGGTATGAGTTTTAACAATTTCATATTCATGTTTAGATAATCGAGAATTTTTTTGAAGTATTTCTTCTGGGATTAACACCTTACCCACATCATGAAGCATAGAACCAAGTCCAATTTGTTCTATCTTCTTTTGTGGTAAACCTAATTCAGTTGCAAGTGCCAATGAGTAAATCGTAACATTAATTGAATGTGCAAATATATAGTCATCACTTATCAATATATCAGAAAGAATAGATAAAACTTCTTCACGGTTATTTACTTGGTCTACTATAACACGAACCATATCAGTCATTTTTTGACCGGTTTTATCAAATAGAAATGAGTTCTTCATCAACCCATCTTGTTGAAAATGATCAAAAGAAGTCTTAACCATTTGTATCGCTTCAATACGGAGTTCATCTGGAATCGGTGGATTTATAATAATATCATCTGTATAGGCGTCCTTAATATAAACATATGTAATCCCTAAATGTTGAAGTCTCATCAACATTCTCTTAGTAAGTTTTACGTCTTTTTGAATTAAGACTTGTCCGTTATCATTGTATATTGGTTTAGCAAGCTCTGTTCCTTGTACAGTAGATTTTGTAGCTACTAGTCTCATATTGTTCTCCTTACTTACTATGATATCAATCGACACCTTAGTTCATATTACCAAAAAAAGACAAGACAAGCTACAAATTCCTGTAAATTTCTACAAATATCGCAATCGAAAGGATCTATAGAAGAAGGTAATAAAATTCATTAACTGAAAGAGGGTTAACTTTTTCATAAAAAGATAACCCTCTAAACTACTACTCTGCAATTTTAAGCAGTGCATCCTTAGTCGTAATCCCTTTATACCAGCCTTTGTTTTTAGCTTCAATTGTCACTTTGTCAAGTGGTGCTTCAAGTAATTGTTCAATGGTTTTAACTCCAGTCGCTCGAGCTGCAATAATTTTTCTATCTGATAGTTTTTCATTCAATAAATCCACATCCAGCGCACCGCACATCACATAGCCAATTTCATTAGAGATAATCAGCAAATTTGTCTTAGGTAATTGTACGCTAGTTGCTACAAAAGAGTGATCTTCAATCATTAAAGGTTTTACCGAAATCAATTAAAACACTCCCTTCTCCATTCAATATATGGAGAAAAGAGGCTCGTGTGAATAATTTATATTTTTTCCTGCAATGTCTTTACCAATAAGTCCCTTAATAATTCCGGCATATAAAAGCTTTTTGACTTCGATCTAGATATTTCTGGTAATAACTTACCAAAAGTAAACATATCTGCAGTTGCGATTTTATATGTTCTTTCCATATCTACTGGGGCGCCATTTATCAAAATCTTTTTGACATGAAGATCTCCACTATCACTAGAAACAACATCAACTTCTATTCCTGAGTAAATCATTCTTCCAATTATCTTCCCTCGAAACCCAAATCCTTTTAATTCCAATTCCATAAATGACTTTGCAAATGAGCCTCTAATCACTTCAATTAGTTCTGTTCCCCTAATCTCTACGACACAAGGATTGATTGGATGAGGGCAAATCCTATGTACATCAGCATAGCTCACTATTCCCTCGTTAAAACTTTCCAATAATAAACCAGCATTTAACATAGCACAATCAGCATCCGTCCACTCTTTCAGTGTCTCTGTTAACTTGCTTATTACATGCGTCTCACAGAACCAATCCACTTCAAGGGGAGCGGTTAACGTCATGACCGGCTTGTTTAGAATTTGCTTTGATTGTTCACCATAGATTTCCAGTTGACTCTGCGTATCCAAATCTTGATGAAATGGCGCTATATTCGTTGTGTAAGCTTCTTTTTTTGTTAATTTACCAGCAAGATGGTCCCATGTTAGAATAACCTCTCCGACATAATTACCATGCTTACCGGCTGCGGTTAATAGTGTATTATCAATGTATTCGCCATCTCGAAATAAGTGATGTGTATGCCCACCAATAATTACGTCTATTTCTGGATAACGACGCGCTATTTCTTCATCTTCGTTAATTCCTAAGTGAGATAGTAATAAAATGATGTCCGTTTCATTAGCTAATTGCTTGATGTATTGATCTAATACATCAAGCGGATAGTTCACGTTCCATCCTAATAAATTATAAAATGCGTTAAAAGGAGCAGTTAGTCCAATTACTCCTATTTTAATACCGTTTTTCGATTCTACTGTTAACGTGGGTTTCAACCAAGAAGGGTTTACCCCATTAATTGTATGTAAATTTGCACATATTAATTCAAACTGAGCATCATCGTATAAATGATATAAATCATCATACTTGAGCGTAATCCCCTCGTTATTTCCGATTGTCGCAAAATCATATTCTGCAGCATTCAACAGTTGCACATTTGTTCTACCCATTGTTGCTTCAGCAATTGGATGAAAGCGGTCAACGAAATCACCATTGTCTATTAACCAATAGGATTGATTATCTCTTTTTCTTTGCCGTTTTTTTTCATTAAAATGGCCTACAACCTTTGACCAATTTTCAAAATGACTATGTATATCACTTGTATAATAGAAAAATATTTTCTCTTCCATGTAATTACTCCCTTAGCCTAGTCCTTGCCAAATTAGTCTAATACCAATAATAATAAGAATGAAACGCAAAATCAATTCAACCGTACTCTCTTTTAATCGTTGATTTACTTTTGCACCAATCGTTCCACCGATCCATGCACCAGGAATGAAAAGCCAAACATATTCCCATGGTACGTGACCAAGATTTATGTGTGTTAGCGAACTTATTAAACTTAAGAAAAGAATCATAAACATGGACGTTGCAATTGCAACGTGAGCAGGAAAACCAAATAATAAAATCATAATCGGTACCATTAAAGATCCACCACCGATCCCAAATAACCCCGATAAATTTCCTACTAAAAATGCAAGACCCACTGCAGCAATCCACGGATAAGAATACGTCTTAGCCTCACCATTTATGATTACTTCTCTATTTATTGTCCATTTCGTAGTAATAGTTCTATTTCTTTTTTTTGGAACATTTGTCTTAAAGAAAAACATTACAAACATAGCAAGCATTAAAAATCCAAAATACAAAGAAAATGAGTCTGTATCAATAAACTGGTTCAGCCATGATCCAACAATTCCACCAGGAACACTTGCTAGCACAAATAGAGTACCACTTTTATAATCAATCCGTTTGTCTTTAAAATAGGAGATACTGGATGACAACGCAGTGAACACCATTACAATCAAAGAAATCCCAACAATATTTTGAGCTGTTGCCCAATTAAAACTTTCAATAAACTCATTTAAAATTAATAAACTCGGTACAAGGATTACGCCACCGCCCAAACCAACAAGACTTCCAGTTAAAGCGGACAAAAAACCAATTGTTACACAAAAGAGGAAAACCAAACTAAACCACTACCGTTCTTAAAGTTATTGTTTGTCTATTTTAACATGTATTTTGACCAGACTATAATTTAAGTACTGTGATTGACCTACTGCCAATCAATCTACTTTACCTTACCATACTACATTCATAACTAAGCAATTTTTAATATGAACTTAAATGTTAATTATTCTATTAAAACAGTGTGACAAATTCAATATCAACTAGTGACATTTGTAACTTATTTAATTTGTTCATGTCTTTTATGATTGCAATAGATTAAATATGTTCGAAAAGAGGAATAAATATGCGCACTCTATTATTTCAAGGATACATGTGGGGTTATATTTTAAGTAAAGCAAATAAATCATTTACTATTAATAGATTAAACAAGGCAGGTAAGATGAAAGAAAAACTAGAACTAATGGATAAAATTATTTTAAAATGTACAAAGAATTTAATTAATATTTCAGGTGCAGACCTTATAATAACCGGAACAGAAAATATCCCTTTAGATGAACCTGTATTATATGTTGGCAACCATCAAGGTAATATGGATATACCAATTTTATATTCAACCGCTCCTCAAACGATGGCTTTTGTTGCGAAAAAAGAAATGGAGAAAATTCCATTGTTGGGTTATTGGATGAAGGAACGAGGATGCGTGTTTATCAATAGGGATAACGCTCGTAGTTCCCTAAAAGCTATTCAGCAAGCAATAGAAAGTTTAAAATCCGGTAATTCAATAGCAGTTTTTCCAGAAGGAACGAGAAGTAAAGGTCCTGAAATTGGAAACTTTAAATCGGGCAGTTTACGAATTGCGATTAAATCAGGGGTAAAAGTCGTTCCTGTGACCTTCAAGGATTCTTACAAATTGATAGGAAAAAAGGGCAAGAATACACCAGCAAAAGTTTCTGTCCATTACTCTGATCCCATCGATTCAAGAGATTTTAAAGATACAAACAAACTAGCCACAGAAGTTCTGACTCAAATAAAAAAGCATTTGTAGCCGGCTATTATTCTTACAGTTTGGGGTGCAAATTACACTACAAAATTTAATAAATCACATTGAAAGTATTAATATACTAACAAAAAACGGCTACCAACCAGTATGAATGTTGATGGCCGTTTCAAATTACCTTTTTAACGTTTGTGACAGGTATCGGAACCCGTTTAATAGAGGCTTGTGTGAATGTGTGTGTATAAACGGGCTCATTCTTTCGCTTGGACGTTTACTGTCCAAACGAAAGAATGAGCCCTTAAACAGATCATAATTGCATTAAGATATAATTTTAATTTTTGGATGAGACACATTTAACTCCGGGATGTTTAATCGTATATTTAAAAAATCTGATTAACCTGCATTTCTCGAACACACCAAGTGATTTTTGTAGCATCAATATAGCCTGTTTTTTCTTCCATTGCATTCAAAATCCCCATGGAGAGACCAAATTTAATTAGGTCGACATCTGTCAACTCACGGGAAATTCCTGTTGCAAATCCTGCGATTACTGAATCCCCTGATCCAACTGGATTAACTGCGTTAACTTTTGGGGGTATTGCTCGATAGATGTTGTTACCGTGTTTCACAATCGCGCCATCTGCTCCAAGTGTAACAACGACCCATGGAATATATTCAAATCGAAATGAACGCAAAACGTCGATAATAGCAGCTTCTGAATCTAAATTTCTACCAACTAAGTCGGTTAGTTCGTCCTGATTGGGTTTTATTAAATATGGCTTACTTTCACTTTCTAGAGTCACTGAAAGTAACTCACCCTTCGTATCCAACAGCACTGGCGTCTTATGCCGATTGGCGATCTCTAATATCTTTTTGTAAAATTTATCTTCTAAACCCTTTGGCAAGCTACCAGAAATCGTGATAACTTTCGCTTGCTGGACATGGTTAGATATTTCTTCTAAAAACAAGTCAGCTTCACTACTCGAAATAGTCGGTCCAGACTCTAGTATTTCTGTTTGTTTTCCTTCATGAATTACCGCTATACAATTACGTGTTTCGTCTTGGATATTTAAAAATAGATCCCGGATACCGAGTGTTGTGATTTCCGTCCGGATATAGTCTCCCAAGTTTCCGCCCAGAAAACCTGAAGCACCTACTTCCTCTTCAAGTTGATGCACTACACGTGCAACATTTAACCCCTTGCCTCCAGCAGTTTTTGAAACATCATTTACTCGATTAACTGTATCAAGTGAAAACGAATCTAGTTTATAGCTTATATCAACAGACGGGTTCAATGTAATAGTTAAAATCAACTTTTCTTCACCTCATTTCTAGCATTCTGAAAAGAAGTGAGATCAAGATCTCACTTCCCCCTATAAATCTATGCTTTTCCATCACTCATACAAATCAGTATTTTTTCAATAGCCGCTTCTTTCATTTTAGCTTTTGCTGGATTCATATATTTTCTTGGATCTGTTTCATCGGGATTTGCGAATAAATGATCTCGTAATGCTGTTGAAAACGGAATTTTTAGTTCTGTGGAAATATTTACCTTAGCACAACCAAGAGAGATACACTTTTGTACATCCTCTTTAGATATTCCAGATGCACCATGTAAAACAATCGGAATATCAACAAGGTTTTTAATCTTTTCCAAACGATCGAAGTCTAGGTCTGGTTTGCTTTCATATAAACCATGTCCGGTACCAATTGCTACAGCTAAAGAATCAATACCCGTACGTTCAACGAATTCTTGTACAGTATCGGGATCTGTGTAAGCTGCATCCTTTGCCTCAACAATTAAATCATCTTCCTGGCCCACTAACTTTCCAAGTTCAGCTTCAATTGTAGCGCCATGAGTATGTGCCTTATCAGCAACTTGTTTAGAAAGTGCTATATTATCTTCAAACGTGCCATGTGAGCCGTCTATCATCACCGATTTCGTACCAAGTTCCAACGATTCATCAATCGATTCAACCGTCTCATGATGATCTAAATGTAATGCGATGGGAATATCGTTTTCCCTCGCTGCAACCTCAACTATTGCTTGGATGTATGCACGACCAGCATATTTCATTGTTCCTGGTGTTGCTGCTAGAATAAGTGGCGAATTCATTTCAACTGCAGCTTCAACAACCGTTTGAATCGTTTCGAGATTATGAATGTTGAATGCAGGTACTGCATACCCTTCTTTTCGTGCTTTAATAAGCATTTCTTTCGTATTTTGAACGTAACCCATAATAATACTCCTCCTTGACAATGATGTTATTTTACAGATCCTGTTTACGGTATTTAATTTCTCCCTGAACAGCTGTTGCCTGAACGTGCAGGTTATCATCTACTACCACATAATCTGCTGTCTTCTCAGGCTTAATGCTACCTAAAATAGTTTCTTTTCCTAAACTCCTTGCAGGTGACAATGATGCAAGATGCCAGATTTCAGTCAATGAATTTCCGCTCCATTGCTGAAGATTCTTGATTCCATCTATTAAATTTAAGGTACTGCCGGCTAATGATCCTGTCTCAGTCCGCGCAACACCATTTCGCATCACAACAGGAAACTCGCCAAGCAGATAATCTCCGTCAGGCATTAATCCTGCTCGCATGCAATCTGTAATTAAAAGAAGTTTATCCTGCTTCGTCTTTAGTGCAAAGCATGCAATGTCAGGATGCACATGAAAGCCATCACAAATCAGCTCACTATATGCGCGCTGATCAATTAGTCCGGCACCTGTAGCTCCTGGTTCACGATGGTGCAGCCCAGACATACCATTAAATAAGTGAACAAAATTTCGCGCACCTGCATCAACCGCTTCAGTACAGCAGTTATAACTCGCATCCGTATGCCCTATGCTTACCAGGACACCTCTTTCACTTACTGAACGAATAAATCCCATTGATCCCTCCCGTTCAGGAGCCAGCGCAATTTTTACAATTGTACCCTTGGAAAGCTGCTGCCACTCTAAGAACTCGTCAATAGCAGGATCACGAAAATAATTTTTATTTTGCGCTCCCTTATGTTTTTCCGTAAAATACGGACCTTCCAGATAAATGCCTTCAGACTGAGCACCTGCTAATCCCGTGCTAACAGCATCCGTAACTGCTTTAATTGCTTGGTTTAAATCTTCCTTGTTAGATGTTAATGTTGTCGGCAAAAACCTTGTCACTCCAAGTTTTAGTAAAGCTTCAGAAATACCATGTACTACATCTGTTCTGCCATCCATAATGTCGTGTCCATCTATTCCATGAATGTGGGTATCAAACAGACCAGGAGCAATGGTATATCCGCTCCAATCCATAATTTTCGAATTAGCTGGAAGGCTATCAACAAACGAACCAAAATGTCCGTCTTCTACTACTAAATAGCTCCCTTTCTTTACTTCCTTTTCGAGCAAAAAACGATCTGCTTTTATAAAATACTTCATTAGACATGCTTCCTTTTGGTTTTTAATTTATTAAATTCCATCCGAATCTACTACAGTATCTATCACATTAACTTCAAACTTTTTAATGTTTTCTTTTCCTTCTTTTAAAACGATATCGACAAAATCATCAACAGGAAGTTTCCGTTGGAATAGTCCACTTAAAAGCATTGGTGAATTTGCACCACCAATCACACGAATATTATCATTTATGGAAGCTATTTTTGAACTTACATTAAATGGCGTACCACCAGCTAAATCTGCGAAACAGACAACTCCAGATCCAGTGTCAACATTTTCTATAGATTGAGTTAATAATTTTTCCAGTCTATCTGAACTTTCTTCAAATGGAATTACTTCAACTTGCTCTATATCCCCGGCAATTAACTGAACCGATTCTAGCAATCCATTTGGGAATGATCCATGTCCTGTTATTACAAATCCGATCATTTAATTCACCCTTTCATGGTGTTGATGAGGGAAAAGCTATCTAACAATCCGAAAGCTTCTCCCTATTACCTATAGTTACATAACGCCTAGGAAGGAACCTAGTAAACCAACAACAACTGTAAGACCAATTAATGCTATTGGTGAACGACCTTTTTTCAATAACCAATAAACTAAAAGCGTGTAAGCTAATGGAAGTAATGCTGGCATAATCTGATCTAGAATGTCAGTTTGAACATTTAATTCTGCTTCTCCTGAAACCCATGCATAATCAATATTAAACGATACATACGTTGCGATTAATCCACCTACAACCGTTAAACCAACGATTGATGCAGCACGGGATACGTGTTTTGTTCCTTCTTTTAATTTGGCGATGGCTTTAACACCTGTTCTGTAACCATAGCCCATTAGACCAAAGCGAACACCAAAGTGAATAACGTTGAACATTATCAGGAATACAAATGGCCCGAGAACATTCCCTTCAACTGCTAACGATGCACCAATACTGGCTGTAATTGGCAGTAGTGTTAAAAAGAACATTGCATCTCCGATACCACCTAAAGGTCCCATTGTAGCAACCTTGATTCCTCGAATTGCTTCTCTATCTTCTTTCTTTTGCTCCATTGCTAGGATAATCCCCATAATAAAGGTAACCAAAAATGGATGCGTGTTGAAGAATTCCATATGATCTTTCATTGATTTACTTAAATCTTTTTTATCTTTATGGATGTGTCTTAATCCCGGTAAAATTGAGTACAGCCAACCTGCTGCCTGCATTCTTTCATAGTTAAATGATGCTTGCAGTAACAGCGATCTCCATGCTAGATGTCGTAATTGTTTCGAATTCAGCTCCGTTGCTTCGGTTGTATCTTCATATTTATATCCATTAGATTCCATCGGTTATTTCCTCCTCTCTGGGTGCTGGTCCTTGTTTGTTTTTATTTTGATTAAAATCATACAGTGCAATCGCTAAACCAATTAACGCTATAGCTAAGATTGGCATTTCTAAATAAGCAGCTAAAACAAATCCAACAATAAAGAACATGACATATTCGACCTTCATCATAATTCTTAATAACATCGCGAAACCAATAGCAGGCATGATTCCACCAGCAATGGACAGTCCATTAATTATCCACTCAGGAACTGATTCTACAAGGTTGGCAGCTGATTGAGCTCCAAAATAAATCGGTAAAAATGCGATGATTGCATTGAAGAAAAACAAGATAACTAAACCAAGATAATTTATCCGCTCTATACCCTTGTAATTTGCATCAAGAGCAAACTTATCTGCTTTGTGCATTACAGGAGCAAATATTGTAAAGAACAATGTGATCAACCCTTGTACAGCAACAGCAAATGGAATTGCTACCCCAACTGCAACATTTGGATCCTGGCCAGCGATAATACCAAATGCCGTACCAATTACTCCACCAATAACCACATTCGGTGGTTGTGCGCCTGCAAGCGGAACCATTCCCATCCAAATTAACTCCAATGTACCTCCGACAATTAGACCCGTTGTAACATCACCTAATATCAGTCCAACTACTAGACCAGTAACTAGCGGTCGATGAATATGCGTTAACCCGTTGTACAGGTCAATACCAATAATCCCAGCCCATAAAGCTA
This sequence comes from Aquibacillus saliphilus, assembly GCF_020404745.1. Classification (GTDB taxonomy): domain Bacteria; phylum Bacillota; class Bacilli; order Bacillales; family Amphibacillaceae; genus Aquibacillus; species Aquibacillus saliphilus. The sequence goes on from NZ_JAIZAP010000005.1 coordinate 98,315, forward strand.
TCAATATAGCTTCTACAAACATAGTTAAACACTCCCTTTTCATAAATTTCTACTATCTTGTAACATCTAACTTTTTTAAAATAAATCTAAAATGTTCTGTCCCTTTTCATTTGGCACTTTTCGTAAATCAAGATTCACCCCCAATTCATCAAGGCGTTTAAATGCTTTAATATCCTTCTCGTTGACAGAAACTGTAGATGAGACCTGTTTTTTACCTTCTTCATAATGCATATTTCCAATATTTATGTGATCGATTGGTACGCCACCTTCTTTCAGTGCCAATACGTCATGCACATCTTTTACAACAAGAAATATTTTTTGTTTTGGTGACGCTTTATGAATCACATCAATTGTTTTTTGCAATGAAAAGTATCTTGCTTGGATTACGTCCGGTAAAACCATATCCATCAAACTTTGTTGTACTTCATCCTCAGAAACTTTATCATTAGCGACTACCACCAGATTTGCACCGAGGTGGTTTACCCAAGTAACTCCTACTTGTCCATGAATTAAACGATTATCAATTCTTGTTAATAAAATATTGGGGCCTGACATACGTATCATCCTTTCATTTTTACGTTTTTACATTTACTGTAAGTGCTATCATTTTTTTGTTAGAGGCTGATGTTGCCTCTATTTTCCATCAGTATAATCATATATCGTAACACCTTGCACCACACGGTTTACACGACCATCTGGACTTGGATTATCTGGTGTAATACATAATTGTAGTGATTTCTTTAATGACAAGGTTTGGGCAAAAATTACATATAGCAATGCCAAATTAAAATCACTTGACAGATCTTCTTCTCCAAAATTTACATGAATGGACCAATCTGCAAGTTGTTCCACTTCTTTATCAAGTTTTTCGGATAGAGCAATCACCTTAATTCCAGAATCATCTCCTGCTAATTCACGTAAAATATCCATATCATATTTTCTAGTATAAGGATCTTCTGACATAAATAAGACAACAACGGATCTATCATTTAAAATTGATTTAGGTCCATGTCGAAAACCTAAAGATGATTCATGAATAGCAACAACTTTACCAGCCGATAGCTCAAGCATTTTTAACGAAGCCTCATGTGCTAACTGACCAAGTAAACCAGACCCTAAATAAACAATTCTTTCAAAATCAAAGGTGAGAATCTTATCAATCTTATCCGTAATAGAATCTATTAGACGCTCTGCATTTACAATTAATTGTTTCTGTTGACTACCTGTAAATTCAGTTACAGAGAAAATAGAATAAGCAGCAAGAATCATACTCGTGAAACTGCTAGTCATAGCAAAAGCTTGATCGTGAGCTTTTTCCGGCGTTAATACCGTAATACTATTGCTATCATCTTTAATGTTTTGTGCTAATTTACCATCTTTGTTACACGTAATAACAACTTGATAGAAATTGTCTATGATTTGTTTCCCTAACGAAACAGCCGCGACACTTTCTGGACTATTCCCTGATCTTGCAAACGAGACTAATATAGTAGGTTTATCTTTAAACAGGTATCCCGAAGGATTTGACACAATATCCGTTGTAGGAACTGCTTCAAATTCAACATTTGATTGATTTTGTTTCTGTAATTCCGGGACTAATGTATCTCCTACAAATGCGGACGTTCCAGCCCCAGTTAACACAACACGTACACGATCATGTTTTTTATAAATAGAATCAATGAACTCCTGAATGGAGGCCTTATTATTAAAAAGCGACTCCAACATTTCCTTCCAAACACCTGGCTGTTGGTAAATCTCATTAGCTGTATTTACTGCTTTGCTGTTTTCTAACTCTTCAGCTGATATGTTAAACATTTTACATCCCCCATACTTTTTTATTTCTAGTAATCTATCATTAATACTGGTTATGTTGTCATTACCAGTTAACTTAAAAAATATACTCTATTAAGGTATCTTGCTACTTAATAGAGATATTAATTTAATTCAACAGTATAATCAAATTTGTCTCCTCGTGCCACACTAATTGTATATTCGATTAACTGATTCTTACGGTAAGCGAAGCGCTTGATAAGCATAGAAGGGCTATTCGTTATCATACCTAGATACTCAGATTCCACTTCACGTATATTTGTAGCAGAAAAACGTTCAATTGCTTTAGTCACAACAACCTTGTAATCATCGTGAAAAATATCATACATTGGTCTTTCCTCTAAATCTTTTTTTGTTAATCTAGGGAAAAATTTCTTAGGCAAATAGGATGTTTCATACATTAAAGGCTCATCATCTGCCAGACGCAAACGAACTACCTTGAACACTTCATCTAGCGGCACGAGGTCCATTTTCTGTGCCACACGTTCATCAATCGCTATTTCCTTAAAAGAAAGGACTTGTGTAGTCGGAGTCTTACCCATCTCTTTCATTTCTTCCGTAAAGCTATAAAGCTTAACTAAATTTTGGTTAATTGACTTAGGAGCAACAAAGGTCCCTTTTCCATGTAACTTATAAATATAACCCTCTTGCTCCAACTCCTGCAAAGCTTGTCTAACTGTTATTCGACTTAAATTATAGATATCACATAACTCGCGCTCTGAAGGCAGCTTTTGATGCTGCTCGTATTCCTCGGCTTCAATTTTCTTAATTAAATCTTCTATTAATTGCAGATATAAAGGAACCCTACTATTTCTATCCAATTATATATTGTCACCTCCAATAAACTTCATTAAAAATTATTGGTTATAACCAGTTGAATACAGTTTAATATACTAAACTCGAAATGTAAAGGGTTTCTTTTAAATGTTTTTTCATAGTATCTATTATTATTCACTTAGCTTTCTATTTGCTTCAACCCTGTATCTCATTTTAACACTTTCTATTTTCTAACTAACGGAAATCACTACCTAGTCTTTCAGCTATTTAATACACTTAATCCTGCCCCAATAAGTCCTTGGTCATTGTCGCGACTTACATGCATTTCACCTAATATATGTCTCTGTTCATCAATCATGTAAGGATACAGTTTTTCTTTCACTATCTCCAGTAAAAAGGGATTATTTGTAGATACACTCCCCCCAAATACAATCTGTTGTGGGTCGAGCAAGCTATTAATCATATACACACCTTGAGCTAATGCCCCTGCCATATTGTCAATAAGCTGAATCGCATCGGGATCACCCCTGTTAAACGCGACAAATAGATCTGATGTCGTTATTGCTTCATTTGAAAACAATTTCTTCGCCCTTTTTTCCAATGCTAGCCCTGAAGCTGCTATTTCCAGTCTTTCCATCTGCTTTTCGATATTCGGTGTAAAAACAGGAATTAAACCTAATTCTCCAGCAAATCCATTTCCGCGGATAAATTCCCCTCCTTGGATAATAGAACAGGATATTCCTGTACTAATCGTCATATATACAAATAATTCATTTTTTTGTAAACCGGCTCTTTTCCATTCTGCAAATGCTGCCATGTGCACATCGTTGTCGATTACTATCCGGTCTATCCCCAGAGAATCTTTCAGTCTTTTTGCAAATGGAAAGTTCGCCCATGGCAAATTGTTTTGGAAAATAGCTACCCCATTCTCCCGGTCAACCTTACCTGGTATTCCAGCACCAACGCCATAGATTTCACCGACTGGAATACTCGTTTGATTCAAGAGCTGATTAATACATGTAACCACTTGTGTATACATGCTCTCTTTATCCATGGCTTTACTTTTAACTATTTCCTTTTGACCTAGCTCACCCTTTTCGTTCACTAAACCTGCTGCGATCTTTGTACCACCAATATCAAGTCCAATCGCGTATTTCATTTAATCCCCTCCCTCTCTCGTTTCAATAAAAGACAAAACTAACTGGAGTTAATCCAATAAGTTTTGCCTGTTTCTTTTCAAACAAATTTTCTATTATAATTCCACAGTAAAAAAAGTAATCCTGCTAAACCGATTAATTGAGTCAGTAATTCCACCTTGCCTACAGTTCTTTGCCCATTAATAATTAGAAACATACAAAAGAAAAAAAAGATGATTTTTAAAAGCTTCTTAATGTTTTCATTCACCTTAATATTCCTCCCATATAATTTCGCTTGGTTCTAGTGTCAACATATGCGTTTTTCCTAATCCGTCATAGATAGTAGTAGTTTGTTTTTCATTTGAATTATTTACAGTTGCATAAATTGCAGCTTCTGGATAAGCGTGAACCTCACAATGGACGTTTGAAGCATACCATTTTTTAAGTTCATTCTCTTTATTTGCTGCAAAGAATAAGGATCGCATCAAGAGACGAGTGTTCTCATAGCTATAAGGTAATCCAGCCATATAAACACTTCTGCCATTTCCAAAGGAAGAACTGGAGAGCTGGATTCCTTCATTGGAGCATCTAATAATCTCGGTATCCTTAGTTAATGCATAAATATTCCTTACATCTTCTCCAAAGTTATACTCAGTAAGATCTTCCTTAATAAAATGCGTCGCGACAGCTTCCATAAAGTATTTATTAGTTGATAAGCTGTACCCTAATTCCTTATCAACCCCTAATAGGTTTGCTAGTTGAAAAAAGTGTCCTTGGGAATGGCAGGCCGTTGGTTCACCAACACCGATAAAACCTCCCCCATTATATACCCACTTCCTTAAGGTTGATGCCAGCTCTACGTCAAGCCATTTTTCTCCACCAGAAAAAGCCGTTCCCGCGTCCCCTGCATTAATGATAACATCAACATCTTCAGGGATTCCCTCTTTAATGACATCATCAAAACTGATAAATGTTACCTCTACTGCTGAACCACTTAGTGCTTCTAAGATACCTTGATAGGAATATGCTTGTTTATACCATTTTCCATGTGCCACCATATGTGTTTGCCAAGTTCTAATTTTCCCCCAAGAATTAAGAATTGCTACTTTGATGCCCGTATATGGTTGTATATCTTTAATTTTTTCATAGATTTCACGAAATTCATCGGTGATTTTTTCTACATAACTGACAAACTCAGGGAATTTATAAGCCAAACTCGGATATCCACCATAACCGATTCGATCAAGAGGTTTGCGCATTAGCGCTCTTCTCGCAGTCATCCAATTTTCATTGGCTTCCAAAACCGGATTATTCCCCTCATAAAAAGTATCAGGGAAAAAGTAGGGCAAGAACCTACCTTCTGTATATTTAACATGTGGAATATCTGCAATCATTCGTAATGTAGATCCATCCCCAACACTACCAACAACTGCATCAATGCCTATTTCCTTAAAATAGTCTCCATAAGGTTCTGTTCCAATCCAGTTATCACCTAAAAACATCATTGATTCCTTGCCGCTTTCCCGCACCATACTAACAAGTTTTTTAACTTCACCCGCAACAAATTGCTGAATAAAATCCATGTAATCCAAATAGGCCTGAGTCGGAACACGGAATGTCGTATTATAATATCCTTGATCAACAATGTCTTCTGGTCTTAATTGATAGCCTTTCTCTTTTTCAAATGCTTGAAGTGCTGCAACGGAAACACTTGCGCCATAACCGAACCAATCAACAAATTTTTCTTTACCTAGATTATTAAATATTAGGGTAAAATGATAAAAAAAGGTGGTAAATCGAACAACATCTGTATCAGGGTTTTCCTGCAGCCACTTATTTAAATAGTCATTTACAAATTGATTCGAAAAAGGCTGACGAACATCAAAGGGGATATCATGCGGCGTATCTCCCCAATCGTTTGTAATATGATTATACATCTGGGTCGGATCCCACTTCATATATACAAGGAAAGAAATTGTGTACTCATGCCATGCTTTTGTATCATGGATTAAAACAACATTCTCATCTTTGATGACCTCCCATTTATCCGGATCAATCACATCTCCAGTTGTACGATCAATGACTTCCCACCAAACCTTTGGATTATTAATATAATCCGGTTCTACCTGTTCATCAAAATACCCCTTCATAAATGGAACAGATAATTCATTGCCTGTTGCAGTATTATGTTGTGACATTAGATATAATTGCTGCATTTCTTCAGGATGCTGCTCTGCAAACTCATTATGATTTCGTGCTACAAAATATGTTGTATAAATTTTTGCATTTAATTGTTTCAGCTCATCATCCAGCTTCGTTCCATCACTGTCTCGCAGAGAATCTGCACCCCAACGCACCATCAATTCCTTTGTTTCTTCTAAAAAGTTCTGTTCACTCGGTAACGTCACTCGTCCTGTTAATTTTTTCATCTTTACCACCTATCCTTTCAATCCTCCAACTGTCATACCTTGAGTTAAACGTTTTTGTACAAAAATATATAAAATTAATGTTGGTAGCATAACTATCACCATTCCAGCGTACATTGGTCCATAATTAACTGCCGAGCGTTCAGCTGCCATTAGGTTTAATAAACCAACTGGCAATGTCTGATTTTCTCCAGGCATTAAAGTTAATGCCAGAATATACTCATTCCAAAACAATAAAAAATTGAACAAGATAACGATTACTATACTCGGGATTGCCATTGGTAACATGACAGAAAACATTGTTCTATAATAACCCGCACCATCTATGCTTGCCGCTTCTTCGAAATCAGACGGTAGTGTCTCAAAATAACTTGAAAGCAAAAAAATGGTAAACGGCAATGCTGTAGCCGCATAAATAAAAGCAAGAACCAACCGATTATTTAACAATAATCCTTCGCCAAATATTGTGTTCATAACCGTGTTCCAATCCAGAAGCATTAGAAAAATAGGTACAGCAATGTAGCTTACATTTATAAATAATCCTGCTTTAACAAAAGAGTTAATAAAACCGTTTCCTCTAAATTTAAATCTAGATAAAACGTAGGCTGCAGGTAAAGCTACTACTAGTAGAATTAATAGCGCAAATACTGTAACCACAATTGAATTTAATAGATATTCACCCATTTGCGCTTCATTAAATGCTTCGATAAAATTTTCAAAGTGGAAACCAACTGGCATTGCCCACGGACTTCCATAAAATTCAGCGTTCTCTTTAATGGATGCTAAGAACACCCATCCAACTGGTACAATAATAAAAATGGCAAGTGTAATTAGTGCCACATAAATGAATAGTTTAAATAAGACCTCTGTACGTGGACCATTTGATTTACTCATAACCGTGCAAACCCTCCTTAGTACTCCAGCACGTCGCGTTTAGTAATATGGTTTACAATAGCAGCGAGTGCAAATGAGAAGATAAAGACAACTACACCAATCGCCATTCCATAGCCATAGGTTGAATTCCCATAAGCTTGGTCATACATATAGGAGAGGAAGACTTCAGTTGATCCATCAGGTCCTCCACCTGTCATCGCTTTTACGAGTAGGAAGCTTAAATTAATCGTACTAATAATATAAAAAGTTAATGTTGTCCTTATGGTATTCCAGATTAAGGGCAAGGTGATGTTGGTAAATTGCTTCCATTTGCTAGCTCCCTCCAATGAAGCAGCCTCATAAAAGCTTGGCGGAATACTAGCCATGCTGGACATATACATCACCATGTAATATCCAATTGCCTGCCAGACTAAAGCACCTGCAACACTATAAATAATAATGTCCTGATCACCTAGCCACATTTGCTGGAAATTTTCCAGGCTGAGTGTTCCAAAGATACTGTTTAATAAACCACTGGATGGGTCATAAATAGCCGAAAAAACACCCGCAATAACTACAATCGATAGAATATTTGGTACATAGAATATTACTCTGAAGAAATTCCCACCAGGAATCGTTTCTTTTGTTAAAACAGCTGCAAAAAACACCGCAATTAACAAGGTAAAAATAGCGACGACTACTATTAATAGAATTGAGTTTTGGAAGGATTGGATGAAATCTACATCATTCCAAAGTGTTATAAAATTATCAAACCCTACAAATTCTTTGGTATTGGAAAAACCTCCCCAACGATAAAGAGACATTCGAAATACCTCAAATGTTGGTACAACCATAAAGGAAAAAAATAAGAGAATTGCAGGAGTTATACATACACCAATAAATATATTTCTAGAAGTTGTTTTCTTCAGGGTAGTCACCTCTCTTCAGAAAATAAATCGGCGAGTCAGTATTTACCCGCCGTTTATTACTGAACTTAAATTTCATACGTTAAATCCCCTAATTCATAGCTTCTCTTAGCTTATCACTAGCTTCTTCAACACTGGCCCGCCATTCTTCAATTGTAATTTTTCCACTGATCACACTGCCAATAGTTCCATACAAAGTATCACCCATATTTACACCGGCTACTGGTTCAGTCGAAGCAAAGGTTCCCATTGCAGGGAGTACATCTTCGTCATCATAAATACCGTAGAAGATTTGCTTTTGTCCATCAAGCTGGTCGGTAATTCCTTCAATTGGCTGTACTGCACCAGCTTCTAAAAAGATAGATGATGCTTCATCTGAATACATGTACGTAATAAAGTCTTTTGCATCAACTTTGTTTTCAGCAGCAGAAGGGACCCATATTTGCTCAAAGAAAGTAAATGCATAACGGTCTCCACCATCCTCAAATGCTGGAATGGATGTCATGCCCCATTCAAAGTTATCTGCTCTAGGTGCTTCTTTCATTTCATCAACTACCCAGTTACCATTTGGCATGAATAATGCTTTATTGTCTAAAACCAACTGTTGATTTTTTGTAAAGTCATTTGGATTCGCATTTGCAACCGTGTTTTTTTCTGTGTACGAAGCCAATTTCTCTATCGTTTCAAATACCTCTGTTGATTTATCAGACTCCCAAATACCATCTTCATAGGTCATTGCTGAGTTGAAGAAATCCGGTCCGCCTAATGCATACAACATAGAGCCAATAAATGTATCAAAATATCCTGTTGTTGGATACGTGAACAATGCAATTCCTTCCTCACTTGCCTTATCACCTAGCTCCCACATTTCATCCCATGTTTTTGGAACGTCCCAGCCCTTTTCTTCAAATAAACCAGCATTGTAAAATAATCCAGTCGGGCTGTAGAACATTGGTGCTAGATATGTTTCTCCATCCGCATAAGGGTTTGTAGCTAGTGTATCGGTAAACCCGTCAAGAATCTTTTCATTAACGGTACTATCTTCACCAGAAACTTTCTGGTCGAATATATCTGTAATATTTTCTAAGCCATTTTCCTTCATCAATGTTTCTGTCAATGCTTCAGGTCTTCCGGTTGCGAGTAAAACAACATCGGGATATTCCCCTGCCTGCATATTTGGGCGGATTACTTCTTCCAGATTCTTTTTAATGGTAAGTTCAATCTTTACATTCTCATTAGTCGTTTCATAGGAATCAGCAATCTTTTCCCACATGTCAGCACCATACGCTGACTCCAAAGCAGCAACATGTAGAGTTGTACCTTCTTCTTCATTTCCTTCCTCATTTGTTTCTTCATTTGTTTCTTCATTTGTTTCTTCATTTGTTTCTTCATTTGTTTCTTTACCTTCAGAACTTTTTGAATCACTACAAGCAACCAGTCCAATTGTTAAAAATAGAACAGATAAAGCAAATAATAGCTTTTTAACATTCATTCAAATGCCCCCTTTTTATTAATACCATACACTAATCCTATATGTAAAAAAGCGCTTTCACAATAAAAATCTTGTCGATATTTTTAGTTATATTGCTTTTTATTTATCCTAGCTATAAAATATAATTAAATCGATGTTAGGGAGTGTATATTATGTCCCATGAATTTTATGAAATGGAAGAAACTCCAACTGAACATACGCCTTTTAAACTCCTCTATATTACTCGCTCAGAATACGATAAAGGCTGGCACAGCACACAACATAGCCACTACTTCACGGAACTACTTTATATTGTAAAAGGAAAAGGCTATTTTGTATTAACAAATCATGAAATACCCGTAAAAGAAAATGATTTAGTAGTTATTAATCCCAATGTCGAGCATACCGAAAAATCCAATCACCAGGATTCTCTCCAATACATTGCGTTAGGAATTGAAGGTCTGGCTTTTTCACCATCTAAACATGATGATTCTCCTATGGGCTTGTACACATATCAAGAAGAACGTGAAGATATCTTATTTTATCTTAATAAATTATTGGACGAGGCGAAAAATAGCCACAAAGATTATGAATTTATCTGCCAGAATATAATTGAAATTCTGATTGTTAAACTGAAGAGAGAAAAGAATTTCACTATTGAGAAAACAGTAACAAAAAATATAAATAAAGCTGTTACACATACCATACATTATATGAATCAGAATTATCGAGATACGATTACACTGGACATACTAGCTGATGCTGGACACATCAACAAATACTACTTAGCACACCTATTTAAAAAGGATATGGGAATCGCTCCAATTGATTACTTAAATAACATTAGAATTAAAGAATCGAAAATTTTGTTAGAAATCACAAACTACAGTATTGCAGAGATTGCTGAAATCAATGGTTTTTCTTCTCAATCATTTTTCACACAAGCGTTTAAACGAATTACTAATCAGACACCATCGAGTTATCGAAAAGAATGTTTAATTAGACAAAAATAATAATGGAATAACATATTTAATAATATGCAGCACTTACTATTTTACGGTTTAATTGCAATCTACAGATGAACTTTTCGACTCTCTCATTCTCCAAACCATTGACCACTTAATTCTTTCAATAGCTCCCAAGGAGATTTTAGTCTCGTTATCAACTTCTGAGTAAAAAAAGTTTCAGGAGATCCTTCGGGTGTTTTTCAGGCTGAATGATTCCTTTTTATATAGGGTTATCCCTTTAAAATTTTGATTACGAAATGCTAAGCTGACTTAGTCCCTTGATATCTACCTCGTATCTTACTTTCTTTATGGGAGTTAGTCACAGCTGAGTTCTTTGTTTGGGGGTTGTTTTTAAAGAACTGGTAAAAGCTAAGCTTGAATTTTAAAGGAAGGTAACCAAATTTGTATCGATTGGATCAGAACAAAGAGGAATGTCAAATAAAAACCAGTGAGGAATAGATAGAAAAATACTTCTGATATCTATCTTGATGTCGTTGATTAAACCGATGAGGATGAGCTGAATAAATTCATCTCAACAAAAAAATCTCACAGAATCCTTATTTAATTTTGGGTAGGCACAAGAGGATATTCACAAAGAAAAAACCATGATGCAAATACTTTGCATCATGGTTTAACATTAAAAGGTATTAACCGATAGAACCTTCCATTTCGAACTTGATTAGTCGGTTCATTTCAACCGCATATTCCATCGGAAGTTCTTTTGTAAATGGCTCGATAAAGCCCATTACAATCATTTCTGTTGCTTCCTGTTCTGAAATACCACGACTCATTAGATAAAATAGCTGCTCTTCTGAAACTTTAGAGACCTTAGCTTCATGCTCCAATGAAATATTTTCGTTAAAGATTTCATTGTAAGGAATAGTATCAGAAGTTGACTTATTATCCATAATTAATGTGTCACACTCAATATTAGAACGTGCACCATCTGCTTTACGTCCAAAGTGAACGATTCCGCGATAGGTTACTTTACCACCATGTTTCGAAATTGATTTTGAAACAATAGTTGATGATGTGTTTGGCGCTAGGTGATGCATTTTAGCTCCAGCATCTTGGTGTTGACCTTTTCCTGCAATAGCAATGGAAAGAGTCATACCACGAGAACCTTGACCTTTTAAGATAACAGCTGGGTATTTCATTGTTAGTTTAGAACCAATGTTACCATCAACCCATTCCATTGTTGCATTTTCATCACAAATTGCACGTTTCGTAACTAGGTTATAAACATTATTCGCCCAGTTTTGTACAGTAGTGTAACGGCAATAAGCGTCTTTTTTAACAAAGATTTCAACTACAGCACTATGCAGGGAATTTGTTGTATAAACAGGCGCCGTACAACCTTCTACATAGTGTACAGATGCACCTTCATCAACAATAATTAACGTACGTTCGAATTGACCCATATTCTCTGAATTAATTCGGAAGTAAGCCTGCAGTGGAGTATCAACCTTTACACCTTTTGGTACATAGATGAAGGATCCTCCAGACCATACAGCTGAATTTAATGCTGAAAACTTGTTATCAGGTGAAGGGATCACCTTACCAAAGTATTCTTTGAATAATTCTTCATTTTCTTTTAGAGCTGAGTCGGTATCCTTAAAGATGATTCCTTTCTCAGTTAAGTCTTCCTTAAGACTATGGTAAACAACTTCTGATTCATATTGTGCGGATACCCCTGATAAATACTTCTGTTCAGCTTCTGGTATGCCTAGTTTATCAAACGTGTTTTTAATTTCTTCTGGAACTTCATCCCAAGAACGTTCTGATCTCTCGGATGGTTTTACATAGTAGGTAATCTCATCGAAATTTAACTCAGCGAGATCCCCACCCCATTGTGGCATTGGTTTTTTATAAAACTGCTCTAGCGCTTTAAGACGATAGTCGAGCATCCACTGAGGTTCTTCTTTCATTTTTGAAATTTCTACAACAATATTTTTAGTTAGTCCTTTTTCTGTTCGGAAAATAGAAACGTCTCTATCACTAAATCCATATTTGTAATCTTCAACTTCTCCAACTTCAGGCGCTTTTTTCGCCATTTTAAAACCTCCTATTTAGGTTATACGTCCAAAAGCTATCTACTTTTTCTTTTCATCTATTCCCTTTTCCATCGCTTTCCAAGCAAGCGTAGCACATTTAATTCGGGCAGGAAATTTAGATACACCTTGTAGTGCTTCGATATCACCTAAGTCAATCTCATCTTCATCTATTTCTTCACCAAGCATCATATCTGAAAAAATCTTTGACATTTTTAAAGCCTCGTCAATATTCTTTCCTTTTATAGCTTGCGTCATCATCGAAGCTGAAGATAGACTAATTGAACAGCCTTCTCCTTCAAATTTAGCATCTTCAACTTTTCCGTTATTTACTTGTAGGTGTATTTGTATTCTATCTCCGCAAGTCGGGTTGTTCATGTCAATCGTTAAAGATTCATCAGATAATGCACCCCGATTACGCGGATTCTTATAATGGTCCATAATCACTTGTCTGTACAACGTATCGAGGTTATTAAAAGACATCACCAAAGTACTCCTTTGTTTTGTTTAATCCTTCTACAAGCCGATCAATTTCTTCTTTTGTATTATACAAATAGAAACTCGCTCTTGCAGTAGAAGATACATCTAGCCATCGCATCAGAGGTTGTGCGCAATGGTGACCAGCACGAACAGCAATTCCTTCAGCGTCTAATACCGTTGCCGTATCATGCGGATGGACATCATCCAAATTAAATGTCACAAGACCTGCTCTTTCTTTTGGTCCATAGATCGTTAGACCATCAATTGTTCGCAATTGTTGTAAGGCATAGGAAGCTAACTCTGACTCATGCTTCTCTATATTCTCAAGTCCAATTTCTGTTAAAAAGTCAATAGCTGCACCTAAGCCAATTGCGCCGGCAATGATTGGTGTTCCGCCTTCAAACTTCCATGGTAATTCCTTCCAAGTAGAGTCATAAAGGTTTACAAAATCAATCATTTCTCCGCCAAATTCAACAGGCTCCATTTCTTCTAACAGCTGTTTCTTTCCATATAAAACACCAATTCCAGTTGGACCACACATTTTATGTCCAGAAAAGGCATAAAAATCACAGTCTAAATCTTGAACATCAACTTTAAGGTGTGGAATACCTTGCGCACCATCGACTAACATAACAGCACCATTTTGATGCGCTATCTGAGCTATTTCTTTTATAGGGTTTATCGTACCTAAAACATTCGAAACATGCATAATCGCTACAATTTTTGTTTTATTAGTAATTGCTTCCTTAACATCATCCAAGCTAATTGTTCCATTTTCTTGAAGTGGTAAATACTTCAACGTTGCTCCGGTCGCTTTAACAGCTTGTTGCCATGGAATAATGTTGCTGTGATGTTCCATAGGAGTAATTAGTATTTCATCGCCTTCAGTTAAGTTGTTACGAGCATAACTATAGGCAACTGTATTAATAGAGGTCGTTGTACCTCGAGTAAAGATTACTTGTGAAGTACTCTCTGCATTAATAAAGTTTCTAACCTTTTCTCTTGCACCCTCATACTGATCTGTTGCCCTAGTACCTAAGGTATGAACACCGCGGTGAACGTTTGAATTATGAAATTTATAGTAATTCTCAACTGCTTCAATTACAGCTAGTGGTTTTTGAGAAGTTGCCGATGAATCTAAATACACTAACGGTTGTCCGTTAACATTCTGGTCTAAAATAGGAAATTGTTTTCTAATGGCATTAACATCCATTAAAGTACTTTCCCTTCAATAACCTCTGTTAGTTGTTCCTTTACAGCCTTAATTGGAATTTCATTAACTACTGGAGCAAGGAAACCATGTATAATTAAACGTTCCGCTTCAAATCTCGAAATACCACGACTCATTAGATAAAAGATTTGTAATGGGTCAACACGGCCAACTGATGCAGCATGCCCTGCTGTTACATCATCTTCATCAATCAATAGAACAGGGTTAGCGTCACCTCTAGCATTTTCACTTAGCATCAATACACGTGATTCCTGCTCGGCATTGGATTTAGTTGCACCATGCTCAATTTTACCTATGCCATTAAATACCGAAGAAGCACTATCTTTCATAACTCCATGCTGTAAAATGTAGCCTTCAGAGTTTTGTCCGAAGTGTACGATTTTAGCTGTGAAATTTTGTGTTTGATCACCACGTCCAACAGTAACTGTTTTTGCATGTGAAATAGAATTATCACCAATCAAGTGAGTAATATTTTCAGAAACTGTATTACCATCATTCATTTGTCCTAATGCCCAATCAATTGTAGCATCACGATAAGCAACACCGCGACGATTCACATATACTGTAGTGCCTGCACCGAAATTATCAACTGCTCCAAATGACACTTTAGCATTGTCGTGTGCGATTACTTCTGTAACGATGTTTGCTACCGCATTTTCAGTCTTGTTATTAGAGACATAGTTCTCGACATAAGTTAAAGAACTATTTTCTTCAGCTACGACTATAACATGATTAAAAGAAGCTACTTCTAAATCTTCTTGCCAAAATATAGCCTGAAGTGGATCTTCAATAACTACATTTTTGGGAACATAGACGAAGACTCCACCATTCATTAATGCAGTGTGTAATGCAGTTAATCGATTTTCATCAATTGATACGGCATCTTTCATAAAATAACGTTGAACAAGATTGCTATGCTCTCTTATTGCTGAGAAAATATCAGTAAAAATAACACCTTTTTCTGTAAGTGAAGAGGATAATGATTGGTATCCAACAGATTGGTTACGTTGAATAATCAAATTCTTATTCTCATTTTCAAGATCTAACAATACCTTGATATCATTAGGTAATTCCTCTAATGAATCTATTTTTTTACCTTCAGCTTCATGTTTAAAATCTGAAAAGTTCCATTTACTTATATTCGTTTTATCCGGCTTAGGCATTGGAAGTGTATTTGCTAATTCCAATCCTTGAAATCGCAATGACTTCAACCATTCCGGTTCATTGAGACGCTCTGAATAACTGCTAACATAATCCTTCTCATATGGAAGTTTTGTATCTATAGCCATAATAACCCTCCTTACTTACGCTTTTTGCCCTACAACTTCGTTTTCGATACCTAATTCTTCTTTAATCCATTCATAACCTTCTGCTTCTAAGCGTTGTGCTAGTTCTGGACCACCTGATTTTACAACGCGTCCTTGCATCATAACGTGTACTTTATCTGGTGTAATGTATTCTAATAACCGTTGATAGTGAGTGATTATCAAACAACCGAATGATTCGTTACGTAATTTATTAATTCCTTTTGAAACTACTTTAAGAGCATCAATATCCAAACCAGAATCAATTTCATCTAAAATTCCGATAGCTGGTTTAATCATCATTAATTGCAAAATTTCATTGCGTTTTTTCTCCCCGCCAGAAAAACCTGCGTTTAGGTAACGTTGTGCCATGTTTTTATCCATTTCTAAATAATCCATTGCAGCATCCATTTCTTTAATGAACTTCATCAATGAAATTTGGTCACCCTCTTCACGGTGGGCATTGATAGAAGAACGTAGAAAATCGGAAGTTGTTACTCCGCTGATTTCACTTGGATATTGCATTCCCAAAAACAGACCTGCTCGTGCTCTTTCATCGACTTCCATTTCTAATACATCTTCGCCATCTAGAAGTACGCTTCCTTTAGTTATTTCATATTTTGGATGCCCCATTATTGCAGATGCAAGCGTAGACTTCCCTGTTCCATTTGGTCCCATGACCGCATGAAATTCTCCACCTGTAATTGTTAAATTAACACCTTTTAATATTTCTTGATCCTCAATAGTTACATGAAGATCCTTAATTTCTAACGTAGATCCCGCCATATATATACCTCCAGAACTTTATTATGATGATATTGTAGATATGGAAAAACTAAATCCATTCTCAATTTATTCTCATTACAATCTTATATCATTTCGAAACTATAATCAACAGATTCACTGTTCATTTGCACCTTTACTAACATATTTGTTATTTAAGTTATTTTTAAATTGATATCTATTATAAAATCATAGTTAGATTATCAATTAGTTAATGTCTAATAACACTATTTTAACAAATAACCTGAGCTCTTTCTAACCATTTAAATACTTCTATTATAGTTGAATTATTTTGCCCATTTATTAGTTGAATATGAAGTTTCAATCCAAGTCTTTTTATCAACTGGCTCTCCATTTTACAATTTCCTAGCCCAAAACAAAACCCCTTCACCGAAATCGGATAAGGGGTCAATTATACTATCTATGCATTTGGCGTTCCATTTCTTTAGATGTCTCTAAGCTTTTTCGATAGCTAGCTTCTCTCTTTTGTTCAACTTTTAGTAATTGAGATAACTTTCTACCATATTCAGCAAAACCCATACCATGAGATTGCTGCATAGCTTTTTCCATTTCAGCAGTATAAGTTAAATTTAACTCATTGCCTATAATAATGAATCATCCTTTCTGAATCTTAACAATAACAAGTTTACACTTGGTTAAATAATCTGACAATATTGATTTGTTCGACTCAGAAAGGATATATCTTTAGATTGCCTGATGTCAGAAATATAGTTCTCACATATCTAAAATACAATCTATTTCTTTTACTATTGTAAGTATTTCTTACAAAAGCCTATTAGTTAGCTCCGCCTACAGGTACAACTGCTCCATCATATGTTTCTGTAATAAAGCTTTGGATTTCTTCTGTCTGTAGTACTTCTACTAACTTATTAAGAGCTTCACTTTTTTCGTCTTCAGCGCGAGCAGCAATAACATTGACATAAGGCGAATCGGCACCTTCAATGAATAAAGAATCATCCAAAGGTGAAAGTCCTGCTTCGATTGCATAGTTTGTATTAATGGCTACTAAAGCATCTTCGTCTCTGTCATAAATTTCTGGTAAGACTGCTGCATCTACATCTGGAGAAAAAACTAAGTCCAGTGGATTTTTAACAATGTCTTCAATAGTAGCACTTGCTTTGTTTACACCTTCAGCAAGCTGAATTAGACCTTGTGATTCAAATAAAGCAAGGATGCGACCATGATCTGGAACAGAACGGCTAATGATCACCTCTGTCCCTTTCGGAATTTCATCTACACTATTAATATTTTTAGAATAGACACCCATTGGCTCAATATGAATTCCACCAATATTCACAAAATCATAGCCAAATTCAGCAATTTGTGATTCTAAGTATGGTGTATGTTGAAAATAGTTAGCGTCTAACGTTCCATTATCTAGGTCCTCATTAGGAAAAATATAATCTTGATATTGTTCAATTACTATTGAAACACCTTCTTCTTCAAGAAGTGGTTTCGCTTGCTCTAAAATTTCTGCGTGAGGCGTACTTGAAGCACCAACTGTAATTTCTGTAGGTTCACCTGTTTCATTTCCAGCAGTTTCCGATTCATTATCAGTTGCTTCATTCGCTTCATTTGAACTCTCATCTTCCTCAGAAGTTCCACATGCCGCTAGTACAATAATAAACAATGCTGTCAAAAATAGCGTTAAATACTTTTTCATCTTAATTCTCCCCTTTTTCTTTTTATTTATCTTTTATCTAATTTGTTCGTAAAGAAGTCACCAATAAATTGAAAAATAAACACAATGATAACAATCAGTACTGTACAAACAAAGACCACATCGAAAGAACGACGTTGGAATCCATAGAAATAGGCAAAATCACCAAGGCCACCCGCACCAATAATACCTGCTACTGCTGTGTATCCAATTAAAGCAATAGCTGTTACAGTAATTCCTGATACAAGTGCAGGCATTGATTCAGGTAATAGAACTTTAAAAATAATTGTTCTTGTTTTTGCACCCATCGACTTCGCAGCTTCAATTACCCCTTTATCAACTTCCCTTAAGCCAATTTCAACCAGCCTTCCGTAAAATGGTGCAGATCCAATAATAAGTGCTGGTAAGGCTGCGTTTGGACCTCTGATTGTTCCGACAACAAAATCCGTGAATGGAAATAGTAGTAAAATTAAGATAATAAACGGAATTGCTCTGAACACATTAACAACTGTGGCAACAACAAAGTTTAATAGTTTATTTTGCCAAAGGCCCCCTCGGGCAGTTAAGTAAAGTAAGAGTCCTAATAAGATACCGAAGATAAACGTCCCAACTAAGGAAATCAAAGTCATATAAAAGGTTTCACCAGTGGCTTCCCATAAGTCCGCTAACTTAACATTAGGAAAAAGTTCATTAAGCATTTGGTGCCACCTCCACTTCAACTGAAGTAGATGTAATAAATTCCATTGCTCTATTTATTTCCTTATCGTTTCCATCAATATGGACAACTAATGTTCCATAAGCACCTTTTTGCGTTTGAGTAATCTTACCTTGCAAGATATTAACATCTATATCAAAGTCTTTAGCGACTCTACTTATTAAAGCTCGATTCGTTGTTTCACCAACAAAATGCAATCTAATAACTGTGCCTGTTGTATATTCCTTTGTTAAAAATTCATATGCCTCATCTTGTTCCTTATCGCCCATTACCTGTTCTACAAATTTTCTTGTTACTGGTCGATTAGGATGTAAAAACACATCAAGTACTTCTCCATGCTCAACTATTTGTCCATTTTCCATAACAGCTACTCGGTGACAAATTTTCCGAATCACGTGCATCTCGTGAGTAATTAATATAATAGTTAGTCCTAATTTCTGATTAATATCAGTTAAAAGCCTTAGGATCGAATCAGTTGTTTCAGGGTCTAAGGCAGAAGTTGCTTCATCACAAAGCAATACTTTAGGATTATTAGCCAATGCCCTGGCAATACCAACTCGCTGTTTTTGGCCACCACTTAACTCAGACGGATATGAATCTTCTCTACCAGATAAACCAACCAATTTAATTAGTTCATCTACCCTCTCTAACCTCTCCGTTCTAGGAACACCCGCTATCTCTAATGGGAAGGCAATATTTTCTTTGATCGTTCTAGACCATAACAAGTTAAAATGTTGAAAAATCATGCCAATTTCTTGCCTAGATATCCGAAGATCTTTCTGGTTTAAAGACGTGATATCTTGTCCATCAATGATGATTTGGCCATCTGTTGGGTCCTCTAACCGGTTAATAAGTCTAATGAAAGTACTTTTACCAGCGCCACTATATCCGATCACTCCAAATATTTCACCTTTTTTTATTTCAAGGTTTAGGTCATCAACCGCTTGAATCGTATTAGAATTTGTTGTAAATACTTTTTTTAAACCATTTATTTTAATCAGGGTTTTTCCTCCTAACATTCGGCATACGTTCAATAAGGAAACATAGATTTCTCTTATCCTAACCATTCCAAAAATTATTAAACAAGAACAAAAGCGCAGGCGCCCTGCGTACACCAGATCTTGCTGTGGCTAACTTAGTAATTAATTATCCACACCAGTCCATTTTAATTTCTAGACAAATTAAAAAACGCCTCCTGTTCAGAGAACAGAAAGACGCAGAGTCAAGTACTTTCAGTTCTCTCATCTGCCAAAGCTTTCACACTTCGCAGGAATTGGCACCATTTTAAACAGTTACTGTTTAACGGTTGCCGGGTTTCATCGGGCCAGCCCCTCCACCTCTCTTGATAAGAGATTACTTATATTTTTTTGAATGGTTTATAACGCTAAACAAAATTCTAGCATGGGTGAATTACGGGTGTCAATAAATTATTCTTACAAATACATTAAATACTTTATCTACACACTAATAATCGTTATGATTGTTTTGAATGAAATAAGTTTGGAGTGAAAAAAATGAAAGCACCATTATTTAAATTACCTTATATTAACAAGGATGAAAACTATACTTTATCTGACGATTTAGGCAATATAGTTCTGATTACCTTTTGGACCTCGTGGTGTGCTGATTGTGGAGTTGATTTACCAATGAAGGAAAAATTTTTTAATTCCCTAAAAAGTAGTAAGGTTAAAATGCTAACCATTAATGTCTCAGGTAGAGAACGGAATTATGATTCTCCTAGAAGATATGCAGAAAAATATTTAACACAAACCAATCTTATGGACTTGGGGCGTGAAGTCTATGATTTGTATCAATGTTCAGGGGTGCCAACAACAATCATCATTGATGTTAACGGAGAAATTCACGAACAATTTGATGACAAAACAAACTTCTTATCAATAGTGGAATCAATGGGAAAGCTAATCGATAAGGATAAAAAGTTTTGAATAATAAAAAGATCAGAAACATCTCATTTCTGATCAAAAAACTTTAGTACATAGTTATAAATGTTTGTGACAGATTCAAAAGCATAGATACTATCTGCCATCTTCCCATTTCTCATTACCAATAGACATGGGACACTTCTGATTTGATTATGTATCATAAATTCTGGAAATAAGGAAGCGTTCATATCATAGAAAAAATCATCTTCAAATAGATGCTCAATTGTCTCAAGCATCCTTCTGGCTACCTTACAAGTACCACAGAGTGGCGTCTGAATGAAAATAAACGTGTATTCATTATCATTAATTACATTAGTAATTGTATCCGTATCAGCTAATTTCATTTCTTATCAACAGCCTTCTAAGTTAAAAAAATTGGATCGATAGCAAATCTACTGCCTAGTAGGGCAGTTGCTAACTCCGATTCTGGAGTTGCAGCTACCTCTCGATAAGTTTTATCAATATAAATATGTTCTGCATGTGGCAATTCAAATGATAACTGCTTACGCAACTTTTGCCCAGCGTTATCTTCGTCAACCAAGATAAAGACATCCTTGTTATCAAGATCAAAGTTAATTAACAATTCCTCTAACCGTTCAATTCCCAACGTTCCATTCGTGCAAATAATTTTGACTTCTTCATTGATTATTTTTTCAATTTGCATTTTATCTGTCCGGCCCTCTACAATTATTACTTTTTCTATATCCGTCATAGCTTACCACCTACTTATCGTATAGATATCATAGCTATAGTATAAGGAAAAAAGACAATTTAATAATAATCCCCTGTTACAGACTAGTAACAAGGGATTTTCTCTATTGCTTCTAATACATTGTATTATCATTTTACATTTTTATGAACATAATACAAAATGATTTAATTTTGACTTAATCCTCTTCTTTAATCATTTGTTCGTATTCTTCAGCAGTCATTAGATTATCAATTTCTGATAAGTCATTTGGTTCAACAACAATCATCCATGCTTTATCATAAGGCGACTCATTAACAAACTCTGGACTGGAATCTAGTTCCGCGTTTACCTCGACAACCTTACCACTTATTGGGGCATAGAGTTCTGATACAGTCTTTACTGACTCAACACTACCAAAGGGCTCATCCTCTTCTAACACATCACCCTCTTCTGGTAGTTCAACAAACACGATATCTCCTAGTTCGGCCTGCGCATGATCTGTAATCCCAATTCGTACTTTATCTCCTTCAACTTTCACCCATTCATGTTCTTCTGAGTAGCGTAATTCATTTGGTAAACTCATGTTATAACCTCCATTAAAATAAAGTCCATTTATAAATATAAAAGCTAGTCGCTTTTATTTCCAATATTTCGCACACCTATTTCCAAGTTTGCTCAAAAAACTCTTCTTTAAAACCTAGTGAAACATTATGTCCATCAGTTATTATTGGTCTCTTTATCAACATACCATCTGAAACAAGCCAGTCCAACATCTCACTATCAGTAGCATCCTTTAGTTTATCCTTCAATCCTAAATCTCGATATTTTTTTCCACTAGTATTGAAAAATTTCTTTATAGGATAATTACTAACATTTATAATTTCTTGTAATTCTTCTTTCGTCGGAGTGTCCTCAACCATATGTACCGTCCTAAACTCAACGTCATTAGCTTCAAGCCATTTTTTCGCTTTTTGACATGTTCCACACTTCGGATACCAATAAAAAGTTACAGTCATTCAAAAACCTCCTTTTATAAAAACATTTTATCATATTCCTTATTTGTATAATAAAAATTCACGCTGTTTTCCAAAAGATTATTGTTTTTGACACAATAACTATAAAATGCGACGTAACTTTTGCATGAACTTGCTATCTTTCACTCTAATTGAATTGACTGCCATACGGTCGCTTCAGCAGAATACTTCGCTTTCCGTGGGCACGGCCTTAGCCTCCTCAGAATCAAAGAACGATTCTTCCGGGGTCTTCGGCTCGTGCTGTTCCCACTGGAGTCTTCGTATTCTGCCTACGCTGGGTAATCGTGTTCTGGTTAATGAGTGGCTATATGCCTTGAAATCAACGTTCCGTGTTATTTCCCATTTGAACAGAAAGCTATTCTAAGCGGAGGAAATACTCGAAGACTCCTGCGGGAGGAAAGGCATAGATGAGACCCCGCAGTGCGCAGCACGAGGAGGCTCAGCAGCCACCCGCGGAAAGCGAAGAGTATTTCCGCAGCGCTGACATAGCACTCATCTTATAAAGAATATAAAAGGAAAACTACATTGCAGTTACGTCGCAATTTCTATCAACTCCGAAGATTTACAACAACACTTACATAAGAAAGATCAAAATATTCGACAATTGTATTACAATAGATAAATTTTAATCATACTTGAGATAATGATAATAAAAAAATCCCCCATTAAATTTCAACAGGGGAAAAGAAATCTATTTAGTTACTTTTCTAGACTACGTATTTTTCTTCACTAATAATCGCTTTAGCAACTTCTCGTTTTTTCGCAATAACATTTGTTGGATCATGTCTAGTTAGCTTACGCATTGCTGAGAGTGTAACTCTTAATGTATCACCCGATTCACTGGCGATAATTGTTTCTTTTGCGTGTGCTTCAATTCGGTTAAAAGCCTCTTGAACATAAACTTCTGTGTAGAGAATCTTTTGGTGGTTCTTTTCTTCTCCATTTCTCAATATAGCTTTTTCCGTTCTTAGAATGGCAGATTCCATGTTATAGACCTCAGAAACAATATCTGCAATGTTGGCTAATATTTCTTGCTCTTGTTCTAATTTTTGACCGAATTTTTGAGCAGCTATCCCTGCAGATAGCAAACCGATTTTTTTAGCATTTTTCAGTAAATACTTTTCCTTTTCTAATGTATCCGTTCCAACATCTTCAGGCATTAGCATCATTAGTTCTTCTTGTAAAGCTTGTGCCCTTTGCAATAACGGAAGTTCTCCTTTGATGGCCTTCTTCATTAAAGTTCCGGGAATTAACAATCGATTAATTTCATTTGTTCCTTCAAATATTCGTTGTATTCTAGAATCACGATACATCCGTTCCACTTCATACTCTTGCATAAAGCCATAACCACCGTGTATTTGAACCGCTTCATCCACAACAAAGTCCATCAGTTCGGTTCCAAATACTTTGTTTAATGAACACTCAATTTGGTACTCTGCGATTGCTTTTGCAATCTCTTTTCCGTCTCTTAGCTCATCCTCAGTCAGTTTCCCCATTCGTTGTTCAAACAGACCAACAGTTCTATAAACAGCACTCTCATTTACATACGTATTGGTAGCCATCGTTGCTAACTTTTCTTGAATAAGAGCAAATTTTGAAATCTGTGTATTAAATTGTTTCCGTTGATTCGCATACTTGGCAGAAAGCTCTATACCTCTTTTTGCTCCACCAATTCCACCAACAGCTAGTTTATAGCGACCAACATTTAATATATTAAAAGCAATCACGTGTCCTCTCCCAATTTCTCCTAATACATTTTCTACTGGTACTTTCGCTTCATCTAAAACAACTGTCCGTGTAGAAGAGCTTTTAATTCCCATTTTCTTTTCTTCAGGACCAGTTGATACTCCAGGAAAGTCCCGTTCAACGATAAATGCAGTAAATTTATCACCATCAATTTGAGCATAGACAATAAATACATCTGCGAATGCAGAGTTCGTTATCCATTGTTTTTCACCATTTAAAATATAGTGCGTTCCTTCCTCATTTAACTTAGCACTTGTTTTCGCTCCTAAAGCATCTGAACCCGATCCCGGTTCAGTTAATGCATAAGCCGCTAGTTTCTCTCCTGTTGCTAAATCAGGCAAGTATTTTTGTTTTTGCTCCTCTGTGCCAAAGAACACAATAGGCAATGTTCCAATTCCTACATGTGCCCCATGAGTGACTGAAAATCCACCAGATCGAGCAAATTTTTCAGTAATTAATGAAGAACTAATTTTGTCTAAACCTAGTCCACCATACTCTTCAGGGATATCAACACCTAGAAGTCCCAATTCTCCTGCTTTTTTTAATAACTCAACAGAGTGCTCAAATTGATGATCCTCTAATAAATCAACTTTTGGAATTACCTCTCCTATAACAAAATCCTCTGTTGTTTTTGCAATCATACGATGTTCTTCTGTAAAGTCCTCTGGTGTTATAATATCTTCTGGTGCTAAATCTTCAGTAATGAATGCTCCACCCTTAAAAACTTTTTCTTTAGTTTCTCCCATAATAACGCTCCCCTTCTTATCTTATAATAATTCGAATACACCAGCAGCTCCCATGCCGCCACCAATACACATCGTAACTACTCCAAACTGTTCATTTCGTCTCTTCATTTCATAAATTAAACTCAAAGATAGCTTAGTTCCCGTACAGCCTAATGGATGTCCAAGCGCAATTGCACCACCGTTAACATTCACTTTATCTTCATCAAGTTTTAACTCTCGAATAACTCGGATTGACTGTGACGCAAATGCTTCATTCAATTCAAACAAACCAATATCCGATAAAGAAAGTCCCGCTAACTCTAACGCTTTGGGTATTGCCTTAACTGGACCAACCCCCATTATCTCAGGTTCAACACCAGCTACTGCAAAAGATACAAATTTCACTAGTGGGGTTAGACCTTCTGCTTTGGCCTTTTCTCGCTCCATGACAAGCACCGATGCGGCACCGTCACTCATTTGCGATGAATTACCCGCTGTTACAGAGCCAGTTCTTGAAAAGGCGGGTCGCAATTTTGAGAGTACATCTGTAGTTGTTTCAGCTCTAACACCTTCATCTGAGCTAAATAAACGTTTCGATTCCTTAATCTTATTGTCAATTCCTATTTGTCGATCAGTAATTTCAATTGGTACAATTTCATCATTAAATTTTCCATCTTTTAATGCTTGTGCAGCTCTGGCATGACTTCTTGCTGCAAATGAATCTTGATCTTGTCTTGAAATTCCAAAACGATTCGCAACTTCTTCAGCTGTGTGTCCCATTGTCATATAGTAACCTGGTGCATTTTCTACAAGCTCTATATTTGGTTTAATGACATGTCCTCCCATAGGGATCATACTCATTGACTCTGCTCCACCAGCAATAATCGTATCACTGCTTCCTAGCATAATTCGTTCAGCGGCATAAGCAATACTTTGTAATCCAGAGGAACAGTATCGATTTATAGTAATCCCTGGCACAGTTTTTGGGAGTCCTGCTAAACCAGCAATATTCCTTGCCATATTCATTCCTTGTTCAGCCTCTGGCATCGCGCAGCCAATAATGACATCATCAATATTCCCTTGATAGTTTCCAGCACGCTTTATTGTTTCTTTAATTGTTAATGCAGCAAGATCATCTGATCGCATGTGAGCTAAAGAACCTTTATTGGCTTTTCCCACTGGTGTTCTTGCACCCGCGACAATAACAGCTTCCTTCACAATTTTTCCCCCTCTATAAAAAATAAGTTAATTTCGTAATGCTTTTCCTTTTACTAACATGTGTTGCATCCGCTCTTGTGTTTTTCGTTCTCCAATTAAACTTAAAAATGCTTCACGTTCAATATCTAATAAGTATTGTTCCTCAACAAGAGATCCTTCCTTAATCCGACCTCCAGCTAAAACGAAGGCTAGTTTCTCTGCGATTTTGACATCATGTTCCGATGCATAACCACTAAGTGCCAATGATTTAGTTCCAAGCAGCATTGTTGCATAACCCGGCTCACCAACAACAGGGATTCTTTCACGTTTAGGTGGTTGATAACCCGCTTTTTGTAGACTAAGAACTTTCTGCTTAGCATCGAATAATAAGTGATCTTGGTTGACACTAATACCATCTTGTTTATTTAAGTACCCATTTTCAATCGCTTCTTGTGCGGAAGTAGATACTTTCGCCATTGCTATTCGTTCAAATACTGCATTCGTTACTTTATGAAGATCTAAATCTACACCCGGAGGTAAATTTCTAATTTGCTTCAAATAAAGTTCCTTATTTCCACCACCACCAGGGATTAAACCTACGCCGAATTCAACCAAGCCAATATATGTTTCTTGTGCAGCTTGAATTGAGCTTGAAGGTAAGCACACCTCTGCTCCACCACCTAATGTCATTCCAAACGGTGCAGTAACGACAGGTTTTTCGGCATATTTTATATTCATCATTGCATTTTGAAAATGTCTAATAACCATATCAAGTTCAAAGAAATTGCCATCCTGTGCCTCCATTAACATCATTGCAACGTTAGCTCCGACACAAAAATTCTTTCCTTGGTTACCAATGACAAGGCCTTCGTAATTTTTATTTACCTCTTCAATCGATTGATTGATCATTTGGAGAATATCCATACCAATTGCGTTACTTTTAGAGTTAAATTCTAAACATGCAACCCCATCCCCTATATCTATTAAACTTGCACCTGTGTTTTTCTTTATAACGCCTTGTTTTTCTTTAGTCAGATGAAGATTAATGTCCTTAACATTGAAGTTATGTTTTTTGTAATCTCCATTAAAATAATAAAGAACCGACCCTTCTTCCTTCTTGTAAAAAGATTTATGACCATTATCAATCATAGTTGTAATCCAATCAGGGACCGTTTCCCCTTCATTAATCATTCTTTCAACCGACTCATTGAAGCCAATTGCGTCCCACATTTCAAAGGGACCTAATTGCCATCCGAATCCCCAGCGCATCGCCTGGTCAATTGCATTAATATCATCTGCTATTTCCCCTACCAATTCAGCTGAATAAAGAAGAACTGGCTTGATGACTTCCCAGACAAAATCACTTGCTCTATCACCCGGCATTGATACAAGCGCTTTCATTTTTCTTTTAACACCTTTTTCTTGTTTGGCCAATTCTGTTGCCTTCGTTTTTAATGATTTCCTTTCTTGGTAATCTAGAGAATCATAGTCAAGCTCATAAATATCACTACCATTAGGCCCCTTTTTCTTCAGATAAAATCCTTGGCCTGACTTTGCACCTAGCCATTTATTATCTAGCATTGACTGCATGAACTTAGGAATTTCAAAGACCTCTTTTTCTTTTCCAGTGACCTGACCGTAAACATTACCCGCAACATGGGCAAAAGTATCTAAACCTACTACATCTAGTGTTCTGAAAGTGGCACTTTTAGGTCTACCTATTAAAGGTCCAGTAACAGAATCCACTTCACCAATACTCAAACCTTTTTCTTTCATTAATTTAACTGTAATAAGTAACCCGTAAGTTCCAATACGATTGGCTATAAAGTTAGGTGTGTCTTTCGCTTCAACTACACCCTTACCAAGTATGTCTTCTCCATAACTCTTCATGAAATCAATCACTTCGTTATTCGTCCATTTTGTCGGTATTACCTCTAGTAATTTCAAATAGCGTGGAGGGTTAAAAAAGTGTGTCCCTAAAAAATGCTCTTTTAAATCCGTCGAACAATCTTCAACCATTTGTTCAATGGATATACCCGAGGTGTTAGAACTGACAACGCTTCCTTTTTTCCTGTTTTCATCAACCACTTTTAATACTTTCTTTTTCACTTCCAGGTTTTCTACAACAACTTCAATAATCCAATCTACTTCGGATAATTTACTGATGTCATCATCTAAATTACCAACTTCAATTAAATCCAAACTTTTTATACTGGTAATTGGTGATGGCTTATGTTTGGATAGTGCCTTTTTACTTAATGTACTTATACGATTACGAACAGCTTTATCACTTAATGATAAATTTTTAGTCTCTTCTTGATCTGTTAATTTATTTGGAACAACATCTAGCATTAATACCTCGATTCCAACATTTGCAAGGTGTGCCGCTATTCCAGAACCCATTATGCCAGAACCAATTACAGCTGCACGCTTAATTCTCATAA
This sequence comes from Aquibacillus saliphilus, assembly GCF_020404745.1. Classification (GTDB taxonomy): domain Bacteria; phylum Bacillota; class Bacilli; order Bacillales; family Amphibacillaceae; genus Aquibacillus; species Aquibacillus saliphilus. The sequence continues at coordinate 126,786 of NZ_JAIZAP010000005.1, forward strand.
CCATATTTTCTCCCCCTCACGATTAATTTGAATGAACGTTCATTCATTAATACTCATAAAAAATGAAGATTCAAATTATCTTCTTATATCTCAACTATAAAATATTTTCTGATATTTCGCAATCATTTTTTTAAAATTAAAGGCTTTAAAGGACTAAAGCCTTTAATTAATGACAGGTTATTTACTAAAAATACCTTTAATGGCAAATACAATATTAGCAGGTCGCTCAGCTAATCTTCTCATAAAATAACCATACCAATCATTGCCATACGGAACGTACACACGCATTTTATAACCTTCGTCAACTAATTCCTGCTGGCGTTCGTTTCGAAATCCATAAAGCATTTGAAATTCAAACTGTTCTCTTGAAATATCATAATCTTTTTCAACCTTTTTGGTATATTCGATCATTGCATCATCATGTGAAGCTACAGCAGTATAATTCCCATTCAATAAATGCAACTTTATAATTTTTTTATAATTATCATCTACATCCTTTTTTTCTGGAAAAGCTACTTTCGGTGATTCTTTATATGCACCCTTAACAAGGCGTAAATTGGGACTGAATTCATTTAAATCCTCTATATCTTCAACAGTTCGGTAAAGGTAAGATTGAATTACCGTTCCTACACCCTCGTATTCACTCTTTAATTCTTTGAAGATATCAAGTGTTTTTTGGCACCGATCAAAATCTTCCATATCGATAGTTACAAAAACATTATGTTTCTTTCCTGCATCTAAGATTCTTCTCATATTTTCCATTACTAATTGATGAGAAATATCTAGGCCCATTGAGGTCATTTTTAATGATAATTGAGAATCCAAGTTCTTTTCTGCAATAACTTCAATAGCCTTTATACATTCATCTGCACCTTGACGTGCTTCTTCCTCACTATCAATAAATTCACCAAGATGGTCAATGGTTACTACTAAGCCTTTGTTATTTAATTTTTCAATAATTTCAGCAGCATGCTCAATATTCTCTCCAGCAACTACAGTGCCTGCACCAAACCGAAAGCCATACCTTTTTGCTAATTTTGTGAAGAATTTGTTTTTAGATAAGAATAAGAAAAAGTTCCGCAACAATTGTTCCATAAGAAATCCCCCTATACCTATGTTTGTCTATCTTACAAATATAATAGTCTATTTATATATTATTCTATCATCTTTTAGCAAGAAAATGTAAAGGTTTTCTTCTGGATTTTAGCCATCATATAGACTGTATAAAAAATTCACTCCATATGATTTGTATAGTTTTAAAAAGCTTGGGAAATGTAAGGAGGAAAAATTAAGGAGGTTTTAAAGAGTGCAACAACAAAATCAACCAATAGGTCAATCAATGGGGCAAAATCAAGCACAAATAATGCAGCAACCGCCAAACATTGTTAGCTCCAAGGATTTACTGTATCTTACTGATATGCTTTCTTGGAATTTAAATGCATCAAAAAAAGCTCATTTTTTTGCAGCTCAATGTACAATTCCTGAAATAAAGTCTGAATTGGAGCGAGTTTGCCAAATGCACGAAACGCATTATAACAAGATTCTTTTGCACCTTAACAAAAATCAACAACCTATGAATTAAAGAAAGGAGCCTACTTGATGAATCAACAACAAAACCAAAAGGTCCAAAACCCTGAGGTTCAAGTTCCAAGTACACCACAAATGAATGACCGAGACTTCGTTAATGATCTATTGACAACTGAAAAATATATGACAGCATCCTATAGTACCGTACTTAATGAAGCCAGCAATCAAGCAATATATCACGATTTAGCAACCATATTTAATGAGACTCAGGATTGTCAAAGAAATTTATATAATTTAATGTTTAAAAACGGTTGGTATAGCGTTGAGGCTTGTGATCAACAAAAAATGCAACAATCCTATCAACAATTCACCGGATACACGAATCAATTACCGCAACATTAACTAAAAAAAAAATGGGTTATAAGTTTTTGTCTATCTAAACTCTTCTAATAATTCAAATAGTAGTTAACAGTCCCTTGTCATACGATTGGGGACTTCTTTTAATTTTTAACAGAACCGGATATTGAAAGTAACCCTTCAAAACGTAATCATTCTCATTTACAAATCAGAACGATTACGATAGAATGAATTCAACCTTACATTCTAAAATGTAATTTAATGTTTATTATTAGACTATACTATCAAGAGAATATGAGCAGAAAATATTCAGTTAGAAAATGGAACGGAGAATCAGTATGACCCAAAAAATTGTTTCAATGAAACAGGTAAATTATGCTTATGAAAATAAACATGCATTAAAAAATATAAATTTTGAAGTCCCAAAAGGCTCATTCATGGGACTTGTTGGACCAAACGGCGGTGGTAAGACTACCTTAATCAAATTAATACTTGGAATTCTCAAGTCCCACCAGGGTTCTATTGATTTGTTTGGCACACCGATTGATAAATTTAAAGATTGGAATAAAATTGGATTTGTATCACAAAAAGCAAATTCTTTTAATCGCGGATTCCCAGCTACTGTCAATGAAGTTGTATCCATGGGATTAACAGCAAAAGTAGGTTATTTTAAATTGTTCACTAAAGAACACAAACAAAAAATTGCACATGCAGTCGAACAAGTTGGGATGTCAGAGTACCTACACGAAAACATCGGTGATCTATCTGGTGGGCAGCAACAGCGTATATTTATTGCACGATCGTTAGTTAGCGATCCTGAACTACTTATTTTAGATGAACCTACGGTTGGTGTTGATACAGAAAATGTTCAAAAATTTTATGACTTGTTACACAGCTTAAATGAAAAGAAAAATATCACTTTGTTACTGATAACACATGATACTGGAACGATGACACACCACGCTACAGATATCGTATGCTTAAATAAGACGTTACATTTTCATGGAAATCCACTTGAGTTCTCTAATCTCTCAGAAAAGGATTTGTCCCAGTTTTACGGACATCCATTAAATGTAGTCACACATAATCATTAATCGGGGGAAACATCATGCTAGAAAGCTTTTTTGAATATGAATTTTTACAAAACACTTTTTACACAGGACTTTTAATTGGATTAATCGCACCACTACTTGGGACTTTTATTGTCGTAAGACGGTTGTCTCTTATTGCAGATGCACTCTCCCATGTAACCTTGGCAGGTATCGCTTTTGGCTTATTAATAGAAAAAAAATTCGCGATAGGTATCACGCCCTTTTATACAGGAATGGCCTTTTCTGTTATTGGCTCTGTCTTTGTCGAACAGCTACGGCGAGTATATAAAGCCTACCAGGAGCTTGCTATCCCAATAATACTCTCCGGAGGTGTTGGACTTAGTGTTATATTTATCTCTTTAGCGAATGGATTTAACACTGACTTATATAATTATTTATTCGGTTCTGTCTCTGCAGTGAGTCGTAGTGATTTATGGATGATCATTGCAATCTCAATCATTGTTTTAACTACCCTATTCCTATTTTATAAAGAACTGTTCATGTTATCATTCGATGAAGAACATGCTGTTGTATCAGGGATTCATGCCAAGAGAATTCATTTCATCTTCATCGTGTTAACCGCACTTGTTATTGCAGCTTCTATACGAATTGTGGGAGTTTTACTCGTTTCAGCATTAATGACGTTACCAGTTGCAGCTGCAATTCGGATTGCAAAAGGATTTAAACAAACCATACTATTTTCTATTATTTTTGGCGAAACATCTGTTATTATAGGATTAATTTCTGGTTATTACTTTGAAATACCACCAGGTGGCACCATTGTTGTTACTTCGATTATTATATTATTATTATCGATTTCTATTAAGAAAATATGGTTTATATTGTCTAGAAAGAAGGCGATACAATGAATGTACAAGAAGGGTTAAATATACTAAAAGAAAAAGGCTATAAGTACACAGGTAAACGAGAAGATATCATAACTTACTTTTCTAAAGAAGACAGATATCGCACAGCCAAAGACTTACTGAGCTATATGGAGCCTAATTATGAAGGGATTAGCTTTGACACTATCTACAGAAATCTTCATCTATTTCATCAAGTGGGAATTTTAGAATCTACTGAATTAAATGGTGAAAAGCATTTCCGAATGAAGTGCGATCATCACCACCATCATCATTTTATTTGTAATGATTGTGGGATTACTAAAGAAATTCATTCCTGTCCAATGGATGATATTAAAGGAGAACTTAATAATTTCGCAATTGATGATCATAAGTTTGAAATTTACGGACGCTGTCCAGCATGTCAATAAAAAAGACTGATTGGCAAATATTAATTCTAGTTGGAATTGGAGGATCCTTGGGAGCTTCCTTCCGATATGGAATTTCCTTATTACCCTTTACAAATGGATTCCCATTTGCAACACTTATCGTTAATTTGCTCGGTTGTTTTATTTTGGCTTATCTTTCAAGTAGTGCTAGTTTGAAAAGCCTTTTGCCTGCAAAAATACTAACGGCAATTGGTTCAGGTTTTATTGGTTCACTCACTACATTTTCTGCCTTCACCTTAGAGACCGTCATTTTATGGAACACAAATAACCTACTTGCCATCCTCTATGTTTCTAGCAATATCATTGGTGGAATATTCCTTTGCTTTGCTGGATATTTAGTTGCTGTTAAAAGAATGAAGGTGTAAAAATGGGACTAGTTTTAGTGGCTATTGGTGGATTTTTTGGATCGATAGCTCGTTTTACAGTCGGCATCAAGTGGAACAATCTAGAAACTTATAAACCTTATGGCACATGGATTGCAAACGTGAGTGGTTCTATGCTATTAGGCATTATCTTTGTGTTACTAGAACATAACTTAATAAGCAATTGGATTTGGCTAATACTAGGAGCAGGATTCTGTGGTGCTTATACTACATTTTCTACTTTTGGGACAGAAGCGTTATCAATGCTTTTAGCCAAAAAGTATAAAAAGGCACTTTTTTATATTTTATCATCACTAGTTGTTAGCCTATTTATAATTATTATCATTATATTAATAGGAAACACCCTCAACCTAAACTAATTAGATTGAGGGTGTTTTTTACTAAGCAACTACCTTTTCAATCACTTTCGATTCTTCACGATCAAGAATATTCATTCCTTGTATTTCATAAACATCTTTGTTCATATGTTGTTCAATATCTCTAGCCTCTTCTTTTTCGCCTACAATATAAATACGCTCCCATTGATGATCTTTAGCAAGCTTGTCTAGGTTAGGAGCTAAATTCTTGTACCAACGTTTTTGATTCGCTCTGAACCTGTTATCAAAATGATCCTGTTGTAAATTTTTTCCGCCTTTACCCATTGTTGCTCCAGCCTTATCTGGTCCAGCAAATTGTCTCCAATCTTCTGTATCTAAGTCTAATTGATAATGTTTCGTTTCCAGAACTGCACCAAGTTCTGCTTCAATTATTTTTACCTGGCTTTGCTGAACGAGTATTATCCCTGTTTTTGGAAAGTTAGTGTGCATTTGGTACAACTGGTCAGTAACAGGGGAATCTTGCCAATGAAATTCTGTCTTAACATTCATTTGCAATTTCTCTGCGAACCAGACTGATTCATCGGGTGAAGCAAATAACACAATACTTTTCTGTAAATCCAACTTATTTTCATAAACAAAATCTTCTACTTTTGTACGAACATTTTTGAAATATTTTAGTTCTTCTTTATCTCCACTTTCCTCTAAATAATTCTCAAAACTGTTTAATCCGTTTTTAAGTTGAATTTTCCATTCTCCACCTTGTTGATCTGGATCGGATGGATCTGTATTTAAGTACATGGTTAACACGCGATTAGGTTTGTTTAATTGTACACTTTGCAAATCCTTCAATTTTTTTTCAAGTTTCATTATTAATCTCCACTCTCCTTTGATGGATTTGAAATATTTTATACTAATGTGTATCCTAAATTTAGATTATTAAAACATACGATAAGACATTAATAATAAAGTAACTTCATTAAGAAGAGTGATAAACGTCTAAGAGAGTGTTGGTGAAATGGCACAAAAAATTAAAGGTCAATTAATTCAATTTGGATTTATCGGGATGAGCAATGCAATTGTTGATATTGTTTCATTAAATGTACTTTTATTGTTATGGCCTACAAAAGATTCCTTTATTTTGTTAGTGTTTAACACCATTGCTTATATATTAGTTATGTTAAATAGTTATATTTGGAATACCAGGTACACGTTTAAACATCGTGCGACGACGAATTCGAAGGAAATAATGTTATTTATTTTACAAGCAGTCATCGCATTAGCTATTAGTAACATCATATTCATCTCCTTCTTTCAATTGTTAGAGATGAATATGATAGGCAATTTATCTGCATTTATTGAACAAAACATTGCAAAAGTATCTGCGATGGTTTTGTCGTCTACCGCTAGTTTTGTTATGATGAAATTCTTTGTATTTCGACCTAAAAAAGAAGTTGGCAAATGAACAGTAATTCTTAAAAAGAAGATATGGCACTGTTTAGCTCAGAGTCAAGTTAAGGCCCGGAAGAATCTATATGATTCTTCCGTTTTTTTATTTCTGACGTTAATAAAAAAATCACTTAAAGGGTAACCTTTCTACTGAGGTGGTGCATTTTGAGTTTATATGATTACATATTATCACCTATTATTGTCTTTATAGTTGGTTACACATTATTAAGACTAATGGGTAAAAAAGCAGTAACTGAAATGACTATGTTCGATTTGTTAGCTGTATTAGTTGTTGGAAACATTATTACTACGCCGATTACTTCGAATCAACTTGGACTAGCAACTTACTACTCCCTAGCAATAGCAATCATTTATATTGTTTTTGCTCGACTAAAATTAATTAACAAAATACGTCCAATTATGACTCCAAGCTCAACAGTTCTAATTCGTAGCGGTGAAATTATTGAACATGCATTAAAAAAGGAGAGAATGACAGTCTCAGAAATTATATCCTCATTACGAGTAAAAGGTTATACAAATGTAGAAGATATTGAAATGATGACGATTGAATCGACTGGAAAGATAAGTATTATTCCTAAATCTGACAAACGGCCATTACAAGCGAATGATCTTCAAGTAACACCCTCCCCAACTTTTGTTGAAATACCACTCGTTATTGATGGTGAGATTATTGACCACAATTTAAATTTTCTACATTTGGATTATCGATGGCTGTGGAATCAGTTGATGGCTTATAACTTAAATGAGGGAAATCTATCGGAAATAACCTTAGCTACCTATAATCAACAAGGATTTGTTGACGTAGATATAACTAGCAAAAAACAAAACGAGGGTCCTAATGGTTATAAACCTGGTCGTAATTAATCTAAGGAGGTGAGAAACATGACAGTAGGAACACAAATGCAACAAGCAATTTCTAGCTGTGAGAGCGTATTGGCAAGCTTGCATAGCTTTTCCCTAGAAACGCAGGACCAAACTGCAAAGCAGATGTTCCAAAACCTAGGAAACCAGCAACAACAAGTCCTTGATAACCTAAAAGCTCGTCTACAATATATTGAAACGCAAGAACCACAATATAAAAATCAATAAAACAAAAAGGGGTGGCAAACATCGCCACCCCGAACCATTACTTCACTATCATAACTGGACACTTTGCGCGCTTAGCCACCTTATGACTTACGCTTCCTAAAACCATTTCTTGTAAAGAATTTAACCCGCGGCTACCAATAACACAAACATCCATATTATTTTCATTGGCATATTTAACGATGCTCGGTCCAGGTTCACCGTGTAGAATCTTTATTTCATAATTAATATTTGCATGCTTTAATTTTTGCTCTGTTAAGGTCAGTTTCTCTTTTCTACTTCTGTCTACATCAATCGAATTCCAATTGTGTAATACATCCGCTTTTGATTTTGTACCATCAACTACATATACAACTTTAATTTCAGCTTTAGGATTACCATTCGCTAATGATAAAGCTTTCTCAGCTGCGCGTATGGCGTGATCGGAACCGTCTGATGCTAATAATATATTATTAAACATATCAATATCTCCTAACACATTTCTTTTTTTCATTATAGCAAACAACGCCATATATAAAAACATTTGTTCAGTGCGATACACAAAATATTAAATATTTCTTCTTAAAGAAGAAAGGATCACATAAATATGTGATCCTTGGATAATTAGTGATTGGCTAGTTTAGCATCTGATTTATTATAGACAGCCCGCTTTTCTATTAAATCTGAGCTTTCTTGATCCAAGCCAATAACAGCAACGTCTGTTTTATTTTCTTTATATTTTAAAACAATTTTATCAATTGCTCCAACAGCAGAATCATCCCATAAGTGTGCTTGACTAAAATCCAATTCGACATAATCAACATCTTCTTTAAAATCGAAGCTAGCAACAAAATCAGTTACTGATGCAAAGAAAAGCTGTCCAGTTACTTTATAGACTTTTTTCTTCTTGCTTCCTTCAACCATTATAGCTTTCACATGCACTTTGGAAATCTTTGCAGCGAAGAAGATTGCACTAAGGACGACACCAGCTAGTACACCTTTTGATAAGTCATGTGTATAAACAACAGTACCGACTGTAACAATTAGAACAATAGCGTCTGTTCTTGGCATTAGATGAAGAGTTTTTAAAGAATTCCAATCAAAAGTCCCTATCGAGACCATGATCATAACACCAACTAAAGCAGCCATCGGAATCTGAACAAGTAAATCATTGAATACCATAATAAGCACCATTAAAAATACCCCAGCAGTCAAGGCTGATAATCGACCACTACCACCTGACTTAACATTAATTACCGACTGACCTATCATTGCACAGCCAGCCATTCCACCAAAGAAACCAGAAACAATATTTGCTATTCCTTGTCCTTTTGCTTCTTTATTTTTATTACTTTCTGTGTCTGTCATGTCATCAACAATTTGTGCGGTAAGGAAAGATTCCAACAAACCAACAATAGACAATGCTAATGCATATGGAAAAATAATTGCTAATGTTTCAAAATTTAATGGAATACTAGGTAATAAGAAAACTGGCAAAGCTTGTGTTAGTTCGCCCATATCACCTACAGTACGAACCCCACTTCCAGCATAGATTGCAATTATCGTAATAACAACAATAGCCACTAATGGTGCAGGTACTACTTTTGTGAACCTAGGTAAAATATATATAATTGCTAATGCACCGATAACCATTGCGTACATCGGCCATGATTCACCCACAAAGTGAGGTAATTGTGAAGTGAAAATTAGAATAGCTAGCGCGTTAACAAAACCAATCATTACCGATCTTGGTATGAATTTCATAAAGCGAGCGAGCTTAAATACACCCATTACAATTTGAATAACACCTGTTAAAATTGTTGCTGCGAGTAAGTATTGCAACCCGTGATCTGCTACCAAGGTAATCATCAACAATGCCATTGCACCTGTTGCGGCTGAAATCATTCCCGGTCTACCACCAACAAAGGCAATAACAACTGCTATACAAAAAGATGCATACAACCCAACCATCGGATCAACACCAGCGATAATAGAGAAAGCAATTGCTTCAGGTATTAAGGCAAGTGCTACTACTGTTCCGGCTAGGATATCACCTTTGACATTACCAAACCAATTTTGTTTTATAGTAGATATATCCAATTAAGCACCTCTTCCTATTTTATTATACGACGTTAACCAACTCTCATAATGTTGGAACCGTTATGAACAAATGAATTTTAACATACATAATATAATTTCAGAAATGCAATGTAAGCGTTAATCATATCTTTTTTTCTTCATTTATCTTTCGATTTCTCTTGTATAATCTTATTTTCAAAAAAGTGATAGTAAAACACTAATTACTTTCTAATAATTACCTTTCGTTATTAGCTTTATTTCTATCGACTTTAACAAATAATATAGTATATCTCGCTTGAGAGGAGGTCATATATGGATCATATCAAAGCACTTGCGATAAAGTTCATTATTATAAGTATTGTCCTTTATTCGATATTGGGGATTTTTAATAACGCCTCCATAACTACTATTTTTATCATAAGCGTACTAGTTACCGGTGTTTCTTATTTACTAGGAGATTTATTTATCTTACGTCGTTATGGTAACTTAGTTGCTTCTATAGCAGATTTCGGGTTAGTTTTTCTTTTCGTTTGGGCACTCGCAACATTTTTCTTCCAAGTAGAATACGGAATATTTTATGCTTCACTCTTTTCTGCATTGTTAATAGCTTGTAGTGAAGCAGTCTTCCATATGTACATGCACTATCAAGTGTTCCATAAGGATGAAGAAATAATTGTAAATCGTCGAAATATAAATAGCACGTTACAAACTGAGTTTTCAGAAGAGTACATCGATCATGACTTTATTGATTCAGAAAAAGATAAGGATGACAACAAATAGAAAAGCTTGGCTTGTCGATTGATACCGGACAAGCCAAGCTAATTTTATCTATTATTTTCATCTTAGTGCTTGCTTGTTAGTGTAAATCAAGTGCTTCTTCAGCAAGCAACAGGCCTACTTCTTTATTATCATTCCAGATTTTATCATACATATTTAATGGGACTGGTCTTGGACCTACGAGTGGGGATATCTCAGGAGTAAAAGCAGGTTTTTTCAGATCGCTTATAAACCAATCCGTAAAACCTCCTCCACCAGGACTCGCTCCGGATTCAAGCAACTTGTAACCTGTTATAGAACTAAATCTCTGGGCGATTCTATTTGAAATTACTAATAATTCACCTTTACAGTTATACTTCCAATATATTTCTTCCCCTGATGAATGATATGCTACTGCTATTTTAAATTCATGGTCTAATGTAAAATTGTAAATTGCTTCTGCTTCTGGTTCACTAAGTGGATGTGGGCCTTTATACATCATAGGAGCCGGTTTCCCAGTATTATCTTGGATCGAGTTCCAATCGGCTGGGTATTGGCGATTCAAATCAACCCCACGAATATTAGCCTTCCAAGCAGAAAAATCTTTTCTTCCATTATTTAAATTTACTAATTCCACTGGATTTTTTGCACTCTTTTCTCCTTGCTGAACCAGTGAAACACCATCAGGATTTACCATAGGTACAAACCAGATTCTAATTTTGTTTAGGATATCTTTCACGAAGTAGCTTCCAATCTTACTTTCATTTATATAAGCTTTGCAGTAAGCTTCAAGCATATTCATTAATAACGCTGTCGTTAACCATTCCCTTGCATGATGTGCACCATTAATGAATATTTCTGTTTCTCCAAATCCTATGGCAATACCGTAAAGTTTTCTATCATCTACTGATTTACCAATTACCTTTGATCTGACTAATTTCGGATAAGCATACTTTAGTTTCTTTATGTCTTCTTCCATTTGTTGATAGCTATATATTTGCTTTGGATTAACTATACTTAACACCTAGGAACCCCCTTCATCATTTCCAAAATGGATTTTAAAATGGAAAGTAGACGGCTTCGTCTTGCTTACATTTATATTATTAATTAACTAGATGAAGGGTGAAGATTGTTACATGTCCCACTAAAGATATACGCTTTTAAATAAGCGTATATCTTTATTCTTATTCAGTTAGAGCACGATTTCCTAGCATTTGTATGACCATATCATCCATCGGTGGATTATGGAGTCCTGCTCTTACATCACGATAGTATTGCTCGAATTGCAATTTTTTCGAGAGACCTCTTCCTCCTACAATCCGCATAGACAAATCGACAACTTCATTGGCAATATTAGTAGCTACGGTTTTAACAGCCGCAAGCTCTGGCCCTAGATTGTCTCTATCTGCAACATTGTTATCCCATTTTTCTGCAACAGCATACATTAGATATCTTGCTTGTAGAAGCTTCAAGTCCATTTCACCTATTTTTTGTTTAATATGGGGTACCTCTGATATTGTCGTATTGAGACTATTTGGCTGATAACTTTTAGCGAACTCAATCGCGTCATTACGAGCAGCTATTGCAATACCCAAATAACAAGCCGGGATATGCAACAACCAACCTTTTGGAGTTGGCTTAGCAGATTTTGTATTTATCTCTACTAATGAATCTTGATTAAGCTTTACATTCTTAAGAACAAGATCATCGCTACCCGTTCCTCTCATGCCTACTGTATCCCAAGTATGTTCAATGCTAATACCTGGATGTCCTTTTTCAATCAAAAAACTTCCTACCGATTGCTTATCCTCAACATAAGCAGTAACCAGATAATAATCGAGAACACTAGCCATTGTTGTGAAGGTTTTTCTTCCATTTAAAATATAGTATGTTCCGTCCCATACTGCTTTTGTTTCGGGAATACCTCCTCGAGTCGGACTCCCTGTTGCAGGTTCTGAAGCAGCACGATTAACAACTTTTTTGTTTTCTCCGACTTCCCTAGCTAGCATAGTAAATTTTTCCGGTGTCCACATTTTTTGTTCGCTTAATTCCATCATAATTCCCATGTGCCATCCAATTGATAATGCAACTGAACCATCACCGACTGCTAACCTTTCTTGTAAAAGCAATAGTTCATAAAGGTTGATTTGTTGTCCTCCATATTCTAATGGAAGAGGCAACGTGACATATCCTTCAGACTTCAAATCGTTTAAATTTTCTAATGAAAAAGAAGCATTTTCTTCCGTTTCGGGTACCCTCTGTTTAACACGGATTGCCAATCGTTCCGCCATCCTGATTAGATCCCTTTGTCGATCATTTTTTATAAAAGATTCAAATAAGTCTGCCATAATTCCACTCCTAAGTTACAAATTTCAGACAAAAGTTACATATATATTATGTTACAGAATTTTTTATACTTAAGCCAATTAAATAAAATGATTAACCGGAAACAAATTCATAATTATCTTTATGAATTAACTTCTAACCACGAATAAATTGCGAATTATCAGTATTAAGAAAATGACTAACTTTTCATAAAAAATTTTCCACATATAGTATATATGGTATCATTTCTTTCACCCCTTTGTTATAGTGTTAAGATGTCTATATTAGTTTTTAAGGAAGTGATTATGTATGAAGCGACTTAATCGTGATGGATTTCACTTCTATGTTGCTGGAATTTTGATTTTAACATTTGGAATAGCCCTTACCATTCTGTCTAAATTAGGTGCTTCTCCGTTTGATGCACTTCTTGTTGGTCTACACAGAACCTTTGGGTTAACAGTTGGAAGCTGGGAAATTGTAGTTGGATTAACGATGATACTATGTAACGCCCTCGCCCAAAAAAGCAAACCAGAATTCTACGCACTATTAACCTCATTAATCACAGGTATCGGAATTGACTTTTGGTTGTTTGTATTAAGTAATTGGATTAATCCTTTAACAATGCTAGGTCAATCATTTGCACTTGGTCTAGGGATAGTTTTCACGGGTATAGGTGTGGCAACTTATCTACAATCGAAGTTTGCACCAAATCCATTAGATAGATCAATGCTTGTAGTATCTAATCTAACAGGTTTGAAAATGGCTTATTCTCGAGCGTTAATAAGTATAGTGCTCGTTATTATTGCCTTCTTTTTTGATGGTGCTATTGGTGTGGGTACATTAATTAACGCATTAATAACAGGTGTACTAATTAATTTCTTTATGCCATATATAGTATCTTTTAGAAATAAAGCAATCAAACGAAAAGAAAAATTAGCATGTTAATTGAAGCCAACCTATTATAAAAAGCAGTCAGCATAATATACTGACTGCTTTTTTGATTTAAATTAAAGTTAGATATTTATCTATTTCAGTTTTCTGCAAACCTTTTATATTTATAAAATCTTTCCTTGTAACTTTTGCTATAAAGAAGATACGTTCATACCAAAATCACCTGATCCAATACATTGTAGGTTAACGATTAGTTGATTATTTAAAAAATACTTCCAGATCCAATCTACCAACTTGATGAACAATGTCATGATACATTCCCTACTATTCTTTTACTCCCATGCTATTATCATCTATTACATCTAGGATTTCATTTAATGTTTCTAAATCTAATGAATAATTAAAATCTGATAATAGTATTAATCTATCATTTAACTTCGCAACAGCTTTAATAAATTTAGCTTGATCACTTCCACCAATAAATTTTGGTGTAGGTTCTATGACATTGGGGTCTATATCTATTACATCTGTGGCAGCATCGACTATTATACCTACTTGAACTTCGTTTACAGCTGTGATAAGCACTCTTGTTTGGTCTGTTGGCTCGGTATTTTTTATATTTAATCTCTTTTTCAAATCAATGATTGGTATAATTTCTCCGCGCAGGTTGATTATTCCTTTTATAAAATCAGGTGACTGTGGTAGCTCGATAAGATTTTGAAATCGCTCAATCGATCGAACTTGATTAATTTCCGTACCGTATTCTTGATTATTTAATTGAAAAATGATGATTTTAGCGAAATCTGCCATATTAGTTACTCCTTTTTTGGAATTAAATGAAACGAATTTATTTAGATTAGAATAACCAAGTTCTATTACACAATAGATGGTATTCTTGTTTGGGTATTAGGCAATCTTAGTCATCCAACAATAGATTCCGTTACTTAGAATGATCTGTTTCTAACTAATAATTTAGTACATCACGACTACTGTATTATTTATATCTTAATATTACACTCGACACAAATCAACAATATTTTCTTTATTTGGTATTTACTTCTAAAATTAATAAAAAAGCACCCAACACATAGAATTTATATGTTGGATGCTTTGATTTTTAATTAGTACTTTTCACTAATTTCATTTATCATTTCAGTAACGGAAACTAATCCACCACCAGAAAGGTACCAATAGTCAGGACTTAGGTACACAATATTTTCATTTTTATATGCCTCAGTTTTCTTGACTAGTTCATTTTCAAGTGTTTTCTCAGCAGATGCTTCCCCACCAACCACTTTGTTTCTATCAATAACAAATAAGTATTGTGGGTCTTTCTCCGCGATGTATTCAAAGCTTACATTTTGACCATGTGTGGAAACTTCTAGCGAATCATCTACTGGAGTAAAGCCAAAGATGTCATGAATAAGTCCAAATCTTGAACCCGGTCCATAGGCACTGATACTACCATCATTAGTCAAGATAATTAGTCCGTTGTCACCATTTGCTATAACTTCTTCATTTAACTGTGAAATTGCATCATTTATTGAAGAAAGCTCTTTTTCTACTTCTTTTTCTTTGTCAAAAATTTGACCTAGAAGCTCAACATTTTCAGTAAATGAATCAATATATCTTGAAGTGTCAACCCCCATATAAATGGTTGGCGCAAGTTCGTTTAAATCTTCATATACTGCAGACTGTCTTCCTGAAATGATAATTAAATCAGGATCAATTTCTGCTATTTTTTCAAAATCTGGTTCTTTTATTCCACCAGCATTTTCGTAGGTTGAATCCTCATACTTTTCTAAATAAGATGGTAAGCTATCTTGCGGGACTGCTGTTACCTCTACACCTAACTTGTCTAGGGAATCTAATGTACCATAATCAAACACTACTACTTTTTCTGGATTTACAGGTACTGAAGTCTTGCCTAATTCGTGCTCAATTTCAATTTCCGTTGGTTCTTCTGCATCCTCTGAATCTGTAGATTGTTCTACCTCATTTTCTTTGTCGCTATCTGAAGCAGACGCTGCTTGCTCTTCGTTCGTACCACAAGCTGTTGCAAAAACAATTAACACTATTAAAGACATTAGCAATGCTAACTTTTTCATACGAAATCACTCCTAAATTTTATTTGGTATTTTATTATTTAAACTGATAGCAGATTGATAACAATTCTCAGTGAACTTCAATAAAGAAGCACTACTTTCGGGTAGCTTATTTCTAGGGCCCAGCCACCAATCATATAGTGCTAAAATAGAACACTTTTTCGTTATCTATTTACTATCAAATTTTAAATCAAGGTTTAAATCAAGGTTTAAAAAAACTATGAAAAGTATAGGCAAATTCTACATTGATCAATATCTTGAATTTTGATATCCATATCATAAACTTCTTTTAAGACTTTTTTATTAATAATTTCATTGGTCGTTCCTTTTTGCACAATTTCTCCATTTTTTAGTGCTACGATATAATCAGAGTAAACGGAAGCGAAATTAACATCATGGATAACAATTACCACTGTTTTTCCAAGTTCATCAGCAAGTCTACGTAAAACCTTCATTATTTGTACAGAATGCTTCATATCTAAATTATTAAGTGGCTCATCAAGTAAGATATAATCGGTATCTTGAGCGATAACCATAGCAATGTGAGCTCGCTGTTGTTGACCACCACTTAATTGATCAATGAATTTATCTTGTATGTCTTCAAGTTCCATATAAGCAATGGCCTCATCCACAAATTTCTTGTCTTCTTTTGTTAATCTACCTTGTGAATAAGGGAAACGACCAAAATTGACTAGTTCCTTTACTGTCAACCTCACGTTAATATGATTTGCTTGTTTTAAAATAGAAATCTTTTTGGCAAGTTCACTACTTCTGGTTTTGGTAATTTCCTGATCATCAATAATAACCTCACCATAATCTTTAGCTATTAGGCGGCTGACAATCGAAAGCAATGTACTCTTGCCTGCGCCATTAGGTCCAATGAATGAAGTGATTTTTCCTTTTGGTATCGTTAAAGAAACATTATCTAAAACTGCCTGATTTCCATAACTTTTGGATATTTCTTTTACTTCTACCATGATTTATTCTCCTTTAAAATTAGATATAGGAAGTACGCACCACCGACAAAATTAATAATCACGCTTAATGTCGTCGAAAAAGTAAATACACGATCAACAATTAACTGACCACCTACTAAAGCTATGATACTTATGAACACAGAACCTATGATTAGTTGACCATGCCTATATGTCCTTAGAAATTCGTGTGTAACATTTGCAACCAATAATCCTAAGAACAAGATTGGACCGACTAGTGCCGTCGCTACAGAAACTAGAATAGCTACAATGATTAATAATCTTTTTACAACAAAATCATAATCAACACCTAGATTAATTGCTTGTTCCTTTCCTAAAGAAAGTACATCTAAATATTTATAAAAACGTACAAAGTAAAGTAGCACAACAACTATAATTCCTATTGAAAGATATAATATATCTGTATTTACATTATTAAAACTGGCGAACATACTATTTTGGATGACAAAAAATTCATTCGGATCAATTAACACCTGCATAAAGGATGAAAGACTTCCAAAGAAAGTACCAAATATTAAGCCTACCAACAAAAGAAAGTAGATGTTCTGACCCTTTCGAAATAAGACTTTAAAAAGAAGTAGTGCAAAAACAACCATTAAACTTACACAGATAATAAAATTAAAGTTCTGATTTAATACTGTAATACTGGTAGAACCAAATACAAAAATAATAAAAGTTTGGACTAACAAGTAAAGAGAATCTAAACCAATAACACTGGGTGTTAAAATTCTGTTATTGGTAATCGTTTGAAAAATCATTGTTGAAATAGCTATAACCGCACCTGTAATAACAATCGCTAGTACTCTGCTAGCTCTCCTTGGAAGAATATAATCCCAATTACTACTTATACCTAGGAATAAATAAATACATACTAAAATGACCGCGATAGCTGCAAGAAGACTTATTTTGACTTTATTATTCATATGACTTTCTCCTCATAACTAGGTAAAGAAAAATACCACTTCCAATTACCCCTACAGTCACACCAATTGCAATTTCATATGGATAAATGATAATTCTTCCAATGATGTCACATGCCAATACAAATACCGCACCTAATACTGCGGTATGAGGTAAACTATTTTTCAGATTATCCCCTTTATATATAGTTACAATATTCGGAATTATTAAGCCTAAAAACGGAATCATTCCAACAGTAAGAATCACCACTGTAGTCATGAGTGCAACGATAACTAAACCAATATTAACGACTCGTTTGTGATTCATTCCTAGATTAGTTGAAAAATCTTCTCCCATTCCTGCAATTGTAAATCGATTTGCAAACAAATAAGCAATAATGACTAAAGGCACACTAATATATAATATTTCATATCTACCTTGAAGAATTAGCGCAAAGTTCCCCTGTAACCAGGATGACATGTTTTGGATCAAATCATTTTGATAGGCAAAGAAAGTTGTGACAGAACTTATTATATTTCCAAACATTAATCCAACTAGCGGTATAAAAATTGGGTCCTTAAATTTAACTTTTTCTAGAATTTTCATAAAGATAAATGTCCCAATTAAAGCAAATGCAAATGCTACTAGCATTTTCTGCATCGGACTAGCTGATCCGAAAAGCATCAGTGACACAAGAATACCAAACCTAGCTGAATCCATTGTCCCTGCTGTTGTTGGTGAAACAAACTTATTTCTGCTCAATTGCTGCATAATAAGACCACAGATACTCATACTCATACCTGCAATTAAAATACTAATCAGTCTTGGTAATCTACTAATCAATAAGATTTGCAATTGATCTTCTGATAAGTTTAAAAGATCTTTCGGGTTTAGATCAATAACACCGATAAAAAGGGAAACAAATGATAATAGGACTAGTAAGATAATTAAATTACGCAATTTCATAAACGAATTCCTTTGCCTTCCCAACTACAACGAAAATTATTATGTAGATTAATAATAAACAAAACAACCAATAATGATATTCATTATCAATTAGATTACTATAATAGTATCATGTTATAATAATCTGTCAACGGCTATTTTAGAAATTAAATTTAAAAACACTACTGACCTCAAAGTCATTTATCTATCAAAAACCTTACAACCTGTTAAGATAATAATTACTAAATCTATTTTAATATGAGGAGGATTTCGGGTGAAATGGTGCTTGTTCTTTATGAAAAATTTGAATTTTGGAAAAAAACTAATTAGACTCCATCATTCCAATGCTTTGTTATTTTATGTATTAAGTGTATCAGGTTTAATTCTAATTTCCGGTTACTTCAGAACTTATTTCCCTAGCACGCGAGTCCTAATTAAAGATATCCACATTTGGACCGGATTCTTAAGTATTCTGCCTATCGTTTTTTATTTACCTAAAATACAAAAACATTTATTAACACTGAGGAAAAGAAAAACACACCGAATCAATGTTTACTTCATCTTAGCCATCCTTATCTCTTTAATTATTTCCGGAATAATACTTACCTTTCAGCAACAAATCCCACCTAAAATCAACTCATTTGCACTTTTTATACACGATATAGCCACATGGATTGGTTTACCATACGTAATTTTCCATAGTGTAACGAGAAGCAACTGGGTTAAAAATTATACTCACGCTAAAACGAGTCATCAATTACAGAATGAAGAGCCTACAATTATAGATAGAAATAACCCACTCCTGCGGCGGCGATCATTTTTGCAGATGTTAGTTGGTGCTACAATCGCTTTAGTGACAATTCCGTTATTCGGAAGCTGGCTGAAACCTTTCATTATTGGGAGCAGTCAAGTGAAACAAAAAAGTGCTAATACTATGAACCCTATACCAACGCCACAGTCCGCCCTCACATCAAGTAAAAGGAAAGGAGAATTCCGTTATTACACAATTACCGAAATGCCTTCATTTTCCAATCAAAATTGGTCTTTTACGGTAGATGGTCTAGTTAACAGGGAGCTTGTTTTCAGATGGGAAGATTTCGTTAAACTAAAGCGCGAAGCACAACTATCTAACTTCCATTGTGTTACTGGTTGGAGTGTTTATAATGTTGTTTGGGAAGGTATTCCATTAAAAGGTTTACTAAACAAGGCTGGCATTGATCAAAATGCAAGCTATGTAAAGTTCTACTCTGGTGACGGTGTTTACACAGATACACTAACACTATCTGAAGCAATGATGGATGATGTTATGGTTGCCGTCTTAATTGATGGTGAATTAATCACCCAACAAAATGGTGGACCTGTCCGACTAATCGCACCTAGACTATATGCCTACAAGTCTGTTAAATGGCTGACGAGAATCGAGGTTATCGAAGAAGAGCATATTGGTTATTGGGAAAAAAGAGGATATCCCCAAAATGCATGGGTAAAAGGAAAAAGCTAGATTCTTAGAATAAATAAAACATGAACCAGTGCTTTTCTTATTTGTATATTACATTAGTCACGTTATAATAAAAAAAGTCGAAATAGCTAATAAAAGAGGTGCAAACATGATTGTCATCATCGATAACTATGATTCATTCACATATAACCTTGTCCAGTACTATAAAGAACTTGATAGCATCGTCCATGTCTTTCGAAATGATCAACTAACATCTCAACAACTACAACAACTAAATCCAGATTTAATTGTTTTTTCTCCTGGACCAGGAACACCTGATGACACAGGTGTTTGTCGAGATATTTTATCAACGTTTCACAAAAATACTCCTATTTTAGGTGTTTGTCTTGGTTATCAACTAATTGTAGACTTCTTCGGTGGTCAAATTGTTAAAAGTAATCAACCAATGCACGGTAAACTATCCCTTATTCATCATACGAATCAAGGCGTTTTTGAGTCGATCACCTCTCCATTAAAGGTAACTCGCTACCATTCCCTAATAGCTGATATCAAACATATACCTACTAGCCTAGATGTGACATCTCATACTTTGGATGGAGTAATTATGGGTGTCCGTCATCACAAGTATCCTGTCGAAGGCATTCAGTTTCATCCTGAATCAATTTTAACTGACTATGGTTTTACCATGATAGAAAATAGTTATAAGCAAGCCTTAGCCTGGAACCCCGTCTATAACAACGGCGCTGGAGCTGGACGTGACTAACTTAGCAATTAATTATCCACAGCATTCCATTTTATAATATCCTGACTATAAAAAAAGGAGAGATTGTAATGAATCCTTTTCTTCTCTTTGAATTTGCAGATGAAACTGGAGCAAAACACCCTACGTTGTTTACAGGTCCAATTGAAATAATAGAAACAGATAACTTAAGTGAAGTGTCTACCATTTTCAAGAAAATTGAAAATGCCCTTGATAACGGATATTACGTTGCTGGTTATCTATCATACGAAGCTGCGCCTGCTTTTGATGACAAATATAAAACGCACGAAAAAACCACTCTGCCGCTTGTATGGTTTGCTATTTTTGATAAACCAACAAATGAAATTCCACCTCACACCGAACAAAATTACGAGGTAGGTAATTGGCAATTAACGTCCGATTATAGTGAATATCAAGCAGGAATTAACACGATTAAAAAGGCTATTTTGAACGGACACACGTATCAAGTAAATTATACAGCTAGATTACATGCAAATTTCCGAGGAGATGACCAAGCCTTTTATCAGCAACTTACACGAAATCAACAAGCCTCCTATAGTGCATATTTAAACCTTGGCAGGTACCGAATTCTTTCAGCTTCACCTGAGCTTTTTTTTCGCTTGAATACTAATGAAATAACTACAAAGCCAATGAAAGGAACAGCGAAACGCGGACGGACAACTAGTGAGGATGAAGTTCTAATTTCTAACTTAAAAGCATCTGAAAAAGAACAAGCAGAGAACCTAATGATCGTTGATTTGCTAAGAAATGATATTGGTAGAATCTCTAAAACAGGTACTATTCGTGTGCCAAGATTGTTCGATGTGGAGACTTATCCTACTGTTCACCAGATGACCTCTACCATTACAGCCGAGTTAGAACCAAGTACAACTGTCTTCGATTGGTTTAAAGCCTTATTCCCATGTGGTTCGATAACGGGCGCGCCAAAGATTAGTACGATGGATTATATCGCTAGTCTAGAGCAATCTCCAAGAGAAGTTTATTGTGGAGCAATTGGTTATATTACACCTGAACGAAAGGCTATTTTCAATGTGCCAATTCGAACAGTTATTATTGACTCAGAAAATGAACTAGCGACTTATGGTGTTGGTGGCGGGGTTACTTGGGACTCCACTGTTGAAGGCGAATATAATGAATTATTAACGAAGGCAAAGTTATTAACAGAGCGTAGACAAGAATTTCAATTACTTGAATCTTTAAAATTAGAAAACGGAGTGTTCCCACTTCTCTCCTATCATTTAAACCGATTAGAGGACTCTGCTAATTATTTTCAATTTCTGATTGATGTAGATAATGTTAAAATGAGGTTGCAAAACTATGCTAAGAATAACTCAGAGGGTACATACAAGGTGCGACTTTTAATCGATAAGACCGGAAGCATAACTATAAAAGGAGATAGTGCTAACCCGATCAACGAACCGGTTAGTTGTGAATTAGCAAAATCACCGATTAATGAGTTGGACCCATTCTTATATCATAAGACAACAGTTCGCAATCAATATAACAGTTTCCAGCAACAAGACTCCACGACATTTTCAACATTACTCTGGAATAAATATGATGAGTTAACTGAGTTTACTATTGGAAATCTTGTAGTTAAAATCAATGGTAACTACTATACACCTCCTATTACATCCGGACTGCTTGCAGGTACCTTTCGCCAAAAGTTATTAGACAAAGGGATTGTCGAAGAAAGAATATTACTTAAGTCAGAGATGAACAAGTTCGACGAAATATGGTTTATTAACAGCGTTCGAGGTTGGCTGAAAGTCAATTTGATTACTAAAGAAGAGTTGTAGACTTAAAGGTCTATAACTCTTCTTTTTTATTTATGTTACCCCCTCATGCTGCTCCCCTTCATACAGCTATAAATGCTAATGTACATTTACTTTTACATAAAGTTAAGTCGGCAAAACTACAAAATGGATAATCCTCATAATCTCTGATAAAATCACTGTTAAGAAAGAGAACGGAGGGATAACGTGAAAATCGTCTCAATAGAACCAACACCAAGTCCACATTCGATGAAAATCAACTTAGATGAAACATTAACGGATGGGAAAACGTTAAACTTTAAATTGCAAGACGACCTTAGTGGTGCCCCTGACTATGTAAAACAAGTGCTCTCTATTGACGGTGTTAAAGGAATTTACCATGTAGTGGATTTTATAGCATTAGAACGAAATCCCAAACATACATGGGAATCCATTCTGCCAAAAGTACGAGAAAAACTCGGTACCGTTGAACCAACTTCTACTGAAGATAACGTACAGAGTTATATCAGCAATAATGACAACTCCTTCGGTGAGATAAAAGTACTCATCCAAATGTTTAGAGATATACCCATGCAAATAAAATTAGAGGATGGATCAGAAGAAAAAAGATATGGTCTTCCCACTATATTTACAGAAGCAGTAATGAAAGCATCCGAAGCATCAACAAATTTTGTCATGGAACGAAAATGGGTAGAACAAAACGTCAGGTATGGAACTATGGACCAGGTTGGTGAAGAAGTTGCTGAGGAACTGTCTGCCAGTTATGATCTAGAGCGCCTGAATCATTTAGTTGAACTAGCACTCAACAATTCAAACGAAGAAAAAACAGTACCACTTAAACAAAATGAAAAAGTTACAGTCGATATGTTTAATAATACTGATTGGAAAGTTCGCTATGCTGCACTAGATCGATTAATTAAATCCACATATTTAGATCTACCCGTGCTTGAAAAAGCTTTAAATGATGAAAAGGCTTCGATTAGACGTTTAGCTACTGCATACCTTGGGATGATAGAAGAACCAGAAGTATTGCCATATCTTTATCAAGCATTAAAGGATAAAACAGTAACCGTACGCAGGACAGCCGGCGATTGTATCTCTGATTTAGGCTTTAAAGAAGCAATGCCAGAAATGATTGCTTCCCTTACTGATTCAAACCGATTAGTACGGTGGAGAGCTGCTATGTTTTTATATGAGGTTGGTGACGAGTCAGCCATTTCGGCTCTAAAAAATGCTAAAGACGAGCCAGAATTTGAAGTTCGTATGCAAATACAAATGGCACTTGAACGAATTGAAGGTGGAGAAGAAGCCAAGGGTTCCGTCTGGCACCAAATGACTCAAGCTACAAAACAAAAATAAGCAAAGCTCCCAAAGTTTTACAGACAGTTTACCAACGTGGTAAATTAGAAGAAACAAATTAATTTAGGAGGATTTTTATGAATCCATATGAACAATATATGAAAGAAGTATCACAACCAATGAGAGATGAATTAATCGAAGCAGGATTCCAAGAGCTAACAACTACTGAAGATGTTGATCAATTTGCTTCTACTACTGAAGGAAAAGCACTTGTTGTTGTAAACTCAGTTTGTGGATGTGCAGCAGGCCTTGCAAGACCAGCAGCAAAAGCTTCCTTAAATCATTCAAAAAAACCTGAGAAGTTATTTACTGTATTTGCCGGACAAGATCGTGAAGCAACTGCAAAAATGAGGGAATATCTTGAAGGGATTGAACCTTCATCACCATCAATGGCTTTGATGGAAAATGGAAAAGTACTTCACTTTATCCCTCGTGAAGAAATTGAAGATCATCAAATCGAAGAAATAGTTGATAACCTTACAAATGCATATGATAAATATCTATAATGGTTTGATGAAGGGATATTGCTTTAATGCAATATCCCTTCTTTTATTAAGGATTATTTTTCTTCATCTGCTCCTGAGCCATTCTCACCATTTCTTTGACCATATTCCCACCTATATTTCCACCAATCTTACCAGCATCTTTTGCTTTAATGTTTCCATTATAGCCCTTATTAAGTTGTATTCCTTGGTCTCCCGCAGCCTCATACTTAGCATCTTGTGGATCATTTGTATCAGTAACTCTCGCTTTTAATTCATCTAATGCCTGTCGTGCCCCAGGTACTAGTATTTTATTTCTTCGTGCCATCTGGCAAACCTCTTCTCTTCGCTAAGGTGAAACTTCAATTAATAACCTTCTCTAGGAATATCTTCGCCCTTCTTACCATTTAACTTGCCATCTTTACCAACAGAATCTATTTTGCCATCAATCGAACCTTCTGTATAACCATCAGAAGCCTGCTCATGAGTAATCGCGGTACCTTGTGACAACTGATCAGTACTTTGGTAATCAGAAGGATCATACGTCTTTTCAGCTACTTTATTTGCATCTTGTTGGCTTACCTTTTTATTATTTTTTGCCATTATTAATCCTCCTTTTTCTTACATATATATGTTTTGTTTAATCGTTTGAAATTATTACTTTGTTTATCTAGAGATTTTCTGAAATAGTATTAAGTTCTTTTAATAACACATCTACCTCTTCCTCCTTTAAGAGTAAAGGTATTTGGTCATTTACGGTAATTGTACATGAATCCCCCAATTCACTTTGTCTTGATAAATAATCTTTTAACACACCTATTTGTTTGATTGACAAGGTTGATTCTGTGTCTAATTGTTTAACCTTCTTTAAATAGAACGAATGATCATCATTTGAATAATTCCCACTAAAAATACTGCCCTCAAATCCGGCCAAATAGCACCACTTCTTTCTTTTATAGTAATGGTAGTATTTCATTGTTTTTGTTAATTATGTAAATCTAAAGTAGTATCTTCTAACTGAAAAATCCATTCAATAATTGAATGGACTTTGCTAATCTTCACCTTGATAATGTACGGTCAATAAAATCTTCTAATCGTTTTTGATATTCTGAAGTTGCTACTTCATATGCCTTGGTATGACCTGCATCTGGAACAATCCAAAATTCCTTCTCACTGGTAGCAGCAGCAAAAATTTCATGTGCCATTTCAGTTGGTACAAGTTCATCTTTATCACCATGAATGATGAATAATGGTCGTGTATTCTTTTTTACTTGTTTAATTGCAGAAGCTTCTTTAAAATTGTAGCCAGCTCTTATATCAGTAATCACGCTGGTTATCTGCATAAGTGGAAAAGGTGGTAAGTTGTAAAGGTGTTTTAACTGATAAACTAATTCATCTTTGACAGAAGTATAACCACTATCGGCAATAATCCCCTTAACCTCAGTTGGTAAATCCTCCCCACTTGTCATTAAAACTAGGGATGCTCCCATTGAGTTCCCGTGCAAGAAAATAGTATCAGCTTGTCTCTTATCAGTTAATTCATCTATCCAGGATAGATAATCTAAACGATCGTGCCAGCCATATCCGATATAATCACCCTGACTTTCACCATGTCCTCTTGCATCAGGCATCAATATATCAAATCCTAGATCATAATAAAATTTAACTAAATCACCCATTTGATCATTAAATCCCCTATAACCGTGTGCTAGGATAACCGCTTTTTTAGTCTTTTGACTATTTCTTAGATACTTTGCTTTTAAAAGTAATCCATCATAGGAAACTTGTTCGATAACTTCAAATTTCTGATTATCATACCAACCCTGCGCTTTTTCTATAATTACCTGATTCTGTTGATTTGAAAATACTTCAACCGCTTCTGTACCACTATATAATTCTATTTCTTCACCGCGTTTAACACTTTGGCTATAAAAATAATTTCCAGCTATCAGTAGTCCAGAAGTAAATAATATAAAAACTAAACTAATTATCAAATAAATCCGCCTCTTCAATTTATATCACCTCGGGGATCCTAATCACTCGGGCTATTATCCTACAGACATTATAGACTAAATACACAAGTTTAAGGGGTTCATTTAGAATTTTTCCAGAAAATCCAGTGTTAGTTATACATAATTTAGTAGAACAACCACAGGATAAGCTGAAGCAATTAACTGAAAATAGGTGAGAATCATGGAGCAAAGTTGGCTTTCTATCATTCCATTTCTAATTGTTATACCAATTGCAATGATTACAAAACAAGTTTTACCGGGATTAATTTTGGGTTTATTAGTTGGATCCTATCTAATTTCTCCTTCTCTAATTGGCGGGATGGAAACAATGCTTGGTTATGTCGTCCAAGCATTAATTGATGAAAATAATATTAAAGTGATTGTGTTCCTATATGTATTCTCTGGACTCATCGGGATGATTAAGATGACTGGAGGGGTGAAAGGATTTGTAGAGAAAGCAGCAGAACGAATAACTACCAAGAGACAAGCATTGCTACTCACTTACGCTTCAACAGTTGGAACCTTTAGCGCTCCCACATTTCGGTTTGTAACGATCGCTCCAATAATGAAAGCACTATTAAAAAAGGTCAAAATGTCAACAATGGAATTAGGTTTTGTCATTGAAACAACCGCAACACCAATTATTGTATTAATACCTGTAGCAACAGCCTTTGTCGGTTATATGGTCTCAGTTATCCAAGTTTCGACTCAAACAATGGGTGTAACAACAGATCCATATTCTTTGTTCATACAGAGCATTCCATTTAATTTTTTCGCCTTTGTGATCATACTACTCGGAATATATTTAAGTTTCTTTCATCCCTCACATACAGATGCACCAACGCAAATGGATGACGAGGAGGAAGATGATGATTGGCATGACTGTCACCCAGCCGTTTCAAAAGATCTTCCAACAAAACCTTTGAACCTGTTAGTACCGATAATTCTGGTTATTTCGCTTACACTCTTTTTGACCTGGTGGGACGGCCATACGGAGGGTTATTCATTTTTCCAAGCCTTTATTAAGGCAGATGTATTAGAAGCTATGGTAGTCGCATTACTAATTACATTGGTTATCTCGATATTCTTTTACATTATTCAACGATTTAAACTAAATAAATTAATTTCTAGTTTTATTATAGGTGGAAATGAGTTAATGTCAGTAATCGTCTTATTATCCGTTGTTTGGGGACTTTCTTCTGTCACTGATGATTTAGGTTTTTCAGGATTTGTAACAGCCCATACTGACTGGATACCAATCATGTTTATCACGCCTATGTTATTTGTTTTCGGCTCAACTGTATCGTATTTTATCGGTTCAGCTTGGGGAACTTGGGGTATTTTAATGCCACTAGGATTGTCTCTTGCTAGTGTCGCAGATATATCGTTACCACTAATGATCGGTGCAGTGTTTGCTAGTGGTTCTTTTGGTGCCTTTGCATCACCATTAAGCGATGACACGAATACATTAGCTAAAATATTGGATTTGACTGTAATGGATTATGCCCGGTTCAAATTAAAACCTGCACTCATCGCAGCTGGGATAACAACTGTATTATACACTGGAGTCTCCTTTATTTTTTGATAACCAAGAATCCCGTGCGAACACGGATTAGCATAGCAGGGAATCGAATTCAGCAAATCAACTAAAAAATCACGCACTAGGGTGCGTGATTCATTTTTATTTTTAATTCATTATACGACGAACATGGCCAGTAAATCTCTGCTTCCAGTAGCTATTATTCATGTCTGCATAAGCTACTCCAGTAGAACTTTGTGAACCTAAAAATTTGTTTCCACCTACATAGATACCTACATGCCCATTTGTCTTATAAGTATTAAAGAAAACAAGATCACCAGGTTTCATTTCGCTAACTGATACTTTTTGTCCTGTTCCGCTGAGTGCACTTGTACTAGCACCTATGTTAATGCCAATTTGAGAAAATGCCCAGCTAACAAATCCAGAACAATCAAAGTAACCATTGGCAATATCAGAAGAAGATCGACCCGCTCCTAATCTATAGGTAGAATTTCCGAAATATCTACTGCTTGCGGATATTATTCCGCTTAAATTCCCACTAGTGGCAACTGATTGAGTACTTGTTGGCTTAGAAGCTGAACTACTAGTATTACTTGATGAGTTATTATTTCTTGATGATTCTTGACTTAACGTTTGTATTTCCGACTGACTTCTTTCAGCTTGCTGTATTCTATTTAAAATAGCTGATTCTTGTGAAGCTAAATTGCTATCTTCTAGCTGTAAATCTGATTTCAAAGCAATATTTGATTGCCTTTTATCTTGAAGCTCTTCCTTTAATAAATCACTTTGCTCTTTTTGCTCTACTACTAAAACCTGCATTCCCTCTAATTCAGTTTTCATATCTGTAAGTTCAGTAAGTTTTTCTTCTACTTTACTTTGTTTCTTTTCTAAAATCTCTTCATCTTGTTGATGCTCTGATAGAAGATTAGAGTCTGCTTCTACAATTTTAGATACTAATACAACCCGATCAATAAATTCACCAAAGCTTTTCGAATCAAAGATTACTTCTAAATAACTAAAGCTTCCACCACTTTTTTGCAAGGCTGCAGCTCGTTGTTTAATTACTTCGAATCTTTTCTCTATTTCTTCTTCTACAACTGCAATTTCATCTTCTAAAATTGCCACATCTTCTTCCGATTGTAAAATATCATCTTCAGTTTCTTCTAACATGTTTTGATTGTATTCTATCGATTCTTCAAATCGGTCAATTTCTTCTTGTAAATCGGTAAGTTCAGCCTCTACTGCTTGAATATCCTTATCAGCTTTTTGAATACCTTCTTGAACTTCTGATCTTTCTTGTTTGATACTTTCTAAATCAGGTTCAGCTTTAACATCAGTTGCTGAAAATAAACTTCCTAACACAACTAATGTCATGGTGTACAGAGCAATCAGCTTTTTATTTAGCAATCTCTTTCCCCCGCTTTCAACTTATCAATCAATTATGTAAACGTTTTTATATTATTAAGTTTGTTATTCTATTAACTTAAAAAAGATTATCACAGTCCGAATTATAACACTTGTAAATGACAGGAATGTAATAGAAGTATTACAATTATATTTCAATCATTAATAATAGAAGATTTTAACGAAAGTCTAGTTATTTAAACAAAGAAAAAGATCTACCTATGTTGGTAAATCTTCATTTCCACATTTATATAATATTTCTATTATTTAATTTTTTATTACTAGCTTTTCAAAAGCCTTTTTGATCTATGTAAAAAATCTAATTACTAGATTATGATAGCTATATTAATAGAAACCAGAGCCAATGGTTACAGGAAATAAAAAAACCACCAATTATGTATTGGTGGAGACGGTGGGAATCGAACCCACGTCCAGAGATATCGCCACTCAGGCATCTACGAGTGTAGTTGGTATATTAGTAATTCGCTCGCTTTTTGGCCTGCCAACAGGCTTCCAAGGAGCTAGTCTGATTAATCTCTTCTATCCATCCTCAGACGGTGGACGATAGCGTATCCCGCTTCATTTGAGACCCTTCATCTACTCACACGGGCGATGGTAGGAAGGATCCTTTAGTGCTACTTACGCAGCTGCTAAAGAGTAATTTTGTTCTTTGCCAGTTATTATTGGCGTGTAACGTTTTACGAGACGTAACCTCGACGCGCAACCTGAGCTCAATCTACCCCTGTCGAATCCGTAACGTCCCCATATAAAAGGGTACAACGGGAAACAAGAAGGATTAAGCATTCTTGTATATTAAGTTGTTATTGTCTTTACGACACTATTTATTATAACAGACTAGCAGTATTTTTCAAGTCTTTCTAACTGGTAATAGCTACCTCATATTGTCCTTGATAGCCCGATCGATATCACGTTTTGCTTGTTTTTGCTTCAAATCCTCACGCTT
Organism: Aquibacillus saliphilus; assembly: GCF_020404745.1. GTDB lineage: Bacteria > Bacillota > Bacilli > Bacillales > Amphibacillaceae > Aquibacillus > Aquibacillus saliphilus. Next base: position 157,056 of record NZ_JAIZAP010000005.1, read on the forward strand.
GTCGAATTTCTTCTTACCTTTACCTAATCCTATTAAAATCTTTGCTACACCATTTTTTATATACATTTTTAAAGGAACTAACGCATAACCTGCCTGTTGTGTTTCCCCGATCAACTTATCAATTTCTTTACGATGAAGGAGCAACTTTCTAGTCCGTGTAGGTTCATGGTTAAATTGATTCCCTTGCTCATAAGTCGCTACGTGCATATTATAAAGTAGAGCTTCTCCCCTTTCAATACGGGCAAAGCTATCCTTCATATTGACTCGACCTGCACGAATCGATTTAATTTCAGTCCCTTTTAATACGAGACCTGCTTCAAATGTTTCTTCAATAAAAAATTCATGATTTGCTTTTCTGTTTTGTGCTATGACCTTCCCCTGACCTTTTGGCATAACCGTTACCTCCTACTTGCTCGTGAGATATATTTTAACAGAAAAAAAGCTTAAGTTCCAATTTAACTTGTACCTGTGAACTCAAGGGTTAGACAATCGGGCTTCATTTATGAGAGTATTAGTTCAAATTTATTGTTAAAGGGGTATGACATGTGAATCAAGGAATACTACAAATGAGAAAATTAACTGTTGATGACATAGCATTAGTCCAGCAGATGGAAACGAATATAATAGATGATTATATCCTAAGAATCTTTCCGGAACTTGTTCAATCACACTCCAATGCAGTATATGGGTTATTTAACCAAACTAACTTAGTTGCTATTGGTGGTTATACTATATTTCCAGGTGGATACGCCATGCTCGGAAGATTAAGAAGTGATCAGCGCTATCGATTGAAAGGTTATGGTACTGAAATATTATCTTATATAAAAAAAGAATTGGAAAGAGACCCTTCAATAAATTGGATCGGAGCGAACACGAATGATGCTAACATTGCAGCTCGACGTGTAATCGAAAATCTTGGTCTCACAAAAGTAACCAAACTTCATTCCTTACCGGTTACTAATAAAAATATAATTGGTGGTCGAACAGGTCAAGTTTGGAAAAGGATTGAGACACTAGCAGAAAAGAAAGAACTAATTGGATCAATTGAAGCGAATGCATTAGGTGTTTATCCATTTGAGTGTTACTACCCCTTTCCACTAACTATGGAATTGCTAACAGATGAGCATTTAAATCAATCACATTTTTTCAGGAACTCTTCCAACGACCGGTTTATGGTAATTAAAAATGACCAAAAGCACGAGTGGTTTGCTCAAGTTAAATACTTCTGGAATGACCATTTTGAACAACCAGGATTTTGGAACACGGTTTTCGCATATACAGAACAAGAACCTGAAGCTATTAAGGCGTGGATTGATTTTTCACAACAAGGCTTTGACAACATTCCAACAACAGACGCTTTTGAAATTACTGATGCTTGGATTTTATATGGGAAATGGGTTAACTAAAGAAAATAGACGTGGACTTATCCACGTCTATTTCTTCTTCTTCTTCTTAGGTTTATTTTTCTTTCCTGCGCCTTTTGGGGGTTTAACTTTTCCTTTTGTTTTAGGTTTGCCATTACCTTCTTTAGAACCAGGACGCTTTGCCTTAATTACTTTAGGACGATCCGATGACCCTCTATCTTTTCTCGGTTTCATTCCAACAACTTCAAAATCTACTGCACGTTCATCTAGATTAACATTAGTGACCTTGATAGTTATTTCATCACCAATCCGAAAGATGTTACCAGTTCGTTCACCAATCATTGCATAAGACCGTTCATCAAAATGATAATAGTCATCTGTTAGGTAACTAACATGGACAAGTCCTTCTACTGTATTTGGCAATTCTACAAATAAACCAAAGTTAGTAACAGAGCTGATTACACCATCGAACTGATCACCAATTTTATCTTGCATGTATTCAGCTTTTTTCAAGTCATCTGTTTCACGTTCTGCATCGACTGCTGCTCGTTCTTTTTCAGATGAATGTTTAGCAATCTCTGGCATTTTGTCTTTCCAATGCCTTTGCGTTTTTTCATCTAATTGCTTATTTATTAGATACGTACGAATTAATCGATGTACAATTAAGTCCGGGTACCTTCTTATTGGCGAAGTAAAATGAGTATAAAATTCTGTTGCTAGGCCAAAGTGTCCAATACTCTGAGGATCATACTTTGCCTGCTTCATTGACCGAAGCATAAGTTTAGAAATAATCATTTCCTCTTGTGTACCTGACACTTCTTCTAATACCTTCTGCAACGCTTGTGGATGAATCTCATTAGCAGTGCCTTTCACAACATATCCTAACGATGCAATAAACTCGAAGAATTTCTGTAATTTATCTTCACTTGGATCCTCATGAACCCGGTGAATAAACGGAACATCCATCCAGTGAAAGTGTTCTGCTACCGTTTCGTTGGCTGCAAGCATAAATTCCTCGATTAGTCGTTCTGCAATCGAACGTTCACGTAAAGCAATATCAACTGCTTTCCCTTCATTATCAACTAGCACTTGCGCTTCTTTAAAATCAAAATCAATTGCACCTCGACCGAAGCGTTTCTTACGTAATACCGCAGCTAAATCTTCCATGTCCTTAAACATTGGCACTAGTTCATTATATCGTTCGATTGTCTTTTCATCTTTGTCGACTAGAATTTTATTGACATCATTATAAGTCATTCGTTCTGCTGTTTTAATCACACTTTGAAATATTTCATGTCCAACAACTTCACCATTTGTATTAATTTCCATTTCACAGCCTAATGTCAATCGGTCCACTTGTGGATTAAGTGAGCAGATACCATTTGATAATCGATGTGGAATCATTGGTATGACACGATCCACTAAATAAACACTTGTAGCACGATCAATTGCTTCATTATCAATTGGTGAATTCTCTTCTACATAATACGTAACATCCGCAATATAGACACCCAATTTATAATTGCCATTGTCCAGTCGTTTAACTGTTACTGCATCATCTAAATCTTTAGCATCTGCACCATCAATTGTTACAATTTTTTCATTTCTAAGATCACGTCTATTTTTTATCTCATCTTCAGTAATTTTTTCTGGTGCCTCTTCTGCATGTTTAAGCACTTCTTCAGGAAATTCAACGCCAATTCCATGCTTATAAATAATTGAAATAATATCCATACCTGGATCGTTTTTATGCCCAAGTATTTGCACCACTTCACCCTCTGCACTCATTCGAGCTTCTGGGTATTTAGTAATTTTGACGATTACTTTATGTCCGTTCACAGCACCTTTGGATGCATTTTTAGGAATGAAAATATCATTTGGTATCCTCTTATCATCAGCAATAACGAATCCAAAACTACCATTATCATCGTAAGTACCTACGAGTTCAGTTGCTGCACGTTCTAGAATCCGGATAACAACCCCTTCTGGCCGTTTCCCTTGTTCGTCTTGACCTTCAATTCGAACCAATACTATATCGTTATTCATCGCAGACTTAAGATCAGCATGATTAATGTAAACATCATCTTGACTTTCAATATCCGGTATTAAAAAGGCAAACCCCTTTGCATGCATTTGGATTTTCCCGCGTATTAAATTCATTCTTTCTGGTGTTCCATACCTGTTTTTTCTAGTTTTAACTAACTCTCCTACTTCTTCTAATTCATTTAATAGTTGCATTAAAACTGTATACTGATCTGAGTCATTTAAATCAAGAATCTCTTCTTTAATTTCATTTACAGCTAACGGTTTTGTTGCATTTTCTTTAAAATATTCTAAAATTGTCTGTTTCATTTCATTTTTATTCAAACGCTCACCTTCCTTCTAAATTGATTTGTTAATGTTTCCTTTAATATAGATAGCTCCAGATTGTTAGATAGTTTTACCCTTATTATTACCTAAGACCATTCCAAAGATTCTAAAAACTGATAAATATCCTCATGTAACTGATCTTTTTCTTTATCAAAAGTAATAAGATGACTTGAATTCTCATACCATTTAATGTCTTTTTTTTCAGATTCCACATTGTCATGAATGTAATTGGCACTATCTGGATTAATCATCTGATCATTTCTAGCTTGGACAACAAAAGTAGGTGCATAAATATGGTCGATATGCTCCTTGACGTCAACTATAAGCTCACCTAGTTGATCAAATAATCCACCTGAATGATCTAGCAGCTGTTCGACCTCTTTTTTAACCGTTTCATCGTCCTTTTGTTCTAATTGTTTGTATTCTCGAGCAAATAGCTCAAAACCCTTTGTTAGTTCCGTCTCATTATCGAAGTACATCGGGGCACACATAGATACAATACCCTTAATTGGTTCCGAGTAAGCTACTTTCAAACCTAGAACGCCTCCTAAAGATAATCCAGCGACAGCTATCTCTTTATATCCTAGATCTTTAAGATGCTTTATTCCCTTTTGAACATCTTCCCACCACTGTTCAGGCGTAGCCTTAACTAATTCCTCTGGTGGAGCACCATGTCCCCGGTATATCGGCGCATGGCATGTATATCCTTTCTTTTCTAGAAATCTTCCAAGCATTCGCACATCTGCTGAATGTCCAGTAAAACCATGTAGTAATAATACCGCACGATCTCCTCCTTCAAACGTAAAAGCTTCAGGTTGTTTTATCTTCATGATGATTTTGTCATCCCCTTTTTTCTATGTACATATTTATGATGGATTAATAGTATCAAAGTTATCCATATCTTTCACATACGTCGGCTTATTAGAAGCAAATCATTACTAGTCATTAATACAAATAATCCCTTACCACAGGCGTAGTAAGGGATTTGTTTTCTTTTTTATTCAATTTACCTTATAAAACGTAACCAACGATAAACGTAAGAATAAAAAGGAGCACTCCGGCGACTACTGTTGCACGGTGTAACACCGCATCTAAACCGCGAGCCTTTTGTTTACCAAATAATTGCTCGGCACCACCAGAAATCGCGCCAGAAAGTCCTGCACTTTTTCCTGATTGTAGTAATACTAAAGTAATAAGAGCAATGGCATCAATAATTAATAACGTAATCGCAACTTCATACATGTTGCGCACACCTCCTAAGACGCACTAATACATAGTGATAATGTAGCATAAATGCTAGGCTTTTGGCAAGTTATATTTAAATACAAACAGGTTGAATAGGAAAAAAACAATACGCTTTCATATAAAGAGGAATTTGCTATACTTGAAATAGATTATTATCTAATTAATTATAAGGCTAAGTTTGAAATGGGGTACAAATATGGAACCACTGATTGAATGGTTGACAGCTCCTGACAAAGAGCAAATATATCTACAAAAGTGGACAAACAATTCAAAGAAACCAAAGGCAATAATCCAAATTGCTCATGGCATGGTTGAACACATTAAACGTTATCAACCATTTGCAGATTATTTAGTTGAAAATGACATCTTTGTATATGGAAATGACCATCGTGGTCACGGAAAAACCGGTGAAACTAGTGGTTTAATGGGATACTTCGCAGATGAGCAAGGATTTGAGAAGTCTGTTGATGACTTATACGATGTTACAAGTATAATAAAACAAGAGTTTCCTGATGTTCCCGTTATTTTATTTGGTCATAGTATGGGGTCATTCTTGGCAAGAAGATATATTCAAAAATACAGCAAAGCGCTAGATGGATTAATTTTGTCTGGAACAGGCTACCACCCGGCTATGACAATAAAATTTGGTAAGCTAATAGCGAAGCGTGAAATTCGCAAGGTAGGTCGTACAGAACCTTCCAGCCTTTTAAACGCCCTCGCTTTTGGGGCTTTTAATAAAAAAATTAGAAATGCCGAAACAAAATTTGATTGGTTAACTAGGGATAAGGAACAAGTAAAATTATATATGGATGACCCTCTGACTGGCTTTACCCCATCTGCTGCCTTTTTTCACGATTTATTTGATGGATTAAAAATGATTAATGATCAAAAATTAATAAAAGGCGTTCGAAAAGATTTACCCATTTTATTTATCAGCGGAGATAAAGATCCCGTTGGAAATCAAACAATAGGTGTGAAAAAAGTTATTAATCAATATCATAAACTCGGCATAGGTTCAATAGAAAGTCTGTTCTATAAGGATGGTAGACACGAATTGTTAAATGAAATCAACAAAGAAGAAGTGTACCAAGACATAGTTAAGTGGATTAGACGTAGAGAATAGTTTCGAATTGATTTACTAATAATACTTCCTAATACTAGAGCCTTCTTGTGGGTATGATTTATTTTATACCGAATCAATTTCATAATTACCTAATGGAGCAATTGTTATCCCCCTATAGTTTGGGAATGATTTATCCCAACTATACACAAAAATTGAACAGAACGACTTAAAGGAAACATGTAATTCAGGTCCCAGTTGCTAAAGGATTTTTGAACCAAAACAATAAATAGAATGAGCAAATCCATTTGCAGCTTCAAACTCCTATAGTGATTCCTTCACTTAGATTGGATTCAGTGGTAGAAATAAGTATTTGACATTGGACTTAGAACCCCACATGGTGGTATTGTTGTATCTGGACTTGTGGAAGAAAATCCACTTCTATATTTGCTCACAATATTAATAGGTACGCTTGTCAGTGCTTTTCTGTTAGGATTCTTGAAAAAGGACCTAGAAAAGGAGTAAAATGATAGTGTAGAGGGTAATGCCTGATATAAATAAAAATTTGGAGGTTTTTAATATGGCAGTTGAAAAAACAGCAACAATTACAGATGAAACAGGAGTTCATGCTCGACCGGCAACAGTACTAGTAAATAAAGCTGGTCAGTTTACATCAGATATTAAAATGGAGTATAACGGTAAATCTGTTAACTTAAAATCAATTATGGGTGTTATGTCTCTTGGAATCCCTAAAGATTCTGAAATCAAAATCGTTGCAGAAGGTACTGATGAGCAAGAAGCATTGGATACTATTATTGATACAATTAAAAAAGAAGGATTAGGGGAGTAAACATTAATGAGTAACATTCAAGGAATTGCAGCATCTAGTGGAATTGCCATTGCTAAGGTTTATAAGTTGGCAGTTCCTGACCTATCTTTTGAAAAAAAGCAAATTGATAATCCTGAAAAAGAAGTTGAACGATTGAATCAGGCATTAGAAATTTCAAAGCAAGAACTAGAAAAAATCAAAGAAAATGCTAGAAAAACTCTTGGAGACGAGCATGCTGAAATTTTCTCTGCTCACTTATTAGTTTTAAGTGATCCAGAAATGATCAACCCTATCCAAGAAAAAATAAAGTCAGATAATATTAATGCTGAAGTTGCTTTAGATGAAACAGCAAACATGTTTATCGATATGTTTAAAGCAATGGATAATGAGTATATGAGAGAGCGTGCAGCTGATATTCAGGATGTAACGAAACGTATCATGGCTCATTTACTTAATGTTACATTCCCTAATCCAGCTTTAATTGATGAAGAAGTTATCGTTGTTGCAGAAGATTTAACACCATCTGATACAGCGCAACTAAACAAACAATTTGTTAAGGGTTTTACTACTAACATAGGTGGCCGAACTTCACACTCTGCAATTATGGCTCGTTCATTAGAAATTCCAGCAGTAGTAGGTACAAAAACAATTACTTCTGATGCAAACAAGGACGATATTATTATTGTTGATGGCATTGATGGGCAAATTATTATTAATCCATCTGAACAGGAAATTGCTACTTATAAGAAAAAACAAGAAGAATTTGAAGAACAAAAACAAGTTTGGGCAAAACTTAAAGACGAGCCTACGATATCAGCAGATAATGAACATGTTGAATTAGTAGCTAATATCGGAACACCTGAAGATGTTACCGGAGTACTAAATAATGGTGGCGAAGGTGTTGGTCTTTATCGCACTGAATTCCTATATATGGGGAAAACAGAGCTTCCAACAGAGGAAGAACAGTTTGAAGCATATAAGTCTGTTTTGGAACAAATGGATGATAACAAGCCTGTTGTTGTTCGAACATTAGACATTGGTGGGGACAAGGAATTAAGCTATCTTAAACTTCCTGAAGAAATGAACCCATTCTTAGGCTTCAGAGCTATCCGTCTATGCTTAGAACGTGATGACATTTTCCGTGTTCAGTTACGTGCCTTACTGCGCGCAAGTATCTATGGAAACTTAAAGATCATGTTCCCAATGATTGCAACCTTAGACGAATTCCGTCAAGCGAAGGCACTTCTTTTAGAAGAAAAAGAAAATCTTAAGAGTGAAGGTAAAGACGTTTCTGATGACATTGAAGTCGGAATTATGGTAGAAATTCCTTCAACAGCAGTAATTGCTCGTCAATTTGCTAAAGAAGTTGATTTCTTCAGTATTGGTACAAATGACCTGATTCAATATACAATGGCAGCAGATCGAATGAATGAGCGTGTATCTTACCTTTACCAACCTTATCACCCAGCAATCTTAAACCTAGTTAATAACGTAATTGAAGCGGCTCACGCTGAAGGAAAATGGGCAGGCATGTGTGGAGAAATGGCAGGCGACTCGATTGCCATTCCAATCCTTCTTGGTTTAGGATTAGATGAATTTAGCATGAGTGCTACATCAATCCTACCAGCACGTACTCAGATTAAAGATTTGTCTAAAAAAGAATTAGCTTCTTACAAAGATCAGCTATTATCTATGAGTACTGCTGATGAAGTAGAAGAATTTATAAAAGAAAAAACAAACCAGTAATCCTGGTAAAACCGATGAGTTATTAATAATTCATCGGTTTTTTTGTATAGGTAAGAAAGTATAAAATTTTGCGCTTTGATGTCTAGCTCCAGCGCCTACCCCTCGAGGTCTTATGTCCATCCTCTTTGTGGCAAAAGCACCACATAGAGGCTCGACTTAAGCTTGTCGGGGGTGACCAAGGCGCTTGCGCTTTGATGTCTAGCTCCAGCGCCTACCCCCTCGAGGTCTTAAGTCAATCCTCTTTGTGGCAAAAGCACCACATAGAGGCTCGACTTAAGCTTGTCGGGGGTGACCAAGGCGCTTGCGCTTTTCTTAATATATAAACTTTCACCAATGTATATTTCATCGGTTTTAATAGCACATTATTAACATGAATAATAAAGGAGGAATACATGGTGAAAGGTAATAATATATCCAGTTTACAAGATCAAAATCAGCTTGCTCAAGCTCAACAATCGATTTTACATTTACAAAATTCAATTACACAGGCACAAAGTCATCCAAACAAACAAATCATTGACCAAATAAAACATTCCTTAGATCGGGCAGAGCAATCACTCTCTCAAGCAGAAAAAGTGACGGATAATAAGCAGGCCTTAGACTTAGCTAAACAAGAATTTGAACAACAAAAACAATTATTTCAAGAAGTTTCATCTGCAAAATTTGAATAATGAAGATAAGCTATTTTTAAAATAGAAAAAGCTGCTAAGTGAGAATCATCTCACTTAGCAGCTTTTGTTATCATTAAATTATTTGTTTAAGTTATAAAAAGCAGACGCTCCAGCATAAATGCCAGTGCCAACTAACTCATCTTCAATACGAAGAAGTTGGTTGTACTTAGCTACACGGTCTGTACGAGACGGTGCACCAGTTTTGATTTGTCCAGCATTTGTAGCAACTGCGATATCAGCAATTGTTGCATCCTCAGTTTCACCAGAACGGTGAGAGATAACTGCGGTATAACCAGCACGTTTAGCCATTTCAATTGCATCAAATGTTTCTGTAAGTGTACCAATTTGGTTAACTTTTACAAGAATAGAGTTTCCTACTCCTTGTTCAATACCTTGTTTAAGTTTTTTCGTGTTAGTAACAAATAAATCGTCACCTACAAGTTGAATACGGTCGCCAAGACGATCTGTTAGAAGTTTGTGACCTTCCCAGTCGTTTTCATCTAAGCCATCTTCAATCGAGATGATTGGATACTTGTTAACCATTTCTTCATACCAATTAACCATTTCTTCGGAATTACGAACAACGCCTTCACCTTTAAGATTGTACTTTCCATCTTCGTAAAATTCAGATGAAGCCACGTCCATTGCAAGCTTAACTTCTTCTCCTGGCTTGTAACCAGCAGCCTCAATTGCCTCAATGATTGTTGATAGTGCTTCTTCGTTTGAACTTAAGTTTGGAGCAAATCCACCCTCATCACCAACACCAGTATTTAAGCCTTTACCTGCTAATACTTTCTTCAAGGAATGGAAGATTTCTGCTCCCATACGAAGTGCTTCACGGAAAGTTGGAGCACCGATTGGCATGATCATAAATTCTTGAATATCTACGTTATTATCAGCGTGCTCTCCACCATTAACAATATTCATCATTGGTGTAGGTAATGTCTTCGCATTGAATCCACCAAGGTAAGTATATAGTGGTACACCTAGGAAGTCTGCAGCAGCATGTGCAACAGCCATAGATACACCAAGGATAGCATTAGCCCCTAGTTTACCTTTGTTATCTGTTCCATCAAGTTCAATCAGTAATTCATCAATGACAACTTGGCGAGTAACATCAAGTCCTAGTAACTCTGGTGCAATAATTTCATTTACATTTTCGACTGCTTTAAGTACACCTTTACCAAGGTAACGTTCCTTGTCACCATCACGAAGTTCAACAGCTTCGTGCTCACCAGTTGAAGCACCACTAGGTACTAAAGCTGAACCGAATGCTCCTGTTTCTGTGAATATTTCTACCTCTACTGTCGGGTTACCACGTGAATCTAATACTTCGCGAGCATATACATCTGTAATATAAGGCATATTTATTTCTCTCCTTCACCATTTACTTTATTTTTAATTAATGTTTTTCCTGTCATTTCTTTAGGAAGTTCCACACCCAACAAGTCTAACAACGTTGGTGATAAGTCTCCTAAAATACCGCCGTCTCTCAACTCAATTCCCTCTTTAGTAACAATTACTGGTACTGGGTTTGTCGTATGAGCGGTCATCGGATTACCATCAGTTGAAACTACTTCATCAGAGTTACCATGGTCAGCTGTTATTATAGCATGCCCACCTTTTTCAATTATCTTGTCTACAATTTTACCTAGACATTCATCGACAACCTCTATTGCTTTAATGGTAGGCTCAAGCATTCCTGAATGACCAACCATATCAGGGTTTGCAAAGTTTAATAAAATCGCATTTTGATTTCCTTCATCTAATTCCCTCAGTAAAGCGTTAGTAACCTCATAAGCGCTCATTTCAGGCTGAAGATCATAGGTTGCGACTTTTGGTGAATCAATTAAAATTCGCGTTTCACCTGGGAATTCTTTTTCTCTACCACCGCTCATGAAAAATGTTACGTGCGGATATTTTTCAGTTTCTGCAATACGTAATTGGTTTAAGTTATTTTGTGCTAACACTTCACCAACTGTATTATCCAAGTTAACCGGTTCATACGCAACAAAACCGTCAACTGTTTCACTAAAGTTAGTCAATCCAACAAAATGAAGATTTTTCGGAGCTTTATCCCCACGATCAAAGTCGCGGAAATCTTCATTTGCAAATGTACGTGAAATTTGGATGGCACGGTCCGGACGGAAGTTATAGAAAATAAGTGAATCTTCATCTTCTATTGTTGCCTTTGGTTTGCCGTTTTCATCAGTAATTACCGATGGAAGAACAAACTCATCAAAAATGCCATTTTCATAGGAATCATCAACGATTTGGAGAGGATCCGTGTACTTTGGTCCTTCACCATAAACCATTGCATCGTATGCTTTTTTGACTCGATCCCAGCGTTTGTCTCTATCCATAGAGTAGTAGCGACCAGAAATGGAAGCAAACTCACCTACTCCATACTCCTTCATTACGTCTAGAGCTGCTTGAATATACTGTTTAGCAGACTTTTGGCCAACATCTCTACCATCTAGAAATCCGTGTACATAAACTTTATCAAGTTTCTTTATTGAAGCTAATTTCAATAATGCATAAAGGTGCTCAATATGACTATGGACCCCGCCGTCAGATAACAGGCCGAAAATGTGCAAGGCTTGATTGTTATCTTTGGCATAGTTTACAGCTTTAAGTAAAGCCTTATTTTCATAGAAATCCCCTTCACGAATAGATAGATTAACTCTAGTTAGACTTTGATAGACAACTCTACCAGCACCAATGTTTAGGTGTCCTACTTCTGAGTTGCCCATTTGTCCTGCTGGAAGTCCAACTGCTTCACCACTTGCTTGAAGCTGGTTATGAGCAAATTTATTCCAGTAACGATCAAAATTAGGAGTATTAGCTTGTTTAACTGCATTTCCCATTACTTCATCGCGAATGGCATAGCCATCTAAAATAATGAGTGCGGCTAATTTATCCTGACTCATTTTGCACCAGCCTCCACTAATTTTAAGAAAGAATCAGCTTCAAGACTAGCACCACCAACTAATGCACCATCAATATCAGATTGTGAAAGTAACTCATCAACATTTGCAGGTTTTACACTTCCACCATACTGGATTCGAACAGCTTCAGCTGCATCAGATGATACAAATCCGTTAACAACACCACGAATGTGTGTGCATACTTCATTAGCTTGTTCTGATGTAGCAGTTTTTCCAGTTCCAATTGCCCAGATTGGTTCGTAAGCAATGATTGTGTCATTTACTTGTGCTTCACTCAAACCTTCTAATGCTTTCTTCACTTGATATTCTACAACAGACATTGTTTCGTTCTTTTCGCGTTGTTCAAGCGTTTCACCTACACATATGATAGGTGTTAAAGCATGATTAAAAGCTGCATGAACTTTTTTATTAACTGTCTCATCTGTTTCAGCAAAGTATTCACGACGTTCAGAATGCCCGATAACTACATAAGTAACACCGATATCTTTTAGCATGACTGGGCTTACTTCGCCAGTAAAAGCACCATTATCCTCATAATGCATTGTTTGAGCTGCAATTTTCACGTCTGAACCTTCTGCTTTTGCAACAAGTGCAGATAGATATGGAAACGGAGCACAAACAACAGCCTCAACTTTGTCACTAGTAGGGACACTGCCTTTTGTTTCTACTATAAATCGTTCCGCCTCTGCAAGTACCTTATTCATCTTCCAATTACCTGCGATTACCTTTTTACGCATGTTAACACCTCTCTCTTATTATTTATCACTAAGTACATTCAAACCTGGAAGCACTTTACCTTCCATGAATTCTAAGGAAGCTCCTCCACCAGTCGAAATGTGATCCATTTTATCTGCATAATCAAACTTCTCAACAGCAGCAGCAGAGTCTCCTCCACCAATCACTGTGTAACCGTCTGTTTCCGCTAATGCCGCAGCAACAGCCTTTGTACCATTAGCAAATGCTTCTATTTCAAATACTCCCATAGGTCCGTTCCAAATAACAAGCTTAGAATCTTTTACAATTGCAGCATATTTTTCACGGGTTTTTGGTCCAATATCTAGCGCTTCCCAATCAGCAGGAATATTATCGATTGCTACTTCTTTCGTGTTAGCATCATTAGAAAAGTCATCAGCAACGACAGCATCAACTGGTAGTACCATGTTAACACCTTTATCTTTTGCTTTTTGCATGAATTCTTTTGCTAACTCAATTTTGTCTTCTTCAAGAAGTGATTTTCCAATCTCATGTCCTTGCGCTTTGATAAACGTATAGGCAAGTCCACCACCAATAATTAAGTTATCAACTTTATCTAATAAATGGTCGATAACACCAATTTTGTCTTTTACTTTCGCGCCACCAATAATTGCAGTAAATGGTCGTTCTGGCTCTGAAAGTGCTTTTCCTAATACGTTTAATTCTTTTTCTAATAGAAGTCCAGCAGCAGACGGTAGATACTCTGCTATACCTGCTGTAGAAGCATGTGCACGGTGGGCTGCACCGAATGCATCGTTTACATAGAAATCAGCCATATTAGCAAACTCTTTAGCGAGTTTTGGATCATTCTTCGTTTCGCCTGGGTTGAAACGAACGTTTTCAATAAGAAGTACTTCACCATCACCAAGTCCGGCTAAAGCCTTATTAACTTCTTCTCCGTATACCTCATCTGTTTTTGTTACTGTTTTTCCTAGCAAATCACTGAGACGTTTGGCTACAGCATCTAAACGCAAGTCTTCAACTACCTGACCATCTGGACGACCTAAGTGACTAGATAGAATGATCTTAGCACCTTGATCAACCAGGTACTGAATCGTTGGTAGCGCCGCTCGAATTCTTGTATCATCCGAAACTTCACCATTTTTCATTGGAACATTAAAATCAACACGGCAAAATACTTTTTTACCTGATACGTCTAAATCACGCAATGTTTTTTTATTCATTTCCAGAAACCCTCCTCAGGCAATTATCCCTATTACTTACTTTCACCTATGTAAGTCCCCTTAAACAGAAAACTACACATATTTTAAATTATAACTTATAAATGAGTAGATAATTCAAATGGGAGGAGGATTGATCCCCCTCCCATTTAAAGTTTCCTTAAATTACTATTTTCTATTCAAGTTTTAATTAAAGTCCTTGCTTTTTAAGAAATACAGCTAAGTCTACACAACGTGCAGAGTAACCCATTTCGTTATCATACCAAGATACTACTTTAACCATATTTCCTTCCATTACCATTGTAGAAATTGCATCGATAGTAGAAGAATTAGGATTACCTACATAGTCAGCAGATACTAATGGCTCTTCACTGTATCCTAGGATACCTTTCATTTTACCTTCAGATGCTTCTTTGAATGCAGCATTTACATCTTCAGCTGTTACGTCTTTATCAAGCTCAGCAACAAGGTCAACTAATGATCCGTCTGGAGTAGGTACACGCATTGCCATACCATTCAATTTACCTTCAAGTTCAGGAAGAACTAGTGATACTGCTTTTGCAGCTCCAGTAGATGTTGGAATAATATTCTCTGCTGCTGCACGTGCACGACGGTAGTCCTTGTGTGGTAGATCAAGAATTTGTTGATCGTTTGTATAAGAGTGAATAGTCGTCATCATTCCACGCTTAAGACCAAATGTGTCGTTTAGTACTTTTGCAAACGGTGCAAGACAGTTTGTAGTACATGATGCGTTTGAAAGTACGTGGTGGCTTGAAGCATCGTATTTATCTTCGTTAACACCCATTACAATAGTAAGATCCTCATCGTTAGCAGGAGCAGAAATAACTACTTTTTTTGCACCAGCATCAATGTGCTTTTTAGCATCTTCGCGTTTTGTAAAGCGACCAGTTGACTCAATAACAACTTCGACACCAAGGTCACCCCAGCCAAGATTAGCAGGATCACGTTCTGATAGTACTTTAATTTCTTTTCCAGCTACAACAATATTAGATCCATTTACAGAAACTTCTTCTGCAAGTTTTCCATGAACGGAGTCATATTTCAATAGATGTGCAAGCATATTAGCATCAGTTAAATCATTAACTGCTACCACTTCTACCTCACTATTATTTAAAGCTTGACGAAATACGTTACGTCCAATACGACCAAAACCATTAATACCAACTTTTACTGTCATTATTATTTTCCTCCTTGATTTTTAAAATATATATTTAAAGGGAAAATTCCCTTAAAAACTCTTTTGCGGCACCCTCATCGGTAATTAACACATTACTTTTTCCTTGCTTAAAGTAAGATGCGATTGCTTTTGCTTTTGACTTACCGCCCGCAATAGCAATGACACAATTTGATTGAGATAAATCCTGCAATTGAATGCCTACTGTTCGTACTTTATGGACTACTTCTCCACCATTATCAAAGTAATATCCAAATGCTTCACTTACTGCTTTACCATTTTTTATTTTTTCTAATACGGAAGAGGAAGTTTTCCTTCGACTAGCCATCGTTATCGCATCACCAATTCCATGGATGACAACATCGGCATCTCGAATCAGTTCAAGAATTTCTTTCACAGATGGCTCACCGATAATCGATTGGTACGACTTTTCGCTTAATGGATCGGGAACATGTAGTAGTCGATATTCACCATTCGCTTTTTTTGCCATCTCCGCACAGATTGTATTGGCTTGATTTTCTACTCTTTCACCAAGACCACCTCTTGCTGGAACAAATAAGCAATTTTTTGCATTCATCGATGGTGTCATCGTTTCTGCAACGGAAGCCATTGAAGTACCACCAGTTACTGCTACTGTTTGATTGGATTTTAAGATTGACTGTAGGAAATGGACACAAGCTTTTCCCATCTCTTGTTTTACCCAATCTTGCCCATCACTATTACCGGATATCACAATAACATGGTCTAATTGTAATTTATCCTTTATATGTTGTTCTAAAACACTAAATTCAGAAATTTCATCCATAAACGCAGTTAATTGGTGAAGAACACCATTTCCTTTTTTTGTTAAATGCATGCCCTTAGCCGTTATATCGATAAAAGCAGATTGGTTTAAGAACTCAATTTCACTTCTGACTAGTCTTTCAGTCATTTCTATATTGTCTGCTAAACTTCTCCGACCAATCGGACCCATTAACTGAATGTAATGCATGATTTTATATCTTCTTTGCATGACTTCAATTAGATCAGGGAATAATTTTTGTTGTAGGTCAATAAGTTCTTTCATAAATTACTCCTTCAAAAGTATCGATTGGCGGGGCAGTATATGTCCCTAGCAGACAAATTTTGTCCCACATTAAGCAAAAAAATATCCTCTTACAACTAATATTGTATCAGATGGCTGATTTTACCACAACTAATTTGTGCAAAAACTTTGGGAAGCATTCCCTCCATCTGTGATCTACCAGGAATGTAAGCCAACATTTACTATTATGATCATGACCATCTTTCTTTTTAAAAGACTCAGATGGTTATTTACTTTTATTCAACTCAATAAATTCTTCGCGAATGTAATCATAATTTATTTGTCCGTAATCAATGTCCTGTCCAGCAACATGGACGACCGGGATCATTAATTGATACTTTTCTAACAACGCATCATCTGTATATATGTCAATCTCGTTTAGTTCAAATGCGAATTCATCTTTCAGTAAATATAATAATTGCTTAGCATCTTCACATAATGGACAGTTCTTTTTTGTATAAAAGTTAACTTGGAGCATGTATATTACCTCTCTTTTCTGGGCTGTTTTCTAAAAGGATTGGACTGCGGTTACTTGTCTCACCGAAAATGCTTTTTACTTTTGACACAAAAACTATAGAATGCGCACTCTCACTCAGCCTCCCAGAATGCGCACTCATCCGGAGTTTATTCTCACTCAGCATCCCGGAATGCGCGCTCACACTGGATTTATTCTCACTCAGCATCCTGGAATGCGCGCTCAATCCGGATTTATTCTCACTCAGCACCCCGGAATGCGCACTCAAACCGGATTTATTCTCACTCAGCATCCCGGAATGCGCGCTCACACTGGATTTATTCTCATTCAGCATCCCAGAATGTGCACTCAAACCGGATTTATTCTCACTCAGGGGCACTCGATTCAATTAGAGTGGAAATAAAAGTTACGTCGCATTTTCTATCAACTGTGATGATTTAAAAGCAACAATACTTAACAAAAGAGCCTTTTTCTAAGTTTTGATGTAGGAATTTTTAGTTCAACCCTATATTTTGCAACAGTGCGACGAGCGATTTCAATCTGATACTGATTAAGTAGTTGTTTACGAACAGCTTCATCCGATATTGGCTTTTGTTTGTCTTCTATGTCAATTATCTCTTTTATTAATTGCTTGATATAAACAATAGAAGACTCTTTTCCTGTACTATTACTTATTCCTGATTGTAAAAATAGTTTGAACGGAACTGTACCATGAGGTGTTTGGACATATTTATTTTTGAACATGCGACTGACAGTTGATAAATGTACATCTAACTTAGTGGCTAAATCCCTTAATTTTAATGGTTTTAGCATTAAAGGCCCATATTCAAAAAAGTCGCGTTGTTCAACTAATAGTAAATCTAGCACACTTTCTAGTTTTAACTTTCGGTAATTAATTGTAGATTGCAACCATTGAACTTCCTGTTGCTTTTCTTGTATATAAGCACTTGTTTTCTTATCATCCGTTTTAATAGAAGCATATTCTTTACTAACTTGAATCGTTGGGTAATTCCATTTATGGATTCTAATTTTCCATGATCCATCTACTTTATAAAATTGGGCATCTGGGACAATATAGGAAGCGTTTTGATTTGACAATAGTTGCCCAGGCTTCGGATGACAGCTTCTAATTGCTATTATACTCTCCATTGCTTCTTCTGAAGAGAGGTGATATTCTTCACAAATTAAATCAAGTGCTTCATCTGCAACCCAGTCCAAATGTTCCAGGACAATTGTTTGTGGAATTTCATTTGAAGGATTATTTCGTTTTAATTGTAGTTGCAAGCATTCCCTTAAGCCACGTGCACCAACTCCAGATGGGTCTAGTGACTGAATAACGTTAAGCGCCCGTCCAACTACTTTTTCCGAAGTAGAACAAGCTTCAGCCCATTCGGACAATCCAATCGTTAAATAACCATTTTCATCTAACGAACCGATCCCATATGAAAGAACAGGTTCTAATTCAGGCGAAACTTTTACTTCTCCAAGTTGAAGCTTCATCTGGTCATAAAGTGATGGTGGACGATCTTTAAAAGATCCGATACCACCATCAGATACATGGCTGAAAGAACATGACTTAATCGTATAATCAAATACAGTGTCAATAGGCTCTATTAATGGATTTTCGTTTGCAATTTCCTTGATATAATCTAATAATTCTAGGCCGTTATATTGTAATAATTTAATTGATTGGGAAAGTGACTGAGTCATTTTCCAGGATAGATTCTGAGATTGTGTCAACGTTTGCTTCATGGGTATCCTCCATGAACTAATTTTTAAGAGCTTATAGATCAATTTTAACACAGAAAAAAACTTCTCTATGATTATAGAGAAGTTTTTTTAACTAAAGTCAATTTCATACTACTGATTTTTTGCAATTGACATGCACATAAAGTTGGGATAGACCGTTCTCAGACTGGAATTAATTCAACTAAATGCTTTTTCTTTCATTTCATTCAAAATAGAAGCAGATTTTTGTAATTTTTGTTGTTCGGATTCGTTTATTTGTAATTCTAATATCTCTCGGACCCCGTACTCATTTACAATTGCTGGAACTCCCAAGTAAACGTCGTTAATTCCGTATTCTCCTTCTAGAAGAGTCGATACAGTCACGATTGAGTTCTCATTGTGCAAAATTGCTTTTGTTAATCGTACTAGTCCCAAACCAATCCCGTAATAAGTAGCACCTTTACGTTCAATAATATGGTAGGCTGCATCACGAACATTTTCAAAAATTCTCTTCATATCTTCATCGTTTTCAACATCATTAATTTTTGCGTACCTACTCAGAGGAACACCACCAATTTGAACGTGACTCCATACAGGCAACTCTGAATCACCATGCTCTCCAATGATATAGGCATGAACATTCCTGGAATCTACTTGAAAATGTTCACTTAATAAATATCGAAACCTAGCTGTATCAAGAATTGTACCCGATCCAATTACTCTCTCTTTTGGTAATCCCGACACTTCTAGTGTTACATGACTTAACACATCAACTGGATTAGTCGCTACTACAAAAATTCCTTTGAAACCAGATTCCATAACATTAGTAACGATTGTCTTAAATATCTTCGCATTTTTACTAACCAAGTCTAATCGTGATTCTCCTGGTGCCTGATTTGCTCCTGCAGTAATTACAACCAAATCTGCGTTATTACACTCTTCATACCCACCAGCTCTAATTTTCATCGGTGAGGCAAATGGCATCCCGTGATTCAAGTCTGCTGCTTCACCTTTAGCCTTATCCAAGTTCACATCTACTAATACAAGCTCATTGACAATCCCTTGATTTAGTAATGCATAAGCATAACTAGATCCTACAAAACCTGTCCCGACAATTACTACTTTTCTTGATTTTGATTGACTAATAATCATTAAACCATCCTATCACTAAAATATTTTTTAATTACTTTAACCAACTCTTGCTCCTGTAAACAGAATTTTTTAAATCTTAATAGCTATTCGCCTTTATTTCTATATATTCTTCAGATTCAGCTTTATGAAAAACAGTCACAATAATAAAAACGAATAAAAACAATGATAATGTTGCAAGTACAATCGAAATAATAGGAGTTGGAAAGTGATCCATTATACCTCCAGTAAGCAAAGGTAAAAAGATGCCACCAACCCCTCCTGACGCGATAAGAATACTCGTGTTTCGATCAGTACTACCAGGTAGTAGTTGATTTGCATAAACGAGAGCTATACCAAAAATCCCTGCCATCATCAAACCTATTAAAACAATCAATACATAACCAACCCACAAGCTAGTAACAAATCCAAGGCTAGCGACAAACACTACTGTACCCAAACAGCACCAAGCCAGATATCGACCGTAACTCATTCTTTCAGCTAAATATCCTGCTGCAAGTCGACCTACAACCATTGCTGCCCAGAAATACGTTACAGCAATAGTTGCTGCAAAAGTACCGGTTTCTAACTTACTAATAAGGATGGACGGTAAAAAATTCATGATACTAACTTCGGTTCCAACATAGATCATGAAAAACAGCATAAATCCAATTAAAAAATAACGACTATTTCCTAATGGAGTGGTAGCGTCTATTTGCTTATCTTGTTTTTTAACTGATTTAATCATTAAGTGTTCCAATTCACCAAAGGATACTTTCATCCATATAAATCCAATTAATACTGCATACATGAATAGAACGAGAAACGAAAAACGCCATAAATCTGTGGTAGCAAGCCATCCTGATATGATTGGCATAAACAGTGAACCTATCCCAAAAAAGACTTCTAAACGACTAAAAGCGACTGCTTGTTGCTCTTTTACACCGTCGATTATGAGTGATCCAACTAATGGTTCAATGACCCCAAAACCAATACCAGAAGTAATTGCAAAGAGGAGTAGTAACTCCCATGGAAATAAGAACATAAATGCTATTTGAGATAAACCAAGCATTACGATTGCACCAACTACAATACGTCTCCGTCCCAGAAATTTCAAGAGATGGGAAGACATGATGACGCCTGTTAGAAATCCGACAGATTGGAAGGCAATTAACATGCCACCAGCTGTATAACTTTTTTGATAGTGGTCAAGAATTTCTGTCAGCAATGAACCGACAATTATGTGAGTAAGTCCAATTAATAAGTAGGTAAAACATCCAATCCATAGTAAACGCTTCACGTCTAATCTCCTTAACTTTTGCTATGTATTCTCTTTTATTTTACAGTTCTTGTGTCACCTTGAATAATATAGGGATAATAACTACCTTTTTTCTTAGTTAACACTACAAAATGAGTTAATCTTATCATAAACTGCCCTAACTAAAACTACAACAGTTCATTAACAATCCACAGTGGACACATGGATGAAAAAGTGTGCTGACTACCACTTTACTCTATTAAAATGGAATGGTATCCCTCTTTTCCCTTTCATTTTAAAATCTCTACTTCTTTTCCAAGTAAAGATTGTAGTGTATCTGAAGTGGTTGAAAGGAGTGTTAGACAGGTATTTTAACCAAAGATACTTTACACTATAAGTTCTTGGTTTTTCTGAATCTCCGATTGTTTTAACTGTCTTCGAAGGATTTTCCCGCTTATCTTTGTTTTAGGAAGTTCTTCTACTACTTCAATCTCTCTAGGAGCGGCGTGTGCGGATAAATTTTTTCTAACAAAAATACGAATTTCTTCTAATAATTCCTTTGATTCAATATAACCATGACGCAGTGTAATAAATGCCTTAACAAGTTCTCCGCGAATTGGATCTGGCTTTCCAATGACTCCTGCCTCAGCTACAGCAGGATGTTCAATCAACTTGCTTTCTACCTCGAAAGGTCCAATTCTTTCCCCAGCAGAGTTGATCATGTCATCACTTCGCCCTTGAAAAAACACATACCCCTCTTCATCTTGTCGTGCCAAATCTCCAGAAATATACCAGCCTTCATATAGAAAATACGAGTTAAATTTATCATTGTTACCCCATATTTCTTTCATTAATCCTGGCCACGGTGCACGGATGGCCAATTGACCAACAGAGCCACATGGCAACTCATTTCCTTCTGAGTCCAAAATTCCAACATGGATGCCTGGAAATGGTCTACCCATTGATCCAGGTTTAATTGGCTCAGATGGCAAGTTAACTATTAAATGCCCACCAGTTTCTGTCATCCACCATGTATCATGAATTCTTAAATTAAGCTTGTTCCAAGCCCATTCAACAACCTCAGGGTTTAATGGTTCGCCAACACTTAGCACATGTCTAAGTGACGAAAGATCATAATCTTTATATAGATCTCCTTTTGACATTAACATCCGGAATGCTGTCGGTGCACTATACCATATCGTTATTTTTAAATCTTGGATTAATTGATACCATTTGTCTGCACTAAATCGTCCACCTTGAATGACAATTGTTGCTCTGTTTAACCACGGAGCAAATAACCCATAAACACTACCAGTTACCCATCCAGGGTGAGATGTACACCAATATACGTCATCCTCTTTGATGTCCAGTACCCATTTACCTGACTGAAAATGATGGGTGACAGTTCGGTGAGCATGCAGTACCCCTTTTGGTTTTCCAGTCGACCCACTTGTATAATGAATAATTAATCCATCTTCTTCATTTACCCACTCAACGAGACTTTCTTGTTCATTATTATACGTGGTTGCTTCAATATCCTCTGTGAATAGGATTGTCTCAAGTGAAGGAATTTCGTTCTTGGGTACACGTTGAACAAGTTGCTTATCAGTAATTAATACCGTTCCATTACAATCGTTGATTCGGTCCTTTACTGCCTCTTCCATAAAAGCTTCAAAAAGAGGGCCTGCAATTGCACCAATTTTGATAACAGCTAAAATAGAAATATAGCATTCAGGTGTTTTGGGTAGAAAAATAAATACTCGATCACCCTTAGTAACACCATGATTTAGTAAAATTTTAGCATAATGGTCCGTTTTATCCTTAACTTCTTTAAATGTAAGTGATTGATACTCTTGATCATTGACATAATGAAGTGCTATTTTATCACCGTAACCCTCGTCAACATGACGATCAATTGTTTCATAAGCAGCATTTAATTTACCTGTTTTATGAAAGCTTAATTCTTTCGCAGCATTATCCCATGAAAACGACGCTTTCGTTTCCTGGTAGTTTGTTAGATTAAATGAACCAGATTTCGGTAAAATTGTTTTGTTTTTTTCATCTGACACGCGAATGCCCCCCCTGTCATGCTCATGATTTTTTAAGATGTATAAGAGTGTGTATTATTCAAATCAAGTCGATCAAGTATTTCAGATTTGTATTCTGCAAGTTTTTGACCACCTCTTTGTCGTGGTCGTTCTTCTTTGATCACAAACTCAGTATCAATTTGACCTGGTTGACCTCGGAGGACAACGATTCTGTCACATAAATATAACGCTTCATCGATGTCATGAGTGACAAGGACAACGGTAGATTTATAGGTATGCCAAACATCTAGTAATAAATCCTGTAACTGCATTTTGGTAAATGCGTCTAACGCACTAAACGGTTCATCTAAAAGCAAGATTTCTGGTGAAGTTACTAGTGCCCGTGCAATGGCAACACGTTGGGCCATACCACCAGATAACTGTCTAGGATAGAGCTGTTCTTTTCCGCTTAAACCTACATTTTCAAGAAATTCTTTAGCCCGTTGAACCTTTGTCTCTTTGTTTCCTTTTAAACCAAATGTCACATTTTCAAGTACAGGAAGCCATGGTAACAATCTTGGTTCCTGGAAAATAAACCCGGTTCTATCATCTACTTCCTTAGATGTATTCCCATTAATCGAAATCTCTCCATCATAATCATTATCTAAACCTGAAATAGCACGCAATAGTGTACTTTTACCGCAACCACTCGTTCCTAATAAACCAATGATCTCCCCAGGTTCTGCAGAAATGGAAAAATTCTTGACAGCCGTTATCCCGTCAAATGTTCGGCTTACATTTTTTAGTTTTAAACTCATCTCTAAAACCTCCTATTTAACCAGTCGATCTTGCCAATGTAGTGAACGAATTTCAATTTTTTTCAGCACCCAATCGGATATTTTCCCAATTATTGCAAAAAGAATAATACTTGCAATAATTGTTTCAGGTGACAATGTATTTTGACCAAGTACTAATAAGTAGCCTAATCCTTGACTTGCTCCCATTAATTCAGCTGCAACGACAAACATCCAGCCAAGTCCTAAACCACTTCTAAGTCCAACAAGAAAAGATGGAAGCGAAGCTGGAAGAATGATTCGTATGATTAGTTGTATTGTATTTAAACCGTACATTTTACCAACTTCTATTAGCTTTCGATCGACACCCAGAATTCCACTGACTATATTTAAATACACAGGGAAGAACACACCAACAGCAATCATCGTAATTTTTGATGATTCACCAATCCCCATCCATAGGATGAACAATGGAACCCAGGCAAGCGACGGGATTGATCGAAACGCTTGAATCATTGGATCAAATAATTTTTCTGCATTTTTATAGAAACCAACTAACGAGCCAAGCACTACTGCTACCACAGTACCTAAGATAAAACCAGCGAATACCCGGTAGGTTGTAATCCCAATATGTGTTACCAGTGTACCTTCTTGGCCCATTTCAATAATTGTTTGTAAAATAACAGTTGGCGCCGGTAATTGATAGGAAGGAAAAACTTCCATTCGGCTTAGGATCTCCCATAAAGATAGTAAAACAACTGGCAACAGGCTTCCTAAGATTACTGGATGCGTAAAAATGTAAGATTTAAATTTTGCTTTCTTCTTTCTCATAGCATTACGACCTACAAGAACGGATGTTAATTCTCCTTGATTTTTCGCCATTATTTTCCCTCCTATCGATTTACTACTAATAAATCTAAATTATTTTCCAATCGTTTCTTCAGCAAATGATGGTTCGATTAACTCATTAGTTGTTTCCTCAACATCCACATCAGCATCAATCACTTCACCGTCTTGTAAAATATGTCCTGCTTCAACTAAAGCGTTACGGTGTACATCACCAGGAACTGGCTCAGAAAAATCATTACGCTCCAGTTGCTTTCTCGCAACATCTACACTGATGCTAGCTTCCTCGGCTAGTAACTCTGCTGCTTCTTCTGGATTGTCTAACACCCATTTCCTTGCTTTTTCATACACTTCAATAACTCGATTAACATACTGGGGATGTTGCTCAGCAAAATCTTCTCTTACATTTAAAAATCCATACGTATTGAAATCTGCATTTCGATAAAACAACTCTGCATCAGATTCTAATTCAAGGCGTGCCATATGAGGATCAAGCCCTGCCCAAGCATCGACTGATCCAGAAACAAGTGCCGATGCACCATCACCGTGTTGAAGATTAACAATTTCAACATCATCAGGCGAGACGCCCTCTGCATTCAATGAACGTAAAAGGAAAATATAAGGATCTGTTCCAAGTGTCGCTGCGACCTTTTTACCCTCTAAGTCTTCTAATGTTTGTATATCTGAATCGGGATCTGTAACTAAAGCAGTCCATTCAGGCTTAGAATAAACATAAACATTTTTTATTGGTGCGCCGTTTGCTTTTGACATTAATGCAGCTGCACCAGCTGTCGATCCAAAATCAACACTATCACTGTTTAAAAACTCTAATGCTTTATTACTTCCTTGACTAAGTGCCCACTCAATTTCAATTCCTTCTTCTTCAAATTCTTCTTCCGCCCAACCAAATTTCTTTAAAACCAGGCTAGTCGGTGAGTAATAAGCATAATCCAATCGTATTTTTTCTGGTGTTCCATCTTCTGAGCTGGCACTTGAACATCCAGTGGCTAATATAACTAGTAAACCTATAACTACTAAAGCGACAAAGCTTCTAATATCAATGATCGGTATTCGTTTCATAATAGTCACACCCCTTATCAAATTTAAATTTCACAAGCATATGTTGAAATCGTTCCTCTAAGTCTCTGAGCCTCTTTATACGTACACCTGTTATGGACAACTTGGATTCCTGCTTCTCTTGCTATTTCAGCAGCTTCTGGTGAAACGACACCTTCTTGCAGCCAGAATACCTTTGGTTTTACTTCAATCGCTTCACGTGCAATTCCAATTGCTGCTTCTGGACTTCTAAATACTTGCACAACATCAACCTGAAACGGAATACTCTTTAAATCTGGATAAGCCTTTTCGCCTAAAATCTCTGTTTCACGAGGATTTACCGGGACAATCTTATACCCCAGTCGTTGCATCTTTCGTGCGAGACGATAACTAGGTCTAGCCTCCTTACCACTAAGCCCTACAACTGCTAATGTTTTCTGATGTGTTACTTCCTTACCGTTTTCTTCAACTCGTTCATTCGGAGAACTTAATGCCCATTTAATAACACCCTCGTCATTAACGACAATCTCATTTCCTTCATCAGTACCAATACCAGTTGCTTTTGCCAAGGCCTGATTGAGGTCATTAATAATATCTCGAACCGATTCAATGCCGACAGATAAACGAACAAGTTCTTCTTTCACACCAGTTTCTTCTAACTTTTCTTTTGATAATTGTTGGTGTGTTGTTGATGCAGGATGAATAATTAACGATTTTGCATCACCAACGTTAGCAACATGAGACCACAACGAGACATTATTAATTAGTGCTTTTCCTGCATTTTTCCCACCTTTAATACCAAAAACAATTATTGAACCGAAGCCATTGTTTAAAATTCTCTTTGCTAGCTGATGGGATGGATGGCTTTCTAGACCAGGATACGTTACCCAATCAACTGCCGGATGACTTTCTAAATATTCAGCGAGCTCTGCAGCATTTTTGTTGTGACGCTCAACTCTTAAATGTAGCGTTTCAAGTCCTTGGATTAATTGAAATGCATTATATGGACTTAAGGCTGCTCCAAAGTCTCTTAGTAATTGGACACGTACCTTGGTAATAAAGGCTAGCGTACCAAAATCGACTGCATATTGAATTCCGTTATAACTTGGGTCCGGTTCAGAAAAAGTTGGGAATTTTTCCGAATTCCAATTAAAACGACCACCATCAACAATGACACCACCGATTGATGTACCATGGCCTCCTATCCATTTTGTAGCAGAGTGAATAACGATATCAGCACCAAGTTGAATTGGTTTACATACATATGGTGTTGCAAATGTATTGTCAATAATTAACGGAATACCTGCTGCATGTGCAATCTCAGAAACTGCTTCAACATCTAACACTTGCAAGCCTGGATTACCAATAATCTCACCGAAGACTGCTTTTGTTTTATCGGTTATTGCTTCTTTAAAATTAGTTGGGTCTGTTGGATCTACAAATCTCACATTTATTCCGTATCTTGGTAGTGTTACTGCAAAAAGATTATAAGTACCACCGTAAAGATTTGTACCTGCCACAATCTCATCCCCGGCACTCGCAACATTTAAAATTGATAATGTAATAGCAGACATCCCAGATGAAGTTGCTACAGAAGCCACCCCGTCCTCTAGTAACGCCATCCGTTTTTCAAAAACATCTACCGTTGGATTACCAATACGAGAATAAATATTACCTGGCTCATCTAAAGAAAATAGACGCTCAGCATGCTCAGTATCATGAAAAACATATGAAGTAGTTTGGTAGATAGGTACTGCCCTAGATCCTGTTGTTGGATCCGGTGATTGCCCTCCGTGTAAAGATAATGTTTCAAGATCGTATGTTGTATTTTTTGAATTTGCCATGTTTATTTCCCCCTAATAAGAATTGTTAGTAAAAAACAAAAAACCCACTTCATAAGAAGAGGGTTTTATTAATAATCCTCCTCTTATCTGCCAGGAAATACTTCCTGCAGGAATTAGCACCTTTTCAAGTTTAAAAAAACTTGTTGGTTGCCGGGCATCATCGGGCCAGTCCCTCTGCCTCTCTGGATAAGAGATCCAAATACTTTAATTTAATTTTTAATTCACAAATATCAAACTACTATGTTAATTCTAATTTGTCAAAATATTTTAAAATCAATAATTTTCTAATTCATTAAGTTTTGCTTGAAGAAGATATCCCCATTTTTCAAATTCAACCAAAAATCCATCGTGACCAAATCTAGTCTCTACTTGTTCAAATGTTGCTTTTTTACCTATTTTTTGTAAATGTGTTACAAATTTACTCAATTCACTTGTCGAAAATAAAAGGTCACCACTATAACCGATAGCATGAAGGGGGGCACCAATTAATTCTGCAGCTATTTCCCACCCACCTCGTTCTCTTCCAATATCATGGGTATCCATCGACTTTAATAGGTAGAGATAGCTATTGGCATCAAAGCGTTTCGTTATCTTCTTGCCTTGATAATCAAGATAGGATTCTACTTCATAAGATATTTCCTCATGAGCTATACCAGCAGGAGCTCGCTGTTCTCTTCCAAAACGGTCGTTAAACAACTCCCCTGAACGATAGGTAATCATACCGACCATTCGAGCTAAGCTTAATCCATGCTCTGGAATATCTTCTTGTGAATAGTTTCCGTTATTCCACTTCGGGTCTTGTAGGATAGCTAGCCTTGCAATATTGTTAAACGCAATCGCATAATCGCTAAGGTATGGTGTTACTGCAACTGGAAATAGAACATCCATCATGTTTGGATATATAATTCCCCACTCTAATACCTGCATTCCGCCAAGTGATCCACCAGCAACAGCTCGCAAATGGTTTATTTCAAATTTCTCTAAACCCTGGTATTGAGCTTTTACCATGTCACGTACTGTTACGAAAGGAAAATTTGTTTGATATGAAGCTCCCGTTTCGGGATTTACACTTAACGGACCAGTCGATCCATTACAGCCACCTATTACATTAAAAGAAATTACTTGATATTTATCAGTGTCGATATATCCACCTGATTTAATTAAATTTGACCAATACCCAGGATCCTCATCACTTCCTACCGCATATTGAGTGCCAGTCAATGCATGACATATTAGAATTGCTGGATCATCAACCGATCCTACTCGTTCATAAGCTAGCTCTGCATCATAGATCGTCTTTCCAGATTCCAACTTGAGATCACCAATATTTATTGTTCCAGTTTCTCTTAATGAGGCAACTTTCACGTTCATATGAAGCACAACCACCTTTCTAGGAAAAGCTTAGGGCGCATTGAAATAAGGAAATCATTTATTTCTGTAATGACTATTCTAAGGAGTTTTCCTTATTAATCATTCCCGCCAATCTTTAGTTGGGCTCAGACGGGACAGGTACTGTAGCTAGACACCAGAGCGCCTTTTTAAAAATTAAAAAGCCTCTCTAGAAGAAGAGAGGCTTGGGAAATACAAAGTTCACCTCTTATCTTCCAAGCTTTCGCTCAGCAGGAATTGGCACCTTTTTAAGTACGAATACTTAATGGTTGCCGGGTTTCATCGGGCCAGTCCCTCCACCTCTCTGGATAAGATACTATTAAATTATTAATTCTGTAATTTCAGTCATTTATCGTTAAAGAGAAGTTTAGCATGGTAAATTTATACTGTCAATACATTTTATTATCAAAAGGTTAAATTATATATTTACCTAAAAACCTTCATACCACCTGTTTATAGAACCCACTTAATTAACAAACGATTTCCCCTTGTTTCGTTCGTCGCATTTTAAGTCACCTACTCAGCCTTAAGATTGACCATCGTTAGGCTTACAGACCTATTTTTCGACTTTTTCGACAAAAAGATTCCAACAATCCTATTTATTTGTTAGACTATCCCTCATAGGTAGGAACCATCTTAATTAATGACCTCCCCAAGGCTTAATTTTGATACATAATGTTCCTGCCTATTTTCTAATAGAAGGTCCCTTTATAGGGATTTTTTTTGCATAATTTCATTCTCTTAATACACAGAACCTAGCATTAATTCTCTGGCTGAATTATTCCTCAACCTCTAGATTGTTAGCAAACGACGATTTCAAACAAACAAAAAAGACAAGGGAGCTTTAACAGCGATAACCCTTGTCTTTTTGATGTTTTATAACGCGCCCGGAGGGATTTGAACCCCCGACCCTTGGTACCGGAAACCAATGCTCTATCCCCTGAGCTACGAGCGCAAGTATTATATGGATTAATATAAAATAGGACAAGAGATATTATAGCTTAAATTTCCGTTCATTTCAATAACTTGCATTAATATGCTCAAATAAGGTAGCTTTTCTAGACAAATAGTACCTATTGCTCATGCCAATGATCTTGTTGAGGTATCAATTAAAAAGGCGTACGTATTGAATGATTTAATGGTGAGTTAACAGCAATTTAACTAGTATTTTTTATTTTAAAGATCACATTCAAGTGTTTATTTCCAAAAATTTAGGGAATCATGGAATTAGTTAAACCTATCTGAGTTAGACTGCCAATAAATTGGTCATTTAAGCTCTTAAAATCTGCTTTCTTTACATATTTCGTTTAAGTTAGTAGCATGGAATAGAAATATCATTTAAAGTCCAATGTATTTCGTTTGACCTTTATTGACCATTTAGTTAAGATATACATAGACATAGTTAGTCATCGATAACTACGATGAAATAACTAAGACAAAGGAGGAAAATTTCTTATGAACTTAATACCTACAGTAATTGAACAAACAAATCGTGGAGAACGTGCATATGATATTTATTCAAGACTTTTGAAAGACCGTATTATTATGCTAGGTAGCGGAATTGACGATAATGTTTCAAATACTATTGTTGCACAATTGCTATTCTTAGCTGCTGAGGATCCTGAAAAAGATATTTCACTATACATCAACTCTCCAGGTGGTTCCATCACAGCTGGTATGGCTATTTATGATACGATGCAATTCATCAAGCCAAATGTATCTACTATTTGTATTGGTATGGCTGCTTCAATGGGTGCATTCTTACTTGCTGCTGGTGAGCCTGGAAAACGTTATGCACTACCAAACAGTGAAGTAATGATTCACCAACCGCTTGGTGGCACACAAGGACAAGCGACAGACATCCAAATTCATGCTAAACGCATTATTGAGATGCGTAGCAAGTTAAATAAAATCCTTTCTCAGCGTACAGGGCAACCACTTGAGGTAATTGAACGCGATACAGAGCGCGACAACTTCATGGATGCAGACGTTGCTAAAGATTACGGTTTGATTGACAAAGTAATGGAGAAAAATGAAACAGATAAAAAAGCTTAATAATTAGTAAAAAGAATGGTCATTCCTAAAACAGGAATGACCATTCTTTTTACTTTGAAACAAATGCTATAAGTTCATCAACCGCTACTTGGTCATCAGGTCCTTCTGCTATTAGTTTGATTTCATCTCCAGCAGTAATAGCTAAACTCATTAAACCCATGATGCTCTTCGCATTTACACGTTTCTCACCTTTTTCGATAAACAGACTTGATGAGTAACGATTCGCTTTTTGAACAAACTCAGCAGCTGGCCTCGCTTGAAGGCCTGTGATTAGTTCAACTATAAATGTTCTTTCAACCAATGGTGTATTCTCCTCTCGTTCACTCACAAAAGTAAGCGCTATCATTTAACCCAAAAAACTAACTCTCTTTTTAGAGAGTTTCTTAAGAACACGAACACCTTATACAATCACTTTTATTTTTAAAATAGATATGTTTTTTTGCTACTTAAGACGATTTAACGTTCTTAAATTATACCATGATGAGAAGAAAAGGGAAAGACTAATTCCCTAGTGATTCCCCACTTCTTAGCTTTTCAGCAAATTCATCAATTTTTCTAAGTCTGTGATTAATTCCCGACTTACTAATTTTTCCAGTTGAAACAAGCTCACCAAGTTCTTTTAAAGAAATATCTTGATGTTGGACACGTAATGTTGCAATTTCCCTTAACTTATCCGGTAAGGCCTCTAATCCTACTGTTTTAGAAATAAATCGAATGTTTTCCACTTGTCTAAAAGCTGCGCCAATTGTTTTGTTCAGGTTTGCCGTTTCACAATTTACTAGGCGATTAACTGAATTTCTCATGTCTCTAATAATTCTTACGTCTTCAAATTTAAGGAGTGCTTGGTGTGCTCCAATATAGTTCAAGAATTCAGTAATTTTCTCTGCCTCTTTAATATAGCTAATGAAGCCCTTTTTTCTTTCTAAAATTCTAGCGTGGAGATCAAAAGAATTCATGAGTTCGCACAATGAATCGTTGTGCTCTTTATAAAAGTTAGATATTTCTAGGTGATAGGAAGATGTTTCAGGATTATTAACCGAACCACCTGCTAAAAAAGCACCCCTCAAATAAGCACGTTTACAGCATCTTTTTTTTGTGTATTTTTCTGAGATTGACCTAATAAAGGTAAAAGGTTCTTCGAGTATTTGTAAATCTGATAAAAATGTACGAACACCTTCCTTTAATCGGACAATATACACATTATTTTTTTTAAGCTTCATTTTTTTACGTACAAGCAATTCTACAGGATAGTTATATAGCGATTTAATCAATGTATAGATTCGACGTGCTATCGCAGCATTTTCTGTTTGAACATCCAACACATATTCCTGTCTCGACAAGGAGATCGCACCGTTCATCCGAATTAAAGCAGCCAGCTCAGACTGCGTACAGCACGTATCGTTTTCAATTTTTGTTAATTCTTTCTTTATATCAGAAGCAAAAGACAACTTCCTCACCTCCCCGTGATAACAATGCTGTCACAGCAATGAGTATAATAATTTTGCAACCTTGGATGTGTCATGTCGTAGCATCTTTCGTTGACGATCAACAATATCCGCTTCAATAATTTCAAGGCCCATGCCTATTAAACGGTCTGTATCGTAAATGACTGGTGCAGCATTCTCTTCTGCATAAATAGCCCGTACATCCCCTTGAATTGGCTTATTATTAACGATAATCGAATGAATACACCCTTGACCTATATGATCAGTAATTGCCTGAACATGATCAGCGGCAGAGTATCCACTTGTTTCACCTTCTTGAGTCATAACATTACAAACATAGACAACCTTACTGTTTGTATTTTGCAATGCATCTCCGATTTGAGGCATTATTAAATTTGGTAATGTACTAGTATAAAGACTACCTGGTGCAATAACAACCAGATCAGCTTCTTCAATAGCCTGAACTGCTTCTGGTAAAGGGAAAACAGGCTCTGGTTTTAAAAACACTCGTCTAATTTTTTTGTTAGCTAACGGTATATTTGATTCACCAGAAATGATTGTTCCATCCGTCATTTCCGCATGAAGAAACATATTCTGATTAGCTATCGGATATATTTTTCCCTTTACATTAAGTACCCGCGATATTTCTTTTATTCCATTATAAAAATCACCTGTAACTGAAGTCATTGCAGCTAATAAGAGGTTTCCCATTGAATGTCCAGACAGGCCATTTCCATTTTTAAAACGATGTTGGAAGAGATCCATCAACATCGGCTCTACATCTGATAAAGCTGCAATCACATTTCTAATATCTCCGGGAGCAGGTATAGCCATTTCTGTTCGTAATCTACCAGAACTTCCCCCGTCGTCCGCAACTGTGACGATAGCCGATAAGTCGATTGGATAATCCTTTAGTCCTCTTAAGAGAACTGGCATCCCAGTCCCTCCACCTAGTACAACAACATGAGGATTTTTAGTGCCCTCCATAAATTAATGTCCCTTTCTTTTATCTATATCACGATGGCTCACATGTGTGACATAATCTTTAGAGAATTGTTTTGCTAGGTGTTCCGAAATTGCTACAGACCGGTGCTGACCACCAGTGCAACCAATAGCAATCACTAACTGACTTTTTCCTTCCCGTTTATACTGAGGCAACATGAACCTTAATAAATCTGTAACCTTCTCAAGAAATATTTGTGTATCTGTCCATTTGAAAACATAGGATGAAACCTCAGAATTCAGACCTGTTAATGGTCTCATTTGCTCAATGTAATGGGGATTTGGTAGAAACCGGACATCAAAAACTAAGTCTGCATCAATCGGGATCCCGTACTTAAATCCGAATGATAGGGTGTGGACTGAGAAGATTTCCTGATCCTTAGCACCATACTTTTTAACGATTTTTTCTCGTAAGTCTTTTGGTTTTAAGTCTGTAGTATCGACTACATATTGAGCTCGACCCCGCAGCTCGTCTAAGATTCTTCGTTCTTGCTTTATTCCTTCTAAAGGTAGGCCGTCAGCTGCAAGTGGATGAGATCTCCTTGTTTCTTTATAACGGGAAACAAGTGATTCGTCCTTTGCATCAAGAAAAAGGATATGTTCCTGGATCCAGTCTTGCTTACCTAGTTTATCTAACGCATCGAATAAAGAGTCAAAAAATTCTCTTCCACGCAAGTCCATTACAAGAGCCACTTTTTGAATGTTATTCGTCGCATCTTTCATCAAATCCAAAAACTTTGGCAATAGCGTTGGAGGTAAGTTATCTACACAGTAATAACCTAAATCTTCAAAACTTTGAACTGCCACTGTCTTACCTGCGCCAGACATTCCAGTTATGATTACTAGCTTCGTTTCATGCTCTTTAATTCCCAACTGTCTTCTCCCCTTTTTATGGTCTTGGCGGATCGAGACTAAGGTCAATTAAGTGATAATCTGGCGTATATGTGAAAGTGCCATATACAAGCTGATTACTAGCCATAATATGGTTATAAATATACCGATCCCCTTCAGCCATTGGCTTATTCAAAACATGTTCAATTGGCACCCATTCTAGGACACCTTCATTACTTTTTTCTAACATATTTCCTTCAACTGTTTCTGACAAAAAAGTAAACATCATCCACTCTTGAATTGTTTCGTTATTTTCCCGTACAAGAAAGGTAAATGCTCCTTTTAGTTCTGGACTTATCAGTTTAAGTCCTGTTTCTTCTCTATATTCACGAACAACAGCATCCTTAATCGATTCACCTTGTTCCATCTTTCCACCAGGCATAGCATACCAGCCACGCCTAGGTTTTTTTAACATAAGTATATGATTGTTACGCTTCACTATACAATTTGCCACGCGTCGCAAAAAAATCAACTCTTTCTATATCTAGAGTGTTCAAAAAGCACCAACTTTAAAAAAGAAATAAACACCCTGGAACTTTTGAACTTCCCTACAATGGTAATTATCCCACTTACCTTATTATACAATGAATATTTATCATCAAACAATATTATGAACTATTTTCCTTTTTCATTAATTTAATTAGCCCTTAGCACATCCTACCGTTTGCCACCTGTGTCCTATTATAATAGACCAAAAAAATGACACAGGTGGCAAACACCTGTGTCTTCAAATATTTATCTATTAAAAGGGGGTCAATTAGTTAACCCCATTGTAACTGATAAATATTTCGCGCGTGTTACAACAGCGTTAAAAAGCATTTACGTTCCCATGTCTAATTGTTACATTGTTCTATTTAACAGCCTTAACAGCTTTAAGTTCATCCATTAAATTTTCTACATAACTCTGAGCTGATTGAGCTGCGATACTTCCATCACCTGTTGCGGTAACAATTTGACGAAGTTCTTTATCCCGAATGTCACCTGCAGCAAATACACCTGGTACATTAGACGCCATATTTTCATTAGTTGGGATATAACCCTCTTCATTTGTAACTCCCAATGATTTAAATGGTTCGCTTAACGGAATCATACCAACATAGACGAACACAC
Source organism: Aquibacillus saliphilus (assembly GCF_020404745.1). Taxonomy (GTDB): domain Bacteria; phylum Bacillota; class Bacilli; order Bacillales; family Amphibacillaceae; genus Aquibacillus; species Aquibacillus saliphilus. The sequence continues at coordinate 192,550 of NZ_JAIZAP010000005.1, forward strand.
CGTCTGTATTACGAGTATATTCTTCACCAGTATTCTTGTCGACTAATGTTACACTGCCGACTTTTCCATCAACACCATTAATTGATTTAATTTGCGTATCCCAAATAAAATCAACCTTTTCATTATCAAAAGCACGATCTTGAAGAATCTTTTGTGCTCTTAATTGATCACGACGGTGGACAATTGTAACCTTGCTAGCGAAACGAGTTAAATACACGCCTTCTTCTACTGCAGAGTCTCCTCCGCCAATAACAATTAAATCTTTTTCTTTGAAAAAGGCACCATCACAAACAGCACAATAAGAGACACCGCGGCCACTCAATTCTTGTTCACCAGGAACTCCAACTTTTTTATATTGTGCACCGGTAGTAATAATTATTGATCGAGTTTTATACTCTTTTTTACCAGCAATTATTGTCTTATATTCTTTGCCATCAATTACTTCTTTAATGTCACCATATGCATACTCGGCTCCAAATTTCTTTGAATGGTCAAACATCTTATTAGATAAATCCGGTCCAAGAATATGATCAAATCCCGGATAGTTTTCGACATCTTCTGTATTAGCCATCTGTCCACCCGGAATTCCACGTTCAAGCATAAGTGTATCTAAGTTGGCGCGAGATGTATAAACTGCAGCGGTCATTCCTGCCGGACCAGCACCTGCAATTATTACATCGTAAATACGTTCTTCGGACATAACATTCAGCCCCTCCACTAATACTAATTTTTATTTTCTCCAACATTATCATACGAAACAGGCTGTAGGTCTAATATTCTGCTCAAGCCTTACTATTTCAGCATATTAAATCGAAGAAAATTATGTCACCACGGGCTTGTTTCTTTGTTTAAAAACGGATACTTTTTACACCCTTCTTCCCATAAGGATAGAGCTTTTGTTGAAGCACCTATCCCGTAGAGGCAGGCGCTATACCATTTGAAATAAGAAGCATGACCTTTCAGATGACCCTTAGATAGCATCTTAAATCGGTCATACGCCTCTTTGTAATGGCCTGTACGAGCTAAAGTATTAGCTATTTTTAATTTTTGTTGTTCATGAATAGGATAAACATTTTGAAGAGAAACTATGTGCTGATTACATTTATTTATGTCATTACGCTCATAATAAAATATAGCCAAATTTGTATGACAATACAAAGACTGCGGATCATTTTTCAGCCATTGTTCTTCTAACCTAATTGCTTCGTCTTGGTCACCATTAAAAAAGAGAGCAAAGCTAAATTCATGTTTAGCAGCAATATGTTCAGGAAAAACTCCCATCATTTCCTCTAATAATGTTATAGCTTGACTCCATTCTTGGCGCTCTAAATGATAAAAGGCAGTTTCTTGGTAGATTAGGAGTTCGTCTTCTTCTTCAAACGCCCATTCATCATCGTCATCATCATCTCCGATGTCAAGAACAGTTAATAAGTCTTCCGCCTCTTTTGTAAAATCTCCATTCGGTGCTTTATCTAGGTAGGTTTTTGTGTATTTTTTCGCATCTTGGAGCAGTCCTAAGTGCGCATAATTGTTTGCAATTAGATAATAACAATCTATATAACTATCACCGTTTTCTGATAGTACTTCAGTTAATATTTGATTGGCCGCATGATAAGCGCCAATTTCTGTATAAACGATTGACATTTGACAGTGATATAAGGCTTCCTTCGGAGAATCTTCAACAGCTTTTTTTAACCATTTAATTGCTATATCAAACTTTCTCTTTTGAAAGGCCTCGACACCTTTAGTAAAATAAAAATCTCCCTCAGGTATGAATGGGGTGACATTATCTGTTTTGTTAACGGTCTTGGTATCCTCTAAAGTTTGCATAAGTCTCCCCCTATGATATTCAAAAGGAGATAAACTCTTTTTGAACAATCAGTGTAATCCTTTAAGTCGTTTGAAGTATATCACATTTTTAGACATTATTATATAGGAAAACACAAAGCTTTAAAACACGTTTTAATAGACATATTCTTTGTAATCCTAAGTGTTTCCCTTCCCTACTCTTCGGGATTTTTGACATTAGTTAACTTAGCAATAAATTAGCCACGAAAACCCATTTTATCGTTTTCTCACCAAAAAATCTCAACCCTATTTAATGGTTGAGATTTCTCCTTATTCTTCTGGATGAACGGCATTATAAAGCATTTGCTTCAATTCTCTGGTGTAATAGCTTTTCTCTTCAGTATTCCAGTGAAACATTTGAGCCATGTAATCTGTTACAGCATCTTTATATTTTTTCACCCATTCAATTTCAAAATAAAGTGCTCCTGTACGTCTGACAAAAAAATCAGCAGGCTTATAAATACATTCTTCATCAATTGCGTACCTAAGTTGCGCAAAAACGATTATGTCGATGTTTGCTTCCAACGCCTCATTTGTCAATTCCCCTACATTAGCAAATACTTTATCGACATTTGCTCCATATCTTTGAATCAAACTGCTTGCAACTGATGCGTCTAAACCAATAAGTTTTGCGTCGTCAAGTTTTTTCTTCTTAAACAGCTCAAAGCCATCAGGACCACCCACTTCACCACCGGAAATAGCCAGTGTCTTCGTTTCAGAGTCCGAATACAATATGCCCAAATCTTGTTTTAATTGCTTAACGATTTTATCGACTACATTCTCGGCCATTTTACGATATCCAGTTAACTTTCCACCGGCCATTGAGATTAAGCCAGATTTGGATATGAATATCTCATCTTGTCGTGAAATCTCACCTGGTTTCTTTCCTTCTTCCTCAATTAACGGCCTAAGTCCTGCCCAGCTTGACTCAACATCATTAATCTCGAGTCCAACTGTTGGAAACATAAAGTTGATGGCATCAATAATATAATCACGGTCTAGTTTAGTCATGGCGGGATCGACAATATCCCCATCATAGCTTGTGTCCGTAGTGCCAACGTATGTTTTTCCAGATCTCGGGATAGCAAAAATCATCCGTCCATCATGATTATCATAATAAATCGCTTGCTGTAATGGAAATCTTTTTCCATCAAACACCAAATGAACACCTTTTGTTAAGTGCAATGTCTTACCTTTTTTAGAAGAGTCCATTTCTCTCAATTCATCTACCCATGGTCCTGTAGCATTAATAACCTTTTTGGCATAAACCTGTAGCTCTTTACCAGTAATTTGATCCTCAATTACTGCACCAACAACCTTACTTTCTGCATCATAAATAAAGTCAGTGACCTTTGTATAGTTAATCGCAGTTGCTCCATGCTCACGTGCTTTTTTTAATACTTCAATCGTTAAACGAGCATCATCTGTTTTATATTCAACATAGTAACCTGCCCCTTTCAATTGTTTCTTGTTAAGGAGCGGTTCCTTTTCTATTGCTTCTTTTGAATTAAGCATGATTCGTCGTTCATTCTTCTTCACTCTTGCTAAAAAGTCATATGCTTTAAGACCGACGTTAGCAGCCCAAGGTCCAAGGTTTCCATTTTTGTAAAAAGGCAACAGCATCCATTCTGGTGTTGTTACATGAGGTCCATTTTCATATACAACAGCCCGTTCCCTTCCGACTTCTGCAACCATACTCACCTCAAATTGTTGTAAGTAACGAAGTCCACCATGTACTAATTTGGTCGATCTACTAGATGTACCTGCGGAAAAATCCTGCATTTCTACAAGAGCCGTTTTTAACCCTCTCGTCGTTGCATCAAGGGCAATACCTGCGCCCGTGATTCCTCCACCTACCACTAATACATCTAAAGGGTCAACTGTTAATGAATCAAAAATATTCTCCCGATATAAATTAGAAAATTTAACCATTTAACGTACACTCCCTGTCAGACTTGCTAATTTGCATATTGAAATAAAAAGCGCCTCTCTCTCTTTGGGGAGATAAAGATGGCGCTACTTCTTGTTTAAAGTTATTAAAGAGACAAGCAACACTATTCGAGAAATTAAAAATCATCTTCCTGTTTGCGTTGGTCCATCTCCTCTTTAGAGTATATCTGTTTCATTGGATTGCCGCCAACAAATGTACCTGCATCGACATCCTTATGGACTAATGTACCGGCAGACACAATCGCCCCGTCACCAATTGTAACGCCCGGTAATATCGTACTGTTTGCTCCAATCATAACTTCACTACCAATGACAACATCACCTAAGCGATATTCTTTAATTAAATATTCATGCGCTAGTATCGTAGTGTTGTAACCAATTACAGTATTTTTACCGACAGTTATTCTCTCTGGAAACATGATATCGAGCATAACCATTAAAGCAAAAGCTGTTTGAGTCCCAACTTCCATGCCTAAAAACTTTCGATAAAGTCCATTTTTGATAGACAAAAATGGCATATAGCGTGCGAGTTGAATGACAATAAAGTTTTTTACTACTTTCCAAAAAGGAACAGTTTTATAAATGTGCCATAAAGAGTTTGCTTTAGTCACTCGATAACGTTCTGTCTTACGCATAACTTCACGCCCCTAGTATCTTTAACAGATCACTCATTTCTTCTAACATATAGTCAGGCTGATAAGCTTCTAAAGTTTCTTTTCCTTTAATTGACCAAGACACACCAGCTGTCTTTGTTCCAGCGTTTTTTCCAGCCTCAATATCGTGGTAATTATCGCCAACCATAAGTGTGGTGGGCGCCGTTGCGTCTAATTCTTTTAACGCCTTCATGATAGGTTCAGGATGGGGTTTTGCATGGGTAACATCATCGAGGCCAATTAAAATCTCGAACATATCCTCCATGCCAGTAACCTTTAACCCCAGTTCAGCAGTCGCATTCATCTTCGTTGTAACAATTCCTAACCGATATCCCAATTGTTTTAGTTTATTTACTGTTTCTACTACTCTAGGGTAAGCAACAACATAACTATCATGGTGATGGAGGTTATGTTCACGGTATGTTTGGACCATTTGATCAACACGATCAGAATCAATCGACCGAAAACTATCTATAAGAGGAGGACCGATAAAATCTAATATCTCCTCGCGATTGTACTCCTTGTCAGTGTATTGTTTAAGTGTATGTGTAAATGAAGCAATAATAAGTTCATTTGTGTCAATTAATGTGCCATCTAAATCAAATAGAATCGTATGAATGGTCATGTATATGCTCCCTTCTCTTTCTATGTTCGCTTCTGTTCCATACAAAAGCAATCCCAGCTGTTAACAAAATTGCAGTCGTTAACCTAATGACTAACAGTGGCCATACTGGAATCCCGAGTGGAATAAAAACTAAGGTGTCTTCCACAACTGCATGGCACGATACTAAAAAGATAAATGCAAGGCTGATATCTTTTTTCGATACCCCATCTTCTTTTACAGCTTGAATCATTAAGCCGGCTCCATAAGCAAGGCCAATCGTAAGTCCTGCTACTAAAGTCATTGATGTATTTTTTTCCATACCTAGTAATTTAGTGAATGGCGTTAGCAGGTCCGACATCTTATTCATCCAACCTAGCTCACGGAAAAGTTGCATGAAGACCATTAATGGAATAACAATTAGTGCTAGCTGCAATACTGCCATAGCGGCAGTTTGCACGCCTTCAACAAAAATAGTAAACCATCCCTCTGCAACTTGTTCACTCTTAGTAATTAATCCATATTGAGCAAATTCGCCTCCGCCCTTCCATACAAGATTAATGATAAATGCGGACGCTAATGCTAAAGAAACTCTGACAACGATAACAACCCACAAGCTAACGCCAACTTTAGAGGCAACAACTGATTCTACAAACAGGTTATGACAAAATGAAAGCATCATTGCCATGATAAACACTTCTTTTACTGTAAAATCAAACGAAACAATTGCACCGATTCCTGCGTACAAATTCAAAGCATTACCAATAACTAATGGCACTGCCGCCTCACCTGGAAGACCAAGCCATTTCATAAACGGCGCCAGAAAATCAGCTATCCATTGTAATATTGGTGTATAGCGGAGGATAGTTATTAGTAAAGTTATTGGAAAGATCACTTTCCCTAAAGTCCACGTTAAAATTGACCCTTGTTTTAATCCTCGTTGTATAACACCAATCAATGTTCAAATCCCCCAGTTATAGTTTTTTCCCGTTATACCTTCTATTTACTTGACCAGTTTTTCTACGATAAATCATAATTGCTATACAGATCACAACTAGTAAGACCGAAATAAACTGTGCAGTTCTCAGGGATCCAATGATATATAAACTATCTGTACGCATTCCTTCAATGAAGAAACGACCGACAGAGTACCAAATAACGTAGCTTAAGAACAACTCACCTCTGATAGGATTATACTTCCTTAATAGAATTAAAAATAGTAATCCAAGAAAATTCCATACCGATTCATATAAGAATGTTGGGTGATACATCGTTCCACCGATACACATTTGATTTGTAATAAAGTCTGGCATGTATTGCATAAAGTTATTGTAATAAGCCTCTGAAACAGGACCACCATGTGCTTCTTGATTCATAAAGTTTCCCCAACGGCCAATAGCCTGTCCCAAAATAAGACTTGGTGCAGCGATATCTACGATTTGCCAGAAGGATACTTTCTTAATTCTTGTATAAATAATTGCGGTTAACACTGAACCGATTAAGGCGCCATGAATCGCAATACCGCCTTCCCAAATTGCGAAAATATCCCACCAAGGTCCACCAACATAATTTTCCCACTCAAAAATCACATAATATATTCGTGCAGATATAATAGCTATTGGAATAGCAAATACGACCAAGTCAACAAATAAATCCTTTTTCAAGCCAAGCCTGTCTGCTTCTCTCGTTGCTAACCACAAACCTAAAAAAGCACCTGTTGCAATAATAACACCGTACCAGTAGACAGTAAGCGGACCTAAATCCAAAAACACTCGATCTAAACCAGGTGCACTACAACTCATCTTCGTTCCCCCTTAATCAAAATCCGTGTCTTGATTATTCTTTTCTTGTTCAATCATTGTTGTTAACCGTTCTGAAAATTCCTCTGCTGCATTTACACCCATTCGTTTCAACCTAAAATTCATTGCGGCTACTTCAATAATTACTGCCAAGTTTCTACCAGGGCGAACTGGTATCGTTGCTTTTGGAACATCAACATCGATAATTTTCATCGTTTCTTCTTCTAGACCAAGACGATCATACTGTTTTTTCTGGTCCCATGCTTCTAAATTGATAATATAGGTGATTCGTTTAAATGTTCTTACAGATCCTGCACCAAATAAGGTCATGACATTAATAATCCCTACACCTCGAATTTCCAATAAATGTTCGATTAACGGTGGAGAATTACCTATTAACCGATCATAGTCCTCCTGACGAATTTCGACACTATCATCAGCAACAAGACGATGACCACGCTTTACTAATTCAAGCGCTGTTTCACTTTTACCTACGCCACTCTGCCCAGTTATAAGCACACCGACGCCATAAATATCAACAAGTACTCCGTGCATAGCAGTAAATGGAGCAAACTTTGCCTCTAAAAAGTTCGTTAGTCTACTTACTACCCTAGTAGTTTTATACGGTGATCGCATCAGCGGTACACCAGATTGATTTGCTGCATCTATTAATTCTTCCGGAATATCCATTCCTCTAGTGATCACAATGCCCGGAGTAATATCTGTACATAAATCTCGTGCGCGGTCTCGTCTTTCATTTGGTTCCAAATCATGGTAATAGGACAGCTCTGTCTTACCTAGTAATTGCAACCTATCTTTTGGATAATATTTAAAATAACCTGTCATTTCAATACCAGGTCTGGAAATATCACTCATGAAAATCTCCCGATGGACACCATCTTGACCTGCAACAAGTTCAATTTTAAATTGGTCTAGTAAATCCTGTGTACGTACTTTTACCATTTCTATCCCTCCAAGCTAATCCAACTAGTTCATTGTAACTTATTGTAGCACTTTTTTCCTTTGCAAGCACCCAGGCATCAACAAGGATTATTAACAAAACAAAAGCATAGGATTTAAACCCTATGCTTACTTATTCACTTTGATTGTATCCTTAACTAGTTGACTTAGTAATAAATTCAAGATAGATAAAATAATTGCTGCAAGAATTGCAATCCCGAATCCGCTAATAACAAACGAGCTTCCAATTACCGCTTGGGTAATCATTAACGTAATCGCATTGATAATGAATAGAAAAAGCCCTAGCGACACAATCGTTATCGGTAAGGTAAGTACTACTAATATCGGTCTGACAATTACATTGAGAATCGACAGGATAAAACTTGCCAAAATAGCCGTACCAAACCCATCTAGTTGAAATGAATCAAATAAATAGGCTACAACAACCAAGGCAACGGCATTGAGTAAAATCGAAACTAACCAGCGTTTCATCCGTAAACATCCCTTTCATTTGGAATGATAAAGATAGCAATAAAGTAAATCAATGCTACTGGAAAGAATCCTGATAATACCAGAAAGATTACGAGAGCTAACCGTAGTATTGTTACATCTATATTGAAATACTCAGCTATTCCTCCTAAAATACCAGCAACCATTCGTTGTTCATTCGACCGTACTAGTTTTTTACTCATCTTTCTTTAATCCCTCCTATTCTGATGGAATAATCCAAACAGAACCAGTCTTCGTCTCAGCTTCAAGATGGAGTAACTGCTCATACTGCTTACATGCTTCAAAATGTAATGATCGTTTCATCATTTCTTTCTTTTCTTCAACGATGTCGTAGTCACTCAAATCGCAATGAATCGTTCCAATATTCGTTTCTAATTGTCCATCAATCCGAACATTAGTCGGCAAGCGTAACCGAACACTTCCTGTTGTCGTTTTAAAAAATCCGGTATGAGCCTTCTCACCTTGCCAATCACAGTGAATACTCCCACTAACTGCCTGAGAATCAATTTTACCGTATTGACCATCCATTCGAATCGAGCCATTAATTGTCTCTGTTTCTAGTTTCTCAAAAGATGACTGCTCCACCTTAATCGATCCATTAGCTGTTTCTAAATCTGCTCCTGTTCCTACAACATTGGCAATTGTTACGGTTCCATTAGTTGTCTTTGCTTTTAGTTGTCCCACAGATAAGTTTTCCGCATTTATTGATCCATTAAACAGTTTAATTGCAACTTTTTTATATAATCGATTAGGTATTTTGATATTTATATCGGCCTTTATATACTTTGATGGCACTAAAAAACGTAATTGGTCATCATCAATCAAAAACTCAGCATCCTCTAAGAATTTCTTTCTAGCTGCATCTTGATCATCTGCTTGATAGACCTTTGCATCACACTCAATTCTGACATCCGCTTCATTCCAAGGAACAATTGTTAAGTTACCATTGGAAATATCGATATCCATTGTCGAAAAAGAGGCAGGATGATTATGGAAAATGTGTGATACGTTATAGTGTGGTCCAAAGTTAAAATCTAAATCAACATTTTTAATTTTTGTAAATGCTTCCTCCATAAAATGAATGAATTTAGATTTTTTTGATGACTGGTTGCTTTCATTAGATTTATAATTCTCTCCCTGTTCCCAGTTCACCTTTTTAGAAACAAATTGGTTTTGACTCTTTTTTTGCTCAGCCTTTTCTAATGACTCTATTAATTCAATAGCCTCTTCCGCACTAATGATTCCGTCCTCTACCATTTTTAAAATTTTTCTTTGTTCTTCCTTCACCTGGAACACCTCCATTATGATCGTGATCCATCAACTTACCTTTAATATTTCCATGTGTAGAAAAATTCATTTCCTAAGCGTTCCTTAGCAATTTCCTCCATATCATCTGAGGTATCACTCATACTTCCTAACACACCTTGTGCTTGTGATTGATGTGCCAAGATTGCCTCCATTTTTTTCTTAAAATATGGTGCTATATCTATTTCCACATCTGGTTTTCCTAAATCAACTTGATGTGTTCTAGTTATTGCCTGAGCCCATACGGTTGGTCTACTATTTTCATCAATACGACCTACAGCTTCAATAGCTGCAGCCCCTAATGCATTGTGATCTGGATGAACTGCGTGTTCTGGGTAATGTGTAATAACCAAACTAGGCTTTAACTCATCTAAAATGCCTAATAAATGCTCAGCAACCTCATTTTTTGATTCAAATTCCAACGTTTTATCTCTATAACCAAGCATTTGTAACTCCACATCTAAAACGTTACACGCATCTATTAATTCGTTTTTTCTGAATTCCGGTAATGTCTCACGGTTTGCAAATGTCGGATTCCCCATGTTTCTACCCATTTCTCCAAGTGTTCCACATAAGTAGGTAACAGGCACACCCTCTTGTCTAAATTTAGTTATCGTTCCAGATGCTCCAAACGATTCGTCATCTGGGTGAGGATAAATTACTACTACATGTTTTTCCACATCAATCACTTCTCCTACCTTAATATTTGAAGGGTGTTTCACTTATTTGTAATGCAACCATTAATCTACCTTCTCGGTCATGACCGGCCATTAATAATTGCCCTTCTTCATTCAATTCGTACTGACTTAGCCCTTCTGCATAAATCCAGCCAATATCAAGTTTTAAACCGACACGGTAAGCATTGCCACTACCTACTATTTTGGCATGGGTATAGGAAACCTTTGCATTTCTAATAAATGCACCAACATTGTATGCTTTATCATCAAAATGACTAGCATACGCACCATTAGTAGTTTCTAAATGGACATAAACTTCTTTACTTACAAACCTGTCTAATTGCAATTGCGCTTGATCAATTTGTATATCCTCCATAACATTCACCTTTCTTTCCACCATGATCTATATTGATTATATTTGAACAGGTTCTAAGCATAAAGCATTAATCTATATGTATGCGATATAGGGACTGCGTTATACAAAAATCTTATCAGCAGTCCTATCTATCTTAGTTACCTATTCTTGTGTTACTTTTTCCCTGTCTTTGATTCGTTCTTCCATACGTTTACGATCTCGCTCTAGAACAGGTTTCAAATAATTACCTGTATAAGAATCAGCTTGTTCTGCTATTTTTTCTGGTGTTCCGGTCGCAATAATCTGTCCACCACCGTCGCCACCTTCTGGACCTAAATCAATAATATTATCAGCAGTTTTAATGATATCTAAATTATGTTCAATGATAAGTACCGTATCGCCATTTTCTACTAAACGCTGCAATACATCAAGTAAACGAGAAATATCATCAACATGTAATCCTGTTGTCGGTTCATCTAAAATATAAAATGTTTTTCCGGTCGATCTGCGGTGCAGTTCACTAGCTAATTTTACACGCTGCGCTTCCCCTCCAGATAATGTTGTCGCTGGTTGACCAAGACGAATATAACCAAGTCCGACATCAAAAATAGTCTGAAGCTTCCGTTTGATTTTAGGAATTTTTTCAAAAAACGCTAACGATTCTTCAATCGTCATATTTAATACATCAGCGATATTTTTCCCTTTATATTTCACTTCTAATGTTTCACGGTTATATCGTTTGCCGTGGCATACTTCGCATGGTACATAAACATCAGGTAAGAAATGCATCTCAATCTTTATGATGCCATCACCTCGACAAGCCTCGCAACGCCCACCTTTAACATTAAAGCTGAATCTGCCTTTTTTATAGCCACGCACTTTTGCTTCATTTGTTTGGGCAAATACGTCACGTATATCATCAAACGCACCAGTATATGTTGCAGGATTCGATCTTGGTGTTCTCCCGATTGGTGACTGGTCAATATCAATTACTTTTTCTAAGTGTTCTGTTCCCTTAATTTGTTTATGCTTACCAGGTTTTTGCTTACTTCGTTGCAGCTTCATGGCTAGTCCTTTATGAAGAATTTCATTAATAAGTGTACTCTTTCCAGAACCAGAAACACCGGTAACCGCATTAAGAATTCCGAGTGGTATCTTTACATTTACTTTTTTAAGATTATTTTCTTCCGCACCAATTACTTCAATAAACCGCTTATCATGCTTTCGTCGTTTTGATGGAACGGGAATGAACTTTTCACCTGATAAATATTGCCCTGTTAACGACTCACTATTTTTCATCACGATATCAGGCGGGCCACTAGCAACCACCTCACCACCATGTTCACCAGGACCGGGGCCAATATCAATCAGCCAGTCAGCAGCTAACATCGTATCCTCATCATGTTCGACGACGATTAGTGTATTACCTAAATCACGCATGCGCTGTAAAGTACCAATTAATCGATCATTGTCGCGTTGGTGCAGACCGATTGATGGTTCATCAAGTACATATAATACACCAGTAAGCGCCGAACCAATTTGGGTAGCTAAACGAATTCGTTGTGCTTCTCCCCCAGACAGTGTCCCAGCAGCTCGTGATAATGTTAAGTAATCTAATCCTACGTTATTTAAGAACATCAAACGATCGTTAATTTCTTTTAAGATCATGTTAGCAATTGTTTCTTCTTTTTCGGATAACATCAACGAGTTGAAAAAATTGCTTATTTCCTTCACAGACATCTCAGTTACTTTTCCAACATGGAATCCATTAATTAATACTGAGGTTGCCTCTTCCTTCAATCGATAACTTTTACACTTAGGACATGGTCTTTGTCCCATGTATTTTCCCATTTGTTCACGGATAAAGTCAGAGCTTGTCTCTTTATAACGACGTGTAATGTTTGCAAGTACGCCTTCAAAAAGTATATCGCTTTCTCGTAGCATACCGAAATCATTTTCATAACGGAAAAAGATTTTCTCTTTTCCGCTCCCATATAAGATTTTGTCCAGTTGACTTTTGTCCAAATTCTTAATTGGCACTTCCCTATCAATACCATAGTGATTGCAAACACTTTCTAACAGTTTAGGATAATACTGAGAACTGGTAGGCTCCCACGCAACAATGGCACCTTCTTTAATTGATAAGTTCCAATCAGGAATGACTAAATCTAAATCCACTTCCAATTTTGTTCCTAACCCATCACATCGTCCACATGCACCAAAAGGACTGTTAAAGGAAAACAGTCTAGGCTCTAGTTCGCCAACTGAAAAACCACAAATTGGGCAAGCATGATGTTCATTGAAAAGAAGCTCTTCCTCACCAATTACATCGACAATTACCTTTCCTTCACCTAGCCTTAATGCCGTTTCGATTGAATCGGTTAATCGTGCTGAAATACCATCCTTTACTACGATCCGATCGACTACTACTTCAATTGAATGCTTCTTCGTTTTTTCTAACTGTATTTCTTCGGTGACTTCACGCATTTCTCCATCAACGCGAATTCGAACATACCCCTCACGCTTGAGATTTTCCAACACTTTTACATGCTCGCCTTTTCGACCGGAGATAACCGGAGCAAGAATCTGTAATTTTGTTCGTTCTGGGTAGTTGAAAATACGGTCAACCATTTGCTGTATGGTTTGCGACGTGATTTCAACTCCATGCTTCGGGCACGTTGGGTGGCCAATTCTTGCATAAAGCAACCGCAAATAGTCATAAATTTCAGTAACTGTACCTACCGTAGATCTGGGGTTTTTACTTGTTGTCTTCTGGTCAATCGCAATAGCGGGTGATAGTCCCTCAATTGCATCGACATCTGGCTTATCCATTTGCCCTAAAAACTGCCTAGCATATGCAGATAAGGACTCGACATAACGGCGCTGTCCTTCGGCGTATATCGTATCAAACGCTAAGGAAGATTTTCCAGATCCTGATAAACCGGTTATCACAACTAGCTTATCTTTTGGTATTTCTACATCAATATTTTTTAAGTTATGGGCTCTTGCCCCTTTAATAGTTATAGCCTTTGAAGCCACTTTAGGATCATCCTTCCGCTTTTAGTTCCAATACTAGATCACGAAGTTCAGCAGCTTTCTCAAAGTTCAACTCGCGAGCTGCCTTTTTCATTTCTTGTTCCATTTTCTCAATCATCTTATCTTTTTCCTTTTTACTTAGTTCTGAAACCTTAGGCATGTCTGGCCTTGATTCTTCTGTGTCTTCAGCTTCCATTGTAGCCCGAATGACATCTCGTACTTCCTTCTTAATTGTCGTCGGGGTTACCCCGTGCTCTACGTTGTATTTATGTTGTTTCTTTCGACGTCTCGATGTTTCATCAATTGCTTTTTGCATCGAATCAGTAATCTTATTTGCGTACATAATAACTTGACCATTCTCATTTCTAGCAGCACGACCCATTGTTTGAATTAACGAGCGCTCAGAACGTAGGAATCCTTCTTTGTCTGCATCTAAAATGGTGACAAGTGAAACCTCTGGTATATCAAGGCCTTCTCTTAGTAGGTTTATCCCTACGATTACATCATACTTACCAACTCGCAGGTCGCGAATAACCTCAATCCGCTCTAGCGTCTTAATTTCTGAATGTAAGTATGCAACCTTTATCCCAATTTCCTTAAGATAATCGGTTAAGTCTTCAGACATTCTTTTCGTCAGTGTAGTAACTAATACGCGCTCATTTCTCTCTGAGCGTTTATTTATCTCTGCTATTAAATCATCTATTTGGCCTTCAATTGGTCGGATATCAATTTCAGGATCTAGCAAACCAGTTGGACGAATAATTTGCTCCGTCATTTTTGGTGTATGCTCTAATTCATAAGGACCTGGTGTCGCTGAAACAAACACCATCTGATTTGCCTTTTTTTCAAATTCAGGAAAAGTTAATGGACGATTATCCATTGCTGATGGCAACCGAAATCCATGCTCAACTAGTACACTCTTTCTTGCCTGGTCTCCGTTATACATACCTCTTACTTGCGGCAATGTAGCGTGTGATTCATCAACAACTAGTAAAAAATCATCCGGAAAATAATCAATCAATGTATAGGGTGTTGAACCTGGCTCGCGCAGGGTTAGATGCCTAGAATAGTTTTCAATTCCTGAGCAGAATCCCATTTCTTCCATCATTTCTAAATCATAATTCGTCCGTTGCTCAATCCGCTGCGCTTCTAATAGCTTGTTTTGATCGTTAAATTCCTTTAAACGATCCTGCAATTCTTTTTGAATATTTTTAATCGCTACCTTTAATTTCTCTTCTCTGGTTACGAAGTGAGAAGCTGGGAAAATCGCAATATGTTCCCGGTCGCCGATAATTTCTCCAGTGAGTGCATCTACTTCTCGAATTCGATCGATCTCGTCACCGAAAAATTCAACACGTAAACAATGCTCTTCTCTTGAAGCTGGAATAATTTCTACAGAATCTCCACGCACTCGAAATGTTCCACGCTGGAAATCAATATCATTTCTAGCGTATTGAATATCGACCAAATTACGCAATAATTCATCTCGATCCTTTTCCATCCCTACTCGAATAGAAAGCACCATATTCTTATATTCTTCCGGCGAACCAAGACCATATATACACGATACACTGGCAACAATCAGTACATCACTTCGTTCAAATAACGCTGACGTTGCAGAGTGTCTAAGTTTATCTATTTCATCGTTGATACTGGCATCTTTTTCAATAAAAGTATCCGTCGATGGTTTATAGGCCTCTGGTTGATAATAATCGTAATAGCTCACAAAATATTCAACAGCGTTATTTGGGAAAAATTCTTTAAACTCACTATATAGCTGTCCTGCTAATGTCTTGTTATGAGCAATAACTAAAGTAGGTTTGTTTATTTCCTTAATAACATTGGACATCGTAAAGGTTTTCCCGGTCCCAGTTGCGCCAAGTAGTGTTTGATGCCTTTTACCTTGTTTCAAGCCATCAACTAATTCTGCAATTGCTTTAGGTTGATCTCCTTCTGGTTGATAGTTTGACACTAGTTCGAATTTATTTTCCACAGTGATTCAAAGACCTCCGTTCCGGTTAATTTCACGTAGTTTACCACATTATACTTTATATATAAATTAAATGCGAACAAATATTCGTTTTCTTGGATTATGATAACTTTATCCTACACCATATCATGACAAGGATGCTAGTTTGTAGAAATTTGATTGACTCAGATTTCCATTGTCTTAAATCATTACCCATTGTGATTTATTTAGTAATTACTTATAATTATAATTGAGTCTATTTCATAATTACAATATCAAGCCATATTCTAATAACAAATAGTGGAAAGAGTTTAATTTTGTATCCTGATAGTGGTAAATAGGTATTATGAAATTGATTATTGAAAACAAAATAGTAATTAACTATCATGTTTGGGAAGTAGGGTTTTAATGAGAAAAATGATATACATAATCGCTTTTGCTTTGATTCTAACCGGATGTGGTCAAACAACTGATGATTCAACAAATAGTCAGGATGACGTAGCTTTAGCGGCGATAGAGGTCGATTTACAAGCGCCTGAAACTGCTGAATTAGGTGAGCAGGTTGTTTTCAAGGCGACTGTTACTCATGACGGAGAAGCAGTTGAAGACGCAGATGAAGTTGCTTTTGAGATATGGCAAGAAGGAAAAAAGGAAAGCAGTGATACACTCGAATCAGAAAATGAAGGTTTAGGTGTTTATTCAGTGTCAATAATACTCGACCAAGAAACTGTGTATCATATTCAATCCCATGTAACCGCTCGGGGAATGCACACAATGCCGCAGGCCGAAACAATCGTGGGAAATCCAGACTCGGATACACCAGAAGAAGAAGATAATGAAGAAAGTGCTGACGGACATCACCATCACGATGACGAGATAACCGTGAATCTAGATACCGATGGACAATTGACTAAAGACACAGAACAAAAGCTGACTGTACAGATAAATAATGGTGATAAACCATTGTCTGATGCCTATGTATCATTGGAAATCAAGCTAGAGGGAGAAACAGATGCCACTTGGTTAGACCTAGAAGAAAAAGAAGTGGGCGTTTACTCTGGTTTAACAACCTTTGAAGAAAAAGGGAAATATACAGTTTCCATACATGTACGTAATGACCAGATCCACGACCACCATGACGTACCCGTAACTGTTAACTAGATTCGCTGTTACACTTAAACGCACACGAATAAAAGCGCCTTTTCACGTTGAAAAGGCGCTTTTATATTTATTTACTTAGCATAGCTTTGGTCATATTTATTTACTTCAAACAAATCAATCAGTTCAATCTTAGGATGTTTATCCTGAAACCATCTCAAGGCGAAATCGTTTTTGAACAGGACAAGAAAATCTCCTTCTCTATCCTTGACCAACATGTTCCGTTCATCAAATAAAGAAGTATCCACTTGTTCCGCTTTTAACCAACGCGGGATTCGCTCACCGATTGATTCCAACATAACTTCAACATTGTATTCATGCTTCATTCGATATTCAAATACCTCGTATTGCAGTTGGCCAACTGCTCCAATAATATAAGATTCCATCGGGTGTCCTTTAAATAATTGGATTGCTCCTTCTTGAACTAATTGCTCAATTCCTTTTTTATATTGCTTTGATTTCATTACGTTTTTTGCTGTAACTCTTTTGAATAATTCTGGTGGGAATTGTGGCAATTCATCATATTCAAAAGCGTTCTTTCCTTCAATAAGGGTATCACCAATTCGGTATGCGTTCGGATCGTAAATACCAATTATATCCCCAGCAAATGCTTCTTCAACAATACCACCAGCAGAAGCTACAAATTGTTGTGTCTGCGAAAGCTTGATTGGTTTGTCTGTCCGCGCCAGTTTAACTGTCATACCTCGTTCGAACTTGCCTGAACATACACGAAGGAATGCTACACGATCACGGTGTGCGGGATTCATATTTGCTTGAATCTTAAATACAAATCCTGAAAATTCATCATTGTCAGGGCTGACTAAGCCTTCTGTCGTTCTTCTTGGTGTCGGGCTTGGTGCCATTGAAATAAATGTATCAAAAAATGATTGTACTCCAAATGGTGCTAGTGCACTTCCGAAAAATACTGGCGTCTGGTCACCACTCAGTATTGAGTCAAGCGAGTACTGGTCTCCCGCTTGATCAAGTAATTCAAGTTCGTCACTTGTTTCCTGGTAAGTAGCATTATTGACTAGTTCCTGATGCTCAGGACTGTCTAACTCGTTATAAGGTATATAGGACTCTTCTTCATTACCGTTATATTTAACAAACTGCTTGTTGTGGCGGTCAAAGATTCCTAAAAACCTTTTTCCCATTCCTACTGGCCAGTTCATTGGATACGTTTCAATGTCCAACACTTCTTCTATTTGCTCTAATAGTTCAAACGGCTCTCTTCCTTCACGGTCCATCTTATTAATGAATGTGAAAATAGGTATGCCACGCATTTTACATACTTTAAATAACTTAATTGTTTGTGCTTCGATTCCCTTTGTTGCATCTATTATCATCACAACACTATCGACTGCTGTTAACGTACGGTACGTATCCTCACTAAAATCCTCGTGTCCTGGAGTATCCAAAATATTAACTTTGTAGTCCAGATAAGGGAAATTCATTACACTTGAGGTTACTGAAATTCCACGCTGTTTCTCTATTTCCATCCAGTCAGATGTCGCAAACTTTCCAGATTTTTTTGCTTTTACCGTACCAGCAGATCGGATTTGATTTCCGAATAACAACAGTTTTTCAGTTAACGTTGTTTTACCGGCATCAGGGTGAGATATAATAGCAAACGTCTTCCGTTTATTTACTTCTTCATTTAAGTTCATAAAAAAATCCCTTCCATTTCAATCAATTTCATAATTACCTTATGCAGTAATTGTCGTCCACACATAGTTTGGGAATGTTCTATCCCAATTGCAAAAAATCAGTAGTATGAAATTGACTAATTTATATAAAATTCTAATCGTAAATACTAATATCCTTCAAGTTAATAATGAAAGTGGAAGAACAACTTGTGTTCAGGACCAAGGGATTCTTATTACATCGGAATAATTCTCCTTTGTTTGATTAATTTTACGTCGAAAACCATTATTAGCGTACTTTAAGCTCCGATTATCGACTGCAAATTTTATAAATTATTTAACGTGTAAAAATAGATCTTCGATAGTAAAAGATAGCATGAGAATGGCGTTAAAGTCAACTTTTGCTACTATTAAACCCGAGATTAAATAGTTGGTCAACTACTCGAATTAAATCGAAATAAATGAATTGTTTTGAGGTCTCTCGTTCAAAAATTAATTACAGAACGCTAAGCAAATACGCCCTCTATCAACGTTTTTTTGTTATAATGATAGGATGGTATTTAAATCAACCCGAGGATGGGATAACGATGAGAACCTTTTTCTTAGATAAACAAGACATCGTTCGTATTACAGGCGAACGCTTTTATAAAAGAGGATACGATTACTTCAAAAAGGGCCGCGTCCATGGACTTACCTATAATCCGTCAATCAATTCTTGGCGCGGGGTTGTACGTGGTACAGAAACTTACAATGTACGGATTTTCTTTTTTGATAGTGACGAACTTGAAGGCAGCTGCGATTGTCCAGCATATGCAGCTCACTTTACATGTAAACATATTGCAGCTGTTCTACTGGCAATTGGCCAGGACTCTTGGAACAAGTTGGGTGATAAAAAACTACAGGATGTTTCTTTTTCGAATCCAGTTTCTGTTCCAAATGATTCTTTTTCGACTAGAATTATTGATGCATTTACAAAAGATCAACACCACCAATCTCGTAAGTACCAGTTATTAGCTGTTGAATATATTGTTGGCAGCAGAATTAACCCACACAATTCCAAGTCATTTTTAGAAATTGAACTAAAAATTGGCACGAAAAAATCGTACGTAGTTAAAAATATTCGAGAGTTTCTCATCCATGTCAAGAAGGAGAAATCACACAAAATTAACCCTTCATTTTTATATGAACCAGACATTCATTTGTTTCATGAAGAAGACATGAAAATAATCTCAAATTTGATCATGGCTTATGAAAATGAGTCCTTATTTGAAAGCTCTTTTTCTAACCCACTTCATGATAAGCGAACAATTATTATCCCTCCTGGATTTGCTGATGAGTTATTAGAGTTAATTAGTAACAGGACAAACTTTTACAAGAACAAAAGTGGTGAAACAGTTCCAGGGATATCTGTGATTGACAGCAATGAAGATTTCCAGTTCCATTTAGATAAAGATGATGAGCAAACGTTCAATATCGATGTTTCTGTACTCTCCAACTATACGTATTTTAAAAGCTACGGCTATCTTTTTAAACAAGGTGTATTTCATCGAATTAGCCCGAAGCAGCAATCAGTAATGGATCAGTTATATGGTCTACTGCCTTATCGTACTGGCCAAGCTCATCCAATATCTAAAGATAAAATTGAATCTTTTATTACTAATGTTATTCCTAAGTTAGAAGAAATTGGGACTGTGAACTATTCTAAAAGCACGCAAGAAACGATAAGAATTGAAGCCATTCAACCAAAAATTTTCTTGGATGAGAATAATGGAACATTGACAGCGAAACTAGAATTTCATTACGGAGATGCAGTCATCTATCCTTATCAAACGGAGCAGCCTGAAAACGTGGTAATAAAACGCGATATTTTAAAAGAGAAGGAGCTATTAAGAGATCTCGATAGCTTTGGCTTCTTTCATATCAATAAACAATTTCAACTGTTTAAAAATGCTTCAATCTATTCCTTCCTGCATGAGGGGATAACCCTACTAAGCGAAAAAGCACAACTATTTATGTCATCCAAGATGAAAGCAATGATTATTGAAAAACAACCAACGCTTACTTCAACTATAGATTTGGACAACAAGCGAGGTATTCTTGATATCCAGTTCGACATCGAAGGAATTTCTATGCATGATGTCCAGAACGTCCTATATGCAATGGTTGAGAAAAAACGTTATTACCGAATTCCAGACGGCCCACTACTTGAGTTAGAGGGCGAGGATTTTGACTCGTTTCGCGACCTAACTGAACAACTGCAATTAAATAAAAAACAGTTGGAACAAGGTCAGTTACATGTTCCGGCTGCCCGAAGCTTTCAAGTAGAAGAAGTACTTAGTCCATCCTACTTTCAATACAGTGATGCATTTAACGACTTACTTGCACAGTTAAAAAATCCTAGTAAGCTAAATTTCACTGTACCAGAATCAATTGAGGCAGAACTAAGAGATTATCAATATACTGGTTTTCAGTGGCTCAAAACGCTCTCCCATTACCATCTTGGTGGAATACTAGCTGATGATATGGGGCTAGGAAAAACGATACAAACAATCTGTTATTTAGTTTCAGAGAAAGAAATGAATCCAGGTACATTTTCAAGTCTTGTCGTTGCACCTGCTTCCCTTTTATACAATTGGAAAAAGGAATTCGAGAAATTCGCTCCTAGTATCAACGTTGAAATTATTATTGGGAACAAGAAACAGCGCAAAGAAATCGTTGAGTCCACTCAGCAGGCAGATGTCTATATTACTTCCTACCCATTATTACGTAAGGATATCGATTTGTACCAACAGACTCATTTTGATGTATTAATTTTGGACGAAGCTCAAGCAATCAAAAACCACTTAACACTGACTGCTAAAGCTGTTCGTTCACTACAAACAAGTAGACGATTCGCACTAAGTGGAACACCAATTGAAAATTCGTTAGACGAACTGTGGTCGCTATTCCACACAATATCGCCTGGTTTATTTGGAAATAAAAAGTCATTTTTAGCATTTGAACATCAGTACATTGCTAAAATAACTCGACCCTTTATTATGAGACGCATTAAAAAAGATGTGTTACATGAACTACCAGACAAAATTGAATCTGTTCACTATTCCGATCTTACCAAAAATCAAAAAGAAGTCTATCTAGCATATGTAGAGAAAATGCAAGAGCAAATTACCGAAACGATTAATGAAAAGGGCTTCGAAAAAGGCAAACTTGAAATATTAGCTGGATTAACTAGATTGAGACAAATCTGTTGTCATCCATTACTTTTTTTAGAAAACTACACAGGTAAATCAGGTAAGCTCGAGCAGCTTAAAGAACTAGTTAATGAATTACAAACTAATGGAAAACGCGCACTTATTTTCTCGCAATTTTCAAGCATGCTCTCGATGATTAACGAAACACTTCAAAATGAAAATATTGAAACCTTTTATTTAGACGGATCTACCCCATCAGAAAAGCGAATGGAAATGTCTGAGCAGTTTAATGACGGAGAAAAATCGGTTTTCCTTATCTCCTTAAAAGCCGGCGGAACTGGTTTAAATTTAACTGGTGCTGATACAGTCATCCTATATGACTTATGGTGGAATCCAGCAGTTGAAGAACAAGCGGCAGGCAGAGCACACCGAATTGGACAGAAGAACGTTGTCCAGGTGATTCGACTAATTACAGAAGGTACAATTGAAGAAAAAATCTTTGAAATGCAGCAGAAGAAACGTGAATTGGTCGATCAGGTCATTCAACCAGGAGAGACAATGCTATCAAAGCTATCTGAGAAAGAAATTCGTGAACTACTGGAAATGAAAACTTAGCACAGAACGCAAACCGTATTAAGACCTTGACTGCAACCAGTCATGGTCTTGTTTTTTTAAGGCTGTTTTCTAAAAGAACTTAGTGAGAATAAATCCGGGGTGAGTGCGCATTCCGGGACGCTGAGTGAGAATAAATCCGGGATGAGTGCGCATTCCGGGACGCTGAGTGAGAATATATCCGGGGGGAGTGCGCATTCCGGGACGTTGAGTGAGAATAAATCCAGGGTGAGCGCGCATTCTGGGACGCTGAGTGAGAATAAATCCAGGGTGAGTGCGCATTCCGGGACGCTGAGTGAGAATAAATCCAGGGTGAGTGCG
>NZ_JAIZAP010000006.1 GCF_020404745.1 Aquibacillus saliphilus
TGGCTGGAGAAGCGACTTGATATGGAGCAACGCATGATAACCTTGATGGTGATACCAGTTTATTTATAAGCTGGTGTCCTGGTGGGAGAATCATGCGTGACGAGGCTCTATGTCAAGTCTTATAGGGGGAATAATATAAAATTTAATAAAAAAGATAGGGAGCAATTTCCTCTGTTTAAAATAAAAAATGAAATTTTAAGAAAGATAGAGTAATTTCAAGTATGTGTCTGAAATTAAGGGGCCCAGCCGCATTTGGGGCGAATAAATGTGTATTTGGGGCGAATAGTTTACTAAAAGGGTTGAATTCACACTTTTTTCAGGCGAATCAACGTGGGGAGGCTCACGAATCTCTAGCAAAAAGCGGAATTTTTCCCAAAGCGTTATAAGATCGGTATATTTTGTCGCAATTTCTATCAACTGCGGCGATTTAAAAGTAACAACACTTACGAAAAGTACCAATATAAAAAAGAAATTACTAATTGGAGGGGATCATATCGCTACAATTCAAGAGGTTGCAAAGGCTGCCGGGGTTTCTACTGCAACCGTTTCTAGAGTGTTAAATAATCATGCATATGTTTCTCCAAAAACACGTGTTATTGTCGAAAAGGCAATTAAAAACTTAAATTATAAACCAAACATGTTAGGCAGAAATTTAAGAAGATCCAGTACGCAAATGATTCTTTTATTTCTTCCCACCATTTCTAATGCGTTTTATACAAAGGTTTTAGAAGGCGTTGAGGATACTGCTAGAAAAAATAATTACTACATCCTTCTTTGCGAGACAAATGGCAACCCAGATATTCAACGTTTTTATCTCAATATGGCTAAACAGCATTTAGTTGATGGCATTATTTCCATGGACCCAAGTGCAGAAGACATCATTTTAAATGAAACGGATCAACACATTCCTATTGTCCAGTGCGGAGAAAAAACCAATGATGACCGCATTCCTTATGTTGGTATTGATAACGTAGCAGCCGGGTATAAAGCAACAAAATATTTACTTTCGATTGGCCGTGACCGAATTTCTTTTATTAGTTCAAGTAAAACATATAATTACGATATCGACCGGAAATTAGGGTATCAACAAGCATTAGAGGAGGCTAATATACCGTTTGATCCCGAGTTAATTGAGTATAGTGATTTAGACTTTGATGCCGGGTATCAAACCATGAAAAACATACTAGCAAATAATAAAGGAATTAATGCGGTTTTCACCGTAGGGGATATGATTGCGATTGGTGCGTTAAAAGCAATTAAAGATAGCGGTCTAACTTGTCCTAACGACATAGCAGTAGTAGGAGTTGATAACATTCCCTTTGCAAGTATGATGAACCCAACACTAACTACGATTTCTCAACCGTCGTACGAAATGGGATCTAACGCAGTACGGATGTTGCTTAATAAATTAAACAACCCTGAACTAGAGGTTAAGTCAATCCTATTACCACACGAACTAATCATTCGAGATTCCACGATGGTTTAGGGACAGGCTAGTCCCACTGGGCAAGTGCGCATTTCACCGCCTCGAGTGAGAATAAATCCTGGACGAGTGCGCATTACATCGCCTCGGGTGAGAATAAACCCCGCGCGAGTGCGCATTACACGACCATGAGTGAGAATAAATCCAGGGCGAGTGCGCATTTCATCGCCTCGAGTGAGAATAAATTCTGGGCGAGTGCGCATTCCACCGCCACGGGTGAGAATAAACCCCGCGCGAGTGCGCATTACACTGCCATGAGTGAGAATAAATCCAGCGCGAGTGCGCATTACACTGCCATGAGTGAGAATAAACCCCGCGCGAGTGCGCATTACACGACCATGAGTGAGAATAAACCCCGCGCGAGTGCGCATTTCATCGCCTCGAGTGAGAATAAATACCGCGCGAGTGCGCATTACGTCAAAAAACGGGGCTCAGACCCTGTCCCACTCACCCAAAAAACGGTAACCAAGTGTCATTGCACTGCACGTAGTGGACGTTTAATGGATCTCCGATTTTTAGCTGGTTTGGTGCGTCTACCAATAAATGGGTCATCATTGATGGGCCTTCTTCAAGTTCTACTACGCCGACTATGTATGGTGTAATAGCTTGCCAGGCAGGGTGTCCTGCTCTATGGACAGTGGACCAGGTTTTCAGTTGTGCTTTTCCTGATGCTTGTTTCCACTCGAGTTGATTGCTCCAGCAATGGGGACAATGTGAACGTGGATAGAATACCCACTTCTGACAGTCCTTACAGTGTTGTAGGATAAATTCGCCTTGCTCGATTGCATCCCAAAACGGTTTTGAAATAGGTGTGATGGTTGGACCGGGGACGGTTAAATCAGCATATTTGTTCATCATCCTTCTCCTCCTAATACCAGAGCAGTAGCTTCGCTTAATGTTGCTCCATTACCTGTGATTAACGAGTATTTTGCGTCTTTTATTTGTCTTCCATCTGCTTCATTACGCAACTGGCGAACAGCCTCAATAATATGTGACATGCCACCGGCGAGGTCTGCTTGCCCAAATCCTAATTGGCCCCCGTGTGTGTTGAGTGGCCAATCGCCATCATGACCAAAGGAGTGGTTTTTCATCCAATCGCCAAACTTTCCGGGTGGACATATTCCTGCATTCTCGATTGTGGTTGCGACAACACTGGTATAACAATCATAAAGAGATAGTAAATTGATATCATGTACTTTAAAGCCCGCTTGACCTAGCGCTTGCGGAATCGCGTAGCTCAGAGGTGCTGATTTTAAATCAGGAGCCTGACTTACTGCCCGGTGGGTTACTTTTTCCCCTGCACCAAGCACGCGAACTGGGGCATGTTTTTTGTTAATGATTGCTTTGTTCGATGTAACGATTACAGCTGCACCTCCACCAACCGGCATGACAATCTCATACAAATGTAGGGGATCGACAATTAGTGGGGATTCCAAAACATCTGCAACCGTTGCAGGTTTCCCGTAAAATATTGCTTCCGGATTTTTTTGGGCATTTTTTCTAGCCCAATGGGCAATCAAGGCGAACTGCTCTTGGGTTGAGCCATATTCCGCCATATGTCTTTGCTTCAGTAAGGCGTAAGATGTATTCGCACCCGACGCTCCAAATGGTACATCAAATTCACGAATCGGATTCCGGTTTGGAGAACGTAAGGGATTGCCTTTTTCATTGATATTGGCAAGTACACAAACAACCGTTTCACACATACCGGCGTCAATCGCTGCTTGTGCTCGCCACAGCATTCCTGCACCAGTCGCTCCGCCTAGGTCAACGACATTAGACATCTTTGGTTCAAGCCCGAGGTATTCACTAACTGTTGCTGGAACATGCTGTGGTGTTTCCCCTACTTGTGGCCCGACTAGTAGACCATCAACCTGGTCTTTCTCGATACCAGCATCTTGCACTGCCAACCGAACAGATTCAGCAATCATCCCTAACGTTGTTTTTCCTTCTGTGTAGCGGGCAGGCTTCAGTTCCCCGATCCCAACAATTGCGGATGCTGGCACGTTTCGTTTAGTCATTATTGATAACTCCTTTCTGACAAACTAGCATACTGTTCTAGACATTCTGGATTTGCTAGAGAAGCCTTGTTTTTAACCAATTCCCCGCGAACAGTGGAACGAACCGCTCCCTCTACCTTTTTATTGTTATTGGTATAAGGAACATCATCGACAACATAAATACGACGCGGTACATGTCTAGGCGATGCTTTTTTCCGAACATCTGACCGAATTCGGCTCACAAGCGACTGAGCCATCTCGCCATCCTCGGTCACCACACATAGAACGATTTCTTCATCATTTTCAACCGGGAATCCGAAAACAACCGAATCCTTGATTTCTGAAATTTTTTCTACGACTCGGTAGATTTCTGCAGTTCCAATTCGAACTCCTCCTGGATTAAGCGTTGTATCTGTTCGACCATAAATAGTGATTGAACCCTCTTTTGTCTGTTCTGCCAGATCTCCATGTGTCCATATTCCTGGACGTTTGGAAAAATAGGCAGAAAAGTAGCGTTGATCCCCGTCTTCACCCCAAAAGGTAATCGGCATGCTTGGAAATGGTGTCGTACAGACTAAATCGCCTTTTTCACTCACGACCGACGCTCCTGTTTCATCCAAAATATCGACTGCCATTCCGAGAGCTTTGCATGAAATTTCACCGCGTATTACCTGATGAATTGGAGAACCCATCACAAAACAACCAATAATTTCGGTACCACCAGAAATAGATGCCAATAAGATGTCTTCCTTCACATGTTGATAGATCCAGTCATACTGTTCATTTATCAGTGGAGCACCACAAGAAAGCACACTCCGGAGTGAGGACAGATCATGATTTTCACCAACCCGGTAACTACACTTCTCTAGTGTTGCAAGATACTTGGGACTTGTACCAAAATGAGTAATCCCAATTTCTTCTGCAATTTCCCAAAGGACTCCACCACCTGTGTTCTTTGGTATTGGCGACCCATCATAGAGCAGAATTCCCGCACCACTTGCAAGTGCCGATACTAACCACGGATACATCATCCAAGCTGTATTCGTGTACCAGAAAACGACATCATTTTGCTTGATATCGCAATGGAGCTGGTGTTCTTTTACGTGTTGCAACAATGTTCCACCAACCGAATGAACGATTGCTTTCGGTAGTCCAGTCGTTCCAGATGTATAAAGAATATAAAGAGGATGATTAAACGGAACACGAGTAAAGGTTGGCACTTCTGCTTGATTCTCACAAAGCTCCTGCCAAGTTAACAGCGTTGTCGCTTGACCTGTTGCTAGATCTGCTTTTCCAGACAAAGTCACAATTGCTGACACACTGTCCAACTCATTAGATACTGCCACTAAATTATCTCGGATATCGTAAAACTTACTATTATACTGGTAATCAACCGATGCAATTAATACTTTTGGTTGCACTTGGCCGATGCGATCGACAATCCCTTTGGCGCCAAAGTCAGGTGAACATGAACTCCACACTGCACCAAGCGAGGTTGTTGCTAACAAGGCAACAAGCCCTTCGATACCATTGGTCACCACTCCCGCTACTCGGTCCCCACGACGAACACCTAGCTGACGTAAGCCTGTTTGAGCCCTTGCTACCCTTACTCGCAAATCAGCCATCGTTACCGTTCTGTTAACTCCCTGCTCATCTGCTTCGTAAACCGCCGTACGCGCGCCATCACCACGTAACAGATTTTCTGCAAAATTCAGGCTAGCACCCGGAAACCAGCTGGCACCAAGCATCCCGCCGCCTGATGCTGGGAGGAACGCTTCTTTTCCCTTTTCACCTTTGATAGTCGCAAAATCCCAGACAGCTGACCAGAACTTGTCTGATTCAGTAATCGACCACTGATGAAGACGATCATAAGGAAGCGTAGCAAATCCAATTTGCTCTCTAAATTGTGTTAAATTAGACTCCTCCACCCACTTTTCTGAAGGCTGCCACAGCACGTTATCACTAGTCACTCTAGGTTGTTCTGTCATTATTTTTCCTCCTCGTTATATCTAAACAAATCTAGGAAACTATTCACGATAGTCTCCTCCAATCTATAATTTATTAGAAAGGGTAACCGCTTCTTGATGACTTGTTTGCGTTTGAGTTACTAGACTAACTACCGCCATTACAATAAATGATGCAACAGAGCTTAAGAACATGGCGATAAAGATATTTCCAATAATACTTTGACTTGTAAAAAGAACATATAGAACCGTACCAGTAATAAGCGCTGCAACCGCTCCAGGACCATTGGACTTATTCCAGACATACCCTAAAGTGATTGGCGCGATAATACCACTAATAATCGCAGAAAAACTAAACTGAATTAAAACCGCTAACGATTCTGGTCGATCTAACGATATATATAAAGTTGCCAGACCAACAAATAGTAACGAGACCTTTGCCACCCTGACTGAGTTTCTGTCCAACACATCAGCTGGTATATGCTTTTTCGATAAAATCGGTGCCAATACTTTGTAAAAATCATTACCAATACTTGATGTGATTCCAAGATACAGACTATCCGTACTAGAAAGAATCGCTGAAATAATCCCGACAACAATAATAGCTGCTACAATTGGAGGAAACGCCTCAAGCACATAGACCGGAATGGCAGCATCTGCACTAGCTAGAGACGGGGCAAGCACCCGTGCCGCTAAGCCACCAATAACCATTAAGGTAGAAATTAAGAATAAAACAATCCCTGCTGATAACGTAAAAGGAGCCAGGTCTTCTTCTTTTTCAATTGACAATACTTTATTTAATAAGTGCGGCATTAATACAAAACTAAACAACAAAAACTGAACCGCCATAATCGCTAACACACTATTGTATGGACCTCCAGTGGATAAGGCGCCAGTCAAGTTTGGATCAATTCCTTCAAGCTTCGTTGATAGCTGACCAAATACATTAAGTCCACCACCAATCGTCCAGAATAAAGAAATTAACACAAGCACAGAAGTGACTGCCATTAAAATTCCTTGAACACCATCTGTCACTAGTTGTGCGAACGCTCCACCAAGTCCAATGTAAAGAATCGTAATTACGACACCAATGATAATTCCCCACACATAAGGGATATTAAGTACCGTTTCAAAAATGGTAGCTAACCCGACATTTTGGCCAACAATGTAATAAACGTTGAATAAAATTAATACGGTAACAAGAACTTGAAGTGCCTTACTGTTGTATCTTCTGCCAAGCCATTCCGGTAAGGTAGATACCCCGCCGAACTTTTTCCCGTATTTCCAGAAGGTTTTGGCAAATAAAAGTAATGCAATCCAAGAAACACCGAAACAACCTAATGTATACCATAGAACCGATGTACCATATTGATAAGCAAGTCCCGGAACACCAATAAATAAATTAGCACTAGCATAGGAGGCAGCAAAACTTGCTCCGACAATCACAGGACTTACCTTACCTCTTGCTGTCGCAAATCCAATCATCGATTTACTGTGACGCTTCCCTTTTTTCCCGATCCAAACAACAAGCCCAAAATAGCCGACTAATAAAATAATAATCGTCCAAAACAAAAGTCCAGTTACAGATTCCATTATTTTTTGCCCTCCCCTTTAGTAGCATAAGATTTTTTCCAGATAACGAGACCAACGACCCATAAAAAGGCGATAAGACCAAAGTAAGTTGTAAACATAGTTATAATCCCCCAAAGTTTATTTTCAAAAAAATCTTTTTACCAGCTTGTTGGAACCTCAATCAAAACAGCCATGCCCTGGCCACCACCGCCACATAAGGACGCGATACCCTTACCACCTCCGCGGCGTTTTAGTTCCTTCGCTAACGTTAAAACAAGTCGAAAACCTGTTCCGCCAAGTGGATGCCCAATCGCAATGGCTCCACCATTAACATTGACTCTGTCATAACCAATTCCAAGCTCCAGGCAACTTGCAACGACGACACTTGCAAATGCTTCATTTATTTCAAATAAATCAATATCATCCAGCGTTAGTTGGGTTTTCTCCAGTACTGCTTTGATTGCCTGTGCAGGCTTTGTATGTAAGCTTGTATCTGGACCAGCAACATCTGCCCAGCCTAAGATTCGTGCCAATGGTGTTCTCCCAAGTTCCTCCGCTTTTTGTTCGGTTGAAATAATCCCAACACTTGCTCCATCTGTCATTTGCGAGGCATTAGCAGCTGTTATCGTCCCCTCACTCCTAAACGCAGGACGCAATTTTGCTAGCTTTTCTAATGTAGAATGATGCCTAATCCCCTCATCCTCATTAATGATTTTTCCATCAAAATTTAACGAAACAATCTCATCTTGAAAGACGCCATTCCGTTGTGCCTTAGATGCTCTCTCTTGTGACGTTTGTGCAAATTGATCTTGGATTTCTCTATCAATTTGATACTCTTTATTTTTTAAATCCGTTAAGACACCCATCGATTCATCTGACAAAGAACACCATAACCCGTCGTTACTTAACGTGTCCGTAAGTGAAAGAGGACCGATTGATTGTTCTTTCCTGAAAGGCGCGGTATAAGGAGCATTTGTCATTGAATCAAATCCACCGGTGATGTACAAATCACCTTCACCAAAATGAATACGACGTACAGCATCGGAAATAGAAGCCAAACCAGCCAAACAGACGTTGTTTAACGTAATAGCAGGAGTAGACAGCGAAACTCCTGCATCCACGGCAACTTTTCTAGCCGGATTTTGCCCCTGCCCAGCTTGGAGAACTTGAGCTAATAAAACACCATCCGCCTCTTTCGCTTCAGGAATCCGCCTCACTAACTCCTTAACAGCATGCGTGCCAATTTCTTTTGCCTCTAAACCAGAAAACATTCCCTTCCACTTTCCAAACGGAGTTCTAACTCCTTCTAAGATGACTGGATTCATTGCACCTCATCCTTTCCTTTTTATCATTGATGTATGATTTTTAGACGTAAAAAAACCTCTTTCAAAAGAAAGAGGTTGAAGTGATAAACATAAAAGTAGCTCCGACCTCTTATCTTTCAGACATACTTGTCTGTTGGAAGTAGCACCGTTCCCATATAGGGTGGTTGCCGGGCATCACAGGGCCAAATCCCTCCGCCTACTCACGATAAGAGTGAAAAATTTATTCAATTGTTTTAATTATTTGATTAATTTGATATTTTAAACAGTAACAGATAACAAACAAATCTGTCAACGTTTTTTTAGATTGTGAGCATGAGGATGTTCCGGGCAAAGGAACAGGGTGGTGTGACCCCCATGAGAATAAATCCTGCGCGAGTGCGCATTCCTTGGCCTTGAGTGAGAATAAATCCAGGGCAAGCGCGCATTCCTTGGCCTTGAGTGAGAATAAATCCTGCGCGAGTGCGCATTCCCTGGCCTTGAGTGAGAATAAATCCTGCGCGAGTGCGCATTCCACTGCCCTGAATGAGAATAAATCCTGCGCGAGTGCGCATTCCTTGGCCTTGAGTGAGAATAAATCCAGGGCAAGCGCGCATTCCTGGCCTTGAGTGAGAATAAATCCTGCGCTAGTGCGCATTCCACTGCCCTGAGTGAGAATAAATCCTACGCGAGTGCGCATTCCTGGCCTTGAGTGAGAATAAATCCTACGCGAGTGCGCATTCCTGGCCTTGAGTGAGAATAAATTCCGAACAATAGCGCATTACGTAAAAAACGGAACACTGAACCTATCCCTATGTCCCGCGAACTTTGCCTGTGGGATTAGGTAGTTGATGTAACTCGGCGGGTAAAGGGTGGCAAAAATAATACCCTTGCCCCTCATCACAAAATTCTTCTTTAAGAAAGGATAGTTGGACCTCATCTTCTATTCCCTCTGCAATAACCCCTAATTTTAATTTATGGGCCAATGAAATAATAGTTGATGTAATTGCCTTTCCATTTAGGTCACTGTTAATGTCTTTAATAAAACTACGGTCTATTTTAACCCTATCAAACGAAAATTCTCTTAAGTAGCTCAGTGAAGTATAACCAGTTCCGAAATCATCAATTGATATCGAAACGCCAATTTCCTTTAACTGGAATAAAATCCTCTTCAGCGATTCACTATTTTCCATAAGAATACTTTCCGTCACTTCAAGTTCTAACCATTTTGCATCTAATCCGGTTTCTTCAAGCACTTCCTTTATTACCTCAATAAAGCTTTGGTGTTGTAGTTGAATGGTGGAAATATTTACTGATATTTTAAAGGGAGAATGCCCTAATTCCTGCCATTTTTTATTTTGAGAACACGCCATGTGAAGAACCCATTTTCCAATTGAGACAATCTGTCCACTTTCCTCTGAAATGGGGATGAATTTATCCGGAGGTATATACCCAAGTTCTGGATGGTTCCAACGTAATAATGCCTCCATGGCACTAAATTCTCCCGTCTCCAAATTTACGATTGGTTGATAATGCAACATAAGTTCCTGATTGCTTAGAGCCGTTTTTAAATCTCTTTCTATCGTAAGTTTATAGGTAGCATTTAAGTCTAACTCTCTTGAATAGACTGTATGGTTATTCTTTCCATATTTTTTTGTGTAGTACATTGCAGTGTCAGCATTTTTTATTAATTCTTCCGGACTCTCAACATTACTATCGCTAAACGCAATTCCGATACTTGCTGAGACGGATACTGAGTGCCCCATAATATCAAATGGTTCTACTATCGCCTTGTTTAGTCCCTCAGCCAATTCAATTGCGTCTTCCTCACTGGTGTTAGGTAGAAGGATAGCAAACTCATCACCCGCAAACCTGCCGACAGTATCTGTCTTACGAAGATTATCTTTTAACCTTTTTGCAATGTTTTTGAGAAACTCATCACCTAAATGGTGCCCAAGTGAATCGTTAATAAATTTAAAACGGTCTAAGTCGACAAAGAGTACGGCATAACGATAATCATTTCCTTCTGAAAGATCAAAGACTTGTTGTAGTCTATCCTCAAATAAATTTCGATTAGGCAAGTTAGTTATTGGATCATAGAAAGCTAGGTCTTCAATTTCTTTTTTATACTTAGTTTTTTCTGTAGTATCTTTAGCAATACCATACGCACCTACTACCTTGCCATCTATTAACATAGGAAATCCTGTAACGTTAATATGTTTTAATTCACCATCTTTTTGGGCGATAGTAATATCATAGTTATTTGTAACTCCATTTATTGCTTCTTCAAAATTTTCAAGGGCAATTGGTAAATCTTCAGAAATAATAAGCGGAGCAAATGACATTTTCATTAATTCATTGTTCGTATATCCTGATAATTCTTCACAACTCGGATTTACATCTGTAAACTTACCTTCTAAATCAAACGTAAAAATGGCATCCGGATTATTGTAAAAAAGAGATCTAAACCGTTCCCTGTTTTCTTTGAGATTGATTTGCGCAGTGACCTCTTCTGTTATATCAATAACTGTTCCCATGATGACTTTTTTGTCATTCATTACAGTTTGCGAGGAATGAAGTTCAACATAAATTAGACTACCATCTTTTTTAAATGCTCTTATCCGGTAGCGTTTATTGGGCACTTCACCTGTGAGTCTTTCGTTAATATTATTTTGTACTAAGG
Source organism: Aquibacillus saliphilus (assembly GCF_020404745.1). Lineage (GTDB taxonomy): Bacteria > Bacillota > Bacilli > Bacillales > Amphibacillaceae > Aquibacillus > Aquibacillus saliphilus. The sequence goes on from NZ_JAIZAP010000006.1 coordinate 11,004, forward strand.
ATAAATCATCAGGATGTATGATACTTTCTAACGTTGCTCTTCCGGAAATCAATTCATCTTTATCATAGCCAACAAGGTCGCAAAAACGACTATTTATATACGAATAGGCCGAGTCCTCTATTATATACATGCCTACAGGTCCATTCTGAATCAAGGATTCAAACATTTCTTTATAAAATGTAGGAGCGCTTTGATCGTTTCTATCTTTTTCGTTAACGAGGCCATCCATATCGTCTCGTAATGATTTTAGACTCAAGTTAAGATTATCATTTTTCATAGATTCAAATTTCCCCATTATACATTACCTCCAACAAGATCCAGTAATTCTAATTTAAGTTTCTGCACGCAGCAATTCAACATGGCAGGAATTATCATTTAATAACTTTAAATCAGATGAATCTTATGATTATTTCCTATTAGATTTTCAGAGAAAAACACGTAAGATAATCACATCTTTTCACAACAAATCATCCTGTGAAACCGCGATATATATATATAGCTAAAACACCTAATTTGACATGGTTTATTTTTCTAAACATACTGCTTTTTTCATGGTAATTATTATACATTACACTCACGAACCTTACTACGTAAATCAACTGTACGATAAAAATAAAACCAGAATGAAAGCTCATTCCTGCTCATGAGTGAGAATAAATCATTTTTTCCAATAGAAGGATTATAGATATTTTCCCCATTTTCATTCAAAATCTAGTAGAATAAAAACAATGTTGCAAAAAGAAAGGACTAACTAAATGCCATATAAAATGATCGTATTAGACTTAGATGATACATTACTGCGTGATGACCACACGATTTCTGATCGTACGAAACAAGCTTTAATGAAGGCACAAGAAGAAGGGGTTAAAGTAGTTCTTGCATCTGGTAGACCAACATTTGGAATGAATCCTATTGCTGACGAACTTTCCTTAGATCAATTTGGGAGCTTTATTCTCTCATTTAATGGTGGCAAGATAATAAACTATCAATCAAAAGAAGAATTGTTTAGTAGTACATTATCTGTTAAGGATGTTGAAAAATTATATGAATTAAGCCGCCGTGAAGGGGTCTATATTCATACATATGTTGGAGATGAAATTATTACAGAGGATGAAAATCCATTCACAACGATAGAGTCAGATATTACAGGGCTCCCTATTAAACTAGTAAATAAGTTTATAGAAAGCGTAACAGAACCAGTTGTTAAAACTTTAATGGTTGGTGAACCAGATAAAATGAAGCTAGTCGAAACGAAACTCCAAGCTGAATTAGCTGAAGAATTTAGTACCATGCGCTCGAAACCTTATTTTCTAGAATTCACTGAAAAAGGTGTGACAAAAGGGACAAGTCTAAACCACCTAATCCAAGCATGCGGAATTAAACGCGAAGAAGTTATTGCTATCGGTGATAGTTATAATGACCAGGCGATGATTGAATTTGCCGGTCTCGGAGTTGCGATGGGAAATGCTCCAGATGACATTAAAGAAATAGCTGATGTTGTGGCAGATTCAAATATGAATGATGGTGTTGCTAAGATCGTTGAAACGTTTGTTTTAAACAATCTAGTAACTAATAAATAATAGATTATGAATATAACAAAAGACTGGCTCATGATTACGAGCCAGTCTTTTGTTATCCACCCCTCAATGTGTAAATAAATTATGCAATAGATAGGGATAGGCTTAATAAGAATAAATCCAGAACAAGTGCGTATTCCAGACCCTTGAGTGAGAATAAATCCAGAACGAGTGCTCATTTCACATCCTTGAATGAGAATAAATCCAGGACGAATGCTCACTCAAATCAGTCCTCTTAACGCCCCATCACTCTGAATCAATCACTACAAATGGACGCATCATGTCATGGTCTTCATGTTCGAGTATGTGGCAGTGCCATACGTAATGACCTGTATATGGTCCATACTTTCCAATAACTCGGGTAATCTGTCCAGAAGGGGCCGCTATCGTGTCTTTCCAACCACGTTCGTTTGGTTCTGGTGGTTTTGGTGGCCCCGTGAATATAATTGTTTCATCTTGATTATAACGTTCCAAATCAAATGCCTGTCGACTCAAAACTTGAAATTGGATTAAGTGAATATGCATCGGATGAGTGAACCCTGTAGTATTGATAAATGACCATATTTCGGTCGTACCTACTTTTGGATTCTCTGTGATTGGGTCATTCCATTTTTTGCTATTCAGTAACAGTAGTGGTCGCCCGTATTTATCCGAAGAACCTTCAAGTGTCAAATTTCGTATTGTAGAAATTCTGTTCTGTCTTAATGAAGGAATGGTAGATAATCGTTTAGGAATGATACTTTTATCCTGTGCTGATAATGTTTTTGTGACGTTAAATTTGATGACTTCATTCGTTTCATCATCCGGACTGGCATTAGCTCCAAGATCGTTCTTCAATATGATTTCTTCACCCTCATGCTTAGAAAAATCAACGATTACATCTACACGTTCCGATGGTTCCATCGAAATCTGGTTCATCATTACAGGCCGTTCTAAAAGTCCGCCATCAGACCCAATTTGACACAACGGTTGCCCTGAATCAACATGTAACCGGTAACCACGTGTATTCGAGGCATTTAAAATTCGAAAACGGTATTTGCGCGGTTCAACCTCTAAATAGGGCCATACTTTTCCGTTGACCAAAATCGTATCCCCTGTAAAAGCTGGAACAATCGAAGGATTTGGTAAATCATTAGATGCATTCTCAGGTTGCATCGGATAAGAAAGAGAACCATCCCTGTTAAACGAGCGATCCTGGATGATCAATGGAAGTTCATATTTTCCGGATGGCAGCTTTAATGATTTTTCATGTTTATCTCGTATGATATAGGCACCAGCAAGTCCTGCATAGTTGTTAAGCCTCGTTATCCCCATCGCATGGTCATGATACCAAAGCATTGTCGCCCTTTGCTGATTGTGGTATTCGGAAACCTCTCCTTTGAAAAATGGACCTACCTCTTCGTACCCTCTTGTGAACCATGCCTCTGGATACCCATCACTTGCTGAAGCAGTTTCTCCACCATGCAAGTGGGTTACAGTTCGTACCTCAGGAAGTTTCGGGTCTAGTATCGATTGATCAACCGGCAAAAAATGTTTATTAGGAAGATGGTTAATCCATTTCACTTTAATCGACTCGTTCCGATTGACCTCAATTGTCGGGCCTGGAAATTGACGATTATACCCCCATAAGCGTGTTGGGGGTAAGTCCCTGTGCAACTTTTGGAAAAACTCCTGCATCCTTACTTCATAATAGTTGCCATCAACCGTATTTCGTCTCGTCTTCAACGTTTCTGGAATCGGCAAGCTATCAACAAATTTTTTCAGTTTACGAGTCATTTTCACACCCCTAGTAGTTGTTATTACTACATTAGATGATAAACGCACAGGTTTCGGAAGGGCGGATGCAACAGGTTGATCAATTATTCTCACTGCATCGAACTTTTTCTAAAAAAATAATTTGATTAAAGATGGGTCGAAAATTGATTTTTAGTAAAAAAGTAATGTATATCGACTTGTTTAAATGGGAATAGTAATAACATACATTCCGAAGGCGGTGAATTATTTCAATGCTATATGCACGGGCACGTACTCACGGAGATCCAATCTTTTGGAACACCTTGGATTTTCGAAAAGACTTTAAATTACAACAACACCAATTCACAGACCACTATCGTATAGTAGATCCGGAGAACTACCGTGTTGATACGGGGTTAGATGAGAGCTCAATGAGAAATATTTTCCTGCAAATAACAGAAAATGTTGACTAACAAACCAATAATAAATGTAACGACTAAATGATAACGATTACACATGTACTTCACTTTAATATGTGTACAATTACAGTCTTTGCAAAGTAAATAGACAACAGTAAGGCAATATACCTATGGAGATGAATCTACTGAGGTATGTCGCTTTACTGTTTGTGACCACGAGTAGCGGGTTAAGACCTTATTTTTCCTTAACCGTGGTTACCAGATACCATGGTAATTTTGTGAAAATAGCACAAAAAAAGAGTCGCTATCAAGTAGCAACTCTTCCCAAACTAACTAATATCTTTCTGATATATGATTACACCGGACACAAGGTCCACCGCTAATGTTATACTTATGGATTCCTTTGATCCGGCATTTTATAATCCGTTTAAAATACTCGCGCATAAGCTAATCCCCCCTAGAAACTTCAGAATAATGAATCCTTTTAAGATACGATTATCTTCGGTAACTAGACTGCCATAACTCATCCAGAGAGCGTTAGGTTCTTAGTTTTGCGTCCTTACCTTTCGATAAGTTTGCCTTTTCGTCATGATTACTATAAATCTATTATAGTTAATTTTTACTATTTTTTCAATTGATTCGACAATAATTCCTATTTTTTGACAATCGACCGAATGACACCAGCTTTTAACCTTATTATTGGATTTGATTAAATTAACTACATTATGTTTCAAGATAAGGTGGTATAATAAGCACAAGCCTTCTCATATCTTCTAGTTAGGTCTTTCAGGCAAAACTAATCCAATAAGCGAGGAGAGTTTATCATGTCAGTGAAAAACAATGTTATTGATTTCAGCGACTATAAACGAAAAAGAAATGGATTAGATAAACCGATGTTTGATGAACCAGTAAAAATTTATGTTGGAGATCCGAGTCATCCTAACGCGCATCGCAAGTACAGGGTTGTCTGTAACTTTGTTCGGTTCGACCGTCAATTTTTGGCACTAGAGTGTGAGGATAAACAAGCAGAACACAATGTTATAGTAGAAGGAATCATGGAGAATGGCTCTTTAGCTCAAGTAATCCCGATTAAAGATACGGAATATCCAGAAATTGAAGCACTATTCAAACAGATTTTCTCTACAATTAAAAAAACAGCTCCAAATCAAAAAAACGCTTTGAAATTAGCTCTTAAAAGGCATTAAACCAAATGGCAAGGGGACCGGCACTGGTTCTCCTTGCTTCATCTATTTAATCTCAAGCCTTCAATCAATAACAACTCGAGATAAAACTCATCATAGTAACAAGCCCCTCATACCTTTTACCTATTTAGGAAAAACAACATTTCAAGGAGAAGATTATGTTATTATTTTTAAATTTTTTAAAGAAAAAGAAAAAAGACAAAACAGAACCTAATCAATCTAAAATTACATCACCAATTCCCAAAAAGAGCAATGAACAGATTGCAACTAGAAAAGGTGAAATAGGAGAATACAAGATTGATATACAACTGGACCAGCTGCCAAAAGATTATCGCTACTTAAGTGATTTGCTCGTAAGAAATCCTAAAGCAAAATCAGGATATTCACAAATTGATCATGTGGTTATGACTCCATATGGAATCTTCGCGATTGAAACGAAAAACTATCAGGGTACCATTTATGGCGGAAAAGACCGAAAGACATGGTTGGTTAATGGCAAATTCAAAATGATGAACCCTTTTGTACAAAACTATGGACATATCAAAGCATTAACATCATTGATTGACAAAAAATACCACAATTTATTTATATCGATGGTGTCTTTTACGAAACGTTGTACATTTAAAGTGGGCTTAGATTATCGCAAAATAGCCTCAACTGAAATTATCGTCTATGACATCGAGTTGTCCGAGTTTATTCATCGAAAAGTCTCTGTCTTAAAAATTCAACACAAACAGCCTCTTTTAAATGAAAATGACATCTCAGCAATTTATCATGCCTTTTCCAAAGCAAACATTATTGATTCTAAAATCAGAAACGACCATAAACATGCATTAAATACAAATGTATCACCAGCAAGAACTAACTCACGCGCTACTTGCACCATTTGTAATAAGCCTGTTTCAGATAAGGTTAAGACGTATTGCCTATCGAATAAAAAATTCGACGGTAAAATCTATTGTTATGATCATCAGAAAACTTAGTAAGCATTAAGCCTTCCTTCCTAGGAGGAACCACCGTGGAGGCACACAGTTTAATAGTTAAAACTATATTAAACTCTGCTTCCATGTCATTTACTATATTCCTCTGTATTTGTTTCTAGCCATCCAACAATATCGGATAGTGTTGTCTTTCCCTCTGCAACGGCAACAGTAAATTCCTCAATCTTTTGATCGTTCTTTTTAAGTTTCAAACCATTCTTCTTTAAAAAAACATCCGTCGAAGCAAGAGCTGTCCGCTTATATCATAAATCGTTCAATATCTATTAAACTCACAAAACAGGCCCACTTCCTCAAATGGAAATGAACCTGATAGCTGCTAGTATCATAATTAGACAAAACATTTGTCATTATTCTATTCATTCAACAATATCGATTCTGCAGTAATTGTTAGATGTTATTTGTTTGCGATGTTTGCAGCCACTTCATAAATAAGATCTTCCTGTCCTCCGACAGCTTGCATTTTACCAAGTTCTACTAAGACATCTCTTTCGTCAATTTTGAACTGTTTAGCAGCTTTTTCTGTATGTAAAAGGAAACTAGAATACACTCCAGAATAACCCATCATTAAGCTAGAACCAGTAACCTCTTGGGGACGTGGCATAAATTTTGCTACAACATCATTTGCAACATCTAGAATTTTATAAAGATCAATTCCTGTCTGATATCCCATTTTCTCAAAGATAGCAACCATTACTTCTGTTTGAGTATTACCGCTTCCCGCACCTAAGGCACGTAAACTGCCATCAATATACGTAGCACCTGCTTGCACTGCAGCAACCGTATTTGCCATTGCCATTGAAAGGTTGTTATGGCCATGAAATCCAATTTCACATGAAAGTTCATTTTTTAGTGCGGTAATTCTTTCTGTAACCTCATGGGGTAACAGTGCACCAGCTGAATCAGTTACATAAACAACTTCTGCTCCATAGCTTTCAAATAATTTTGCTTGTTCTACGAGTTTTTCAATTGGTGCCATATGGGCCATCATTAAAAATCCTACTGTTTTTAATCCAAGTTCGCGTCCTAATTCAATATGTTGCTTCGCTACATCTGCTTCTGTCACATGGGTTGCTACACGTACCATGTTCGCGCCTACTTTTACAGCTTCAGTTAAATCTTTCTTTGTTCCAATTCCAGGAATAAGTAGAACAGAGATTTTTGCCTGACTACATTCAGCTGCTGCTGTTTCTATTAATTCCAGCTCATTCACTTTTGATTTACCATATTGCATGGAAGACCCACCTAAACCATCTCCATGTGATACTTCGAAATAGTTCACGCCGGCCTGGTCCAGACCTCTTGCTGTTTTTCTTACTTGTTCCTTGGTAAACGCATGTCTCATGGAATGGCTTCCGTCCCGGAGTGTTACGTCAACAATTTCAAAATTGTGATTCGTCATCTTATTTCACTCCTTCTTTCGCGCTATCCGTTCGTTGTAATGCTAATTGATTCGCTACTCTAGTTGCCGCTGCTGTCATGATATCTAAGTTGCCAGAATAAGTAGGGAAGAAGTCTCCTGCACCTTCCACTTCAATAAAAACAGAAATTTCTTTTCCTGAAATTTGGGGTTCTGTATTCATACGGTAACCAGGTACGTATGCTTGTACTTCCTTCACCATATCTTTGATTGAGTGAAGGATTTCAACTTCTTTTCCTTCTTCTTCTACAGTGGCATGAATCGTATCACGCATCAAAACTGGTGGTTCAGCAGGGTTTAGGATAATAATCGCTTTTCCTTTTTTTGCACCACCGACTTTTTCAATTGCATTTGCTGTTGTTTCCGTAAATTCATCAATATTTGCTCGTGTTCCTGGTCCTGCACTGCTGCTTGAGATTGTCGCAACAATTTCTGCATAAGAAACAGGGCAGACACGATTAATTGCATGAATAATTGGAATGGTAGCTTGACCACCGCAAGTAACTAAATTTACATTTGGTTCTGTTTGTAATTGATTCAAATTCACTGGTGGTACAACAAATGGTCCAATTGCAGCTGGTGTAAGATCAAGAACTTGTTTTCCAATTGAGGTTAGTTTATCACTATGAAATTGGTGCATTTTAGCAGATGTTGCGTCAAATACCATTTCAAAGTTGTCCGAATACTCAAGAAGCCCATCGACACTTTTGATTGTTGTCAGGTATCCACGTTCTTTCGCTAGACGCAACCCTTTTGAATCAGGATCAACTCCAGCTACCATTGTTAATTCTAGTGCATCTGATCGTTCAATTTTATACATTAAATCGGTTCCAATGTTCCCAGAGCCAAGGATAGCAACTTTACATTTCGACATAAAAACCCTCCTAAATTTTAAACGTGGCTGAAACCGTTCCAAGATTTTCAAATACGGCTTTAAAATGATCTCCGTCTTCAATTGGAATAGCTTTGGACAAAGCCCCTGCTAGAATAACCTCTCCAGCGTCCAGTGAAATGTCATAGGCACCAACCTCATTTGCCAGCCATGCAACTGCTTCAACCGGGTTGCCCATTACAGCAGATCCGTACGCAGTATCAATCGATTGATCGTTTTTATATAATGACATTTTTACTTCAGGAAGATCAATTTCACTCAATTGTTTGGAGTCTTTTCCGATGATCGCACCAGCTGATGAACCGTTATCTGCAACGGTATCTTCAAATTTAATCTTCCAATCTCGTATCCGGCTATCAATAATTTCAACAGCTGGCACAACATAATCCGTTGCTTTTATAACATCTTCTATTGTTACTCCAGGCCCCTTTAGTTTCTCCTTTAAAACAAACCCGATTTCGAATTCTATTTTCGGTTGAATAAATTGGTCTAAAGAGATGGCCGTGTCTTCTCTGTACATCATACTGTCAAGAAGATGACCATAATCAGGAGTACTTACCCCTAACATGTCTTGCATAGCTTTACTTGTTAGCCCTATTTTTTTACCAACCACTTTTGCACCATTTTTTTTCCTATAATCGATTATATCTAATTGAATCTGGTAAGCTTCGTCTTTTGTGATTTTTTGATGCGCTGTAAATGCTTCAATGGTTTCTTTTGTTTTTTCTGCTTCAATCAGCGCATCAACAGCTTCCTGTATGTTCATCGACTACTCCCCTTTCTATATAATAGATGCCCTTTTAGAATAAATTTCTTGTGTAGCAGCTATTCGATGTGACCAAATAATGTCTAATTTTTCGTTCAAAAGAAACCTGTGTTTTAGGTTTTCTGTTAAATAGATGCCATTCTGTTTTCCAGGAATAACGACTTCGGTTTCTCTAATCCTTCCTTTTAGTTTAATAGCTACTTTATAAATTCCTTGGGCCGGGAGCATATAATATGGTAATAATTTGAAACACTCTCCGTCCCAGTAGACTTCCGTTTCATAATATCTTTCTAGAACATGTGATAATTGTTCCATTTCTCCTTTAAAGATGAGCTCGCGGATCCATGTAGAGCTAATCTTTTTTCCATGAAAATCTACCTTTTCTACTTTTGTGACGTCAATTCGATTAGAAGAATCAATTTTTAAGCGATCGATATTGCCAGCTCCTCGGTAGCCATAGGAAAAATCAAATCCAGCTACTGCATGACTAACACTCATACCAAGTAGGTAGCTAGATACAAATTGTTCTGGAAGAAGGGAAAGAAAATCCTTATCAAACTTCACCACATAAAACGTATCTACACCCAAGGATTCTAAAATGGAGGCTTTTTTTGAAAGTGGCATTAAATAGTCAAACTCTGTATTGCCTTTGGATAAAATGGTTTTTGGGTGTGGAAAAAAGCTCATTACTGCAAGTGAAAGATTATTCTTTTTTGCGACTTCACCAGCAGTTTTGATCACTTTTTTATGTCCGTTATGAATCCCATCAAAGAATCCCAATGCCATTACATTTGGTGTTGAATGATTTCCCCAGTATTCACGGTTCATGGAATTTAAGTGTATCGTTCTCATAAGGATTTTCTAACTCCTTCTTTTTTTAATTTTAATAGTTTATAAATTAGCCGTTACGGATTTTTCCAATGAACGATATTGTCCTTTTGAAAAGATTAGTGGTTCACCGTCTTCTAAATGAAAATCCGTTACTTGACCAATGAAAATAGAATGGTCGCCTTCTACATATTCAGATTTAACGGAGCAGGCAACTTGTGCAAGTGCACCTGGAATCACTGGCTTTCCGTCCAGATAATCAAATTCGAATTCGCTTTCACTTTTTGCCTGACCAGCAAAAATCATTGACAAGTTCTGTTGATCATCAGAAAGGACGTTAACAGAAAACTGCCCACTCTCCTTAATTTTCGTTAACATGTGAGCATCTTCTTTTAATGAAATAATAATCAGTTTTGGCTCTAGTGATTGTGACATGAAGGCATTCGCTGTCATTCCATGTGCACCTCCATTTGTTTCTGTTGCGATTACAGTAACCCCAGTAGCAAAGCTTCCCATCGCATTACGAAATAAACGATCTTCCATTTAAAACACCCCTTAATGTTTTTTTATAGTAGTAATAGGGTCTTACAATACAGACCTTTTTCCCGTAGCTATGAATACATTGCGCATAAGAATATATAATAAAAGATTAACTTTACATCTTTTTAATTTTCTATTATCATCGTTTTTTAAAATAAAAAGAATATATTGCCACATGGAATTTCTTTGATAAAGAATAACAAACTGCAGGTATCTTAATAAATTCCCAGAAAACCACATGGCAATAGTAAAACCGCTTACCCCATAACAAATACTGGATAATCAAATAAATGTTTACCATAAACATCAATAGCATCTTCATAAAGTGATGTGACATGTGTTGCAATTGCCAATAAATCACGCGTGATTATTTCTATTGGGTGACCTTTAAGTAATGCAGAAGCACCTAAGGTTAGAAGACATTTCACTGCAATATCAACACAGTTTTGAATAATTTCTGCTCGGATCGCTTTAAATTCACTTGGATGATAAGTCTTTTCTTTTGATTCCAACATGTCAATATACGTACGCATTAAACTTTTTGCCGATGTTAGCTTTATTGTTAAAGTGGCTAGTACTCGCTGACTTCTGGGGTTTGCCATCTCTTTTTCACCATCTAGGCGGACACGTCCCATGGTAGATTTCTTAAATTCATCCAATGCTCTTTCAGCCCCCCCAATAGACATAGCTGGGAATCCTACAAAAAAAGCGGGATGGAAAGGTACATGATAATATAAATAATCGACATCATAGTTGTTATGAGCAGGTCTTGCCTTATCTGCCATTTCTTTTAAATCGACAATCATATCATCTGGCACGAAAACTTTATCCGCAATAACAGTATTGCTTCCTGAACCACGTAACCCTAACGAATTCCAATTTTCGATAATCTCAAGATCGTCTGTATTGACAACAAATCCATGCATAGATGGACTTTCTGCTCCTTCAGGCTGATGAAATGCACCTAATGCCACCCAGCCAGAATAGTTAATTCCACTTACATAGTTATATTTTCCACTTAATATAAATCCTCCATCTACCTTATCGATTTTGCCAATTGGAGCAAAAATATCTGCTAATAATCCATCTGAATCGACAATTTCTTGTTGTCGATGTTCTGGTAAGTAGGCAACCCATCCATTGTGTAAGGAGAAGAAATAAGTTATCCACGCAGCAGATAAATTATAATAGCCTACCTCTTTAACCATCTCAGCAAACGTCGTGAAATCTATTTGCGGACCACCAAATTGCTTTGGCAAAATTAATTTATTTATTTGCTCTTCTCGAATTATGTCAATTATATTTTCAGATAGTGTAGCATCTAAATCCGCCTGCAAGGATTCTGCCTCAGCCGCCTTTCCAATTCGACGAGCACTTTCTAAAATTTGCTCTTTAGTTTTTTGTTCATTTACCTTTACGGTCATACATCTTTCCCCTCTCTAAAGCCCATTTTTGAAACCTAAGTTGCTTTAAATTCCAAAGAAAATCAACCTCTGTTTCATTCAATTCCTTGTGTTTCTCTGACAGGTCCAGCATTTAGCATTAGTTCTTTCTTACCTGAAGTGCCTGATTGTTCACCCCAATACGTGAAACCTACCGCCATTTCATCAAATTTCCATTTAACTGGTTCCCAGTCTGGTTCAAAAATGAGATAACCGTTTGAGAATAACTCTAGACGTACACCACTTCCTGGATCCTGCACATAGACATACATCGCTTGGGAAATTCCATGTTTGCCTGGCCCTACAAATTCCAACCCTTGTTCACTTAAAATATCTGCTGCTCGTAAAACATCCTGTGAGTTATCTAGCCAGTAAGAGAAATGGTGAAGCTGATGAGATGTTTCCGCATCTGGTATAGACATTACCGCTATGTCGTGTACCAATTGCGTAACACTCATCCAGCCAGAGATTTGTTTATCACTTGGATCAACCAAATATTCACGCATTTTAAATCCTAATTTCTCTGCAAGGAAATCTGTTACGATTTTAGAATCGATATTTGTTGCAATATTTACATGGTCAATACGGCGTGGTGAAATTCCCTTTGCCCATGCTTTATATGTTTGATTTTTTAACACTGCACGACGGTGTAAGTCTGGCACCGGCTTCTCCATATCAAAGTAAATTTCAAAATTATGTTCACTCGGTAATTGGAAACGAATCGCGTCCCCTTGCCCTGTTTCCGTTCCATCTTTAACAAGTTCTACTTCAACCCCTGCATCTTTTAAAAGGATTGCAAAATTATCTACATCCTCACGACGCTTTGCCTTCCAAGCAATGTGGTCGATACGTGACTCAGACCCTGCAGTAATAGACATTGTATGATGTTCAAAATCACCCCAAGCTCGAAGATAATGCACTCCATCTACTTCAGTTGTTTCTTCTAAGCCCACAATCTCCTTAAAAAACCATAAAGATTTTTCTATATCCGCTGAAATTAATGCTACATGTCCCAGCTTTGCGATTTCTGGTGCTTGGTCGAATTTTTCCATTCAAATACCTCCTCCTTTTATGGTACCGCTTACAATTTTTCGTTAGTTATGCTGATGCATCGACAGACTCTTCTGCTCGCACATATTTTAATTTCAATAATCCTAAACTAATAATAATAAGCCCTATAAAAATGATTAAATTAATTGTCCCAAGTGCATAAATACCAGAAGTTACACTATCTGAGCTCGCCTGTGTTAACAACTGTGTTAAATTAACATCTGTTTGAGCTAGTGTACTTTCAAGTTCAGTTGGTATATTCCCCGTTGTTTGGGCATTTACTAACTGGTTGACTTGGTCTCCTGTTAAACCTAGATTAGCAGTTTCAGCTTGGATAGCACTGTCAAAGCTTCTTGTAGTAGCCATTCCATAAATTGCTAATCCTAATGTAGTTCCTACCGGCAAGCCTAAATCTTTAAACAAGCTGAACGTCCCTGTACTTACACCTTTTTTATCTTTTGGTGTATAAGTTAGAATAATCTTCATCAATGAAGCATTTAAGAAACTAGAGCAAATCCCAACGAAGACCATGACAGACGCGATATACATAAGTGATGAACTCATACTGACTCCAAAATACATCAAAATACCAATCACACCCGACACTAGTGAAACATAGACAAGATATATTGGATTAAAACGATCCAATAAAGAACCAATCATCGGTGAAAATATAGCAGCCGTTGAAAATAACACTGTTGTAATCACCCCAACTTGTAATGCCGACATGTCAGGGTTCTGGGCTGTTAAATAGGTAAGAGACATTAGGATGCTTAACATCATAAAGTTTTGGAATGCGATTAAAATTGCTGGTATATAAACACCTTTTAGTTTTAGAAGTTTAAAGTCGACTACAGGATGCTCCGCCTTTTTCTGAATTTGGAGGAATAGTCCTAACAGCACTGCAAGAAATAGCCCACCCACTAAAGCCGATATTAAACCAAAATTCGTGTAAATAAGTGGAAAAGCAACAAAGAGCGTGATTGCAAGCATAAATACTGTTCCACCCTTATAATCCAATGCCGCTTGTTTTCCTTTTTCACTTTTCGGTACAAAAATACTAATAAGGATTAAACCAATAAGCGCAACCATCGCACTTACCACGAAGACAGAGTGCCATCCCCATACATCAATTAAAGCTCCGGCTACAGCTCCACCAGTTCCTGTTGCAATATAAGAAAACAACATGAATAAACCGATTGCTTTCCCCCTCTTATTCTCCGGAAATAGTTCAGGAATATATGCAAACACGTTCGGGAAAATAAGGGCATATCCAATGCCTTGCAATAATGAACCAAGTAAAAAAATACCGACAAAAGGCGTGAATATTTTAATTGACTGTGCAATAAAGAAAATAATTAAGCCCACGACGATTACTTTCTTCCGCCCTACTTGGTCACCAAGTCTACCAAATAATGGTGCAAACACAATGGCTGCACTACTTGCTAATAAGGTTAATAACCCGCTATTTCCAATGCTTATACCGAAGTATTCACTAATATATGGAAGCGCTGGGGTTGTAAATGCGTTTGCTTCAAGAGCTACGAAAATCCCTAATAACAGTATTATAAAAATAAACCATGGGTTATTTTTCATTAAATTCTTCTACCCCTCAATTAATTCAGTTTTTTTATGCTTACTAAAAAATTGATCAATTAACTCAACAAATCGCTCAAACTTTTCGATTTGAACCCAATGTCCACATTGTTTGAATAATACTAACTCTGCATTTGGAAGATGTCCGAATACTTCTAAACTCGATTCATGAGGAACAAATTGATCTTCATACCCGTGTATTAAAAGTACCTGCTGCTTAATACGACGCAATGCACTTGGTGGAATCGTCAATTCATGGGGCATTGTCGCAAATAAAGTAGGATATAATTCTCGAGTTTCTGGATTCATAATATTTTCATAACGTGTTTTAATAATCTCCTCCAACTGATCTTCTACAACCGATTCATCATACATAAACCATGTAATCAGATTACGAAAAGCTTGAATTGTCGGGTCATTGAAGAACTTTGTCATACGGATAATTTCTGGTGACGGTCCATTCTTTCCTCCTCCACCACCGCTACCCATCAATACGATTTTTTCAAATCGTGATGAATCATACATAATAGCATTTAGAGAAACGATACCCCCCATTGAATTTCCAACTAAATTTGCTTTTTCGATGTTATTATAATCCATAATTTCAAGGATTTGTTCAACTCGTGCAGTTGTCCACTGCCAGAAGGTTATATCTACATTTTCGGGTAAATCTGTATGACCAAACCCAATCATGTCGATTGCAATTACATGATATTTACTACTTAATTCACTTAATACTCGACTCCAATTCGATTCCGAGTTTGCCCCAGGACCAGAACCATGAAGGAAAATTAATGTTTCCTCATTTTCTTTTCCACCTTCACAATAAAAACTATTAAATTTACCTGTCTTAACTTTTTTAGTCTCATAATTTTTCAACACCGTATCACTCCTTGAAAGTTAATTTACATGCGCATGTAATATATTTAATAATAATAGATAAAAAAAGAAAACATAATACTAGTTTTTATTGAATTATCTGAATTAAAAAATAATTTTAATTGTTTTTTAAATTAAGACTATATATACTATTAATTAAACTGTGTGGTAAAGGTGGGGTTTTATGGAAATTAATGATATATTTCAATCTTCCGATCTTATCTTTTCATCTGAGAGCTTTGGTTTACTCCGAGAAACTCTATATCAAAACATAGGAGAAAAAAGAGCTGAAATATTTTTGATTCAATTTGGGGATAAACTTGGTCAAGAAAAGGCTATAAAATTAAAGCAACATCACACGGATAAGGATGAATTAGTTCGTCAAGCTACCTTGACACATGTTAAATTAGGACATGTCTCAGAGGTTAAATCAAGTGGAACCACAGTACTAAATAAAAAGGGGGAATTTATATTCATCGACGCGATAGGCCAATGGATTGATTCATTTGAAGCAGATTTACACATTCATAACCATGGTAAATCTGATACTTGTGTTTGCCACATATTAAGTGGATTTGCCAGTGGCTTTCTGTCAGAAATATATGAAACGGATATTTATGTAGTCGAGCTAACATGTAAGGCAATGGGCTATCCACATTGCACGTTTGAAGTGAATACAAAAAAGCACTGGCTACAAGTAAATCCCTCATATATTGAAAAATTTAATCATCAAACAGTCGCTAAAGAACTAGAAATCACATACGATAAGCTTTTATATCAAAAACAATTGCTCGAGAAGATAACTTATTTTCATAGTCAATTAACCGAATGTGTAGCAAAGGAAAATAGTATTCATGACGTCTTGGACACAGCTTATACTATTTTGAAAATCCCAATTATTATCAAAAACATTCAAACAAATAAAATAATTGCGCTAAAAGGAATGGATGAAACAACTTATGCTAATCTATTATCACAACATTCAGAAACTGAGAGGATAAGCGAGCATAACGAAACTATATTAGAAAAATCAGGGGCAATTCATATAATGACAACCCCTATTTATTTAAACGATAAAGTGTTTGCTAGGTGCACATTCATTTATGAGGATACTAAATATTTAGATAATAATGGCTTTTTATTTCTAGAACGCTTAGCTACTGTTTCTGCTCTTTGTTTCTTAAAGGACAAAATTAGTTTTGAAACTATTGAGCGCTTAAAAATATCCCTCTTAGATCGTCTAATTCATGAGCAATATGAATCAAAAGATGATTTTGAAACACATCTCCATCTTGTATCAAACAAGATAAAGAAACCATATTTGAGTCTAGTGATTCGTTGTAATCATAAAAACTATTTACCAATTGACCATTATGACCAACTACTTCAATTTTCACAAACATTTAAGTATTATTATTTAGATGGGCTTTTCACTAAAAACCACCAAGAAATTTATATTCTTCTAAGTACGTCAACACATCCCAATATAGAAAAACTTTTACTACAAATACTAAATCAAATGCAGGAAAATAATCCTGATCTTACATATACATTAGGAATAAGTAATGAATTTAATCAACTTGAGTTTTTTTCCGAGTATTTAAAGCAAGCTAAGCAGGCAGTCTCATTGCCCCGCAACAAACAAATCGCATATTATAGTGAACTTGGATTACTAGGCAATTTTTTAGAAAATATCAATACTGAAACACTTAAACAGACTGCTTCAGAACAATTAAAAGGTTTACTTAATACTGATTCAAATATGAAGGAATTACTTCATACTTTATACATTTATTTAATAAACGGGAAAAATTTCAAAAAAACAATGGACGTACTAAACCTTTCAATGGGTGGGGTACAATATCGCGTTCGAAAAATCGAAGAAATTACCCAGATAGATTTGAAAGAATCTTATACCTCTTCTTACTTATTACTTTTAATTGAATCACTTATTATTATGAAAGAAATTAAATTATAACTGGTTACTATTCAAAAATACATTTGCCTTTGATCACAGCCACTGAGTTATTGCATCATCTATAAATAGATGAACTATATTATTTTTAACCACGCGTAGAGAATAGCCTTTAACGGAAAAAAACCCTTCACTTGAGGGGTTTTCCATTCTGATGTTGTCTAGAATTCGTTGGCATACTGATTTGGCCAATAAAATGATCGAATGTTCGATTTGAAGATGAATGTGATTTGTCATAAGGGAGTACGAATGGAGACAAACGGTTTGAATAACATCCTCTCTTCTAATAGCCGAAGACCAAGATATTCTATACAATCGTCAAATCATGAAACAAAGAATTCCTCCAAATTACGCGACTTGTACTCCTCAAGTCAGCATACCAAATCAGGCAAAAAGCATCTCTTTACTATTCATAATTGGAGGACAGGTAGATATTCGTTATAGTAGGTATTGAACTGGACACCTAAACACTGGCGTAAACACTTAATATATCAAAACTAGTGCCTAGCTTCAGATAGTAAAGCTTTACGGCATCACAAAAAAGATGGAGTCGCTAATAATTATGTTAGCAACTCCACCCTTTGTTTTTATTGCACCTTGCAAATCAGCATTTTTGACAGAGGTGTATTATTTCCCCTATTTTAGAGATATTCAATTCATATACCGAAACTTCATCTCTAAGCTCTTTCTATTTCTCTACCATTGAGAACGACGTAATCTCAGCTCTTCCCTCTTCTATTAATCCAATTCCTACCATTCCATTTTTGTAGCTATCATCTTTATATTCTATTACTGTTTCACCATTTATTTTAAAAGTCAGCAAATCAGCTTCGCAATACACAGAAAACTTGTAACTCTTATTCTTTTCCCATTCATATGGAGTGGAAGCAAGTCGAGTATATCCAAAATCATTGACAATAAGTGATACTTGCCCCTCACCATCAAAACCTGCAAGATAATGCCGTTGAATACCCATACCGCGGAATAATAGTGAATGATGTTCTCCAACTAATGGGGTTAAATCAGCACTTAGTTCGTAATCACTTGAATAGTAATTCCCCGTATAGGATGTTGCATCTCCATCTGATTCAGCAATCATTTTACCTTCTTGCAATGTCCATTCCCCGCGATTGTGAGAGAAAGGAGTTATACACTTAAATTCCTCATACTGTTTATTGAAGTCTATAGTGTAGTCGGCCTTACCAAAAACTCTAAATCTATCAACATACAGACACCCAAACGCTCGATTCTCTCTAGGTGATGGACTCTCTAAAACAAAGCCTATTTCATCAATTAGAGAACCTTTTGTGTCAGGAATGACAAATTCAACATCTTGCCATTCTTGATTTTTCAATGTAACAGATTCCCCAAACAATTCTTCCTTATTATCTGTTGTTCGTACATAAGGAATAAGAAAAACCTCTTCACCGTACCACTTATCCATCAAAACAGACAGGGACATTGTTTGACCACTGTATACTTTAGGTGAAAAAACAGGTTTGTATCTTTCATCATCAAAGTCTTCTCGTCGATAAAAAGGTTTATAGTAGACATGTTCACGATCACCTTCAAGAAGTCGATCAAAAACAATTTCAAGTGAACCTTTCCCATTTTTACCTTGCGTTTTATGATGACGTGAAAATACCTTTAAAGATTTATCAGAACGGAATCCGTGTGTAGACCCTTCTAAATTGAAGTCAAAGTCTAATTCACTATTGTTTAAATGTTTTTCAAGCTCCTCTGGTATATTTTCATTGGCCAACCTATATCCTAATGCAGCAAGTTCTTTAACGAAAGTTGGGATATCGACATTATTCAAGTAACCAGAGACACTAGAAGCTACTAAAGCATCATTAATTGGACTTCGGTAATGATCAGGGATTGCTTGAACACCATTTAAAACACCGACAATTGTACCTACATTCCCAGCATTACAATCTGTATCCCATCCACACATAGTTGCTATTTCAATTGTTTTCGAAAAATCTCCATTTCCGTATAATAAAGATAAAATACATACACCCGCATTAGGTATAATATGACAAACCCCAGTATATTTATCGTATCCCCATTCTTCTTCTAGGAACTGACGACAAGATCGAAAGTCATCAGGGTTGTTTTCATGAAATTTAATAACTGCGCTTACTAACTCAGCATAAGTGGATGAGCTAGGAATTTCATCATATCCAGCAGCAATTATTTCATCGATAGATTTTGTAGTAAATGCCTTAGAAATACAAGCAGCCATAAACCTTGCACCGTATAAACCATTTTTATCATGGGACACACTTGCCGCTTTTTCGGCATAATCCGCTGCTTTACTAGGATCATTTGGGAAAAGTAGTCCCCACGAATCGATGAAGATTTGTCCACCAATTTGTTCAGCAGATATAAGACCATTCACTTCTGCAGAACCAGACCTTGGAGCACTAATCCCTCTTTTAAGATTCATATAGGAAGTATGCTCGGTACTTACTCCTTCACCGCCCCACCAAAACATACCAATTCCTTCACGAGAATAATTGAGCCAAGCTTTTCCTACATCTTGTGGTTCTAATTCTCGATTTCTAGCATCATCTAGAAGAGCTCTAATAAAGAAGATTGGACCATTTGTATCATCATCTGCAGCAAAATTTTTATAATCTTTTAGATACCCTTCTACATTGCCGTAAACTTGATTGATTAATTTATCTGACCATACAGGTGGTTCTACTGGAGCACCGAGTCGTACTCCAACACTCATACCAAGAAATCCACCATATACTTTGTTAATATAGGAATCCATCATATTACTAATCACTCCATGCTTGAATTGTTTAGCCATTCTTTTCTATCGTTGTTAACACTTAAGTCATCGTTTATTATGCTTTTAGCAACCTCGTAAAAGTTGTCTGCTCTTTGTTCAAGGTCAAGCTTATTAACCTTTTCAAGTTGTTCTATATCATTCATTTTTATAACTTTGTCACCATAAAGAGCTCCCAGAATCACACCAATCATTACTCCTATGGAATCAGTATCTCTACCTGAATTAATTCCATCATAAAGCGATTTATAGTAGTCACCTTTGTTTAGAACAATAAAAGCTAAAGCCATTGGTAGTTCTTCAATAGAGAATAGCCTACTTGGTGTATAATGATTAGACGGGAAACCCACTTTTTCCTCTGACCTGCTCACATCATCTTTCATTGGTGAGTATGGTTCAATAGTTGTTCGCAAAACGTCCATAACTTGGTCCATTCCCGCCCCTTGTTCTCTTAAAGATTTCGCAGCATTGACCATGTCACGAATGGCACGTTTCGTTCCATCCTTCGCATATTCCAACGCAGTGTCTATCAAATCATCTATCGTTGTATTCGGTTTAAATGCTCTAGCTATACAAGCAGCAAGAACCCCGGCAGCTTCTAATCCGTAACTACTTTGGTGACCAAGAGCAAAAAGAATAGCCTCATCATAGGCAGCCTTGGGATGTCCTGCATTTACAACTCCTATTGGAGCTATGTACATAGCCGCCCCACAATTAACCATATTCCCAATACCCGCTTCTCTCGGTTCACAGTTAGCCAAAACGTGACGCATATAGATATATTTCTCAGGATAGAAGAGGCGGTCAATGACCGCTGCTTCTTTCCCAAATTCCGGGATATACTGTTTGCGATGAACAATTTCTTTTATAAATTCATTACCCATATCAAATGCATCGAGGTGTCTTTTTTCTATTTCATAAACATTCATTAATGCAATTGTCATTAGCGTATCGTCGGTTATAATCCCAAATCCTCTTTTTCTTCCTAATGTTAAATCTTTTGACCATTCGTCCTTATACCATTTAACATTTAGGCTTTCAACACGACCATACTGATCTTTTATTTGTTCATAACTTAATTTTTCAATTGGTGCGCCTAGTGCATCCCCTAATGCTGTTGATAGAATTACTCCTCTAACCTTTTCCTGTAAGGAAGTCATGAGGTTATTACCCCCTATATTTATTTAATCGTTTCCTTCGCATGCTTAGTTATTTCATCACCGCCAGCTGCGTACCAATCTTCAACATAGTTGTCAAATTCTTCTATATCGACTGCTCCCTTGATTACATCTGTAGCAAACTCACGATAGATGTTTTGAGTAGCATCCCATGTAGAAACAAACTCCTCCGGAACAACAAAATTGTTATCGGCCTCATAGTATTTCTCAGTAAGTTCTAATGATTTTTGAGCTGGTGGGCTTAACAATCGTTTAGATAATGGCATCTCTGGTTCAAATCCTGATGGTTCCCAGAAACGTGCAAACCATTCACTGTAATATTTATCTGTTACTTCTATTTCACCATCTTTAACATTATAGTGTTCACCCTCGACACCAAGACGATCTAACTTTTGTCCCTCTGGGCTTGCTAGGTAGTCAAGAATTTCAAATGCAATATCTTTATGTTCTGAGTGAGATGATATCGCTACACCACGAGATTCTTTTGATACGTCTGTTGCACCAAAACCTTGATTTATTCCTTTTGCAGGAGGTAATACAGTTAAAGACGCCTCTTCCCCATTTACTTGAGTCATTTTCCCATTATAAATATCGATTACTTTACCAGCTGTTCCAACAATCACACCTGACTCGTTATCATAGAAGGACTGTTCTTTTGTATCCCATTCTTTTGTAACATACTGAGGATCCAATAACCCTTCTTCATAAAGCTTGTTATAAAAAGCTAATTTTTCTTTTTCTTGTTCCGATACACGATAATATTCAAGCTCTCCTTGGTCATTTTTCAACCAAGTTTTATTTAACCCAAAGGCCATATCAAATATATAATTAAACTCATCTATATTTCCAGCTGCAGTCAATGCATATTTAGGGCCATTTTCCAAACTAGTTAATTCTTTAAAAAATTCATAGTAATTGTCTACTGTTGGATTTTCTAATAGGGTTGATCCCGATTCTGTTTGCTCAAGCCAATCCCCTCTTACAACTGGAACTTTCTGCGATAGTGGCTTGATCCAAAGCAAGTATGGGTAGTTTTCCATCCTTTCCATATTATGAGAAAACATTGAATCTTTTATATATTCGGAATCTTCGATGTAAGGAGTTAGGTCTTCAAGAATCCCTTGTTGAGACATATTTAAATCTCCACCCTGAAAGTAAATTACATCAGGGATATCTCCACTAGATAGAAGTAAGTTTAATTTTTCTGCATAGTTACCTGCTGCAACATCTACTAGTTGAATATCAACATCAATATCTTTATCTTCCTTTAACCCTTTCTCAAGTCTTTTAAAGAAAGCATCTGAAACCGGATTTGAATGAGATTCATCTTTCATAACCCAACGAATTACTGTTTTGCCCGACTCCTCTTGATTTTCTGAATCCTTTGAATCATTTTTTGAATCACTGGAATCGTTTTCTGTATCGTTTGTACTCTCTGTATCATCCGCACAACCCACAAGCATCGCTATTGCAATAATACTTATTAAGAATAAAAAAACTTTTTTCATCAAATTCTTCCTCCTTCAATAATTTAGTAATCACCGAACCCCCTAATTAATCCTTTACACCCCCTTCTAAAGTACTGTTTGTGTAATACTTTAAAACAAATGGATATATGATCAATAGAGGAACAATTGCTATAATTATTGTTCCTGCTTGTAAAGCACTATAGTCTAAACTAGCTATTTGGTCATATGACAATAGTGTTTCTGCACCGAGAATTGCTGAGTTATCGCGTTCCACAACAAATTGTCTTAACACAACCTGAAGCGGCCACATTTCCTGACTATTTAAATAAATAGTGGCACGAAAGTATTCGTTCCAATGATACACACCATAAAAGAGACCCATAGTCACAAGCGCCGGAACTGAAAGCGGTAATACAATTCGATAATACGTTTTAAAATACCCAGCACCGTCAATTCTTGCTGCTTCAATAATACTATCTGGAACATCTTCAAAAAATCTCATCATAATAAACAGGTAAAATATATTAACTGTTTTATACAGAATTAAAGCCCAATACGTATCTATTAAACCCAAATCTCTAACGAGTAAATATTCAGGGATCATACCAGGTTCAAACACCATGATAATAATTAAAAATACCATAATTAATTTTCGACCAGGGAATTTCGTCTTGACCAGTATATAAGCAGACATAGATGTCAATAAAAGATTTAATGATGTACCCACTACTGTTATAAAAACTGAATTAAATAAACTTCTAAGGATCATTGGATTTGAAAGCAATATTTCATAATTTATCAAAGAAAAACCTTTTGGAATAATATCAAGCCCACTCATTTCCTGAGAACGAAGTGGATCAGTTAATGAAACTGCTAATAAGTTTAAAATTGGGACCAGAACAGATATGGAGCATAACAATAGCAAAGAGTAGATAATTAATCTAGTAACTGATATATTCTTAATTAATCGCACTCTACCATACCCCCTTACCACTTATTCGTTTGGAGATAAAATGTGTACTGAAAATTAAAACAACACCTATAGCCCCTTTAAATAAACTTGCTGCTGTTGCATACGCATATTGTCCATTGACTAAACCTATCCTGTAAACATAAGTATCAATGATATCAATGACACTTCTTACAGAGTCATTGGTAAAGTTAAATACTTGATCAAAGTTTGCATTCATAAAAAAACCTAAATTGAGTATAAAAACTGTCACAATCGTACTATACAAAGATGGAAGAGTAATCTTTGTCATCTGTTGAAAGGAACTCGCCCCATCAATCTGTGCTGCCTCATACAGTGTTGGACTAATTTTCATAATTGCCGCTAGATAGATAATGGAGTCCCATCCAGCTGTTCTCCATATTTCAGAAAATACTAAAACCCAACGAATATGATCTTTACTAGTCATGTAATCAACTGAAGGTAGTTGAAAAAAGTTCCTAATAATATTAAATCCACCTTCTGTTGGATCTAGCAAACTGATAAATACCCCTGCAATAACAACCCATGATAGAAAGTGAGGAAGATAAAGTATAGATTGAGTGAATTTTCTATATTTATTGCTTCTTACTTCATTTATAATTATTGACAGTATGATTGGGACTGGAAAGAAAAATATAATTTTCATTGTGCTAATTATAATTGTGTTTTTTAGTACATCGATGAACGCTGGTGAACTAAACAATATTTTAAAATGTTTTAATCCTACCCATTCATTAGCACCCATTATTCTGAACTCTTGAAACGCAAGCTTCATTCCAATCAGTGGAATAACATGGAATATGGAAAAGTAAACAAGAGTAGGTAAAAGCATGGCGTAAATGACCCAACTTTTCTTAACCTCTTTAATTAAATTCTGTAATTTCATTTAATCCCTTCTTTAGTCACGAATTTTTCTAGCTCTTCTCTAAAAGGCATCCCAGCTTGTGCTCCCGGTTTCATTATTGATAACCCAGCAGCCTTGTTTGCAAAATGAATAGCATTGTATAGGTCCTTTCCCTCAGCTATTGCCACAGAGAAGGCACCAGTGAAAGTATCCCCTGCACCTGTTGAATCAACTGGAATGATTTCCATAGAAGGAACAAGAATAGTTTCTTTTCCATCTGAATAAGCGACTCCGCTTGCACCCATCGTAACAATTAGTTTCTCTGGGTATTTCCTTAACAGCACATCTATACTCTTGTTCGAATCAAGGACTTTATAAACCTCATGTTCATTCGGAGTTAAGTAAGTTATCATTTCAATCAACTTTTCATCCAACTTCAAGGCTGGTGCAGGGTTTACAATAGTTTTCTTTCCTAATCGATATAGAGTCGGTAATAAGTATTCAATAACAGCCAAAGGTGTCTCAAACTGAAATATGAATACATCAAATTTCTCAAGACATTTTTCTACAGACTGGATATAAGACTTATTTGTCATTCTGTTTGTTCCCGGAATAACAATAATACGGTTATTACTGTTACTAACTTCTATAAACGCGACTCCCGTTACCCCATCTTCCAACTCTTGAAGATAAGAGATATCTACCTTTTCCTTTGTCATAATTTCTTTTAATATACTGCCATTAGAGTCATCCCCCACTGAACCGAAAATAGAAACATCTCCACCTAAGCGGGAAGCAGCCACCGCTTGATTTCCACCTTTGCCACCTGGTGTCATCATAAGATGAGATCCCAACACCGTTTCTCCTACTTCTGGAAATGTATTTGTTTCAATGATATAGTCCATGTTAAGACTTCCAATTACTGCAATTTTACTCATTTTGATCATCCCCTTTGAAAGACCGCTCTGTATAAAAGCGGTTACATTAACTTGAAAAACATTCACACTGAATTGAAGTTAGCCATCCGCTGCTGCTTTTGATGATTTCATAAAGGTTCTATAACTAATCCCCATTGTTAGAAAAGCTAGTAAACTACCACTAATAATTGGCACTAAAACAGGTAATGTGATTACTAAATAAGAATAGGCAATAAATAAAACTACCATAATCAATGTTGATAAAGGATGCGTAATCATCACTATGAATGCATTTTTTAATAGAATGAATACGTTACTATCAAAGTGTACATAAACCGGAAATATATATATAAGTGTTAAGATAAAAATTAAAGATAGAAGCAAATTTGGCCAAATAAGAAAATGAGTAAATACTGATTCTGAAAACCTAAGAAAATTAATATTTACATACATAAGTAATCCGATGGCAATTAATAGTAAACCTAATAGATTTCCTTTTATAAATTCTTTTTTGTAATAGGATACAAAGGTTTTAAAAATAGGTTTATCGATATCATTTTTCAACCACATGCGTATAACAGCAAACATTGCTACTGTAGCAGGGAAAAAACCAAATAGAATCACCCCTAGAAATGTAAATAAAATCCACAAGATGTTCAGATATGTAAATTTCATAACCCATTCACTTAACTTATAAAACCCTCCCATAAAGCCCTCATACATAGGACATCACCCTTTTCCGGTACATTATATTACATTGTTTTCCTTCAATTCCTGAAATTCTTCTTCCGAAATAGAAAGCAACTCCCGGTAAATCTCCTTATTATGCTCCCCCATTTTCCCACCTAAGTTTTTCACTTTACCTGGAGTTCTAGAGAACTTAGCAACCACGTTAGGCACCCTCATTTCACCAAGGTCCTCATCTTCAACAGAAACAAACGTTTCACGGTAATTAAAATGTGGGTCATCATAGAGTTGGCCCACATCATACATTGGACCGACTACAGCTCCAGATTCGTTAAATTCACGAATTACTTCGTCAAAATCCCTTTCCTTAATCCATTCGCCTATTAGTTCATCTAATTCTTTAACATTTTTCATTCTAGACTCGTTAGTGGAGAATTTTTCATCATCAATTAACGATTCTTTACCAATCGCTTTAAATATATTTTTCGTAATTGATTGTGATGCTCCAGATAACGCAACCCATCGACCATCTTTAGTTTGATATGAGTTCCTTGGAGCAGTTGAAACACTTGCATTACCAACTCTATCAGCAATAATACCTAACTGATCAAAAGCCATTAAATGTGGTTCCATAAACCTTAATAACGGTTCATACAAAGAAATATCGATTACTTGACCTTGTTTTTCGGGGTTATTCATTCGTTCATTTAAAGCAATCATTATAGATAATGCTCCAAAAACACTACTCACACCATCAGCTAGTGCAAGACCCGGAAGTGTCGGCGGGCCATCTTCCTCACCATTTATTGACGTAAATCCACTCATTCCTTCTGCAACTGTTCCAAATCCCGGTCTTGATGAATATGGACCTGATTGACCAAAACCAGTTGTCCTCAACATAATAAGCGACTTATTAATCTCTGATAATGTTTCCCAATCCAAATTCCATTTTTCAAATGTACCAGGCTTATAATTTTCTACTACAACATCAACTTCTGCCACTAGCTTTTTGAAGATTTCTTGTCCTTCTGGTTTACTTAGATTTAACGTTATACATTTCTTATTTCTGTTTAGTGTCTTCCAAAAAAGGGGCGTTCCTTCTTTTTGTTGACCATAATTCCTTGCATGATCTCCATATTCAGGATGCTCAATCTTTATAACTTCTGCTCCGAAATCAGCCAAATAGGTACTAGCCCAGGGAGCTGCAATCATAGTTGATGCATCAAGTATTTTTAAACCCTTTAAAGGCATATCTCCACTACCCAAACCTAACTACCCCCTATCCATGATTCTCTTGCTTGTTTCTTTTTAAGTTCAAACTTCAAAATTTTATTGTGTCTATCGAGAACTTTTTTTGCTTTCTCATAATGAGCATAATCAATCATTTTGTTATCTAAAGTATTTGTTGCACTTCCTTGTTCTAAGCTCATTTCAATTTTTTCGACCACTCTTTCTGCAAACACCACTTCTTCTTCCGTTGGTGAAAAGCTTTGATTCAGAATAGCCACATTTTTAGGATGAACACAGCTAGCACCAAGAAATCCGTGTTTATAAGCTAAGGTAGCATTGCGTTTAATATCATTCAGGTCATTATAATTAGATATACTACCCATTAATCCCAATGGAAGTTTATTATAAGCTCGTGCAACAAGGACAACTTGCATTCTTGGAATTAAAAAACCATTTTCTGTTTCCGTACTAATCTCAATACCTGAGTCTACCGAGAAGTCTTCTGTTCCTAAGGTTATAGAATCAATTCTCTCACTTGACTGTGCAATTTCCTTCATATTTAAGTAACCTTTTGTAGTCTCAATAGTAATTCCTAACTTTATTTGTCCTAAAGGGATTTCTCTTTCTTTTTCTAATTTATTTAATAACGATTCAACATTCTCTACTTGCTCTATTGTTTCTACTTTAGGTAGATAAATTCCCATTAACTCCCCGCAAACAGAGGCTTCAATATCTTGTTGTAATAGTTCATCTGTATTATTAACCCTAACTAAAACATCACTACCACCTCTTGAAACAATAGGTATTATGTCTTTTATATTCGTTCTCGTGGACTTTTTTTCTAATGTCGGAATACTATCCTCTAAATCAAGTACAATAGCATCAGCATTTCTTAAGTAAGCCTTTTCAAAAAAGCGGTTTTTATTCGCTGGTATTATTAACCTTGATCTTCTAATTAAATTATCAGGATAATTAATTCCCATTTAAAATTCCCCTTTAGTTCACTCACAATTTAGTCGCTTGCGGATTTGGATGAAATGGTCCGTAACCTTTTGTTTTGCAAGTACAGCATCCCTTTGTTTCAATGCCTTTACGATTTCAATATGTTCCCTTTGCGCTTCTTCAAAATTAGTTAAACTTGCAAAGTTTTTTTGTCGCGTTTGATTTATTACTTCTAAATTAAGTTTAATAAAGTTTAAAATAACTATATTCTTACTGGATTCTGCAAGCGAATGGTGAAAGTAATAATCTACATTCTCCCTTTTAATGTTACTAGGAAGTTTATCAAGGAAGACTAGCCTTTCAAGTTTTTCAATTTCTTCATCTGTCGCCCTTTCACAAACAAGTTCAATCATTCCTGTCTCTAATATTTCTCTAGTTTCAAGTAAGTCCAACATGGCAGCCTTTTGCAAGACATCAAAAAATGACCTCTCATTAGTAATAGCCTCATGAAATCCTTTCCTGAAATACCTACCACCACCTGGTTTTGTCTCAATAATACCTTGTGATTCTAAAACCCGGAAGGCATCTCTTAGTGTTCCACGACTTACATCAAATAGTTTTACTAGTTCTCTTTCAGATGGCAAAGTATCCCCTAATTTTAATTGTCCCTCATTGTATTGCCTCTCTAATTGTAAAATCACTTGTTCATATAATCTCATATGTTTAACTTTCTGTTCTTCCAAGATTCTCACACCTCATTATGGTTTATAGACTAGAATCAGTTTTTCGTTTCAAGTCCAGATTAAGCTAGCTTACAAGACGTTAAAGACATCTCAATTGGATAACTGGATAACTGGATAACTGGATAACTGGATAGACCAATTTTAACTTCACTCTTTTTATATGTCAACAGCATTTGCTGAATTTTCTAAATTTAATTGAATGAAAACTATTTTAAGTTTGGTATGTCCGGCAAAAAACTTCTTATAAACATCATTACCATACCGTTCTTAAACGATAGAATAGTAACCCCTCACACTAACCGTTTTCCCCTAAACCTAGATACAAATTTTCCATAGCTAGGTTCTATTCATGTATCTCTCCAAGCGTATATGCTATCCACCCACAAAAAAAGGGTAGATGCACATTACTTAGTACATCTACCCTTACTTATTTATTCCATTTTAATAAAGAAACAACGACCATTCCTTCTACACTATCAAACTATGATTTCTTTCGTCGTACTCGGTCAATATAAATTGCAAGCACAATAACCAAGCCTTTGATAATCAACTGCCAATAGTAAGGTACGTTTAATAGAGTTAATCCGTTACTTAGAACCCCCATAAATAGAGCACCAAATAAACTACCAACAATAAATCCGACACCACCTACTAGGCTTGTACCTCCAAGAACAACAGCTGCGATAGCATCTAGTTCGTAGCCCATGCCGGCATTTGGTTGGGCTGAGAAAAGACGCGCAGCAAGTATTACCCCTGCAATTCCGGCACAAATTCCACTAATCGTATAAACCCACGTTAAGCTTGAGGTAACCTTAATACCTGTTAATCTAGCAGCCTCTTCATTTCCGCCTACCATATAAATATTACGTCCAAACGACGTGTATTTTAAGACGACATGAGCAATTGCAAAGACCGCAATCATTATGATAACAGGAACCGGAATAGGTCCTAGATAACCTGTTCCAATACTTTTAAAGAAATTTGATTCTACCATTAAAGGATAACCACCCGTTACTACATAGGCAATCCCTCGCAAATACGTCATACTACCTAATGTTACAATTATCGCTGGTAAGCGTGAAACAGAGGTTAGAATTCCATTCACATACCCAGCTAAACCACCGACTGTGATTCCACCAATAATCGCAAGTGGCGCTGGCATAAAGCCTGAGAAAGACACGGCACAAACACCTGCTAGGGCAACAATCGCACCGATGGAAAGATCTATTCCCCCAGTCAAAATAACAAAGGTCATACCCGCTGCTAAAATGGCACTAATTGACGTTTGTCTAGCTACGTTAACAATATTATTCCAAGTTAAAAAATCACTAGATAAAACACTAAATAAGAGACAAAGAAGAACAACAACTACAATGATTCCCATCTTGTTCAGGAATTTTCCGATATTTTGTTTTAAATTAGCACCAGTTGAATTCTTTTTTTGATTTACTTCTGGTTGTGAAACACTCATCCTATTTTACCTCCTGTCGCATAGGTCATAATTGCTTCTTGATTGATCTGATCGCCTGTTAACTCACCGACTACATTCCCTTCATGCATCACATAGGCACGATCAGAAAGGGACATAATTTCAGGAAGCTCAGAGGAAACAACGATTACGCTAAATCCTTCCTTTGCTAACTGGTGGATAATTTCATAGATTTCCGCTTTCGCACCAACATCGACACCTCGTGTTGGTTCATCAAGAAGCAATACCTTAGGAGCAATACTTAACCAACGTGCGATAATCGCCTTTTGTTGGTTTCCTCCACTAAGATTTAGGATCTTCGTAGCAAGGTTGGGAGTTTTTACATTCAACTTTTTCTTGTAATCCTCCTCTATTTGCTGAATCACCTTTCGTTTGATGAAACCAAAATGAGTATTAGTCGGAATTTTTATGACACTAATATTTTCACCTACTCCTAAATCCAGGAAGAGGGATTGATCCTTTCTACTTTCTGGTACTAAGGCAATACCTTTTTGAATCGCACTGCGAGGATCTTTATTATGAATGACTTCTCCATTTAACTTGATGGTACCGGCTTTTGCTTTAGTATGACCAAAAATCGCTTGTAGTAGCTCTGACCGTCCTGAACCAACAAGTCCTGCAACACCGACGATTTCTCCTGAATATACTTCGAGCGTACCGTCAATCAACTCTTTTCCATCTGAAAGTTTGTTGACAGCAAGAACCGGTGTTTCCTTCCTTCGATCGATCTGTTTTGCCACTTTTTTCTTCGTCACATTGACTTCCCGGCCGACCATCAATTTGATAAGCTCTCGTTCATCGGTATCCTTCGTGTTCACTGTACCGACATACTGTCCATCCCGTAACACCGTGCATCGATCAGAAATCTTAAAGATCTCCTCCATTCGGTGGGAAACATAAACAATCGCTACATTTTTTGATTTTAATAGCTCAATTAATGAAAATAACTTATCTATTTCCTTACTAGATAATGTCGCGCTTGGTTCATCCATAATGATGATATCTGCTTGAATCGATAGCGCCCGAGCAATTTCCACAATTTGCTGTTGGGCAACACTTAGCGAAGAAACTAAAAGTTTTGGATCCAAATCTGAACCAATCGATTCCAATAAATCTTTCGCCCGAGTGTTAACCTCATCCCATTTGATTAAACCGAACTTGTTTTTAGGAACCTCAGCCCCCATTAATACATTTTCACCAACCGTTAAATTCGTTGCTAATTTTAACTCTTGGTGGATCACGCTAATACCTTTTTTTCGAGCATCTAAAGGACCACTCCAGCTTTCCTTTTTACCGTGGTAAATAATATCACCTTCGTCCGGAAAATAGACGCCACACACAACCTTCATGAGAGTCGATTTACCTGCTCCGTTCTCCCCCATTAAGGCTAGAACTTCTCCTTGTCTTACATCCATCGATACATTATCCAATGACTTAACACCAGGGAATGTTTTCGTAATTCCTTTTAACTGTAAAATAGGTCCTTCACTCACATGATTTCCTCCTTTATATGAAAGAAATATGAAGGAGCTTGAACCACTCCTTCATCATAATTGTTCTTTTATATTTTAAAATTCAGGTTCAAATTCATTTGCATTTTCATTGCTTACTGGATCAACAGGAACAAGAATTTCTTCTTCAATTTCTTCACCAGCAAGTAGGTCTTTGGTAAGCTGAATTGCTTCAACAATTTCTTGTTCAGGATGTTGTGCAGCTGTAAAGCCGAACACGTCATCTTCTTTAATGAAATCAACTGCTGCTTGTGATCCATCAACACCTACAAAGAAAAGCTCTGTACGATCTGCAGCTTTTGCTGCTAAGTAAGCACCAATCGCCGTTGGATCGTTTACACCGTAAACTGCATCAATTTCTCCTACTGGATTTGATGATAAAATGTTTTCCATTACGCTATAAGACTTATCGCGATTTAGTTCCCCGTTTTGCTCTGCAACAATTTTAATATCTGGATATTCTGAGATAGCTTCTTTAAAGCCATCTACACGGTCAAAAATAGATGTAATTGGGTTTCCATTAACTAACACAACATTTCCTTTTCCATCTAAACGTTCAGCTAAATACTCCCCTGCCATCACACCTGCTTGGTAGTTATCTGACATAACTGTAGCTGTTGTACCACCATCAGCACCAACGTCAACTGCAATGACAGGAATACCAGCCGCTACTGCCTGTTGGACACCACCAGCAATTCCTTGAGAATCAACTGCATTTAATAAGATAACGTCAACACCTTTTGTAATATAGCTCTCAATTTGTGCCTGCTGCTTCGCTAAGTCAAAATCAGCACTATTTATTAATGCTTCAAATCCTTCTTTTTCTGCCTCAGCTTCTAAACTGGTTTGAAATGCTACAAAATACGGATTATCAAGTGTCATCACCGTTAAACCAACTTTTTCTATCTTCTTCGCACCTTTTTCTCCATCCCCACTGCCTGCTGTCTCATCACTTCCTTGTGAACCGCATGCGGCTAAACCAATGCTTACAAATAATACAGTAATAATCATTAATAATTTCTTCATGAAAGTTTCCTCCTTCTATTTTTGTTTCTAGTAATCTGTTTTTTTCCAAGATGAAAGCTCACAAACAATCACCGTTTTAAAGAATGATTAGTTATCCTCCACCCGCTTTATATTTGGGTCTGTAAAAATATCAAACTCATCCCGACTGGTTGTCGAAAACTCAGAAACAATCGCCCCATTGTCACCAGCTTGAAACCAATGCTTTACTCCTGGTTGAATCGTATATTGTTCTCCAGGCTTAAGGACAATTTCGGTGTTAGCGGTATAAAAATCTTCCTTTCCTTTTGGCGGGGAAACAACTGGATTTTCCGTCTGTTCTCCCTCCACATAAAGATACACAGTTCCAAAGCGACAACGGAAGGTTTCCTTTTTTCCTGGCTGCGATCCAATCGAAGGATGAAGATGCTCTGGACAGGTTTGATTGGATAAAAGGATGAGCTCCTTTGCACAATAATCTTCATTATTGATATAGGTAATAAGTTGTAATCCTTCTACCTCTAGGTCTCCTAACGATAAGTCTGTTATCTCTAATTGACTTGTCTCCTTCTCTGTAAGAACGATTCCAGCTTTGTCTAAAAGCGACATAACTCGATTCTTTACACTTTCACTCATTTCCAAAACGCCCCTTTCCTTATAAACTGAAAACGAATACATTCCATTTTAAAATGAGATTCATAAATTAGAGCTTCATACCGGCTTTAACCTATGGATTTTCACTGTATATAGGATTGCTTTGTGATAATTCGGAAAGGAATGTAATTCATATGATCAATTTCCTCTCCTTTAGCTGCCTTTAATGCAAGTTCAATAGCCATAAAACCTTGCTGCTTTGAATCCTGAAAAATAGTACCTAATAGCTTTCCTTTTTTCACAGCCTCAACAGCCTCTGGAATCGCATCAATTCCAACAATATCAATCTCATCTTCTCTACTTGTACCTTTGATAGCATCATAAGCACCTAATGCCATGGCATCATTTTGTGAAATAACAGCATCTATATCAGGTAATTTTTCTAGCCATTTTTCCATTAAATACTTCGCTTGCTCCCTGTTACCGTTTGCAGTTTGCTCCGAAATAATTTTAATTTCGGGATATTGGGATAAAACATTCTTAATTCCAGCATCTCGACTAATTTGTAATGAACTACCACCTTGAAGATGAAGAATGACGATATTCCCTTTTCCTCCTAGTACATTTACAATGAGTTCGGTTTCCATCCTGCCTGCAACAATATCAGCGGATCCAACATAAGCAGTAGCTTCCTCGATGTTCTCCACTTCCCCACTCAATAAGATAAGAGGAATATTGGCTTCCTTTGCTTTTTTAACAGCTAAGACCGTTCCATCCTTCTCATATGGATTAAGGATAATGGCATCCACCTTATCAAAAATAAAGTTTTCAACCTGCATTACTTGGTTTTCAGCTTTTCCTCGACCATCCTTTTCAATAATCGTTACATCAAGCTCCTTCACTTTTTCTTGAATCGCTTCTTGCAGACCCTGTACATATTCACTTTCTAAATTCTCATACGAAACACCAAATCGATACTTACCATTCACTTTGGTTTCGTCGTCTTCTGTACCATTTGATCTTGAATTTAGGAATAAAATTAGCACTGGAATGGCAACAACCAAAAAAACGATAATGAATAAATATTTCTTGCGGAGCATGTGAACTCCCTCCTGAAGCTTATTTTTAGTGTACTACTTAAAGACTTTTAACCTACATAAATAATGTTGGATGATATCCCGAAAAATTTCGTGAAAAGAAAATCTAAAAAGTGCTTGGTCCCACAAAAAGTGCTTCAAACCAATTCGACGGAAGCTTACCTTCCAGCAAAGTGGTCTGAAGCACTCGGGCGACTAACTACTACAACACGAAATAAAAACTTTGTTGATATCAAATTGTATGAAGGCATGCTTTACCAAAGAGATCATGCCATAATCAAGTTTTTACACCGTGAATTTATCGCTAAACACACTTGCAGTCATCCCTACCTGCTTTTTGAAGACGGATCCGAAATAGTCTGGATCATTAAAACCAACTAAATAGGCGACATCGGACACCTTCAGTCGCTGTTCAGATAGTAAATCCTTTGCTTTTTCTAAACGAAGCTGGACTAGATATTTCTTAAAAGGAACACCAAACTCTGTTTTGAAAACCTCACTTAAGTAGGAGCGGTTAATGAAATACCGCTTTGCTAATCCATCAAGCGATATTTCATTATCATAGTAATTGGTTTGGAGATATTCTTGAATTTCCTGTAAAATTTGCTTAGATTCCTTTTTCGATTGACCAGTTTCAGGATTCCCAGATACCTGACTAAAGACAGAAATTAACCCTACTCTAAGATCATCTTTATATTTTAACAAAAACTCACTCAAAGTTAGCGACGACTCTCCCAAAGGCTGTGTTTGGCAATAATTCTCAAAGACCTTAAACATTGCTGAAGACAGGGCAATGGAACCAACTGTGGTCTCTCCCGCTCCGTGGTATAGCTTCGAAAAGTGGTTTTGAACAAATTCCGCACTCATTTTCGCATCACCCAGCTCAAGTAAATGCTCCAAATGCTTTTCTTCTTCAACGGACCAAACATCCCCTAATAATGATTGATCTTTTGAACGAAAGATATCATCTACAAAAAGCAATTCGCTATCCTTTTTTGACTCCTGAAATACGGATGACACTTTTTCATAGCTTGAATACAGCTCGGTTAGATTAGAAAACAATTCACTATTAATGAGTTGTAACTTAATATTTTGGTAGATTCGGATGTTTTTTATAACAGTATAACTATCTTGTTCATTTTTTTCTCTCGAGGCATTCTGTTCGTTTATTCCGATTATGCTAATTAATTCATTGTGATTCACTTTACTAGGAAAACTTACAATCTGAGTTGAATGAACTAGGCTTTCTTTAATAAGATTTTCTAAGCCAAAATAAAGTAAAGATCCCTCAGACGAAAAATAAGATTTCATATCATCAACATTTAAAATATACAAATTCATGATGAGATAGCGGTCATAATTGAACTCGATCCCTAACATCTTTAGCTTTTTTAATAAATCAGTCGCTTGCTTCTGATCACTATAGAGTAAATCATTCATTAAATTATCCTTTAAAAGGGCGGTACTTCGTTTCAGGAGTTGATGATCTTCCACATCACTTTTCACCTTCATTCTCTCCTGGTCAATTCTCCTTTTTACTTCACTGATGGCCTTATATAAATCTTCCTTAATCACAGGTTTCAACAAATAATCCATTGCACCACATTGTAATGCCTTTTGAACGTATTGAAAATCGGAATATCCACTTAATACGATCACTTTAACCTTTGGATATTCAACTCTCAAGATTTCCAGAAAAGCCATTCCACCCATTCCAGGCATCTTCATATCTAAAAAGATAAGATCGGGAATATCCTTTTTAAGTTGCTCATAGGCTGCTTCTGCATTTTTCGCTTCCTCAATCTCAAAGTTACATTGTTCGTATCTTCTTATTTTACCTTTTAAGCTTCTTCGTACGGCAATTTCATCTTCTACAATTAAAATCCTTAGCTGTTTAGATTCCATTTTGATTACTCCTTCTGTCCGTAGTTGAAGCTGGGAATTCGATTTTGATGGTGGTACCCATGTCTTTTTCACTCTCAATCACGAAAGAAAGCTGCTCTTCATATAGCAAAGACAATCTTGAATAAACATTTTTTAATCCCAAGTGATTAGAGCTAGTTGTTAGCGAAAAGCGCTTGTCAGCATCTATTGTAAACTGCCGGAAGTATGTTAGTTTGTTTTCATCAAAACCAACACCATTATCCGCTACCTCCATATAGATACGGTCGCCTAGCTTCTTCACTTTGAGTCTGATTTGCCCTTTTCCAATTTTCATTTCAATCCCATGTTTTACTGAATTCTCAATTAAAGGCTGAATAATCATTTTCATGATTAAATAGGACTCTGCTTCTTTATCTACCTCCATATCAATCGAAAGCTCATCCTCAAATCGACTTTTTAAAATGAAGAAATAATGCTTGATATGGTCGATTTCTTGTTGAATGGTCACAAGCTCACTATCATGGCTTAAGTTGTAACGTAGTAACCGACTTAAGGATTCAGTAATGTCAGATATTTTATAAATTCCTTCCTCATCTGCAATTCCACTTATCACCTCTAGTGTGTTATAGAAGAAGTGGGGATTGATTTGCATAATCAACGCCTTTAGTTCGGCATCTTTTTTGTGAATCTCTGTTTGGTATTGGATTGATACTAAATCATCAATTGTTTTAACCATCGTTTGGAAACGATTTCCTAATTGTGTTAACTCAATATTGGTCTTGGGAATATCAATCTCTGGTTTAAAATTACCTTTTTCAACTCTGCTCATCTGTCGCATTAATGCCTTCAGAGGATTGGTCAAATAACTCGATAATAAATAGGAGAGAATGGATATTAATAAGACTAAAACCAATACACTATAAAACGCGATTTTGCCTAATGAATTAATATCTTTTGTTAAAACATCAAGCGGCATCGATCCCACAATCGTAAAGTTTTCGTTTGTTAGCTTGTTATAAGACATAATGATTTCTTCACCATCAACGTTTTCTTCGATAAACGTATCCGCACTAAGCCGATCTAAATGGTCAAGTAGCTTTTGATCGGCAAGTTGACCAATTAATGTATAGTTCGAATGATAAAGTAATGTTCCATTTTCTTTAATAATTTGTAGCTCTCCACCAAGACGGTTCTCAATTTGTTTGAAATTATTTGTGAATGCGTATAACTCCTTATCAAAACTTAAATACCCAATCTTGACATTATCCTTGGGACTCATAATTGCCCTGGATGCAGTAAAGCTATAGACGCCATTGGTTTCAAGTGGATGGATATCAAAAAGCAACTCATCCTGATAATTATGCTTAATTA
This sequence comes from Aquibacillus saliphilus, assembly GCF_020404745.1. Classification (GTDB taxonomy): domain Bacteria; phylum Bacillota; class Bacilli; order Bacillales; family Amphibacillaceae; genus Aquibacillus; species Aquibacillus saliphilus. The sequence goes on from NZ_JAIZAP010000006.1 coordinate 49,074, forward strand.
TTTGTTGCCACGTCTCTTCCTGGTGGGAATCATATTCATATACCTTATTATTAGTTGTATTTGTTGAAAACCCTACAATTTTTCCGTAATTATCATAAGCACGAATACTAATAAAATCATCTCGATTAAATGTATCAAACAGATGCTTATTTTCAGTTAACCAAAATTCAGAACGGTACTCATCACCACGAAGAAGATTAAGATTATAAGAATCTGTATCGAGAATGATTGATGTATATATCGATATTTCTTTGCTCGTTCCTTCCAAAAAAGCGTTAATATTCTTACTTACAGCCTCCATCAATGAATTATAATTCTCAAGTGCGTCCTTTTTCATCGCTGAAATAGACACCTCATAGAATACATAGCCCATCGCAATAAAAGGAATAATTACAATCAATAGATAGGTAACCAGAAGCTGATACTGTAACGTCTTTTGGTGAAAGTACTTGTGTATTAACCTACGAATATAATTCATGAGACTTTCTCCAATATCATTTAGATTAGTAGATTTTATAATAGTGGAGATTGAAAACGATGTCAATAAAGGGTGAAGCAAGGAATGCTAGTCTATTACGCAAACATTTTTGCTACTTTAGTATCGGTATGACGTCCTGAATCGATAAGTATTTATACTGCAATTTGTCACTTAAAATGGAATAGTTCAACAGTAAAATTCCCCACTAGCCGGGACCTAGCAAAAAAGAGAGCCGCCCCATATTAAATAGCAACTCTCTTCCTTTTTAAAATTTGCATTACACATGTGAAACAATAAACTCTGCATCGCCAGACAAGTCATAGTCACTTAACCCATGAGGTAAAATAAAATGACTGCCTTTTTCAACTTCAAACGTCTTTCCATCTACAGTCAATGTTGCTTCTCCATCGATCACACTAACTGTAAGAAATCCTGATTCAGTTTAAGTTCTGATGCTTGCCCAAAAAGATGCCAATGGTAAACAGTGAAATACTTCTCCTCGACTAACTTCTTCACAGTCAATTGATGAACTGTAGATACACTTTGCTCTTTATCTGCATCTTGGTGTGGAACCTCTGTGACTTCTATTGCTCGGTCTAAGTGTAATTCACGTTTGTTTCCTACTGAATCGGTACGATCATAATCATACACGCGATAAGTAATATCTGAACTTTGTTGCGTTTCTAGTATGACAATGCCCTTTCCGATGGCATGGATGGTGCCACTTGGAACATAAACAAAATCACCAGCTGTGACTTTCACTCGACGTAAGAACGTATCCCAATTTTGATTTTCCACCATTGCTGTTAGCTCGTCCTTTGTTTTGGCATGGTGGCCAATCACTAGCTCCGCTCCTGGTTCCGCACTTAATACATACCAACACTCTGTCTTACCATAGGGTACACCTTCTACCTCACAAGCATAGGTATCATTCGGATGAACCTGAACCGACAAATCGTCATTTGCATCCAAAATCTTCACTAACAAAGGATACTCCTCATGATTATCTTTACTTTTGTTGAATAACTCTCCATGATCATTCCAAGCATCAGCTAGTGTTTTTCCTGCCAAGGGGCCATTTTTTATGACACTAGGACCGTTAGGGTGCGCAGAGATTACCCACGCTTCCCCTGTTTGGTCATTCGGAATGGTATAATTAAATTCTGTATGAAGCTTCTTTCCTCCCCAAATTCGCTCCTGGAATTTAGGTTGTAAAAAGATTGGCTCTTTGTACATAAATTCTCACCTCCAAAACGACTATTAAACTTAATGTACTTCCTCTAAAAGCACAAACGCTTCTTGCTTAGAATTTACTTGAAGCAGTTTCTCCCTAAATTGTTCATCCATTAGTTTACGTGATAGCATTTGTAAAATTTTCAAGTGTGCATCTCCTGCACTCTCTTCCGGTACGGCAATCATGAAAATAAGCTTTGCATCGGTACCATCAAGACTGTTCCAATCTACACCTTCCCGCTTGATTCCGAAGGCTACTGCCGGTCGATTCACGGCATTTGTTTTACCATGTGGAATGGCAATATTCATACCAAGCCCTGTTGAACTTTGCGCTTCTCGATCTAAAAGTGCCTGCTTATATTTCTCTTTTGAATGTAAGATTCCTGCTTTATCAAATTCTTCTATTAATTCATCGATCACATCGTCACGCGTGGAACTAGATAGATTTGTATTAATTAAATTCACATTTGTAATATCTACTAATTTATTAATTTCTTTATTAATAGTTTCCGTAGCTTCTTCAACAGAAGGATCTACATCACTATTACTATCTTCTACTGTATCGACACTATCCGTAGTAACGTCCTTTTTCAGAGCATTAACCATAAATGCTGTAACTAGGACACCAGCGATAGCTGCAATAAAGAAAATGACAACATTATCCACTGCTCCTAGTACTGCTACAATCGGACCACCGTGTGCTACTTTATCTCCAACATTACCTAGCATGGCAATCACAGAACCAACGATGGAACCAGCCACGATACTAGGAATTACTCGAATCGGATCCTGTGCAGCAAATGGAATCGCACCTTCAGTAATTCCAAATAACCCCATTGTGAATGATGCTTTACCTGCTTCTTTTTCATTATCATGATACTTTTTCTTATTAATTAGTGTTGCAAGACCCATTCCAATAGGCGGGATACAGATGGCAACAGCAATTGGCCCCATAATTTCATAGTTTCCTTCTGCAATCATCGCAGAACCGAATAAAAATGCTACTTTATTAAATGGTCCACCCATATCAATAGCAATCATCGCACCTAAGATAGCTGCTAGTAAAATAGAACTTGCTCCTTGCATACCTGCAAGCATCGATGTTAATCCTTCGAAAACTTGTGCAACTGGTGCACCAATAACAAAGATAAATAATAACCCTACAATCACTGATGAAATAATTGGAATAAAGATAATCGGCATCACCGGCTGAATCGCTTTCGGTACTTTGATTTTCTTAATTCCAAGTGCAATATAACCCGCTAAGAAACCAGCAATAATTCCCCCGATAAATCCTGCTCCCGCTTCACTTCCATAAAAACTACCAGTAGCAGCAATGTAACCACCAATCATACCTGGTACAAGTCCCGGGCGATCGGCAATACTAACAGCAATAAAACCTGCTAATATTGGTATCATGAACATAAATGCGGTACCACCAAGACTTTCAATTTGTTTCCAAATCGAATCATCAGGTATCACGATTCCTCCAGGTGTTTGTTGACCACCAAGTGTTAATGCGAGTGCAATTAGCAATCCCCCAACAACGATAAATGGCACCATGTACGATACACCATTCATTAAATGCTTATAAATTGGATTTTGTTTTTGTTTACGTTTTTGCTTTAGTTCATCTGAAGATTTTAGATCACCTTGGAAAACGGATACATCTCCACTCTGAATCTTTTGGATTAATTCCTTTGGCATACGGATCCCTTCCTGAACCCCTGTAACGATTAGTTTTTTACCTGCAAAACGTTCTTTAGAAACTTCTTTGTCAGCAGCAATAATGATGCCATCAGCCTCTGCAATATCCTGTTCGGTTAATTCATTTTCCACTCCGATCGAACCCTGTGTTTCTACTTTTATATCAATGCCCAATTCTTTTCCTGCTTTTTGTAAATTTTCAGCAGCCATGTACGTATGAGCAATTCCAACTGGACAAGCTGTTACAGCTAATATTTTCATGTGGTTCCCTCCTAAAACGATTCTTTTTAATTGTTATATTTATTATATCTGCAAGATTGCCCTCCATTGATTCTAATTTTTACCGCAACATGTGGTAAAAATTAATTAATAAAAAAGAGTAGGAATGATGGTTTTATCCACATTCTCTACTCTTTGCTGTTTATATTATTCAAAAATCCCTCAACACTCCTGGCTCCGATTAAAGCATTCAGATGTGCTGGATCCTCACTTATTGCCGCAATCTCCGCGACAGCACCACGGTTTAATTTACGATCTTGATTGGCGATTGCTAGCATGAATACCACCGATACAAGTTCAGAACCCCATTCGATCGGCTTATCCAGAACCGCAACAGCTATCGCTGACTGATAAACCATCTCTGGATTACCATGGGGAATGGCAACTCCTCCACCAATCGAGGTAGCAGACTTTCTCTCTCTAACTAATGCATTGTGTGTAAAAGTCTCGTTTACCAATCCTTTTTGAAAAAGCACATCCCCGAGACTTTCCACCACTTTAAACGGATGGGATTCCTCTAATTGAAGATAAACCATATCACCACGAACTAATTTTGTGAGCCGCCCACTTACATCGTTATCTTTTTCCTTATCATCCAATTCCACCACAAATTGGCTGAGCTTTTCTTTATCGCTCTCTTCTAATAAAGGTGAAATGACGACTTGTGGAACATTGTTCTGATTAATTGGCACGGTGGTAATGATGAAATCTACTTCCTCATGTCGCAAAGACTCTGCGACTTCCTTTTTACTAATACAACCTACTATTTTAATATTTTGGTAGTGATGCTTTAATTTCGCTTCCAAGAGGTGAGAGATACCTACGCCCAAATGACACACAATCAGTGCTTGCTTCTTTTTCTCTCTAATTCCTTCAAGTCTTTCTATCGAAGCTTGGAAATGAAGAACCAAATAGGCTGCCTCATCTTCTGGAATATCTAAATGATACTTTTCGTTAATCTCATTTAGTGAGAGCATGACCATGTTAAACATATAGGGATACATTCTCTTTATCTCTGATAGAAGAGGGTTGGTAAGCGGAAAACCGTACTTAATCCGGTTTATTACGGAGTAAATATGAACGGCGAGTCCTTTGATTAAAACCGTATCCATTTCAAAAGTGAACAGTGTCAACTTATCTATTTTCAGAGTTAAATCCGTAATCACATTCATTAAGTACTCATCAGAAAGGAAGACATCCAGCGATTCATCTTCTCTTTTTTTACCGCTGATCAAATGCCAGGTGAAGTAGATTCGCTCTTCTTCTGGGAAACTAATACGGAAGACAGATTCTAATTTATTAGAAAATGACAACGCATGTTCATATTCTTTATAGCGATAGATGGATTCACTTTCTTCCTCCGGTATAAAGACAGGTGATTTCTGTCTTGTTCGTTTCACCATAATAAGTGCATGGATAAGGAGACTTTCCATTGCGCCATCTGTAAACGACATGTCATATTGTTGCTGTAAATCAAGTAAAGCCCTTTGAACAGTAGATACCTCATATGGTAAAAATAAATCTAAAACATAGTTTTTTTCTTGATCAGTAGATAACAGTTCTGACAAGTGAGCTAACGCGCTCCGTTTATTAAGCTCCATTCCTTCAATCGTATTTCCAATCCGTGGTTTGGAAACTAGTTCAAGACCGTACTTCTCTACCCATTTTTCTATCCGGTCTAGATCCTTTTTAATTAGTCCGATAGGAACATAATAACGATTTACTAATTCCTTTATAGTTATTGATTTATCGCTTATCAATAGCTGATAAGCAATTTCCACAAAACGGTCTTCTGTTGATTTCATCTCATTAGAAAATAGCGATTGAAAAATACGAGAACGGTCTAATTCGTCAATTTTAAGTGAAATTCCGATACCAGGTTTCCGAACAAGTTGGGCACTAGGGTATGCAGTCAAAATCTCTTCCATTTGATTCAAATCATTTCGAACCGTTTTTTCCGAGCACTTCAGTTGATTGCATAAATCACTAATGTTTGTGCTTTCTTTCTGCCGTAATAAAATTTTCAGCAATTCCTTCTGCCTATGATTCATTTTTGCACCCACTTAAATTATTCATTCCGCTCTTGATAATTCACTAATTAGTTTACCACCTTAGGCTATGAAAGAGAAACTGAACATAAGATTAGGAAAATAATACTTTTAACAAAGGCTTAGACGGGATTTTATTAGCTAAGTGAATATGTCCGCGGTGACATCCTCTCCGCTATTAAAATAGTGAGCTTCCAAAGTGAAAGTAAAGGTGATTGCTCGCTAACATGGAGACGAATAGTGTTGATGCTGCCGCGTCAGTTGTTCCTCTTCAGACCCATGTATCGAACACAATAACCATACCTAGTTCACTAGGCTCCCATATCAGATTTTGCTCAGGTACTATCCCTACTCCAGTGCACAATTTTATTTTATGTTGTCCACAATTTTTGTACTAATCGGACATTCTTAATGAAAGCGCTTAATAATATATTAATTACAGGAGGGATCCCTACCTATGCTTGAAGAAAGACCATCTTATTTATTAGAACAAATAGTCTTTAATCAATCTCTCACGATTCAACAATTATGCGAAAAGACAAATTTGACAAGGAGGCAAATCGAATATGACTTAAATAAAATCAATGCTTGGCTAAAAGAAAACGAGTTGCCGTCTATACACTACAGTGGGGTAAAACAAGTTAATCCACCAAGTGAAATTAAACATTTCATTATCAACACAAGATTTAAGCTTCCTAATAGCACCTACTTTTCTTATGACGTACGGGATTTTATGACTTATTTGTTTCTCTTCACTAGACAGGAATTTATTTCTTCTCAGCATTTAAATGACTTTTTTGTTGTAAGTAGGAATACTTCGATAAATATTATTAAAAAAACGAATAAATACACGGAAAAACAATTGGTTTATGTGAACTATACGAGAAATAAAGGCTACCATTTAAAAGGTACAGAAGAGGATAAAAGAACGTTAGCTCTCCAATGTATAACTAACCTACTACAAAAAAAAAGTGGAAACATGGCAATTAGAGCCCTATTAAATTACTGGAACTATCCATCTAATATAGTGTTCAGTGATGTAACACCCGAAAATATCATAGACAATCTTAAACACACCTATAAACTTTCATTTGTTGAAGGACGCTTAAAAGACTTTAAAGTTTTTTTATCATTCTATTTTTTACGCATCTCCAAAGGAAAATTTATCTCTTACCACTCTACGAGCAAGCAACAACTATTAGAAAATAAGATGTATGCTCCAGCAAAGGATATACTTGACCATGTGATTTTTACAATTCCAAATGATGAAATTGCTTATGTCATCACTCACCTTTTAGGCTTATCACTAGGGGATTCACCAACTAAGGATGACTTTCTTTTCAACCTTTGCGAAAAAATGTTCTATGATTTTGAACAAAGAACCTGTATATATCTAAAAAACAGGGAGCAAAATCTACTTAATCTCTATCAACATCTTAAACCAGCATACTACCGAATTATGTACCGAATTCCTATTATAAATGTATTACTAGACCAAATTAAACATGAGCATTCTGAGCTCTTTACTATCATTAGAGAAATTGTGCTCCCCATCGAAGATATACTGAATACTAAATTTCCAGAAGACGAAATTGGGTACTTAACCATTTATTTTGGTTCTCTACTTGAAAACCCTAAACAGGAACTTAACAAACTAGAAGCAATAATTGTATGCCCTAACGGCATTAGCTCATCCTTAATGCTAAAACATCAACTTGCTTCTCTTTTCGGTAATTTCAATTTTGAAAAAATGATTTCCGTTGAAGACTTTAATACCATACCCATTGATTCTTACGACATCATTTTTTCTACTGTCTTCTTGGAGACAGATCAACCATTATTTATTGTTAATCCGCTAATGACAGCCATAGAAAAATCTTTACTAGAACAAGAAATCTATTCCCGATTCTTCAGGACAAAACCAAGGAAACCATTTATTCAAACTTTACTGAAAGAAATAAAACAATATGCTGTCATTCATGATGAACAAGGATTAAAGAAAAAACTACATGCATTGTTATCGAATGACAATGGGAAGGCAGATAGGGGGAGTCACCCAGTGCTTGATGAGTTAATTACAGAGACAATGATTGAAATTAAACCTGCTATTGACGATTGGGAAGCAGCAATTCACTGTGTCGCTGAGCCCTTAATAGCAGAACAGATCATAGAAACCCGTTACGTAGACGCAATTATTTCCAAAGTAAAAAATTATGGTCCCTATATCATTATTGGACCTGGTATCGCCATTCCACATGCGCGACCGGAAGACGGTGTAAATAAAATTGGTATGAGCATTTTGAAATTAGATCAACCGATTCATATTTTGAACAATGGGAAAGAGCCTGTCCATGTATTTATTTGTATAGCAGCTATCGATAACGTTACACACTTAAAAGCAATGGCACAGCTTACTAGGTTACTAAACGTGGAAGAAAATCAACGAATACTCAAAAATGTTACGTCAAAACATGAAATATTAGCACTTATAAAAAAATATTCCCATACAGAGGGATAAAGGAGATGGACAAAAATGAAAATATTAGCTATTTGCGGCTCAGGTTTAGGTAGTAGTTTCATGGTTGAAATGAATATCAATGACATTCTTAAGGCGGAGAACATCGAAAATATTGAAGTAGAACACTCTGATTTATCATCAGCCACACCTGGCATCGCAGACTTATATGTAGTAGCGAAAGACCTTGAAGACAGTTGTACGAATTTAGGTGACATGATCGTTTTAAATAATATTGTCGATACAGATGAGTTAAAAACTAAGTTGTTAAGTTACTTAAAAGAAAAAGACATTAGTTAAAAAAGGAGGAGAGTTATAATGACAGGATTTTTAAATTTAATGGTAGATATTTTAAGTGAACCAGCAGTTCTCGTCGCATTAATTGCTCTAATTGGGCTTGCCGTACAGAAGAAGCCAGCACATGAAATTATTCGTGGGACTACGAAGTCATTTTTAGGCTTCGTTGTTATTGCTGCCGGTGCTGGTGTACTTGTTTCATCATTAGAACCTTTTGGTCTGATGTTTCAACATGCTTTTAACGTTGATGGAGTTGTTCCAAATAATGAAGCGATTGTAGCAATGGCTTTAACGGAATACGGAACAGCAACTGCTCTTATCATGTTTTTTGGAATGTTTGCTAATATTCTTATTGCTCGTTTCACGAAATTTAAATATATTTTCTTAACTGGGCACCATACACTCTATTTAGCTTGTATGTTTGCCGTCATTCTTGTGGTAGCAGAACTTGAAGGGCCATTTGGTATCTTTATTGGGGCGATTGCTTTAGGTTTATCGATGGCAATATTTCCTGCTATGGCACAACCCTTCATGCGAAAAATCACAGGAACCGACAAAATTGGATTCGGACACTTTAGTACTTTAGGTTACGTGTTATCTGGGTTAATTGGAAAATTATTTAAAAATAGTAAGTCAACAGAAGACTTAAAATTCCCCAAAAGCTTATCATTCTTACGAGATAGTTCGGTTAGTATCTCTCTAACAATGGTGATTCTGTATGTAATAGTAGCATTGTTTACTGGACCAACTTATATAGAAGGCGAACTTAGTGGAGGCAAGAATTTTATTGTTTTCTCTTTAATTGAAGCAATTAAATTTGCCGCTGGTGTATTCGTCATCCTTCAAGGTGTGCGACTTGTTATCGCAGAAATTGTCCCTGCCTTTAAAGGCTTTTCAGAAAAAATTGTCCCTAATGCAAAACCAGCACTAGATTGCCCAATTGTTTTTCCCTATGCGCCAAACGCAGTACTATTAGGTTTTTTCTGTAGCTTCTTAGGAGGACTTGTAGGTATGGCAATATTAGGATGGGTTGGTGCTATCATCATATTACCAGGAGTTGTGCCGCACTTCTTTACCGGAGCAACTGCAGGTGTATTCGGAAATGCAACTGGTGGTGTTAAAGGCGCTACAGTTGGTTCGTTTGCCAATGGTTTGTTAATCACCTTCTTGCCAGTACTATTAATGCCAGTTCTTGGTGAGCTAGGGTTTGCGAATACCACCTTCTCTGACTCAGACTTTGCATTAACAGGCATCCTTACAGGGTACTCTGTAACATGGTTTGGTGCTGCCGGTATCGCTACACTTGTCCTCGGCACATTAGCAATTGCAATTATTCACGGAGTTGTGACGAAAAATAAAGATAAATCAATTAAATCTATCTAACGAAAGGGATGGTGAAAGTTATTGCCTTCTTCACTAGAAGAGTTACAGCATTTAAGTGATAAAATCCGCCTTTACACATTAAAAGAACTAGAAAATCTAGGATTCGGACATTATGGTGGTAGCCTATCCATTGTTGAAACTCTTGCTGTTTTATATGGCGGTATGATGAAATATGATCCGATATCTCCAAAATGGGAAGAACGGGATTACTTTATTCTTTCTAAAGGTCATGGAGGGCCTGCACTTTACGCCACTTTATTCATTAAAGGATTCTTTGATGAAACGTTTCTCTACTCTTTAAACAAAAATGGAACTAAGCTACCATCCCATCCTGACCGCTTGAAGACACCCGGTGTCGATATGACCACCGGATCCTTAGGTCAGGGCATCTCTGTAGCAACAGGTGTAGCTCTTTCACATAAGCTTTCTAATAAACCAAACTATACATTTGCCATTGTTGGAGATGGAGAATTAAATGAGGGTCAGTGTTGGGAAGCATTTCAATTTGCTTCCCATCATAAACTAAGTCGGTTAATTGTATTTATAGACGATAACAAAAAACAACTCGACGGTCTTACTAAGGATATAATTGATCCAATTGATTTTGGACCAAAGTTTAAAGCTTTTGGGTTCTATACCCTTAAAGTCAATGGTAGCTCAGTCGGAGAAATATATCATGCGGTCGAAAAGGCAAAAACACAATCAGATAAACCAGTTGCAATTATTTTGGACACAATTAAAGGTCAAGGTGTCCCATATCTCGAACAATTAGAAAGCAATCATCATATCAGACCTTCTGAGCAGGACCATCAAGCAATTACTACAGCAATAAAGGAATTAGAATTAAGAACGGGGGTTAAAGCATGAATAGCATAAATACCTCCTATGAATTAGATCATATTGAAATGAGGCAAGTTTATGCGAACACCCTCCTTCATTTAGCACAACAAAATCCAGATATAATCGGATTAGAAGCAGATTTGATGAGTGCTATAACAACGAATAAAATAATTAAAGAAATTCCAAATCAATTGATTAACTGTGGCATCATGGAAGCCAATATGATTGGAGTGGCAGCTGGTCTTTCCCTTACCGGAAAAATCCCTTATTTGCATACGTTTGGACAGTTTGCAACAAGGCGTGCCTATGACCAGCTTTTTGTGTCTTGCAATTATGCTAAGTTGAACATAAAGATACTTGGTTCGGATGCGGGGGTAACTGCTGAACATAATGGCGGCACCCACATGGTATTTGAAGATTTAGCATTAACCAGAATCATACCAGGTGCAACAGTAATAGAAGTAAGTGATGCCTCAATGCTTCGTAATCTCCTAACACAGGTCGAGAAAATATATGGGTTCCATTATATGAGGACGATACGAAAAAATGCAGTTAAACTTTACAATAGTGACGAAACCTTTGAAATTGGAAAAGGAAAGGTGCTACGAGATGGAAATGACATAACCATTATCGCAACTGGAATAATGGTTGCAGAAGCATTACAAGCCTCTGACATGTTAGAAGCGAAGAATATCAATGCTGCAGTTATTGATCTATTTACCCTGAAACCAATCGATAGAGAGTTAATCATCCATTATGCTGAAAAAACAAACCATATTGTAACAGCTGAAAACCACAATATAATTGGCGGTTTAGGCAGTGCCGTAGCAGAGGTGTTAAGCGAGCACCGACCAACTAAGATGAAAAGAATAGGAATTAACGAGCAATTTGGTCAAGTAGGTAAAACCGATTACTTGAAAGAAGTATATGGATTAACTAAAGAACACATATATCTCCAGTGTTTAGAGCAACTTGATATTAACAAGTAAATATTTCTCGAAAAACCAACAAGACAAAATAACTTCACTGGGAAAGTTATTTTGTCTTGTTCTAGGTGAAACAGAAGGAATGGAATCTCCGCAAGCTCAAGTCTTTCTCTGATAAATAAAATCCCCTGGGTTATTCCGTCATGAGGATTATATTATCCCCGTATAGTAGACATTCCTAAAACGGGCTTATTATTGTGCATCACAAATATTTTGATCTCATTTACCAAAATGGCAAATGAGATCCGTCCAACCTTTCATCCAATATATCTACCCTTTTCCGGAGCAACCAAACAAGCGTAGCTTGCCTATAATCGTTTCTTTTACCGCTTTTCTTCCAGCATCATTATACACTCGGGCATCATACACATCCGAATCACTTTTTAAAAATTCGCGAACTGTTTTTGAAAAAGCAAGATGATTGTCAGCATTAACATTCACCTTTGCTGTTCCTAATGATATCGCCCTTTTTATATGCTCAGTAGAAAGTCCTGATCCTCCGTGTAACACCAATGGAATGCCAATTGCTTCACTGATTGCTTTCATTTCATCAAAACCTAATTTCGGTTCACCTTTGTATGGCCCATGAGCTGAACCAAGCGCTGGGGCTAAACTATCGATTCCTGTCTGTTTAACTAATTCCACACATTCTGTTAAGTCCGCATAGATAGGACCTTTAACTACAACTCCATCCTCTTGGCCGCCAATACTGCCTAATTCCGCTTCTACAGTAACCCCACGCTCATGCGCATAATCGACCACTTGCTTAGTAATTTTCGCGTTTTCCTTAAAAGGATGGTGAGATGCATCAATCATCACAGAAGTGAAACCCGCATCGATTGCAGCCTTACAATTTTCTATGCTAGATCCGTGGTCAAGGTGAAGAGCCACTGGCACGGTGATATTCATTTCACGCATTAATGCTTTTAGCATATACGTAGCTACCGAAAATCCACCGAAATAACGAACTGCTTCCTCAGTTACTCCAATAATAATAGGAGAATTTTCCTCTTTTGCCGCCCCTAAAGCAGCTTGCATCCATTCAAGATTATGAACGTCGAAATGTCCAACCGCATAACCTTCCCTTAAAGCTTTATCCAATATTTCTTTTACTGAAACAATTTCCACTTTTACGTCCCCCTTCATTCACATTTTTAGCAAAAATCCGTTGAAATCAATAGGAAACTCCTTCTACTTATCTTAATTATGATAAGCAGAAGGAAGTATACACAGAGCTTAATAACCTCTTTATAATGGGTTTTTTAACTCAGTTTCGCCAAAATCTCTCTAATAAAGGCAGGCTCATCTACAGGTGTCCGTGAAGTGATAATGTTATCGCTCACAACTACTTCTTCATCTTTAAATGACGCACCACCGTTAATTACATCATCACGAATCCCTTTAAAGCACGTCACTTCTTTCCCATCTAGAATTTTTGCACTAATCATAACTTGCGGTCCATGACAAATACCAGCGATTAACTTGGAATGATTATTGAGTTTTTTTACAAAGTTCACCGTATCATCATTAACCCTTAGCTCCTCTGGTGCACTTCCTCCTGGAATGACAACAGCGTCATAATCATTCGGATTAGCCTCTGCGGTCGAAAGCTCTGTTTCGTAGACAACTGTTCCTTTCTTGCCACGACATTCTACGCCTTTTTTATTACCAATAATCACAGTATCATGACCTGCTTCTCTTATTCTTTCGTAAGGATTTTTCATTTCTGAGTCTTCAAAATCAGGCGCAACTAAAAATGCTACTTTTGCCATATGTAAACCTCCCGATACGTTTTTTAGAAGTAAAGCTTCTACTTAATATTAGTAGAAGCTTTACAAGGTAAAATATTATTTGCTTAATTAATTAAATGTTGGAAGTACTCATATGCTTCTATATCCGAGTATCCTTCATGCACTACCTTCACGACAGCTTGAATCATTTCTTCAGGGTACTGCGATTGGAAAATGTTTCTTCCCATATCTACCCCAGCGGCACCACCTTGAATGGATTTGTACGCTAAAGTCAGTGCATCTTTTTCAGGAATTTTCTTCCCTCCAGCTACAACTAGTGGTACAGGACAAGCAGCTGCAACCTTTTCAAAATCATCACAATAGTACGTTTTAACAATCTGAACACCAAACTCTGCTAACATTCTTGTAGCTAACAAGAAGAATTGAGTTGTTCTTTCCATTTCTTTTCCAACCGCTACAACACCCATTGTTGGGATTGAATATCTTGTTCCCAGATTTACCGCTTTGTTTAATTGTTCAATAGTTTCTTTTTGCCCATCAGCACCTATGAAGGTTTGAATAGCGATAGCACTTGCATTCATTCTTACTGCATCTTCAATATCTACCACCATGGATTCGTGGCTTAGATCATCTTGTAAGATACTAGACCCGGAAGATGCTCTTAGTGCAATTGGTTTATTATAGGTTGGTGAGACACTACTACGAATAGCACCTCTCGTACCCATTAAGCAATCTACATATTTTTCTAATCTAGGAACTAATAGGTCTAATCTTTCTAATCCAGAAGTTGGTCCCATAAAGTAGCCATGGTCAAAAGCTAGCATAATAGTTTTCCCTGTATCCGGATTAAAAATCCTAGATAGACGATCTTTCATTCCCCAGTCTAAGTTAGAAGCTCCTTTTACATGAAAATTTCCACTCTCCATAAAAGGTACATCTTCCGAGAAATTTTTCGCAATTTTATTTCCAACATTATCTGCCATATTTTAAACTCTCCTCTGTGAAGTATTATTACGGATTTAATCTAAATTAAAAATCGTAGTCGTTCGTATTATCTTCTGTAAATACAATTCGTTCAGGAAGAACAATGATACCCGAATCATCAGATTCATAGTCATAACCTTGGATTGAGTTTGGCTCAAGTTTCACTTCGCCCATGTCAGGAACCTCAACCGTGTCACCTACTTTTAGTTCATTTCCTTGTGCTAGATGGTAAGCAATGTAAACAGCAAGAGCACCTTGATCCGTTACATCCCATAGACCGTGGTTTAAAATAGTTCCACTTTCAATAAACTGTCTCATTGAATTTGGAGAAGCAAATCCAGTAATAATCACATCTTCAGCAGTTAATCCCTTATTTTGTGCAGCTTGTGCCATTGCTGGAAGTGCAGTAGAGTCAGGAGCAATTATAGCGTCGATGTCAGGGTAAGAATCTAGAATACTCTCTCCCACTTGTAAAGATTTTTGTTCATTAGCATCACCGAATTGCGTTGTTACAATTTCCCAACTTGGGTATGTTTCTTCAATATAAGTTGTAGCAAACTCAACCCATGAGTTTTGGTCTGGTACAGTCGGACTTGAGTAAAACCAAGCAACTTCTTGTGGATCTTCAGGATTATCCATTTGTTCTGCTGCCATTTCAACAAGCATTTCACCTAAAATTTCTGGTGTACCTTGATTTATATAAGCAGAACGATACTCTGGATCAACATCGGAATCCCACGTTACTATTTTCATACCTGCATCTAATGCTTTTTGTAACGCTTGGTTCAAACCATCTGTTGATACAGATGATATTGCAATGGCATCAGCGCCACTGTTCACAGCACCATTAATGATTTGTACTTGGTTAGCAACTGTTCCTTCTGGAGCACCATCGTATTTAACATTGAAACCAACTTTTTCAGCCATTGCTTGTGCCCCATCGTTACCAGATTCAAAGAAAGCATTTCCTGTCATTTTAGGAATGAACACTACTTCTATGTCACTAGGATCTGCTCCTTCCGCTTCTTCTGAACTACCTTCTGACTCCGCCTCTTCTGCTGTATCTTCTGTTGTGTCTTCTGTTGTATCGCCTGAATCTCCTGAGGTTTCTTCTTCACCGGAATTACATGCAGCTAACAATAGAACTACTAACAGGATTCCGAAAATCAATTTGAATAGTTTTGTGTTTTTCATTACTAATCTACCTCCAATTTATTTTTTTGGGTACTACAATCTTTTTAAAATTAGACTTGAAATCTGAAGATATTCCTAAGAATGCAACGGATATGATGAGGAGTAACCCTGTTGCCAACCCAATATATTGAGTAGACATCCCCCCCATTTGCAAACCTACTTGTAGAAAACCTACAATAATACTTGCTAGAGCAGTTCCAACAACACCCCCTTTACCTCCTGTAATTAATGTTCCCCCTAGAACTACTACAGTCAAAATTGGCATAAGATACTCTGAACCAAAATCGGCTCTAGCACTACCTAAATAAGAAGTTAACATCACACCTGCAACTCCAGCACTTAACCCGGATAGAACATAGGTACTAGTAATTATTTTTCTAGTATCAATCCCAGAGTAATCGGCTGCGTTTTGATTAATTCCTGTTAAATATATAAATCTTCCAAATCTAGTGAGATGTAGAAGTATATAAGCAATAGCAAACATGATTAAGAATAAAATAACAGAATGCGGAATTCCTAGTACTTTTCCGTATGCAAGCTTACTAAATTGTTCCGAGAAGCCCGCAATTCCTTCATAAGCACTTACACCAGACACACCTACTAGCACAACGGCAACCCCACTGTATAGCAGCATACCACCAAGAGTGATAACCATCGCTTGCACGTTTCCATAGGCAATAAGCACCCCATTTAACAAGCCACATAATCCACCTACTAGAATCGCTAGAAGTACAGCTAACCAAATGTTAAGACCGAGTATTTGCGATAAAAGGCCTAATACAACAGAAGTTAAACCAATTATCGATCCTCCCGAGATGTCTATACCTCCCGTAATAACAACGAATGTAACGAAGAATCCGATAATAGCAATGCCTACAAAGTCATTAAAGCTATTCAATAAGATAGATATGTTCCAAAACCTTGGATTCATTAACCCAAAAACAATAATTTCTGCGATTAAAACAACAACTAAAACTAGGTTCCATTTCGGTATTTTACTTAGCATAGGATTCTCGCACCTCCTCTTGAAGGACTCTTGTATTCAGTCTTTCTTTCTTAGCTTGCTTGCTAGCATTTCTAGCGATTAGTGCGTCACTTACAACAATAATAATGAGTAGTGATCCTGAGATTGCATCATTCCAGTATGCCGGAACCTTCATATAGACGAGTGCCGAGTTAATAGAGATCATAATAATAGCACCAATACCCGCTCCAATTACCGAACCCACACCTCCACTTAACGATACGCCACCTAGAACAGCTGCCGCGATAACAGTCATTTCAATTCCAACACCCGCTGTGGTTGATATAAATCCTATTTGGGTAGCAAAAATTAATCCTGCTAAAGAGGCACACACACTTGAGATTACAAATGAAAGTGTTTTATATCGCTCTACCGGTATCCCTAATAACACCGCTCCATCCTCGTTATCTCCGATTGCGGCAAAATATCTACCCCTTCTACTTCTAGATAGATACAAATGAACCAGTATGACACTTACTACAACAATGATAGATAGAACGTTCATACCCATAAAGCTCAATTGAGAGAGTTGTTTAAACTCTATTGGTAAATTTTCCACCCATTGTCCATCGGTATAGATGACTTGCACCACTCTCGTTATTTCAAGCATACCTAAGGTCATAATAAAGGAAGAAATTTTTAATTTTGTTACCCCTAATCCGTTGATCAAACCGATAACCGCTCCAATTAGAATGGCTACAGCGATTGCAACAAGGAAGCTACCTCCGTCTCTAAGAATCATGCCACTTACCGCAGCGCTAAGTCCTAAAACACCACCCACTGAAATATCTATATTTCCAGTTAGTAGAACAAATGTCATCCCGACTGCGAGTACAATATACAGCAGACTACTTTTAAGAGAATTTGCAATGTTATTTATTGATAGAAAATCTGTGTTCACGATACCTACTACGACAAATAGTACGATTAAAAATAGAAAGGTTCTAAATTCACGTTTAGCTGTTATCGATTTAATTTTCGACATATGTTTCACTTCCTTCATATGTTCCAAAAGCTACTTTCATAACGTTGGTAGCATTTATTTCATTTAATCCGAGAAAAGCATTACACACTCCTCGGTAAATACCAAAGATCCGATCACTAATTCGTTCTATTTCTTCTAAGTCTGACGAGATAAGCAGTATCGAATATCCTTGTTCTTTTAACTCTGTAATGATTGAGTAAATATCACTTCGTGCGGCTGCGTCAATTCCTCTAGTAGGTTCGTCCATGATGATTAACTGTGGGTTAGTAGATAAGATTCTCGCAATAACTGCTTTTTGTTGATTCCCACCAGATAATGACTTTATTTCATCTTCCTGGTTACTAAGTAAAATACTTAAGCGTTCTACGTATTCATTTGTAACTTTTTTCTCAAATTTCTTTTTAAGAAAAAATCCTTGTCGTTTTATGATTTGTGCTGTGATATTATTCCGAATAGAACTAATAGAAAAAATCCCATGTAAAAATCGATCCTCTGGGATATAAGATAAACCGCTTTCAATAGTTTCATTAATTCCTAGTTTCGTAATATCGTCTCCATTTAAGTAAACCTTTCCACTACTGACTTGATTTATCCCATAAATCGCTTCTGCAATTTCTGTTCTTCCTGCTCCAACTAAGCCACCTAAACCAACAACTTCTCCTTTAAATACATCGAAACTAATATTTCTAAATCCATCACCACTGATGTTTTCAACCTTTAAAATTGGTTCTTCATTTTCACGATTTACTAGTTTCTTCTCAAATTTATCTTTGTATCTATTTTCATTTCCTTCTGGTAACAGACCTTTAATGAGCATTTCCTTTGTAAACTTTTCAATCTTCCCTTTAAGTGTGACTTTACCATCGCGCAAAATCACTGCATGTGTGGAAATCTGAAATACTTCATCTAGTCTATGAGTAATATAGAAGATCCCAACACCGGAAGACTTTAGTTTTTCGATGACTGTAAACAGTGACTTGGTTTCCGAAAACGTTAATGCAGAAGTTGGTTCATCTAAAATTAACACCTTCGCTTCTCTTAAAAGCCCTTTGATAATTTCTAGTTGCTGTTGCTCTGCAATCGTTAATGAATTCGCTAATCGATTTAGATCAATATCCCAACCTAATTCCTCAATTAAATTTTTAGATTGTTCTTTTACATCGCTTTTGTCTTTGTTAAATCCAATTGTAAGATTTTGTTCAACCGTCATATTTGGAAATAATAACGGCTCTTGCGGAACCAAGTAAATCCCTTTTTCATGAGCTAAACGTGGATTATACTGATGGATTTTCTCACTGTTTATCTCAATCGTCCCATCATCAGCTTTATATACACCAGTAAGAATTTTCATTAATGTACTTTTACCAGCTCCATTACCACCAATAATCGAGATAACTTCAGATTCAGCAATTTCTAAAGAAACCCCTTTCAAAACTTTGTTTTGGTTAAAAGACTTTTGTATGTTCTCTAACTTAACTAAGTTCCTAACAGATACCATTGTTTCAACCCTCCTACATCTTGATATGTAATCGACCAATTGTAATCGCTTTCTTAATTTATAATTCTATTATAGTTTCAAACTTTTTATTTATCAAGTATCATTTTATTATTTTATTATTTTTTATTTTTTAAACTAAACCTACTATTTCATAAGGTGATTTTAGATCAATCACAAATAATATACGTCGATAAAACCTTGGTAATAAAGAATAAACTACACTTATCGACATTCTATATAAAGTTACTATTATAGTAATTGACCAAATCAATTTTTACTGTTATATTTAACTTAAATATCAAACATAAGTTTTATATACAATAATTTGTTCCAAAAATACCTTGTAAAGAGTGATGAATTATGTCCTATGAAAATGATCTAATTGCAAAAATTGCATGGAAATATTACAACGAAGGTCTAACTCAAAATGAAATAGCAGAATCGTTAAATTTATCCAGAATGAAAGTCATAAAATTTCTAGAAAAGGCGAAAACCAACAACATAGTACAATTTAAAGTAAATCTAGATAAAAGCTACAATATGGATCTACAGAATGAGATTAAAGAGAAATACGAGTTAAGTGATATATATATTGTTCCGTCTTCCACCCAAAATATAGCTGATAGTTTAAAGATAGCTGCCGCTCAATATATCGAGGATCGTATCACTCGGGACACCATGATAAATATTGGCTATGGGGAAGCTGTATCTAAAACATTAGGAAATCTAAATATTTCAACGAAGTACAAGGTTACATTTGTTTCCTTATCTGGTGGAGTGAAATTTTATATGCCTACAGCTATTAACACTTATTCTGATTACTACACCAACCCAAACTATACACACTACATCATGCCATCACCTCTTATGGTTTCGACTGAAAACCTTGCTCAAGAGATGTTAGATGAAAAACCAATTAAAGAAATCTCACAGATGATTCCACATTCCACTATTACTGTCGTTGGAATTGGAGCATTAAATGAAAAGGCCACTCTCGTCAAAGAGGGATATCTAAATTTGAATGATATGGAAATTTTAAAATCCAAAGGAGCCGTTGGTGATTTATTAAGTCAGTTTTATGATATCGATGGGAATGTTCTTCAAATTGATTTACACAAAAAATTGATTAGCACTGAAATTAGTATGTTAAAATCGCTCAACCATGTTGTTGCCGTAGCCGGAGGAATCAAAAAAAGGGAGGCGATTATCGGTGCATTAAAAGGAGGATACATCGATGTATTAATCACAGATGAGAGTGTTGCAGAGAGTTTAATTTAAAAGTGTACCATCCATTGCCTTGTTAGAAACTCGGCTTCTCGCCTAGCTTTTTGGGCGAAAGCCTTAGTTTTACTTATACTTTCATTAAATTAATAAGAAAGGAAGATACACATGAGCAACTTTTTAATGGCAATTGACGCTGGTACTGGTAGCGTCAGAGTAATATTGTTTGATTCGCTTGGTAATGAATTGTGTGTTTCCCAATCCGAGTGGACACATAAAGAAGATGTGCGTTATCCTGGATCGATGGATTTCGATGTGCATACAAACATTGCAATCATACAAGATTTAATTAAAGAAACCATCAAAAAAAGTAATGTGGATCCAAAGGATATCGTTTCCATTTCAACAACAAGCATGCGAGAGGCTATTGTGTTATACGATGAGAATGGTAAGGAACTATGGGCTTGCGCAAACGTAGATTCACGCTCAGTGAATGAGGTCTCTAACCTTCACAAAATAAGTAATACGCTCGAGTCCGATATTTATAAAGCATCTGGTCAAACATTCTCATTAGGTGCGATCCCTAGAATTTTGTGGGTTAAAAATAACATTCCCGAAACGTACAATAATACCAAATATGTGACCATGCTCAATGATTGGATTACCTATCGTCTAACGGATATTATCTCTGTTGAACCTTCTAACGGCTGTACAACAGGTATTTTTGACATTAAGGACAGAGCCTGGGACCCTACTATTGCAGAAAAGGCAGGTTTAAGAAGTGATATTTATCCAGTCGTATATGAAAGTGGTACAGTTATTGGCAATGTTACTAAAAAAATGGCAACGCTTACAGATTTGAGCACCAAAACATTAGTAGTCGCAGGTGGCGGCGATGCCCAACTAGGTTGTATCGGAATGGGTGTAATAAACGATGGCGATGCAGGTATCTTGGGCGGTAGTTTTTGGCAGTATGAATATACAACTAAGGATTTAAAAATAGACGACCATTGCAGAGTAAGAATAAACTGTCACTCCGTTCCTAATACATGGCAGTATGAGGCAATTGCGTTCTTCCCTGGACTTGTAATGAGATGGTTCAGAGATAGTTTCTGTGAATTAGAGAAACATATTCAACTAGAAACTGGTGAAAGTATTTATGCACAAATGGAAAAACGCGCCAAACAAGTACCAGTAGGTAGTAATGGGATGTTAAGTACATTTTCAGATAAGATGAACTACATTTCATGGAAGCATGCAGCACCTGGATTTATCAATTTTAAACTAGATTCAGAAAAATTTAATAAAGCAACTTTTTATAGAGCCCTTATGGAAAACGCTGCATTTGTAACCAAAGGAAACATCGAATTAGTTAATGAAATAACAAATACTTCTCCAAAGTCCGTCGTCTTCGCCGGCGGAGCTTCTAAGAGTGACTTATGGTGCCAAATAATTGCAGATGTCCTAAATAAACCAGTTAAGGTTCCGGTAGTTAGAGAATCCACTGCACTCGGTGCAGCTATATGTGCTGGAATTGGAGCACGAATCTATGAAAGTTTTGATGACGCGATTTCAAAAGTTGTTAAATTTGAAAAAAACTTCTATCCAATTGAAGAAAATAATCAAGTATATGAAGATATTTTCAAAAACTGGAAGGCAATCTATGAAAATCAACTAGAGTTAGCTGATAAAGGTCTTACCGATCACATGTGGATTGCACCAGGTTTATAAAAATAGTATAAAGGAGAGATTATGATGACAATTATTAACGAAACTGAAAAAGACTATCGATTTGGTGACAGTGGACCTAAGTATTTACAAAAAGGACCTAGAATGAATTTTGGTATCGTTGTATTAAAGCCTGGTCAAGATTTTATTGCACACTATCACAATATCATGGAAGAGAACTTTTATATTTTAGAAGGAGAACTTGAAATCCATATTGATGAAGAAATCTTCTATTGTAAAAAAGGTGACTTTATCCATGTAGAACCTAAGAAAGTTCACTATTTAATCAATAAAGGTAAAACAGACTTTAAAGCAACTTTCATGCTTTCGCCTTATCAAGAAAAAGATAAAGTGGATGTAGATTATAAACCTTATAGCTAAGTAAAATAAGGACGAATCTTATTTGCCAAGTGGGAAATAAGATTCGTCCTTACCTATTACTCCAGCTCAAATATTATCCTATCATAATAGCTCTCCCACCCTATTTTCAGAGCAAATACTATTTTATTCTCTTCAAAGCTATGTAGGAAAGATATTATCTACATCCACAATTAAACTATAATTGATAACGCCATTCTCGATAGCTCTGTTGATATTCCTTAGGTAATGCTATCTTTCATTTCGTACCAGTTTCAGTCTCCCCGGGCGAGACTGGTTCAGCCGGCAACAAATCATCCCTACCATAATAGAACTCCATTTCTTTTAAGTCACTGTAACTACGGTCAAACCAGGGATATTGATACGATTCTTTAATTAAATTAAAGTAAAAGGACTCATATTGGAATTCCACGTCACTGTTATTTTCTATGATTATATCAAACGAAACAAACTTCGTCCGTTCTCTTTCATACTTCTGCTTTTTAGTTCAACCTTCTACATCTTCACCGAGAAAGGTATCAAACGATTTGGATACAGTTAATTGCACAACATGGTTATACTGGTTTCTACTATGATCATTACATTAACAAAGATGAATTTATTATCCTCTGCTATACCAACGTCTAAAAATATATATAAATGGGGTAAATATCCCTTCCATAAGCATTATATCAACCTTGATACAAAGTATGCCTTCACATCCATGTTAATGAGGCAGCAATATATATTTAAAACACTTTTAATTTCTATAGTTAGTTTCTTTTACAAAAATATCCTAATATTTTATAAACTAGTCATGAAATTTCAAAAATTTAAAATAATTTGAAGGTTATTATAGGTTTTTATAGAAACTACATTAATATACAAATAAACAAAATATGGAGGTAAAATTAATGACATTTACCACATTCAAGCTTAACAAAAGTATTTTAGATCCTATCCACGGACTTATAAGAATGACCGAGGAAGAAATGGACGGCGTGGCGCCTGTCACTTCCCGGAAGGAATAATTTGTTAATACAGGATATTAAAAAACCTAACCCACACCTAGATATTTAAATGTACCCCCTATAGAGTAGGCACTTTTAGTATTTTTGTTTCAACATAATTCTAAAAATATTTTCTATCCTTATGTAGTTTTGTATTCTGAAAAAATCCTAGTTTTTTTAAGGGTGGGGTTGTTTTTAATAGGACCATCGTGTCTAATACCACCTAATTTTTGTTGAGCATAGTTCGTTGGGTTTATTTTTCATCCAACTAATTTTGATATGTTATAAATTTAGTTAATATAGGAAATATTTAAGGGATTTACTATGAGGAATTTTATAGAAAGAGATACATTATATCCACATGTTTAACCACCCGAACTATCTCAAGTGACCGGCACTTTGTTCCTGGACAAGGAACCTGCGAACTGTCCCCGATGCCCCCCTTTCAGCTACCTCACAAAAAAAGACGGCCCCGCTCATGCAGGACCCATCCTTTGATCGATTCACTATTTGATTAGTTATACTGTTTGCAAGAATCAGTTTCAGCTAGCGTCGCTTGTTTATTAGCTCGCTCGATAAAATTATTCACTAATTGAGTGGCTATTGGATGCTTCGTATAAGTATCTATTAACTTCCAGGTTGTAACGGTTAAGGATCCTTTTGCATTTGATTGAACCAAAGTAGACCCTCCCACTTGTCCTGCCCAACCCTGAAAATATCCTGAAACAATCTGACTTGTTTCAGGAATGGTATCATTACCAAACATATAAACCACACGGCCAACCGTACCACCCATTTTATTGTAGTCACTGAACGGAACCACATAATCTGGATATAAGTTCTCGAATTCCCAACCCATTTCCTTATTCAAAGGTACTCCAGAAAAATAGGAAGTATCGACATAATTTAAGGAGGAGGTGCGATCCCAACTTTCGCCTTGATCAAGTTCTCTAAAAGTGAATTGTCCCTTTTCAACTAACTTATCTCCTTCTTCAGCAAGGAACAACACGTGACCTCCCGTCCGGTAGTACTCTACTATTGAAGTATTCAACGTATTTGTAACAACAACCTCAGCTTCAGTAAGTTTATCTGTAAGATTATATCCACTATTCTTTAAATTTGCTTTAAACTCGCTATTCATTGGACCAGCATATACTTTTATTGGAGTAACTTCTTTTCGTGGAGATATTGTCATTTCCACTTCGTTCCTTGCCGCAATCTCATCGTTAAGAACTAGTCTCATTTCTAGTTTATAAAAGGATGAATCGTCCACATTAGGCACCACGAAACGAATTGCTTCTGGTAATTTCACATGAAGCTTATCTCCTTCATCTATGTTGATACTTCCTGAAATATCTGTATTTGAAATCTTCCATTCCAATGTTCCATAAAGCCGTTTCATGTCATGATTCGAAATGATTACATCCCACGCTTGCTCTTCACCACACCACATATTATGTTTAGTAGGGTCAGCCATTACAACTAAATCACCATTAAAGATGAAAGCATGTTCAAAACCCGCTTTCACGTCTCTTGTATAATCGAGCCAACCATTTGTTTCCCATTCAATATCTGTAAATTCCGTGACAACATATCCATTTATCTCAGGTTTTTTACGCATCTCTTCAATTAAGGATTGACATGCACGGAACATTCGCTTTTGCGAGTGTTCTGATAAATTTTCTATGTCATGAAAAACTGTATCTAACTGGTATTTCTTAAAGTTCTCAAATATAGTTAATGGCTTTTTAAAATCTTCTTTATGCGTATCATCTCCAAGGTTTTCAAACCAAGAAGGATATCCTTCAAAATAATCGACTAATTTCTGTACACTCGGAAGTCCCCAAACACCAAATTCAGAGACAATAATTGGCTCATCATTAGGCTGATATCCTTCAACATAATTTTTTTCAGGGGTATCTATCATATAGTTACTCAGCTCATTCTTCCATTCATTTACCTGTTCAGGTAATGAAAAGTAACTATGATAGTCGTTAATATCCGTTTTCACATGCGTCCAACCTGAATTGTCACAAATCAATCGAGTTGAATCCAATGTTTTTACTGAATCGTACATCTCTTTCACATGTTTTTGCTTTTCTAAATCGTTTGCTAAATCCCATTCCAAACCCCATTCTTCATTATATAAGGACCAAATAATAATAGATGGGTGGTTATAATCACGACGGATCATCGCTAGTAATTCGCTATAAAATCTACGATTACTTTGGTGAGACCATTTCACAACGTTTGGTGGCTCCTGCCAAATCAACATCCCCATACGATCCGCCCAATAAAGGTAGCGAGGAATTTCTACTTTAATGTGTTTTCGTAATAAGTTAAATCCCATTTTCTTAGCTGCATTTATTTCATCCCTTATCCATTGGTCGGAAGGGGCATAATACAATGTATCGGGATAAAAAGCCTGATCTAAGGCACCACGAACATAAAGCGGCTTATCATTTAGCTGAATTTTTCCCTCATCAAACGTAACTTTTCGCATACCGAAATACGTTTTGTAGGAATCGATTATTTCATCTCCATTTTTTATCGTAACCTGAAGATCATATAAATGTGGACTGTCCGGCGACCATAGTCTCATATCAGTAATTGGTAGTGTACTTTGAACACATTCTGAAACCAAAGCATGGTGCACTCCATTGATCTTCTGGCTATCTAAATGATTTGAAATAACATATTCAACTTTTAGTTGATCACGCCACTCACCAGCAATAAGCACTTTCGCATCTACTGCCTTTTCATCAATATTTGGTTCAATATGTACATGATCAATATAGCATTCAGAACGATATTCCAAATAAACATCCTGCCAAATCCCACTAACTCTTGTGTACCAGCTGCCCTGTTTTCCAATCGGAATCTCCGCATTATCTTTTGGATCATAGACACGGACACTTAACCGATTTAGTTTACCTTTAATTGATTGGTTCGTAATATCAAATTCAAATGGTGTAAATCCTCCTTCATGATCACCGATATATTCTCCGTTAATCCATACAGAGGCATGAAAATCGACAGCACCAAAATAAAGGATGGCTCTTTTATCCGATGGAAGTTCATCAACTGTGAAGAACCTTTCATACCATGCAACACCACAGTAATGAATGAATTCTTCTTCTTTTTGCCAAATATGAGGAACTTCTACTTCAATGGATTCTTGCAATCCATTTGTAAACCAGCAATATTTTTCACCAATATCTTTCCGGTCCGTTTGAAATTTCCATGTTCCATTTAAATTTTGTTTCTTTCTCATACAATTCCCTCCACTATTTTATGCCAGTCATAGAGATACCTTTTATAATATGTTTTTGGAATATTAAAAACACGATCAATGCAGGTACACTTGCAATTACATTCGAAGCCATTGGTACTGCTAAATCCGTTGCAAAGTTACTTTGAAATGTTGGAATCCCAACAGGTAACGTCATCATACTAGTTTCTTGGGCAACCAATAATGGCCATAATAAGTTGTTCCATGATTGAATAAACACAAAAATACTAACGGCTGCCATCGAGCTTTTAGAAAGCGGAAGAATAATCTTCAACCATGTAATAAATGGACCTGCACCGTCAATTTTTGCTGCTTCCAACAATTCTGTAGGAAGTTGATCAATAAATTGTTTAAGTATTAAAAAGGCAAGTGGCAACATCATCCCTGGCCAGATTAGGGCATGAAATGTATTTACCCAATTTAGACTAACCATCATATTAAATAAAGGAACGACAATAGATTCCATAGGAACCATTAACCCTGCTAAAATAAGAACAAAAATAAGTCTTTTCCCTTTAAAATCGAGTCGAGAAACGGCAAATGCTGCCCAGGAACTTACAAAAACAGTAATAACTGTTTGAATTACTCCAACAACTACACTGTTAAATGTCCAGCGCCACATCATTGCTGTTCCATCTGGTTTCAAAACCTCTTTAAAACTTTCTAATGTATAAGGTGGACTTAGTAGTTCTCCTATTACAGTTACAGTTGAACCTGGCAACTTAAATGATGATATAATCATCCATAATAATGGAATAAACATTATAATCGCTAAAAAGTATGCGAAAAAATAGACCCAAAACTTTCCGGTTAGTTTTCTCTTACTATTCATTTTTCCACCTCCTGCAAATTCTAAGATCACTTTTTAGTCTTTGTCACTTTATATTGAATTAAGGAAATTAATAAAACAGCAATAAACAGAACAAAGGAAACCGCTGACGCATATCCCATTTCCCATTGTCTGAATGCAATTTGATAAACGTAGTGGACTAGTGGTGTTGTCGATATACCTGGTCCGCCGTTGGTAATGAGAAAAGTTTGCCCAAACAATTTAAACGAAGCAATTGTTTGTAATAAAATAACCATTGCTGTTACACCTTTTAAAGAAGGCAAGGTGATGTACCAAAATTTCTTCCAACTACTTGCCCCATCAATATCCGCCGCTTCATACAGATCATCTGGAATTTCCTGCAGGCCCGCTAAGAACAAAATCATATTAAAACCAGCGGTCCACCACAGGGTAGCAATAAGGATCGAAAGCCAACCCATTTCCCAACTACCAAACCATTGAATCTCAGTTGTGATCCCAACCATCTTCAAGGTCTCTGATAATAAACCTGTTCGAGATTGTAGAATGAAAACCCAAATACTACCCATTACAGAAATCGAGAGCATATAAGGCATAAAATAAATACTTCGAAGAATAGTCGTACCCTTCAACTTCATATTAACGAACAAGGCCATCAACAAACCCAAAACAACAATTGTAGGTGTTGAAATCAATACAAAATACAGGGTATTTCCAAATGAAACCCAAAACTTTGAATCTTGAGCCATATAAATATAGTTCTCAAATCCAGCAAAGGTTTGTTCTACACCATAGGAACCGGTATAAAAGCTAGATATAAATCCTTGAACAATCGGATAAACCCAAAACCACAGATATAACACCATGAACGGAGCAAGAAATACCAGTGCATAAACATAGTTTTTCATTCTCTCTCTCTTAGATGCTAAATTTATATTCTTTTTAATGTCTTTATTTAGATCCTTTTTTACAACTGTATCACTTTGCATAAACTTGGCTCACTCCCTTAAAAATAAGAAGTGAGATGATAGACACACACCCCACTTCCTATTTAGTTATCACCTATTTATTTAAAAGCTCTTCCACCTTTCCTTGTGCTTCTTTAATTCCATCTTCCACAGAAATTTGTCCATAATTGATTTTGACAAGCGATTCGAGAATAGCATCATTAATCGCCCCTAATTTATCCGATTGAGGCATATATTTTACATCTTCCATAACAGCTGCATACTCAGAACGATATGGCATCGATTGATAGACATCCGATTCTATAACAGAAGTTTTTGCAGGAACATGACCTGCTTCTGCCCACATATGTCCATTCTCTGTTAACCAATCAGCAAATTTAACTGCTGCAATTTGTTTTTCTTTATCATCCTGATTAGGAACAACTAACGTATGTGAATCTCCCCAAGCAGCAGGCTGATCATAAAGTTGTGGGAATGGAACCGCTGCAAAATCTAGAGATTCTTCTGTTTCAAAATTTCCAGTTGCCCATACCCCAGAGAACGTTATTGCTGCATCTTGAGTTTTAAAGATATCATAGCTGTTATCGCCAATATCTTCTGGCATTAGATCTTCTTCCAACCACGTTTTCATTAAATTCATAGCTTCCTTACTTTCAGGAGTATCTATATTCACTTGCCCATCTTCTATATAATTTGTACCTTGTTGATTTATAAGCGCATCCCATATCCAGAACGTAAAGACATTGTTACTTCCAATGACTAACGGAGACACATCCGAAGGTAATTCTTGCTTCAATGTCCTAAGTACCTCTGTAAACCCTTCTACTCCTTGTTCCATTTTAATTGAACCGTCTTCGTTTAATAGACCAGCATCACCTAAATACTTTTTGTTATAGAACATAATAACCGCATGGGTATCGAGTGGTACCGCATAATGGTTCCCATCCTTCATGATTGCATTCACTTGATTTTCTGAAAAATCGGACCAATCAAGACCAGCTTCACTAGCCAACTCATCTAAAGGTGCTAATTTGTCCGTTGGAAGCAGTTCACCTAAATGAGAAACATGAGATACTGCAACATCTGGCGCTGTATTAGATACAAGTGCTGTCTTAAATTTCGTGTAGTAATCATCCCAATTGTTATTCATAAACTCTACTTTAATATCGCTTTGAGACTTATTAAACTCACTAACCATATCTTCCATAAATTCACCATCCGAACCACTGAATGGAACCCAATAAGAAAGCTCTATGACATCATTGCCATTGCCTTCTGCTTCACCTCCACCATCAGATGATGTGTTATTCCCTTCCCCCGATGAACAACCTACCATAAATAAAACAAGTACGAAAAAAACAATTGAAACCCTTTTCATTTTAAACATTAACAAATCCCCCTTTCAAATTTAAAAAAATTATAACATAGGTTTTTATTTTATTTCAACATTTATTATAATAAAAGATAAATATGTGTAATAAAAATTTTTTAGAACAAAAAAAGCTCATTTAACAATGAGCTAATTTTATCAAATTTCCTATTCATAACGTAAATTCATAATAATACCTTGTTTATAGTTACCAAACTCCCTACCAAACAAATTGACCCCGCCAACATTTAAGGCATCTTCTTTAACCCCAATTCTTAGTGATATAAACGGGTTATCATTCAACTTTAAATCTTCAATTCGAACATCAAAAATTTTCACACCATCGAGAAAAGTTCCATCTTTGTTTACCTTCCAGTTCTTTAATAAACCATATTGCGTGAAATGAATTCCCCACCATTTAGGGGTATTAAAACCTCTTTGCCCTCCAAAATCCCCGGGCGAGGTCCAGGTACCTACTTCTATATCGTTAACCCAAAATGTTATATCTGATGGCCAATCAAGTTTATGATAAGGAGCCTCTGAACAAATCTCCACACTAAATTCAACTTCCGTTGGTTGCGCCCCATACGGAACACGATTAGGGTATCGATACTCCACATAACCAGCTTTAAAGTAGAGCAACTGAGCCAATCTACGACTAGTTTCATAGAACGAACGCGGATCATCTTGCATGCCGATATAATCGTCTGTACCAACCAAGCCACAACTAGGCTCAGTCTTACAAACTATATATTCTCCAACAGGCATGTCTATCCTAATATTATTCTTTTCTAACTCATTATCTTCTTCAAACAAATCAATAATTATACGATCAAAATTTTTAGAATTTACCTTCTTAGTCCCTCTTCCAGGAACTAATTCACTAATGATCAAATCCATTTCTTCTAGCTTTTTAACATTAACAGCCGTTGTCGAAAATGGAATTCCCAACTTCTTTGACAAGTCATTGACATTATGAGGACCTCTACTTAGTAGTTTAAGAATATTTATACGATGCTCATTAGAAATTGCTTTACAAACTTCTAATGCATTATCCATTGTTAAATGTAAATCCTTCATAAGGGTCACCTCTTTTTTATTACAACTTTTGTTGTTATTTTATATTTAATATACCATTACGGCGTGGTGCCTGTCACTTCCCGTATTTTGTCGAATACAATAGATTAAAAAGAACTAAGTGCTATCATACAATCTGTATCACAGCATGAGAGTTTAAACCCAGGGAGTGACAGGCAATGGAGGGCCCTAGTCGATTGCGAAAAAACGTGCTATCCCACAGATAGCACGCCTCTCCCAAACTAATCAAACGTTTGTACTACTTATTCAAAAAACCTTTTTCAATTCCCACTTCGTTAAATCGAAAGCAATCGAACCTTCCGCAGCGAAATGGATCGAATCGTCATTGTGTGCGTCAAAGATTCTTGCTGTAAAAACCTCTTCACCGTCATTCAAGAAAATCTCAATCGACGATTTGTCTAAATAAACGCGTAGGTTTTTCAGGTTATCTAGTTTACAGCTTCTTATTTCTGTACGATCACCCTTAATCGTCTTCCGTTCAAGGGAAAATAGCTTTTTGGATTTATCAAAGCTTAATTTCGCAACCTTGCCAAATGCTACTGAAAATAGATCGGCATCATTGGTGATAACATTCAAGTTTAGCTCGATTGATTTACCATGCACGTTTGGCAATTGAACCGTCTCGTTACTGATCTTCACGTTAGCCTGTTGGATTTCTTCTTCTCTAAGTTTCTCAAGCTCTTTAACAGGCCGTTGAATGATTTTCCCTTCAACTAAATCAAGTTCCCTTGGAATTGTCATTGCATGAATCCATTGGTAATCACGAGTTGGATGATGTTCTTCTGTTGCATCCGGAAGTCCCAACCAACCAAACATAATCCGGCGCTGATTATCATCTATCGTTGTTTGTGGGGCGTAAAAATCAAAGCCTCTATCAAGCTCCTCGAACGGACCATTTGCATACGTGTGATTTTCGCGGTCAAATTTCCCTACAAAATAACCTGACTGATAGAGATTATTGTATTTTATTCCCTCTGGCTCAAGGCCTTGGGGGGAGAAAAGCAGTATGTCCTCTCCCTCAATCGAAAATAAATCGGGACATTCCCACATGTAGCCAAAATCGAATAATCCATTTCGGTTACTCCCCGCTAGAATCCCGTGGAAGTGCCAGTTTTCTAAGTCAGATGATGTAAATAAGGCGACAACACCTTCTTCCTCAACCGTCTGGGCACCGATGACCATATACCACTGGTCACCTTCCTGCCAAACTTTTGGATCCCGGAAATGAGCAGTGTACCCTTCTGGAAGGTAAATGACTGGACCTTTTTTCTCAAAATGCACCCCGTCTTCAGACACCGCCAAGCACTGGTAGGTTTCTCTATTACCTGCTTCATTCCGGACATTGCCTGTGTAAAATAAATATAGCTTCCCATCATAGTCAACAGCACTACCTGAATAACAGCCATTTTTATCAAACCAATCACTTGGTGCTAAGGCAATCGGTAGCGTTTCCCAGTTAACCAAATCTTTAGAGCGATAATGCCCCCAGTACTTGATACCATGCTTGGTTGCTAATGGATTCCATTGATAAAATAAGTGATAATATCCTTTATAATAAACAAGTCCATTCGGGTCATTTAATAAACCAACTGGTGGCATGACGTGATAATTCAATCGGAACCTGTCTTGTGCTACCAATTCCCGGTGCTTATTTATTTCATTTATTGCTTGTTCTCTTAATAAAATGTCCTGCTGTACCACGCTTTTAGTCACATCCTATCTATGTTGAAAAATTGATTCATCTTAATCTAATTTTTTATCTGAAAATCCGAATAACCAGGTAAGAGCAAATGCAACAGCAATAGCAACGATATTAACAAGAATATAAAGCAGGATTTGTCCATTCATGTATAAAAGTGCACCTGGAATTACCGTGATTGCCATCCCTGTTGCCTGAAGTCCTAGGATTGATGCTGTAAATCCGCCGACACCGCCACCAATTAGTGCCATCAAAAACGGCTTACCGTATCGTAAGTTCACACCAAAAATAGCTGGTTCGGTAATACCTAAGAAGGCTGAAAGTGAAGATGGTAATGCTAGCGCCTTTAATTTTTTAGATTTAGTTTTTAGGCCAACAGCTAATGCCGCTCCACCCTGTGCTGCCACAGACGCAGTGATAATTGCGTTATATTCATTAAAGCCAAATTTTTCTAGCAATTGGATTTCAAGCAAGTTGAAAATGTGGTGAACACCTGTTACGACAATGACTTGATTTAAGAAACCAACCAATAGTCCACCCAAACCAAGTGGCAATCCTAAGACTGCAAGTGTTCCTTGTAAAATGTATTCTTCAACTGAATGGAAAATTGGTCCAATAATAAATAGTGCTGCAACAATCATAATTAGCATCGTTATAAATGGTGTGAGAATTAAATCTAATGCTTCAGGCACACGCTTACGTATGCTTCGTTCTAATTTAGCTCCAATGATAC
The DNA here is from genome assembly GCF_020404745.1 of Aquibacillus saliphilus. Classification (GTDB taxonomy): domain Bacteria; phylum Bacillota; class Bacilli; order Bacillales; family Amphibacillaceae; genus Aquibacillus; species Aquibacillus saliphilus. Next base: position 82,559 of record NZ_JAIZAP010000006.1, read on the forward strand.
CCGTGATAAAAGCTGGTAGCACCGCACCTTGATAACCTACTACTGGGATGAAACCAAAAAAGTAAAGAGGATCTACCCCTGTTGCAACTCCCCATGCATTTGGCAAGGATGGACTAACTAACATGAGTCCAAGTACTAGACCAATAATCGGTGTTCCACCAAATACTCTAAATGTAGACCATGCAACTAATGCTGGTAAAAATATAAATGCTGTATCCGTCAAAATCTCTGTAAATAACAAAAAGTTTTCAGAAATATCTGCAGGTGTTAAACCAAACAATGCTAGCACCTGTTCTTGCATCACTAGTCCTCGTAAACCCATAAATAAACCAGTTGCTACTAGGACAGGAATGATTGGAACAAAGACATCCCCGAACGTACGAATCGCTCGTTGAAATGCATTGCCGCTTTTCTTAGCTTCTTTCGATTGCTCCGCTTTTGTTGAGCTATTTATATCTAGCTTTTCTACTTCTTCAAAAATTTTATTAACTGTCCCGGTACCAAGAATGATTTGATACTGTCCAGAATTAAAAAATGCTCCTTTAACCTTATCAATCGTTTCTACTTCAGCTTGATCAATCTTTTCTTTATCGTCGACCATTATCCGTAATCTTGTTGCACAGTGAGCGACTGATGAAATATTCTCTTTTCCACCAACTGCTTCAATTAGCTCTTTTGCAATTCTGCTATTTTCTGACACTTCTATCACTCCTTAGTTTTGTGGTTAATATGGAATCGATTCCATATGGCATAAAAAATAATATGATTCCTTCATGTAAGTCTATGTTTCATTTGTGGAATCGATTCCTTATTGGGTTAAAAATAAGAAATCGTTTTCAGTAACAATCTCAAATCAAATCATACACTATCACGAATTAAAAGTCTATAGTCTAATGTGATTTTTTTTATTTTTTCCTGTTCATTCCTAATTGTCGATAAAATAATCTTTGCCGCTTCTTGTCCTGCCTTCTCATTGTTATAGTCAACCGTTGTTAATGAGGGGCTTAAATGCTTTGAGAACTCAGATGCTCCAATACTAGCTATTGCCATATCACTAGGTATCCCGTAGCCTGATTCTTTTAAATAGTTCGTTGCACCAAGGGCCAGTCGATCAGTAACAGCAAATACAGCAGTAGGAATTTCTTCACTATTTTTTATCATCTTACGCATTGCTTGATAGCCAGAATCGATATCAAAAATCCCTTTTTGAACCCAATTATCCTCAACGACTAAATGGTTTTCCTTCATTTCATCAAGGTAGCCTCGTTTGCGCAAATATCCGACCGCACGATCCGTTTCATCGACACCAATAAAGCCTATTTTCTCGTGACCTTTTTTTATAAATAAAGAAATAACATCTTTAGCTGCATGAAAATCATCGTATAACACATTTGACACACCCTCTATTTCTTGTCCAATAACAACAAAGGGTATCTCAAGTTTTTGGATTAACTCCAATAAATGTTCATTTTCATTAGTGGCAGTAAAAATAATTCCATCTACCCGTCGAACTTTTAATAAATGGATATATTCTATTTCTTTTTGCTTATCCAAATTTGTACTAGCCAAAAGGATCTGATACCCTTCTTCAGACAAAATATCGTCCATGCCTGAGACTAGTCTTCCTGAGGTTTCCGTCTTAATTGTTGGTACAATGACACCGATCACCTTAGTCCGCTTCATTCTAAGTGATTTAGCCTGTTCACTCGGTACATATCCAGTTTCTTCAATCACTTTCATGATTCTTTTTCTAGCCTCTTCACTAACATAGCCAGAATTATTTAATGCTCTAGAAACAGTTGTGCGCGAAACATTAGCCATCTCTGCAATTTCTTTTATGGTAGGCACTTTCATCCTCCGTTCTTACATGTTACATTAGGTTGATTTTTTTTAAAAGGATTCTTCATCAAAAAAAGGGTATCCCGCCCATTCATTTTATCATAATAAACCGGCTTGGACCTAAGAAGATTTCAAAACAAGAAGCGATAACTTGAACTTAATCCAGTCCTAATCAATTAGTCTTCTCAAGGGTCTGACCCACCTGCCTCGTATCCTTTTTAATAAAAATTTTAATAAAGACTAGCTATTTTCCTCTTAAGTGTTATAATAAGATTAACTTATTGATGTTCGTTTTAGCAAAACAAGATATTTGTAATAGCTTACTAGTGATTATCATCGTCTTGAATTATTATCTTGAACCAAAAAGTAATAAACGTGCTATAAAGCACATGGAGGAATTTTTTTTATGAGTAACGGTACAGTAAAATGGTTTAACGCAGACAAAGGTTTCGGTTTTATCGAGGTTGAAGGTGGAGAAGATGTATTCGTACATTTCTCAGCAATTCAAGGCGACGGTTTCAAATCATTAGATGAAGGTCAAGCAGTTTCTTTTGAAATTGAAGAAGGTAACCGCGGACCACAAGCAGCAAATGTTGAAAAAATCTAAGTAAATAGTATGAAAGCTCTTCTCATATGAGAAGAGCTTTTTTTCGTTTGTAAAAGTGAAAGATTCCACTTTGTTTCTGTTATATCGGGGAACTTGACTTGCCCAAATAGGCAAGTTGCTTCATCCTCCACATATACTATTTATAATGACTCTTTTTCTATTTTGAAGCATATGCCTGGTAGATGTATTATTGAGTTTTTAAATAAATAAAAAAAGCCCATCACCATTTAGATAATGAGCTGAGTTTCAAACTTATTGAACATTAGTTTTTTTATATAGCATAAGGGTAAATCATTGCTTTATTAATCTATTGATAAATCTTTTGCAAATGAATACAGTATCGGGCTATTACTTGGCGTAGATTTATAGGCCTCTTCTTCATGCATCTTATGAATTATTTCGTCAGCGCTCAAATTACCGAACAGTGAAATTACATCGTTCAATGTTTGAACTTCGTCTTCTGTCAATTCTGTAACTTCAAACTCAGGTGAAGGCTTAAACTTATAGCCAATTTTTTCACCATATTGAAGAGTCTCAAACTGAACACCATTTAATAGTACGATTTGTTCGTATCCTTCGGGTACAGCCCCCATTGGAAGTGCACTATAGACAAGACCACTTATTGATCTCTCTTTTCTTTTAAAGAATAAAATATCTGAGTACCAAAGCATTTTCATAAGTTTAACTTTGTGAAGACTAGTTACCTTTTCAGAAAGATAATTAATCATCTCAATAACTTTATTTAAATTAAGCTCTAGATTGCCGGTAATCATTTTATTTTCAAAGTCCGCATAACTAGCATGAATTGAATCGATAAGATATTGATTTCTCTTTTTTTTATATTGCTCATTTGCTTCATGCAAGGACTTCAAAAATGCTTTTTCGGATATCTTATCTTTTTCTTTGGCTATATTTAGTTTTTCTAAAAACCACTTTGGATCGGAACTGATTTTTCTTAATACATCATCATGAGCACGGTCTTGCACTTGATGATTTTCATACCTTGTAACAGTAGACCTTCCCCATCCTAAGACTTCGGAAAAATCTTTTTGACTAATGTCGTACGTAGCCCTAATTTCATTAATTTCAATAGATGTTAACAAGTTTAATTTTTTTCTATATGCATCTTTCATAGCAAGACTATTCACTTTTATCATTTCTTCTGTTTCTAATAAATCTTCCGTAGCAGAACAATACTCGTATTTAGCTATAAAACTCACTTTTTCACCTTTAAAATTTTCATGATCAGTCACTTCAACAGTATCAACTGCATGCTCCTCCATACACAGTAAGCAAAGTTTCTTCTCACTTTTTAGTATCTTCATTATACTCACCCTTACTTTCTATAAGGAAAGTCTTCTTCCTTAAATGGAATCTCTGCAAAATGAAAGGACATAACAAAAATAAAACTGTCACCCGCAACATGTGTAATGTTAACTAGTTCCACTCTGATTTTTATATAAACATCCTGATTAACATATTCCTTGCCAAATACTCGCATCTCTGAATAGTTGGGAAATCTAAGGTCCTTTACGGTCTCAATATAATCTGCAACTGTTAAAAGTGAAAGTTCTCTTTTTAAAGCTTCAACTTCGTCTTCATTCGGGAATAAATGGGCCACTGTATATCTATTGGTGTACTTTCCATCCCTTGCCTCATCTACTTTTCGTTTCTTTTGAAAGTTAATTTTCACTGAACCGCTCTCTATAGCGTATTTTAACCTATCTACATACGTTTGAACCTCAAATTTACCTTCAATTTTACGTAGTTTTAACTCTTTGTTCATTAATTATAACACTCCCAATATCCATCAACAACATTTTCGGTATCAATTGATACCAATTTTAGAAAGCATATTTATTATACATAAAAGTAACAGTCAAAGGTTATCAGTAAAATATTTCCGCAAGTAAAATTTTTGCCACAACCAGGTGGATCAGACATGAATAGGTGATGCCCTCCTCTAACCGCAATGGTTAGTGCTCGCTTTGCTCAACTTTGACCGATGATGCGGGAAAAATCATGTTTATTGCAGCTAATACACTAAGTAGAAGATCTTCAACAGATTGAACAACTCCATCTAACCGGAGTGAGCCCGGTGGGGACAATTGAACAATAACCTTTTCACTTAAAACATCACAGTCCATCACCGTCAATTTGCTCATGACTCGTTCACGAGACTCCCGAACAGTAAGATCCGGTAAACCGATAATAGTAACCGACGGTGGCCCTTCAAATTCTGAATACGATAACCTTCCATTCCTTGAAGGCCAATACTAGAAACTTTGGTAACCATAGTTTCACTTCTATTCATTTTTGTTTGTTACATTTGCTTGGGCTTGATATAGTACTCTAGCATGCAAAAACGTTAGATAGTTTTAAATTTTAGGTTCTGGAAAAAAAGAGAGTACCCTATCTTTTCTTACGATTGACTCTGGCTCAGAATAGCCAACATAATCGGCATAGCTACTCCACCGATAAAATTAAGTCCGCTACCATATTGGCACGAATCGGATTCAAATGAATACATTTAATCACTTCTAATTCACATTCGACTGCATCTAGTAATTCTGATCCATGACGGCTTTCAAACACATGACCAGAATAATGATATTTATGGTTGAAGTATTTTGCATATTTGGTATGAAGGTACTTGATGATATCGCCTGTGGAATGATTAAGGGTCTCTAATTGAAGGTGAATGTGGTTAGTCATAAGACAATAGACGTGGAGAAAAAAATGGCATCAGAATCATTGTTTCTTCTAACAGTCTGAGATACTCTAAACGATCCTTTTCATCGTGAAAAAAAGTAGTCCTTCGAATACCACGACTAGTAATATGATAGCTGGCACCAGGATACAAAATGTGTTTTTTCCTACCCAATTACATACCCAATTGAATAAGTTTGACATTAAATCTATTTATTCTTCATCCAAGTCAATTATCCTGCAAAGATTTACAAAAACAAACAAAAAAGAGCTACTATTAATCATAGCAACTCCATTGTCCACCCATAAGATACAAATCCGCTTTTTGTCTTTTTACGGTGCCTGTCACCAGTACCTTTAGTACCTTTAATTATTCACAGATATAGGGTCTGTAAACATACTCCTGTCCACTACTGTCCCTCTACAATCTCCAAATGTTTCTTCAACATCTCCGATTTTTTTGTCCGCTCTTCTTCAGGCACAATGTAATAATAAACCTCCTCTTCGTCCTTGCCTTTCCCGTCTATTTGGACTTGTTCTATATTTTGCCTTGTTTTTGAATAGTTTGTTCGAATTTCTTTCATATCATCAAACGTTAAATTGGTTTTTACATTCTCGCCTATTACCTCTAATATATCTCGATAGTTTGTTAAAGTTTCGATGCCTACCGCTTCTTTGATAAATCCCTGAATGACTTTACGCTGGCGTTCTTGTCGACCAAAATCTCCCTGTGGATCAAGCTTACGCATACGAGAATACAGTAGAGCCTCTTCACCGTTCAATTTCAGCTGACCGATAGGAAAGTCTGTCCCGTTATAGAAAAAGTCCAAGGTGTTATCTACAGTCACACCATCAACAGCATCTACCAGATCCTTAAAACCATCCATATTCACTTCCACGTAGTAGTCAATTGGGACATCCAGGAAGTTCTCAATCGTTTTAATAGAGATATCAACTCCTCCGTATGTATAGGAATGATTGATTTTATCCTTTGTTCCTTTGCCGATGATTTCAGTATATGTATCACGAGGTATGCTTAACATTTTCATAGATTTATCTGCTGGATTTGCTGTTATTAAAATTAATGAGTCTGGGCGTCCACGGTCTCCTTCGCGTTGGTCCACCCCAAGCAATAAAATGGAAATGGGATCCCCCTCTGATAAATGAACCACACGCTGCTCTTTTTCAGGACGCTTCAGTGGTTCATGTGTTTTTTCAAGCGTACCGGTAACAGAGTTATATACAGAATATCCGTAAGCACCTGCGCCTAGAATAAGTAGAAATATCACTCCAAGTGTAATTATAAAGCCTAGTTTTCTTTTTTTCGGGGATTGGGATGTGCGTTCCTCTTTCATCCAAACACTTCCTTTTTCAGTAATCTGGCTTTATTCTAGCATCAAAGAAAATAGAAAGGTATTAGACAAAATGCCTAGTAAATCGACAAACGATTAATCCCGTCCTATCAGTATCCCTGGTCTGGTTAGTGGGAATTTAAAGAAGTAGATAGGGCTAGAAAACTAGTTTAGTAGAGCTTCATAGGTAATTATAAACCCTCAGAAAGTGGATAGAATAGCATATTGTTCCACCTAAACCCTACTGATACAATTTAGTGAAAGATTGATAGGACCCTGCGTCGTTTGATATCTACAAATTCTTTTCCAACTAAATTAATTTCATCATTACCTTATGCAGCAATTGTCATCCGCATATAGTTTGGGAATGGTAATCCCAATTATATGGTGGATGAAAACTTTTAAAAAATCAGTATGATGAAATCTAGTAAACTAGAAAACGATATAAGGTCTTGTGAACGATGCATAAAGTATTTGACTACAATCGTGAGTAAGTAGATTCTTGGGCTTTGTGCTTATAAGAATAAAAAAAGAAGTATGAGGTAGATAACAACATGAAAAAAAGAATCTTCGGTAGAGGAAGTAAAAAAACAAATATGCACCCTGAACCCGTTAAAAAGGATTTTATTTTTAAAAACGTATCTGGTAAACGATGGAATCTGTTAATTATTTCAGCAGTCATTCTTGCTGTTCTAATTGGCCTCGTTACCTGTTTTGTGGGTTTAGGTCTTTATGCTAATCCCAAACTTCCTAACTTGGAAACAAAAGAAACAGATGCATTTGCACACATCGAGTCATCAGAAACCACGACTTCAAATCCAGATGAATTAGCAACCACCGCGACCGATGAGAAATTTCTCCAGCAAGCAGTTCCCTACCAGAATGACGTTTACGCATTCTATGTGAATTGGGACAGTAACAGCGAACAATCGCTCAGGGAAAATATGGATACAATCGATGTTTTAATTCCGCAATGGTTGACTTTAAATTCTAAATTAGAGATTGAAAGTGATATTCAGCCAGAAATAATAGAGCTTGCAAAAAACAATGAAGTGGAAATCGTACCGTTAATTCATAACATAGAGGATGGCAAGTGGAATCAGGAGACAGTGCATCAACTTTTGAATTCTCCTAAAGAACAAGAGAAATTAATTAAAAAACTGCATGAAACAATAAAACAGTATGGCTTCGATGGGATCAATATTGACTTTGAGAATCTAAAACAGAATGACCGAGATTTATTGACCCAGTTTATAAAAGAACTGCACACGACTTTTGATGCTGATGGTCTCTCCGTTTCCATCGCTGTACCGGCCGCTAATCAGGCGTTTGATTACAAAGAGCTTGAAAAGTATGTTGATCAGATGATTGTGATGGCATACGATGAGAATGTGGACAACGTTGGCCCGGTTGCATCTTCATCGTGGTTTACAGAAATTCTCTCAAAATTACCTAAAGAAAAATTGATTGTTGCGATTGCGAACTATGGGTATGACTGGCAATGGGAAAGCCAAGAGCCGGGAGAACCCGTATCCTTTGATGACGTGACAAGACTGGCCGAAAAAGCAAACCTGGACATTCAATGGGATGATATGAGCCAAACTCCGTACCTCAAATATATGGAGAACAACAAATTACATGAAATATGGTTCATGGACAGCGCAACCTTCTATAACCAGTTGAAAATATCTATGGATGCCGGGGCTAAGGGAATTGCACTCTGGAGGCTCGGAGCGGAGGACCCATCTATTTGGGATGTTCTTAAAGGGAATAAAACAGAAGAATTGCTTACTGTCAAGAATGGCGGAAATATCTACAGCACAGGTGAAGGAAATATCTTCCGGGCGACAGAGAGTAGGAAAGAAGGTAAGCGAAGCCTCAAGTTTGATGAATCTGGTTTTATTACGGGTGAAACTTATGTTACCAACCCAGTATCATCCGAGTTTGAGCGATTAAGCCAACCGAAAGATAAAGAGATTGTACTAACTTTTGACGATGGTCCCGACCCTGAATATACAAACAGCATATTAGATATTCTTAAAAAGCACCAGGTCAAAGCTTCATTCTTTGTGATTGGTAATAAGGTCATCAACAATCAAGATATTGTTAAACGAATCCAACGGGAAGGCCATGAGATTGGTAACCATACCTTTTCCCATCCAAAAACAAATGAAATGTCAAGTGAACAGTTAAAGCTTGAGCTAAATAGTGTCCAACGTGTCATTCAAGGAATTACTGGGCATACCACTTCCTTGTATCGGTCCCCTTATGGAGATGAAGAGGCAAAGTATATGCCCTCCCATTTTCAAAAGTTGCAGGAAGTGACACAAATGGGATATGTCACCGTTAATTATGATATCGATTCAGAAGACTGGAAGCTGCGTGATAGCGAGGCTATTACCCAGAATGTTATCAACCAGGCATCGAGTGGCGATATTATCTTACTTCACGATGGCGGAGGAGATAGGCATGCAACGTTAGAGGCACTACCTGAAATTATCGAACAGTTACAAAGGAAAGGCTATACATTTGTAACGGCTGGCGAACTAATGGATCAAAACAAAAGTAATATCATGCCTCCTGTCACCGAGGTGGAAAGTCCAATCATAAATAGCTACAAAGTGATGCTGTTCCAGATCGCAAACGTTAAAGAGGCTATTATAATTTTACTTATCAGTGTCATTTCCATTTTAGTTCTGCGCATTTTGATTCTAGGAAGTTTAGCTATTATCCATAAAAAACGCACCAGTGCCCGTCATCAAGCGGTAAAGGAGCAGTCTAATCCGTTTGTTAGTGTCATTATCCCAGCTTACAATGAAGAGAATGTCATAAATAAAACCATCGAATCGATTCTAAAAAGTAATGATCAAAATCTAGAAGTCCTTGTTGTCGATGATGGTTCCAAAGACCAGACTTCCTTGGCTGTATCCCGTATGTACGATGCAGACAAAAAGGTATTTCTCTTCCAGAAGACCAACGGAGGAAAAGCTTCAGCCATTAATCTAGGAATCAGGAAAGCAAAGGGAGATATCTTTATTGCAATTGATGCCGATACTGTCGTTTCTCCTGATTCAATTTCGATGCTAATTCGGCATTTTTCTGATAAAAATATTGCGGCTGTCTCTGGAAACGTCAGAGTTGGGAATAAGAAAAACCTGTTAACTTCCTGGCAGCATATTGAGTATGTAACTGGATTTAACTTGGAAAAGCGTGCATTCGCCACTCTTAAGTGTGTTCCAGTTGTCCCGGGAGCAATAGGCGCATGGCGCAAACAGGTGGTCGAGGACCTAGGCTATTTTACCGATGATACGCTTGCAGAAGATACAGACATGACATTAAAAATTATCCGTGAAGGCTATAAAGTTGAGATTGATGAACAAGCCTATGCCTATACCGAGGCACCGGCAACGATTAGAGATTTCCTAAAACAACGATTCAGATGGACTTATGGAACGTTACAATGTTTTTGGAAGCACAAGAAGGCAGTTGGGGGAATAAAGCATAAATCACTCGGGTTCATTGCCCTTCCTAATATGCTGCTATTTCAATTTATTGTTCCGTTTTTTGCTCCGCTTATCGATTTATTGTTTATTTTAGGAATCTTGACTGGCGCTGCTGAAAAATCATTACTTATTTTTGCTAGTTACTTTTTGATTGATTTTCTTGTTTGCTTCGTTGCCTTTAGGATGGAGAAGTTAAGCTTTAAACCGCTCCTCCTCTTGTTCCTGCAAAGAATATTCTACCGCTACTTATTAGTGTGGGTAACATGGAAATCCTTTTTCGCTGCACTAAAAGGAACGCAAGTCGGCTGGGGAAAATTAAAGCGATCAGGCAATATGAAAGTAAAATCGGGATTAAAAGGCGAACGCATCAGCTAGGTTTCTAATAGGACAGAGGGAAGCCCCAACAACACTCAGTTTGTTGGGGCTTCTTCTATTTCCTGTCAGGTTGAAAGAAATTCCCCATACTCTTTCCACAAACACCCGATTAATTCTCCTTCTCTGACGCCGAAAAATAAGATACTACCTTCTTCGTTGTCACATGCGGAATTACCTTCCCCTTTCAAATAGACTCGGTAACTAAATTACAAATATAAAAAAACCACCAAGTAGCCATCTAAAACCTAGATGCTAACTCGGTGGTTGCTTGTTGCCACTATTTTCTTCCTCTTTCTCGGTCGCTTCCTTTAACTTGTATGATAAGCTGTTTTCCATTTGGAAATGGTTAACCACAAAATACTCTTTCTATTCCCATTAACAACGTCAATCTACTATGAACAAGTCAACTCTTTGTCTTTTTGCGGTACCTGGTACCCATATCGTTTAATCTTTTTTCACCTTTTTAGATAAAGTTTCTGTCAGACGGTCTAGTAAAATAGCTAGAATAACGATTCCTAAACCTCCGACAGCCCCCATTCCAATGTTAAGTGTCTGCATGGAGCGTAACACGACGTTTCCAAGACCACCTCCACCAATCATGGAAGCAATAACGGTCATGGCAAGTGCCATCATGATACATTGATTAACCCCAGCCATAATGGTTGGTATTGCAAGAGGTAGTTGAACATCTTTCAATGTTTGCCATCGTCCAGATCCAAATGCTCTCGCTGCTTCTACCATCTCACCTGATACTTCACGAATACCTAAAGTAGTTAGTCGGACGGCAGGAGGCATTGCAAAAATCATGATCGCAACTAAAGCAGATACCTTACCCATTCCAAAAAACATGACTGCAGGAATGAGATACACAAAACTAGGTAGTGTTTGCATAAAGTCCAAAATAGGCCTCAGAATTCGTTCTACTACATTACTTTGTGAAGCAAAAATTCCTAACGGTACCCCAACCAGTAGGGAAACCGCGGTCCCGGATAAGGCTAAAGCAACCGTAGACATGGTAGGTTCCCATATATCTAAACCGAATGTGATCAAGAGTCCTACAAATGCAAAGATAGCCAAACGGTAACTAGCCAATATCCATACGAGTAGTGCAACTAGAATCATAATGACAATTTCAGGTGGCCAAAGCAATAGATCTTCAAAACCATCAATAATGACTCCTAGAAATTCACTTGCAGCCCGTAGGAATGGACTGAGATAATAGCTTACTTTTTCAAACCCTATGTTAATCCAATCTTCTAATGGTATGAAAAAATCAATCATTGGCAATACCTCCCTCAGCAAGCTTTGCCATTACAGTTCCACGTACAACAATGCCTTTAAATTTGGAATTTTCATCTACAACTGCAAGTGGTAAATTTTTACCAGTCATCAGTGCAAACATTTCCTTTAATGGTGTATCCGGTAATGCTGTTGGAATATCCTTTTGAATGATAGAATCAAGGCTTGTTTCATTATTTTCAATAGCTGTTAAAGCATCTTCCGCCATCACAATTCCAATCAATCGGTTCTGTTTATCCACTGTAAAAATACTTGAAATATCATTTTCTTTCATTCTGTGCAACGCCACACGTGGGCCATCTTTTGGATAATGGATAACGGTTGCCGTTTTTTTCATAATCATTTCTGCAGTTAGGACCCTCGATCTGTCGACATCTGCAACAAACTTTTCAACATATTCAGTAGCTGGGGACATCATAATTTCCTCAGGTGTACCAATTTGAACGATCTCTCCATCTTTCATAAGAGCGATACGATCGCCTAATCTAAGTGCTTCATCTAAATCATGTGTAATAAAGATAATTGTTTTTTGAAGTTTATCTTGAAGCTCTAATAGTTCTGATTGCATGTCTTTTCTGATTAAAGGATCAAGCGCACTAAAGGCCTCATCCATCAGAAGAATATCAGGATCTGTAGCTAATGCACGTGCAAGTCCAACACGTTGTTGCATACCACCACTTAATTTAGAAGGATAATAATTTTCCCAGCCTTTTAAACCAACTGCTTCAAGGGATTCTAGAGCCTTTTGTTCTCTCTCTTCTTTGACAACACCCATTACCTTTAGTCCGTATGATGCGTTTTCCAACACCGTATAATGTGGAAAGATGGCAAAGTTTTGGAAAACCATACTAACACTTTTCTTGCGTAGCTCGCTAAGTTCTTTTTTATCCATCTTAGTAATATCTTTATCGTTAATGGAGATAGAACCCAAGGTAGGTTCTATCAGGCGATTAAGGCAGCGGATAAGTGTAGACTTTCCGCTCCCAGATAGGCCCATTACAACAAAGGATTCCCCCGGTTCAACTTCGAATGATACATTATTGATACCAATCGTTGTACCGGTTTTTGCCATGATTTCATCTTTTTTATACCCTTTATTGACCATTTCAATTGCTCGTTTTGGATCTTTGCCAAAGACTTTGTATAGATTTTCAACTTTTATTATCGACATTTATGTCACCCTTACTTTTTACTCTGCTTCTAACCAAGCATCGATATCTGAGCGGTTATCATCAATCCATTGTTGAGCTAATTCTTCCACATCTTTGCCCTCATCCTGATTATTGTAGAGGTACTTTTCAACTTCTTCGATACTCATCTCAAAATTAGTAACGAAGTTGTAGATCTCTGGTGCTTTATCCTGAAAGTCATTACTTACGCCCCATGCTTGACTATCTACACCCCAAATACCTTTTTCATCTTCAAGAATTTTAAGATCATAATTTCTGAACATGGTATGTGGACGCCAGCCCAAGAATAGAATTGGTTCTTCCTGACTGATGGCATAATCCACTTCCGCCATCATTGATGCCATTGTACCAGAAACAACTTCAAGGTCTAACCCATGAGCTTCTACAACCTCTTCAGTAGTAAGCATCATACCAGATCCAGGTTCAAAACCAACTAATTTACCATTTACCATATCTTCGTTACCTACTAATTCACCAATTGTGTCTGCTTCGACATATGTTGGTACTGCCCATCCAGTTGGTGCCTCATCATATATCGTAGCGCCCATTTCAAACTCACCTTCAAACTTATCTAAGTATGTTCGGTGAATCTCAGGCCAAATACCAGGCCAAATGTCTACATCATTTTGTGTCAAAGATAAAAACATGAAGGCAACGTCGCCCTCCATCACTTCAACCTCGTACCCATGTTCTTCAGCAATAAGTTTCGTTATTTCGATTGGTGGAGTTTCGTAATCGTATGGCGCATTACCAATGGTAATCACTGTGTCATTTTTTGTATCGCCATTTTCTGCACCCTTATTATCTTCGTCGTTTTCTTCTGCTCCACAAGCGCCCAATAAGATCGCGCCGATTGTTAAAAATAAAATCAAAGTTAATTTTTTCATTTTTTTAGCTCCTCGTATAGTTTTGATATTCCTAGCTGCCGCTTACAATTTGTTTATTATGTGCAATCAAACATTCCTTTCAACTTTTTAACGTTAAAAAGTGTTTTTGGATTTAAATAAGGACATATTTCCTTATTATATATTATTAAGGAAAAGTTGTACAATTTATTCACATGTTTTATCGGTGCTAATAGTTCTCATGCTTCTCTTTTTACAAGCGTTATTCCAAATGCATTTTCTTTGTATTTAAACCCATGCAAGTTTTAATTTTCGCCTACTATTGGTCTGTAACTACAGATTGTACGAAAGGGAATTTGCACCTTATTTTAGCGGATAGATTTTCATTCCACTTAGTCTCACTACCTTACACCGTTATGTCCATAAAGAAGATTATTGCAAAACATCATTCGACACATTTTTAAAATTTACGGGCGGTGACAACGCTAGTAGGTGCATTTCTTCAATAGTCAGTTTCTTACTCGCCATAGGGTTCCCCACTAATTACCTTCTTACAACTATACACCTTTGTTTTCCTTCAGTATCCATTTCATTAGCTGCTTACGATCAACCAACCTAACTTGATTTGAAGCTGCTAATATTTTACCTTGTTCAGTAAAAAACCTATTCGTAATCACCCAACATTCATCCGCTTTGTAATAACTTTTAGCTGAAACTATTTCTTGTATAGCTTTTATTCCAACATTTTTCTTATATCTTTTTGCTTGGACTATAATTTTCTTACCTTTTGTTGATAAGATAAGGTCCGCTCCGTAGTCTCCACTTGCTGGTGTTAATTGCACATAGTAACCTCTAGCTTTCAACAAGGGTTTGAGATACTCTTCAAACTTTCTTCCTGGCATTTTATCAATTTCTAAAATACCTGACTTTCTCAGCCTTAGTTCCCTTAGCATATTAACTATCAATGCAAGGATTAGTAAACCGCCAAAAAATACTATTATACTGATTGTTACTAAAGGGTCAGCGGTTAACATAGACCAAAGTAAATCAAAACCCATTTTAACACTTTCAAAGAATCCAATACCCATACCTATCTACTCCTATTGCTCTATTATCAAGATGTCTTTTCACAGAGTGTAATTAAAAATATCCAATACTTTTCATAAATCTTTTTTAATTATATCAAACTATTAGTGCTACCTTTGAATCTCTTTAAAAATACATTAAAAATAACCCACCAAGTTGTCGTATAAAAAATCAGACACTTACTCGGTGGATAAATTATCATCTATATTTACTTTTCTTTATTTCTTCTTGAACCGCTACAGCATCGTATCGTACTAGGTAGCTGTCAGTTACAACCATTATATACTCACCGGCATCTGATCACCCTCATGCTTCTCTATCTTCACTGTTAAAGACAGAATTAAGAATATAGCCAATGTTTCCTAGTGGCTGACACCAGAATCCACTTAAGGTATTTTACAGTATTAAATATTTCTGTATCGGTTATAGTAAAGTTTTAAATTTGTGGCAAAAAAAGAAAATGAACTGATATCTGTCAACGAATAGCTACGTTAAAAAATTATTATCATTTACTATATTACTCTATATTTATACTTCTGTTAAGATATCTGACATTGGGGTTTGATTATTAAAGTTTACAAGAGGTTGATCATTTCTTATTACTAATGGGTGTCTTGGATGTCCATCCTTGGTTTTACCAAAACAGTAAGTTTTCTTTGAAAACACCTCCAATAAACGAGTAACCACTGGTTCTTTATATCCTTTTTTAATGGTTCCATTTTTCCCCCAAGCAACAATTATAATACTTGCTGCCTCTAAAGCGTGAGTTATATACTTTAAATTTTCTTCACCTATTGCTTCTTCTCTAGATATCTTTTTTAATTTATTTGGATCGGTTGCTATATAAGCAAACAGATTGACAACTTCTAAGATTCCACAGTTTTCGCGCTTGGCAAAATAGATGCACCGCTTTAATGTTTGATCATTCTTATTTTCATCAGCTGTACTTGGGTTTAACATCCAGAATACAACTCTTTTATTATTTTTGTTATCCAATACTCTCGTTAGGCAATAGCGATAACTACCTTTGATTACAGCATCGTTTTTACCTTTTCCAAATTTCCTTGCTGTAATTTGGTCTATGCACTCACTACAATAATTAGCATCCACTGTAACTGTTACACCACATGCATAACATCTTTTTGAGTTATTGATCACATTAAATTGATTTTCCATGATAGCCCTCCAGCGACAATTTTCTATATTAAAAAAATATAACTTAATTAGAGGCGTCAGAAATTTATGCCATTTCATCTGTTTAATAGAATAGAAGGAATTACAGAAGGTAACGCTATAAAAAATAATGATTTCTCATTTTCTGATTCGGTGCAGAATTTTAATAAAAACTGATACCAATATCTACTACTCTACTTTTCTTTCAATACTTAATCTTTTTTAAAATGGCATCATAATTTTGATCAATTGTCACGATTCCAAAAGGCTGATATTGTTTCTTTAATAACGTGACAATTTGTTCTACCTGAGATGCACTATGGCATGAGTAATACGTGTCTGGGTCAGGATCATTATAAAGTTCATTCTCGATGTTGATATGATATTTTTCAAAGTTTTCATCACTTGTAAGATTGACATAGTAAATTGGATCAACCGGACCCAACCTAATCCAATTTTCATTATCATTTAAATCACCAGCATTCCACCAATAATATCCATCTTCAATTTTTTCCGCACCGATCTCCGCTTGATTATCTTTCTCTTTCGATTTTTCTTTACCAAGATAAGACACAAGCCCAACCAAGGCTGCTACTACGACTCCTCCCCACATTTGATTACCTCCAGAAAGTTTTTCGAAATTCACCATTCACTCAATCAAAAGTTATGAAAATAAACCGTGGGTTTTTAGAAAATAATATCTGGCATACTACATCTGTATATTAGTAAGCAATCAATTTCTCCTTACTAATAGATTGACTGTATGAGTAAGAAAATTAGGAAATAGGTTTTCATTTATCCACCTTCAACTAAATCTCTGTATGTCTTAACACTCTTCCGCTTAACCTTTTACTATCCTTAAAGACTATTATAAACTGCTCCTCATCATTACTTATGTCGGATCGTCAATTGGTATTCGTATAGTCAAGAAAATAGTGAAAATATCCTTTTTTCTTATACATGGTTATCCTTTATAACATTTGGTTAAATATTCCTATATCAGAACCCATCATAGTACTACCATTATTACTGGACGTAGTAGTGGAAGCGTGATATGAATTAATGCCATTAACAGCAGGAATATTTAACGCAATAGGCCGATATGGAATTGAATGGAACAGCGCATGTGTCAAAGTGGTGCCGACAATGAAGTTTGGAGTTATGGTGAAGAGGCTTATAGAAGTCCGTAAAAGTAAAACAGAAAAAGGAATTCCTTCCATTTTTATAAAGGACATTTGCTTAAATGCCTTGCATATCCATTATGGCTCGATTTTCACGAATCACGAAACCAGGCAAAGGCGTTACGACAGTATTTTCCGACATCGGTAATGGAATAATGAGCCTCATTCCTGCCGAAGAGCATCGAATAACACGTTGGGCCTAGGTTCATTTGCTTGGGTAATTACGGTATTGCAATTTTCCACCTGACCGCATTGTTGACCTAAATCTTCAAAGTCATATAGCTGATTTCACACATATACTCTGACCCTATACCTTGGTCGATCCATCTAATTATAAAGGCATCATGTGAGAAAAATTAATACTTAAAATCCAAGCTTGCATGTAGTCGATCGTCAATTCTTCCGAAAATAGTCAATACTTATGACTTTTTTTCAACGAATGAATGGATTGATTACGATACTTTCTATCTGCTTCTATTTTAGCAGTAGGTTATGAATGAAGCCGGACAAAAATCGGTTAGATCATTTACATGGAAGGGTCTATCGCAGAATCATCTTGGTTTGAGCTTTCGATCAATCGCCTGTAACCAATCTCACTTAAGTCCCACTAGCCAAGGTCTGATTGTATGAACAACAAAACTAATATGTTTCTAGATAGCGGGAATTTACAAACACGCGCTCTAACAAAAAAAGTATGTCAGAACATATTACAATAATCTGGTGCATGTTAGAATAATTTGATAAATTATTCATAACATCAATTAAGGACATATAAGGAAATATCCTTAAATCGAGGTGAAGAATGAAAACTAGAATTGGATTTGTAGGTAATAAAGAATTAAATTCAACCCTTGATTCGGTTGCGAAGGAATTTACGGAAGTTGAACTCACCTATTATTTTTATGAATCAGAGGAAGAAGCCTATGAACTAGTAATGGGTGCACAAGTTAGAGAGGATATTATTTTATTTGGTGGTCCAGTGCCATACAGCATGGTGAAATTAGACCCACGTATAATAATACCGACGACACACATTTCTTATGATGGAGCAGCCTTTTATAAAGGGTTACTTAATGTCATTTACAATCAAAAGCTTCCCATAGAAAAAATTAGTGTTGATGTTATTTCTGAAGAAACAATCAAAAAGATATACCGAGATTTAAATATTCCTATTTCGGAAGTACACGTTTATCCAAATTTCAATGGCAACGGTAAAGAATTTTTAGAGTTTCATGAACAGCTTTATAATTCTGGTCAAACAAAGAGTGCCATTACTTCAGTCTTTTCAACCCATCAGCTATTAAAAGAGAAGGGGATTCCATCCACATTAGTTCTTGCTACTGAGTCCGCGATTCGTGAAGGAATCCAAAGAGCTATTTTAGAAATTAGGTCGCTTTACTTTAAAAAATCACAAATAGCAGTAGGATACATTAAAATTCCTGTTAATGAAGAGCGTTCAGAATATGAAATCCAAACAGTCCATCTGGAATTACACCGCCAACTGATGTTGTATGCCAAGGAATTACATGCTGATATCTTTCCTTTGAATCGGATGGAATTTGTGTTTTATACAACAAGAGGAATGTTGGAATTGAATGACTTAAACTTCTTACAAATGGTGTTTAGTGGCCTGAAGAAAGTGTTTGATAAAGATATTCATATTGGTTTAGGGTATGGCAAAACAGCACAAATAGCTGGTAGGAATGCAAGAAAGGCGATTGAATACTCGGTAAATATGGTTGGAGACCAATGCTTTTTAATTAAAGATGACAGTAACCTATTAAATTTGTTTAAAAACGAAAACAAAAGCTTTCGAACGAATGACGATTATATTCAGGAACTGGCTGAACAGTACAGCATCTCATCTATGGTATTGAAAAGAATAAATCGAGCTCTGGAAAAACTGGGGAAAAATGAACTAACTGCTGAGGAATTAGCGGATGAACTAAACCAAACACCCCGAAATACTAGAAGGACATTAAAACTTCTTGTCGATAAAGGCTTAGCTATTCAAATTGGAGAAGAGCATATTGGAGGAAAAGGAAGGCCAAAATTACTTTATGAAATATTACTACTATCAGTAAGAGACTTAATGACTAAGTGATAGAGGAGGGGGGAATTTAAATGAATCAAATTTATTGGAAGAAAAACGCTCATAAAAGGGCAGGAAGTATGAGTGATCTATCCTTTTTAAGTACAGAAGAAAGCAACAAGGTATTACAGTTTCATAAAAGTTATTTGAAATACAAGGAAACACCTTTAACAACCTTATCTGCACTTTCTAATTATTTGGGAGTAAAGCAGATTTCTGTAAAAGATGAGTCCCAACGCTA
The DNA here is from genome assembly GCF_020404745.1 of Aquibacillus saliphilus. Classification (GTDB taxonomy): domain Bacteria; phylum Bacillota; class Bacilli; order Bacillales; family Amphibacillaceae; genus Aquibacillus; species Aquibacillus saliphilus. The sequence continues at coordinate 102,051 of NZ_JAIZAP010000006.1, forward strand.
CAACTTAAATGCATTTAAAGTTTTAGGTGGCCTATATGCAATAGCAAAGTATATTGGCAATCAATTAGGTATTCCTGATGAACAGCTAACATTTGATAAATTAAAATCTCCTAGTGTAAAAGAAAGTCTTGGAACACTTACCTTTGTTTCTGCTACAGATGGAAATCATGGAAGAGGGGTTGCATGGGCAGCTCAACAGCTTGGGCACCAAGCTGTCATCCACATGCCAAAGGGGTCGTCATCTAGACGTTTACAGCATATTCATGACTGTGGCGCTGAAGGGTATATCACTGACTGGAATTATGATAAAACAGTGGAATATGTAGCTAATTCCGCTAAGGAAAACGGGTGGGTGGTTATACAAGATACTGCCTGGGAGGGTTATGAAGAAATACCTAAATGGATAATGCAAGGTTATTCAGCTATTGCTACGGAGGTAATTAATCAATCGGAATCAAAAAAACCGACGCATCTATTCTTACAAGCAGGGGTAGGATCCTTTGCATCTGCCATTATAGGAAGCGTTATTTCAAATTATAAAGAAACCAGTCCGAAAATAGTTATCGTTGAACCTGATCAAGCAAATTGTTTCTACCGTTCCTTTTTAGCAGGGAAAGGAGAGGCAGTAGCGGTGACTGGAGATATGGACACAATTATGGCAGGGCTAGCATGCGGAGTACCAAACAAAGTGTCATGGGAAATTATTAGGAACTATGCTGACATTGCCGTTTCTTGCTCCGATGATGTCGCCGCAACAGGGATGAGAATATTGGGAAATCCGCTAGATAAGGATGAGCGCATTATCTCAGGTGAATCAGGTGCTGTCCCAATGGGATTACTTTATAAACTATTAAGTGATCCGAATCTAGTAAAGGTAAAAGAAGAACTCGACCTAGATTCAGATTCACATATTTTACTTATTAATACGGAGGGTGATACAGATGCAGTGAAATATAAGCAAATCGTCTGGGAGGGAGCCCACCCATCATATCAATCAAGGTAGTATCTAATTAGAAAGGAGCGGATAAGTATTATAACAGAAGAAAGGAATGCATATGTGATAGAGCTTTGTAAGAATTTAATTCAGCATCAAAGTTATTCAGGACAAGAAAAAGACGTGATGAATTACATTCGTCAAGTGTTTGAACAACTTGGATATGACAAGGTTTATTGCGATGATTTTGGAAATGTCATTGGAGAAATCCGAGGGAATTATCCTGGTCCGAATCTATTGTTTGATGGTCATGTCGACACAGTCCCAGTTGACCAAGAAAAATGGGATATTGACCCGTTTAGTGGAGAAGTTACCCAAAACAAGATTTATGGTCGCGGCGCTTCGGATATGAAAGGCGCTGTCAGTGCTATGATCTCGTCAGCTTCGTATTTCGCAAAAGATTTAGACAAGAACTTTGCAGGTAACTTGTATGTCGCCTGTGGTGTACATGAAGAGTGCTTTGAAGGGGTCGCTTCTCGAAAAATTAGTCAATTGATAAAACCAGACTATGTCGTAATCGGGGAATCTACTAATTTGAACGTCAATCGGGGCCAAAGAGGTCGGGCAGAAATTGTCATTGAAACATTTGGAAAAAGGTCTCATTCTTCTAATCCGGAAAAAGGATTAAATGCCGTTTATCAAATGACTGATATAATCCAAAAGATCAAACAAAGTGAAAACAAAAAGCATGACGTTCTTGGCCTAGGGCTATTAGAACTAACCGATATTAAGTCATCCCCATATCCAGGTGCTTCTGTAGTACCAGACTATTGTAGGGTAACCTATGACAGACGTTTACTCGTTGGGGAAACGAAAGAATCAGTCTTAAGACCAATTCAAGAAGCTATTAATCAATTACATTGTGCTAAAGATAATATCAAAATCTCTTATGCTTTGGGGAGTGAGGTGTGTTATACCGGAGAAGTAATTAAGGAAGAACGCTTCTTTCCAGGATGGATAATTGATGACAATGATCCATTTGTTCAAGGGGTAATAAATGGATTACGAGAGATTGGAATTCATTCTAATATCGGTCATTATTCCTTCTGTACCAATGGAAGTCATTATGCTGGGGAAGCTGGTATCAAAACTATTGGATTCGGTCCCTCTTATGAGGCACTCGCACACATTGATAATGAGTATATTGAAATTGATCAGTTACATGGAGCAATGAAAGGATATTACAGTATTATGAAGTCGGTTCTCCAACTCAATATTAAAGTCGATCAATCGTAAGAAGTTTAATGTGATGAAAAGACGGAATATTCAGTTATTATGGGAGTGTATTTATGTATAATTTATTAATTAAAAATGGAAAGATTTTAGATGGAACAGGTTCACCCTGGTTTTATGGAGATATAGCGATTAATGGAAATGAAATTGTAGAAATAGGAAAAATTGAAGCGCAAGCAGAAAAAGAAATCGATGCATCAGGTAAAATTGTTTCCCCAGGATTCATTGACATGCATACCCATTCAGATCTGTTTATTTTAGAAAAACCATTCATAGAAGCTAAAGTCCGTCAGGGGATTACAACGGACCTACTAGGTCAAGATGGGATTGCAGCTACACCACTTCCTCCTCAATATGTGGATGTATGGCGGAAAAATCTAGCAGGTTTAGATGGGGAACCAGAAATAGATTGGGACTGGAATGATGTCGATAGTTATTTATCAAAAATAGAAGCGAATAAACCTAGTTACAATCTAGCATTACTTGCACCTCATGGAAATATCAGAATGGAAGTTATGGGACTAGATAATCGAGTTGCCACCGACCAAGAAATAGAACAAATGCAGAATGTGTTAAGGAAGTCATTAAATCAAGGAGCGTGCGGTCTTTCAACTGGACTAATTTATCCACCCTGTTGCTTCTCAGATCGTAAGGAATTGAGAGCATTATGTTCTGTCATAGCAGAATATGGAGTTCCTCTTGTCATCCACCAACGTAGTGAAGGGGATGAAATATTAGAGTCGATGGCTGAATTAGTTCAAATTATGAGAGAGACAGGTGCCCATTTACATTTTTCTCATTTGAAAAATTGCGGAAAATTGAACTGGCATAAAACTGATGACGTACTTTCAATTATTGACCAGGCAAGAGAAGAAGGAATTGAAGTCACTTTTGATCAGTATCCCTATACAGCTGGTAGTACGATGCTAAGCGCTATTCTTCCACCTTGGGCTCATGATGGAGGTACAGACGCTTTACTAAAACGATTAGAGAATAAAGATGATCGAGAGCGAATGAAAATAGAAATGGAAACAGGTATAAAGGGCTGGGATAGCATGTCTGCCTGGGCAGGCTGGGATGGTATTGTTATAACCTCTTTAAATTCATCTAAAAATGAGAGATTAATAGGAAAAAACATTAAAGAAATTACTAACATGTTAAGTGGAGATGATTCCGCAGACATTGCACTGGATTTAATATTAGAGGAACAAAATGCAATTGGCATGATTGATTTTGTTATGGATGAAGATTCTGTTGCAAAAATCATGGCTCATCCAGCGGGAACACTTGGTAGTGATGGTCTACTTGGAGGTCAACCTCACCCACGAGCATACGGTACTTTTCCTAGAGTGTTAGGTAGGTTTGTCCGTGAAAAAGGTGTTTTGCCATTGGAGGACATGATTAGAAGAATGACATCGCAACCCGCAAGAATTATTGGTCTAAGTGATAGAGGTATTATTAGAAAAAACTTAAAGGCAGATATTGTCATTTTTGATGAAGAGGAAATAAATGATACAGCAACCTATGATAATCCTATTCAACGTCCTATTGGGATGTACTATGTCATTGTAAATGGAAAAATTGTAGTTGAACATGAAAACAGCTATCCGATAGCTGCTGGAGAGGTTATCAGAAGAAACTACGTCAGTACGAAGCAAGCTTCCCTATAAGTACACAAACTATAAAAGGAGTGGTTTGATGTCTGTAAGTTTTATCGTAATTGGTATTGTGATTGTTTACTTAGCGGTAATGATCTATATCGGTTTTTTGTCCTCTAAGAAGATAACCAATAATGAAGATTTTCTTGTAGCCGGTCGTAAAATGGGTCCTTGGCTACTAGCAGGTAGTTTAGCAGCAACAGAAGTTGGTGGGGGTTCCTCATTAGGTGTTGTGGAAAAAGCTTATGGTAGCTGGGGGTTCTCAGCATTCTGGTATGTACTTGCCATGGCATTTGCTTTTATTATTTTAGCATTTATTGCACCGATGTTACGTAATGCTTTAGTTAAAACAGTTCCTGAATTTTTTAGAAAACGTTATGGTGAAAAAAGTGGAATATTAACAACTGCGATTATGGTTTTACCTATGATTGGTCTAACGGCCGTTCAATTGATTGCATCTGCGACTATTCTATCGGTAATGACTGGATGGGGTTACACATTATCCGTTTTAATTGTTACACTAGTTGTAACTGCATATAGTGTTATGGGTGGAATGTATAGTGTTATTTATACAGATGTTGTTCAGTGGTTTTTAATTTTGTTTGGTATGGCGGCAATCATCCCTTTCACGTTGAATGCTGGTGGAGGCTTTGAAAGTATAACAGCAGCCATACCTGATGAAAAATGGAGCATGGTAGATGGTGCTGGTATTGGTACCATTATTGCATTAGTTGTTATGTATGTAGCTTCATTTACAGTTGGTCAAGAAGCGGTACAACGGTATTACTCTGCAAAAGATGGTAAAGCAGCAAAACAAGCTTCATATATTACTGCGTTTGTCTATGCGATATTTGCATTTATTCCAGCATTTATTGGTCTACTAATGTATGGGATGGAAGCTAATGGAACTATTGATGGTGTATTATTAATGGAACAAGGTGGAAGATATGCACTCCCTGTACTAGCAGTTAATGTATTGCCTGACATACTTGTTGGTTTGCTATTCGCAGCCTTGATTTCAGCTACAATGTCTAGTGCATCGAGTAATTTACTAGCTGCCGGATCTATGTTTTCTAACGATATTTACCATCAGTATATTAATAAAAATGCATCGGATAAAGATTTACTTAAGATGACACGAATTGTTATGTGGATAGTTGGAATATTGAGTTTTAGTGTTGCAGCATTTAATATTTCCGACATCATCACCTTATTAATGTTCTCATTCACCTTACGAGCTGGTGGTGCCTTTATTCCATATGTTGTTGGACATTTGTGGGAGAAAGCAAGTCCTGCAGGTTCATTAGCATCCTTAATATTGGGTAGCATTACCGTTATTCTTGTCGAGAGGGGTATTATCCCATTTTTTGGATTAGACCCGATTTATCCGGCATTAATAGTTAGTGCAATCGCATTTTATGTGTTCTCAAAAATTAACCCAGCACAAAAACAAGTTGATAAAGACCTAAAATTAAATTACAATGACAAAGATTCTGCAATCTAAAAGTAAATAGCTTTTTCTACCTAATACAATCATATAAATTTGAATGTCAGATTGATTGTGTATTCAATAGCATATAGTAAGTGTATTTATCAGAAATTTAAATTTTGTTTAGGTTACATCAAGTGGAAAAATAAGAATCTCTGTCAAATGTGGTGGTGTGATTTTTCACGCCACCCTCTTTTTTCGAAGGGTTGTTCTTCCATAAATGCGTTGGTTACTTTAAAGGGATTGAAGGACCTGAGATACGGTTCTGATATCTCTGAATTTCTTTTGGACTACATGTACAGTAGCGATTCTTAGCACCAAGATATCCACATGGACAAGGATTCATTGCAGTAATTAATTGGAATTTTGCAGGATATGAAACTGTTCCTTGAGCTCTACTAATATAAACCTCGCCACTTTCTAATGGCTCGCGAATCATCGCCGTGGAGCTGAATGGATAAAAATTTAAAATGAAAATAAACGAGTTTCTACTTAATATAATGCGATATATTAATTCCTCTCCCCCAGCGTCCTTGCTCCTCGTCACCTCATATTTATTGCGGATTTCATTTCATATAACAAAAAATGGCCCACCACCTATAAAGGTGATGAGCGTATTAAGATGAGTTTCTTCTATTAAATATAAAGTTATATTTACAACGCATGCTATTTTGGAGCTTTATTAATGTTCCAAGCTTTCACTGTCATCATCTTCTATATTTTCATAAGCCTGTTCATCCTTGGGAAAATCCGACCATTTTATTGGTGGGTTCAACATTAATATTAAGTTCCTGAGTGACTTAGTTAGCTTTTCTTTTTGCTTATCTGATAAATAGTCCATGTAATTTCGGATGCTGAATACCCTCTCTACACTCTTTATCCAAACCAATGTTAGGTTATGCATGAATGTATGACCGCTTTTAGTGTATTTAGCTTGCAAACTATTTTCAGAAACAACCTCTTCACAGTTTCATAGTTTTTTGATTGCTGCTCGATAATTTGATTTACGCACTCTTTTACATGTTCTTCTGGAATATCCTTAAATGCTTTTTCACCCGTCGCTTTTTTGATGACACCAACAGCAGTTTTGTTGATTTGCCTATCTCCATATTTACCAGCAATATAATCTTTATTTTCCTTACTGATATTTAAATGATGAATTTCAGTATATGCATGCCTCCCAGCATTGTTTTTTTCCCCTTTACTCAACCACTCTGGATCAACATCAGAACCACGTATATACTTTTTTATCGTATCCTCTTTAACATCACAAAGACTAGCAATTATCTTAGTATCGTACTTTTCATTTTCTAATAACCGGTTAATCATTCTTTCCAATTGATATGCAGTTCTCTTCTTGGTGTGTAATTCTATCCCTAACCTTTTAACTATTCTTTCCTCTTCTGATGATCGCTTTTCAACGTTACATTCAGCATCTTCCATCCCTAAAAAATCAAGAGTGTAAAACCGACGGTACCCATCCACTAACACATATTGATTTCCACTTTCTTCCTCAACAGTTAGCGGCACTTTTAATCCTTGTCTACTAATACTTAATTCCAAACTTAAATCCTTCTCACTTCTTCGATAACTTGTTTCCAACCTTATCTGGGAAAGTTTTATCTTCTTTGGCTGCTTGCTCATGTTGAACCACCCACTTCATTTTTATTAATGGGTATTCAGCGAGCAGTTTGTACTATTACACATATTTATAAATATAGAAGATTTAATCTAAACCTGCTGCTTCAAGAAACTTAAAATTTCAGGTTATTCAGGGACTAGTTATGGTAAAACATTCTATGACGGTATACAATGAATTAAGATTAAGTTCTATACAGTTAGGTATATAATTTCACTTTTTTAGGAGGGGAATGTACTTTATGAGAGTGTCTAATGAAACAATTGAAGAATTAATAGGCATCATTAATGATTCCTTAGGCAGGACAGGAAATGAACTGGTGATTTTTTTCAACCAATTTGGATTTAACCACATTTATCCCGATAATGTACATGAGGCAGGAAGTAAAGCAAAGTATACAAGAAACACCATACAAAGTATTAATGGCACAGCTAAACTTGATACTATTATTGAAAATGCTTTGCATCCTCGACAGTACATTAATTCACATAGAAATATTAATGACATCGTGGATAATCTTAATCAGTTTCTAGGATTCGACGGTTATGAAATCATACATAATGGCAATGCTTTTACAGTAAAATATAATAACCAACAACATAGTGGATCCCTAAAAAACCTTTTATTTGCATCTGATGGACCAAAGCCAGAAATTGTTCTAGTAGATACTCTAAACTATGATATTGACGTTGTTGCAAATAAAAACCACATCCTAATTTATGATCAACCTATTACAGCTGATGGATTAACATGGCAAGATTTAGTTGGTTGGTGGTCACAAACATACAATGTGCCCTCTGATCAAGATAGAAAATTCTATCACCGATTAAACCAAAGCCTTGCTTCTTCTCCGCCAGAACAGCTTTTCTTTTGGACATATTATGAAACCTTTAGTCCGACTGTTTATGAAGAAGTTCCAGCATTAATCCCACAAGTTTACCTACATTATGATCCTTATACACTAAGACAACTGAATGGTGGAAGTAGAATTCCTAGACAAAGAATGGACTTTTTAATGTTGTTACCCGAAAACAATAAGATTGTTATTGAGATTGACGGTAAACAACATTACACAAAGGATCACATTAATGAACCCTCTCCAAAAAAATATGCTGAAATGGTTTCAGAAGATAGAAGACTTAGATTAAGTGGATATGAGGTTTATAGATTCGGCGGGCGTGAATTAATGGCTAACACCAAACAAGAAGAGGCAGAGTCAAAAGAAAGGGTCGTAGACTTTTTTGAAGATTTATTCGATAAACACCAAATTAAATTAACAAAAATAAATGCTACAACAACACCTTAGACGCTTACTCAATACTAGCTCCCCTGCAGAAAAGGAGTTGAGGTTCTACTATGCCAAATACAGATTGGACAATGCTAAGTTCTCTACAGTAAGAGAGATACGCTGAATACTTCGCAAAAATGGAATTTGCATCATATGGATTAGAAGTGTACACAACAGAAGTAGATGATCATGGTATTGACTTTATTGTGAAAGACAAAAAAGGCCATTTTAGTCAAATTCAAGTAAAGTCCTTAAGAGGTACAGGTTATGTGTTTGTGCCAAAAACAAAGTTTGACATCTCTAATAAAAATCTATACGTTGTATTATTAATTTTTGAACCTGGAAAAATGCCTTATGTATTTTTAATCCCTTCAGAAGCCTGGAAAGTCCCAAATCAAGTTTTCGTAGACAGAAATTATGGTAAGCCGGGACAAAAGAGCACCCCAGAGTATGGAATTAATATTTCTCGAAAAAACTATTCCATACTGGAAATTTTTCACATTTAAGGAATCCATAAAAGAGTTTCTTGATAAAAAAATTTATAAGTAGATTATAATGAGTTCATATAAATCCCCAAAGCGAATGCAAGAATTCTTCATCAGTTTATTTCAAGATAGATAATAGGCTACATATTGTAAAACTCTTTAAAATGTAGCCTATCACATGTTTTCAAATTGTAACCTTTATCATTTGCTTCAAAATTCACTATACATCATGCTTTTTGTACATTTTGAAGATTAGCTTCTTATTTTTTATCGAAGAGCATTCTACACCAATGATTAGTTCGTGTATAGCTATTACAAAAGACATAAATTATAATTTTGCTAATAGACTTAAGGATGATATTATAAGTTTTACTTGGCATGAAAATTGCAGATTTCTTTGGTAAGAGTATATTTTTACGAAAATGTTGACGAATTGAATGCATTATTGAATTATAATATTTTATTTTTTCATCTGCATTATCACTCAAGTTTACAACGTCTTGTCCGGCCATAAATTTATATATAATGTACAATAGAATATCAACAAACTGAATTCCTACAGAATAAGTATTATTTTTTTCGAATCCCAATTGATTAAAATCCATTTGAATATCTAGTTCTGCACCTATTTGAGCTAACTCTTCATCAGCATTTATACATAGATCCTTCATTTCGTCAAAATAGACTTTCAGTGAACGTAGCGTTATATCAGCTTCTAATTTTTCACTATCTATATTTAAAGTCGAAGTATCTGCTTGTTTTACCATTAATGTGTTTATTAACAACTGCGCAAAGTTTAATCGCATGAAGGAATAGAGACCTTCTTTTTTCCAATTTATAGGTGGATCATAAGTTCTTTCATGTACCACTGCCCTTTTATCGCTAAAAACTCCATGAATGGTATATGGTACGTCTAGTTTTGACAGGAATTCAGCAAATTTAATCCATATTACTTTCATTTCTTCTTTTGAACACCAATCCCCAGAGTCATTCTTAAATCCCTTAGCCCCTTTTAATTCCCAATCCATAGGATTTAAATTCGGCCGCACTTTTTTCTTAAATTCATTAAAACTTTTAACTAGTTTATCAAAGTCTGACTGTTGAATGCCTATTCCTAGTAGAACAAATAATTCAGGATAAACACTTTTTTCACTCCATTTTAAAGGATGAAAACTATCTTTTTCATCTACAAATAAAAGAAAAGTATCATCTGATTTAGTATATTTTTTTGTAATCCCCATAACTTGAAATCCCCCAGTTCTAGTAAGGCAGCAGAACTAGTAAAATTGCTATTCAGTACTGTCCGAACCGATGCTTACTGCAACAAGTTTTTCTTTAATCGTACAATCTTATCTGCTTTTAATTTTTTTATTTGTTTCAATAATTCTTCAGAATGTATTTTATCAAGTGAATATTTATTTTCATTTTTTTGCAACCAATTGTCACATAGAGTTTCACAGTCCAAATTCTCAAGTTCCGTTAAACTATATTTACTGGTTTTTGAATTAAATACTGCGGAAATCGAAGCAAGTATTGTTGCTCTAGTTTTATTATCTAAGTCTTGCAATATATTAAGTTTCTCCTTACTCCTGTTCATCCCTTTATATATTTTAAGTTTATGTTTTTCCTTAACTGATTCTGGCTTTTTTAATTCAAACAAAATGTTGTATTTATCAATTGCCTTCACTAATTGATTATAAATCGTCAATTCATTTGGACTAGAAAAGTCTCCACCCCGTACCTTTTCCCATCCGTATTTATTCATCATTAATATAGTAATTTCATTCTCTTTTTTAAAAGCTTCAAATTCAGTACAAATCCCAGCATCAATTTTATGTATTGTCGAAATTGGTTTATAAATTTGCGTCCACTGAGCTCCCTTCTTCGTTCCATGCTTTTTTATTCTTTTTTCTAAATCATCAGTTTGACCAACATAGTAATTATCATCTTCTAGTTCCAATACATATACCCATCGTTGCACATCCTCAAATTGAAAAGCCATTTGTTCCATCCTTCCTTAATCGCATTCTTTCATCTACTACACGCACACTTTAATCATTGAATATTTATACAACAAAAATCTATTAGTCTTTTAGAAAGTCTTTATTTACACTCCCAAGCTTTTCCTTTAGGGATTTCCTCATGGCCTTCAACATTTCTCTCATTCTTTTATTGTAGTGTTTAACCTGAGTATCATCTGATTTAAATGTTGAAATTAAAATAGGAGTTAATACGTCTTGAAACTTGATAGATTCTTCAACCAGCTTATAACATTCTTTCTCTGTTCTCTTGTTGAGAAAATCTTCACCTTCAACAGTTACAATATGTTCGAAAATCTTAGTGAATACAAAAAGTGTAAAGAATCGAACAAGTATTGGATAATTTACCTTTTCAACTGTAAAACGAAAATGTTCATCTAAATAATAATTAACCACTCCAAAGTTGCTATGAGCAAAAGGAGATAGGAAACCATAAAACGTGTAATAATACTGTTTGTCTTTCCCCGTTTTAAATCCACTTGGATTTATTAGCTCTCCAATTTTTTCTCCTTCCCGATTATATATCTCTCCATCTTCTCGGATATTGTAGTTGGCAAAGAATAAATTTATAGGAAAGGTTATTAGCTGGTCAATGAATTCCTCATTTTCATTAAGGTATCTGCTGCTCAAGTAATTTTCAAACATAGTTCTAATTAATATTAGTGCATCTTCATTATGGCCCTTTTTCAATAATTCTCTGATACTAATTAAGGTTTTAGTGCTCTTTGTAAAATTAAAGTACTCATGATCATATGTAAACTTTGTGTTTGTTTCTCCTGTCATCAACATTTCATTGTATCCGTAAAGGTGTGCTGCATAATCCACGAAATCACGTGATTTAAAAATAAATTTGTTTATTAACTTATCAAGCTTTTTCATGTATAAGTCCTTACTCATCAATGCTCACTCCTTAGCTTTCTGCCGGATGATTTTAACACCTAGCTTCTCACGATCACGGCATTGCTTTTTAAATTCTTTAGTCGCTTCTTTATTCCCCATAATAGTTAGAGTGGTAGCAAACTCATCTTTAGTGATAGAGCGATATAAGGAGTTAATCTTTCGCTTAATATAGTTTGCAAAATAAAAGGTAAGAATGGCTCTATCACACTCAAATTCTCTATTCTTTATAAACCAGTCAACTAAACGTTCAACATGAATTTCATCCGGCATTAGAAACGCCCCATCTAAGTATTGAGCTGAACCAATAACTGTATCAACTACATTGGTTGCTGACATAACACAACTTGCACCTAGATGGTCATAATGCTCTTGCCCTTTATATTGGATAGCATAATGTTTAACTAACTTGGTTGCTTCATCTATATCAGTTTTAATAGTTTGTATATCCCCCAGTGTAAATTTGATAACTTCACTCATTTTTTATTCCCAATTTTACCATATTAATAGAAAGGCTTATCTCAAAATAATACATTTAACAAAAACAAAAAAAGCCCACCAAGCGGCTGCATCAGCCAACTCAGTGGTTTCTCCATTACTTCTTCACCATATAATATTTTCGCTTACTTTGAACATCCGTTATAAAGTCCCTCTGTAACTTCCCTTCTTTAATTAGTGGTAATACAATGCTCTTTCTGAAATAAGAGCCTGATATCGTCATCTTTGTATTCATAAAGTCCAGGATCTCGCCCCACCTCCGTGGTTTTTCACAATAATCTAGTAAGGCCGTTACCTCAGGTCCATTCAGTCCTTTCATTTTCTAAAGTAATTGGTTTAGTTGTAGCAATAATGCTGATATTTGACTTCGGTTCCAATTGGTTATTCGCACCTAATATGGGTCCATTTCTGATGGAAAAATTAGTGTATTCAGTTGGCGTACTTGTACCTATCGGTGCTATGTTCCTGGCTTTATTAGTGGGTTACGGATTACTAGAATTTTTCGGAGTAATGTTGCAACCCATTATGCGACCCATCTGGAATACCCCTGGTCGTTCCGCAATACGCTGTTGCCTCTTTTGTTGGAAGTTATTCAATTGGCTTGTTGATAACTAATCGCGTGTTTAAAGAGGGAAGGTACACAATTAAGGAAGCAACAATAATTGCTACAGGGTTTTCAACCGTTTCTGTAACATTTATGATTGTTGTGGCTAAAACATTGGAACTTATGGACATCTGGAATATCTACTTTTGGGTAACCTTGATAGTGACATTTTTGGTAACAGCCATAACTGTTAGAATATGCCGTTAAATAAAATTAGTGATGATTACTATGATGGAAAAGGCTATCCGGAAGTAAAAATCACACATAATCGACTAAAGGTAGCGTGGAGTCAAGCACTGGAAACTGCTGCAACGGCACCATCACTCGGAAAGAATATTTGGATGAATTTTAAAGATGGTCTGATTATGACGATGGCTATTTTACCTTCCATCCTATCCGTTGGTTTGTTAGGCTTAGTATTAGCTGAGTTCACAATTACTTTTGATATCATTGGCTATATATTTTATCCATTTACATGGTTGATGCAAATACCAGAACCATTACTAGCCGCCAAAGCTTCTGCTGTTGAAATTACTGAAATGTTTTTACCGGCACTCCTAGTCGCTGGTGCACCATTAATTACGAAATTTGTTATTGCAGTCCTTTCCGTTTCAGCCATTTTGTTTTTCTCAGCCTTAATACCATGTATACTGTCTACTGAAATACCAATCAGTATTCCAAAATTAATCGTGATATGGATTGAACGTACTATTTTAACGTTGGTTATTGTTACTCCTATCGCTTATTTATTGCTTTAAAAGATTGTACAAAAAGCTAAAAAACTATAATAGGAAATAAATCGGGGTGTTTTACTATTTATAAATTACCGGATAAACAGCTTTGGAGTGGCCGGATTGATAGTCAGGAAAACCAAGATAGTTTTCGGTTCCATCAAATGGTTACTTTAAAATCAATCGAGAAACTATCGAAAGGTGAGAATGCTTTAAGTTTGATAGGTTTTGAGTCAGATGAAGGGGTTAAAAGAAATAACGGCAGGATTGGAGCTGCTATAGCGCCCAATGAAATTAAAAAATTTTTAGCGAAATTACCATATACTCCCGGTAAAGAAACGAGAGTGGTGGATATTGGTAATGTTGTTTGTGTAAATAGTGAGTTAGAGCAGGCTCAACAAGAATTTGGGGAGCATGTTGCTAAGCAGCTTAACAGTTCCTGCACACCGATAATTATTGGTGGTGGACATGAAACATTATATGGCCATTACCTAGGTGTAAGGGATTATATTGAATCCGATGCGACGCTTGGGCTAATTAACATTGATGCTCATTTTGATATGAGGGAAAGCGAAATCCCATCTTCAGGTACCATGTTTAAACAAATATTAACCCTGGATTCACGTGCAGGATATTTATGCCTAGCAATCCAAAATTTGGGTAATACAAAGGCTTTATTTAATGCGGCAGATAAATATGGTTGTACATATATTTTGGAAGAAAACCTCTCAAATGACTATTCGACCACCAAGATTATCGATGAATTTGCCGACAAGTATGACTATGTTTTAGTGACGTTATGTACGGATTCTATCATTTCTTCCGCAGCACCCGGGGTTAGTGCTCCATCACCATTTGGATTGGATCCAAAATTAGTGAGGTCACTTCTAAATTATATTATTTCAAAGGAAAACGTAACAAGCTTTGATATTTCAGAAGTTAATCCAATAGTAGATGAAAATGATAAAACTGTTAGATTGGCAGCACACCTATTAGCAGAAGTGATGAAAGCATTCAAAAGGAAATAAATCTAGGGTACTAGAATTATAAGAGTTGTTAGGTCTTGGCACTTTAATGCCCTAGGATCTAACAACTTTTGTCCTTCTTCCTTATTACCCATCTATATTTTGTAGTTTTATAAATTTGATTGTTACTTCGAAATGGACCAACCTAATCGACTCGTTAGTTCCTCTCTATTATTCTCAAACATCATGGCTGTTTCCATCATCTCAGGTCTACCCATAGGGCCATAAATGGTTAAAAATTTTAATTCTGAAGTAGGTATCTTATAAAGATGACTATATAGATGTTCAGTTAAACATGATTTATGGGGACGCTAGAAAAAGAAACAAAAGGTTTTATCATTATGATCTCATTCGTATAATGAATGAGTAAAAACCCATTGATGGGTTTTTACTCTCACTACCTTACACCGAGGGTATCATGTGTTTATGTCCATAAGGAAGATTATTACAAAACATCATTCGACATATTTCTACAATTCACAGACGATGACAGTCACAAGTCCGACTGTAAACTCTCGACCAGCTCGAATCACGTCTTTTTATGGTGTCTGTTACCAGAACTCATTAAAATAAAACAAAAAAAGCTACTATTACTACTAGCAACTCCACTTTCCACCTATAAGATACGAATCCGCTATTTGTATTTTTCCGGTGCTTGTCATCAGAATTTGCTCCACTAATTGTTCTCCCTACTGATTCAAATATCCCATTTTATCAACAGGTAGGGTCTGTAAGCTTACCCCTGTATTTACAAACTAAAGCATTTAACAAAAGCCTTTATCCATTCTATTACTCTTTCACAAACTTAAAGTACAAAAACTAAAACTGAAGCTGCTACCTAAAATCAACCCGCGAACTACAACTTTTAACTTTTTAAAATTTTTCACCCAAAACGCCCTTCAGGGCGTTCAAACTCTCCTATCACAACTTGTGTGAAAAAGTTCAAAAAGCGGCGGGAAGACTAGGCACTATGTTTATATATTTATTCCTACTATTAAATTCAAAATAAATATCAATAATTTTACATATATTACCAAAATAACAACTGTAGCTTGTGTACCTATTTTCTCCCTACCTTGATAATAGATTCAAGGAAAGGGAGATAGCCATGGATACTAATGTAGAATTTAACCGGTTATTCGGAAAATACATAAAATATATCCGACAAGAACATGGCATTACTCAACTGATATTAGCAGAAAGAGCAAGTGTAAGTACTAATAGTATTGGAGAAATTGAACGCGGGGAAACAGAACCAAAAAATTATACAATATTTAAACTTGAACAAGCCTTAAACATGAACGTCCATGAGATCTACAAGAAAATCAAAATAGAAATCGATCAACAACATCCTGAGTAATTTCGTTTTATCTTTCTACACAATACCTACCTCGTCCCATCTTTACGCCTCTCTTTGTGCAGCACACATTTCATCTTCATACCCCAACTAAAGGAGTTACCACAATGACAGAAATCCTATCTAACTACGACATTAACGAACGCACCATGGCAATCCTGCCTTCTTTTCAGATTGATTACGACGCCATTGTAATTGAACCAGGTCGAAAACTATTCGTCAAAAAAATGCCGATGGAACTAATTAGAACAGCCTGCCTTGAAGGTGGCGCATCTTATGAAGGAAGACGAACAGCCGTAATGTATAAAACCGAATCCCGGCAAAAAGTTCCGATTCCAGTTAACCCAAGCATGAACATCTACACCTTCCCTACCCACTCACCATCCCAATTCGAATGCAGTTGGATATTCTTCAACCACGTTAAGTCAGCAAAGCCCTACTATTCTGTACAAAAAACAAACCCACAATCGACTATCATCTTTAAAAACGGACAACAGCTTATATTGAACCAGTCTTATTACATGATCGAAAAACAAATGCAACGAACCGCTCTCTGTATGTTAAGATTCTCCGCTCCAACCACTATCAACCAAAAAGAAAGGAACATCCCCCTTGAATTATATTAAAGAAATGAACTCATTTTATTATCAAATTGAACTAAATCCACTGTCATCTTCTGCCGTTGCACTATGGCATACTTTAATGCATATAAACAATAAAACAGGATGGAAACAACAGTTTACCGTTGCTGCCTCTGTTTTAAGAATAAAGGCGGGTTTAAAAGAAAGCTCCTTTAAACGGGCACGTGAGGAACTAACAGAAAAGGGTTATCTTTCCTACCAATCTAGAGGTGGAAACCTGGCAGCTGTTTATCAGATGCAAAGCTTGTCGTCCATTATGGACCACAGCAGTGTCTATAGTGAGAACCAGAGTAGGGACCAACAAGCGAACCACAGTATGGCCCCATTAATTAAACAAAACGAAACGAAAAAGAAACAAAACAATACAACAACAACAGATGCAATTGCATTTTATCAGGATAATTTCGACCAGATTCGACCTTACATAGCTAATGAATTATTGGATTGGATCACTAACGTAGGTGATTCAATCGTTCTCGAGGCATTAAAAATAGCCCTTAATCGCGGGAAAGCGAACTGGGGCTATGTCAAAAGTATTCTTCAGGATTGGGACAAAAAAGATGTTACTAGCATTGACGATATACGAGCTGAACAATCAGCTTTTAAAAATCTAAAAAGGCAGAAGAAGCCGAACAACAGGAAAACGAAGCAGGAAGTAATTCCGGACTGGTTTAAGGAGCGAGCATCAAAAAAACAGTTGCCTAACAAACAATCGTTGCAACTGGAGCAAGTAGGAGTTGCTGATTTGTTAGCTAAATATAGAAGGAATAAAGCTTTGGGGTGAGACTGGTATATGGGGGTTCCATCTTGTCAATTTTCTCCACAGACGATTTGATAAAAGTGGTTTGGCATCCATATTCTTTGTTTTCTTCTCATCCAAGTGCCTTATCATCGTCTAAGTTTTATTTTCTTTATTCGTTTGTTGCATCGTATTTATTACAAGATAGCAAATATTGAACATAAAGTTGAAACAGCAAAATAAGAAAATCATGATTTTTCTTACTTTCGTTTCCGTTTTCCTCCTGATCTTGATGTGCCTGAAAACGCCCCGCCAAATACTTCCTTTCTTGATCTGTTACCGTCACTGTTTGGGGAGTGGTGGTAAGGAAACTTATCCGCATAGCGAAAATCACTCTTGCGTAAATCCTCAGAGGTGTAGGTTCCTTTATTCTGTTTCTGGGTTTTTACATGTTCTTCCTTGCTTCTCATCATTTTAATACGCGGAAGTATTACATTGTTATAAAACGCCTGTTTAAAGTGGCTCTTTACTTTTATCGCTAGCCTATCATCATCAATTAGAAAGTAGGTTATACGGTATCTGCCCATTTTTTTAGTGAAAATTTTTTCCGCATCTTGCTTTTCTATGAATATATTGATCTTTTTATCTTCGAATTTAACAGTAAAAGAATCTTTGCTAATACTTTGCCTATTATGAATTATAGACTTATCTAACGTAACTTTAACAACCGCTTTTTGATATGTATATTTTTTCTTGATCTTCAAAAAATATTTACTTCTTTTCTCTTTTAATGCTGACAATGGTACATCAAGAATATGTAGCTGATGTCTTATATCCTCCGAATTAATTACTTTTAATTTGGAACTTGTTTCCATCATTATTCCCCCAATCTGATTATTTCTTTGAAAATAACTAACACCTTCCTTTATCAGGGAAAAGCGTTTATTTATGCAAAATGTTTCACAATGACTAAACTTCATTAGACTTTTGTGTTCTTTTCGTTCTTTCGTTATGGCTTTTAAGTTAAGGTAGCTACCCTACTCGAGCTAGCTGGTAGCACGTTTCTTCAGACCTACCTTGCAGCCTTCTTTTTCAAAAGTAACAACAGAATAAAATAGCTTCTAAATTGGGTGAAAGGCAAAGATAACAAAATAAATTATACTTTTGTCTTAAAATTAAAAAGTATTTATATGAATTCGATGCAAGTTATAAATCACCTTCTTTTCGACAAATTAGTAGTATTATCTCTGGTTATATTTTAAATATATTTCCTATTCTTGGGAATGACAAATAGGGAGTACTAGTCATAGACTGGATTCGACGAACAGAAGGGAACCAAACCCATCTGCCGCAGGATGTCGACAGGCAGGGTCTGACCCATCTATCTTTTCTGTCACCTCTCTATGAGCGTACCACTGTATTCTTGTATTCTAGAGTCTGATTTATATATGATATTATCTCATGGTTGCGAGACGTTTGAAATTTTAAATTCCATTTCTTCTTGGAACTCTTGTACTTTTCCTTCAAACACGAAAGTATCACCAACCTCTATATATGGTACTTTTGTATCGCTAAAAATTACAGCTGGTATTGTCCCAGTTTCATTGGATATTTAATTCCATTTTGACTGTCATATTGAAAATCAATAACTTCAGCTTGAACTATTATCTTTTCATTATTTTGGTCATTAACCTTAATATTTGAAAGATTGTATTCAGTTGACAGAGTGGAATTTGATGGTTTACCAATACCGTCCTGTGATATATATACCAAAGTAGCAATTACCATTGCACCTAATATCCAATAAAAAATATTGCGTTTAACATTTGACACTGAATTAGATTTTTCTTTTTGTACTACCGCTTGAACATTAGCAGGTTTATTCTGTTCTTCTAGCATTTGCTTTGTTTGGTTGGTAAGTTGTTTTAATTCTTCAGTTTTTTGATCAATTTCACTAGATTTTACCTTAAAATTAATTTCATCTTCTGATAGCATCTCATTTGAAACTCTAATATTCCTAATAATATCTTCTATTTTATTCTTTGGAATGGCATTTGTTCGGAATTTACTTGCCCTAGCCAACCTTTCGTCTAACTGTGAATTCAGCTCATCTTTAAACATGTGAAAAGTAAAGAAATCATCTGCATTGTTCTTGTCCCAATTTTCAACAAACTTTTGCATATCGATTCTATTAAATCCATATTGTATGTTCACATAACCTATCAACTTATGCGGATCACCAAGATATTTATGGTTGGACAACAAGTATCCTTTTAAGTCATCTGCATGCTTTCGAACTTGTTGCAAAGGATTATTCAATTTATCTACTACAGAGAAGGATCCATTTGATTGGATACTTTTAATATAATTCAGGTTCCAATTTTTCACTTCAATCAATCGAAATCCGTAGCGAGGTGAAATTACTAGAAAATCCGGTTCATATTTTCCAATGACAGGTTGAGCTATAATATATGTATCTCCTGGTAAGTGGTTTGCTAAAAGATCTCCGACTTCAATTTCACCTTTAAGACCCTTTAGTTCATTATTGGTTCTACTCGATACTTGATCGATGTGATCAAGTAGTCTATCTCTCCCTATAAATTTCCCCATAGTAGTCCCCTTAATATTTCTGTTATTAACTAAAATTGTAACACATCAAAATTATTTCAATTAAACATAAAGGAACTAGGTGAGAAAATCTATAGAAGACATTGAATCGACTATCTAAAAACGAGGAAATGATTACTATGTAACCTCCATTTATTTCATCAATTTGTATTTTACAGAACTAAAAAGGGAGCTACTATTAATCATAGAAACTCCATTGTCCACCCATAAGATACAAATCCACCTTTTGTCTTTTTGCGGTGCCTGTCACCAATACGTGGATCTCTCACCGCACCGTGTACCGATCTTTTACCGATCTTTAGTTCTATACCGATCTTTTGGAGAAATATAAAAAGAAACCCGCCCAGGATAATATCTCAGGACGAGTTCTATGTTTTTAGACTACACAAAATTCAACGAAAGGGTCTGTTATATTTTCCCTAGGGAGCAGACACTCTTGAAAGGAATTAATACGCAAAGTAGAAAACCAGCACCTCCACTGTTAAATTACGTTTAACAATGGAGGTTCAAATTTATCCAAGTCTTTCTTTTGTTCTAAAAACCCATAGGCTAATTTATCTTTCTGTCTTCCTCAATTAAACCTCTGCTTTCTGTTTTTTGTTGGGAAAGACTAATGAAAACTGTTAACAATAGAGATACAAGTGCTCCTGCAGGTCCTGATAAGAAAGGTGACGGTAGATTAACCAAACCCATTGCTGGACTCAAAAGGGCTGAAGCCATAAAGCCACCTATCATGCCAATAAACGCTCCTTGTGAGGTTGTTTTTTTCCACCATAACCCTAATAATAAAGGGCATAAAAACGCACCAATAATCAAGGACTGTGCCAGCGCCATGACAAGGAAGATTAATTCAGGTGGCCTCAAGGTAACTAGAATTGTAAGTAAGCCAATAATAATTACAATCCACCTTGTAGCTTTAACTGCTTTATCCTTCGGTAAATCCTTTTTAAACAAAATAGGATATAAATCAGTCGTAATCGCAGATGCTGCAGTAAGTAATTGGGCATCTGTGGTAGACATAGCTGCAGCAATGACAGTTGCTACAAATAAACCAATCACAACTTTAGGAAACAATTCCTCTACTACTAGGAAAAATCCCATATCCGGATTAGATACCTCTGGAAAATTTGCAACTAAGTATAACCCGACAAAAACAGTTGCTAGATAAAAAACAGATAAATAAGTGATTGCTGATGATGTTGTTTTAACTGCTGTTTTTTCATCTATTGCTGCACTATAACGCATTACCACATGCGGGGAACAAATAACTCCTAAAGAAAGTAGTAAACCAAAACTTAAGCTAAATAAAGGTCCTGGCCCTCCCCAGATATTAATGGCAATTGGGTTATTAGACACAGATCCAGTGACTATTTGACTCCAATCCTGTGATAAAATAACAATAAGTGCTACAGCTACCATAGCTAAAATCATCATTAGGTTTTGCCAAAAACTCGTTGCAATAGAAGCATAAGAACCACCTAATGCAACATAGGCAATGAATACTAACCCTATAACCGCAACAGCAAGTTCGTAATTAATACCTAATACATACTGGATTGCAAAAGCCCCACCTTGTATTTGGGCAATCATATAGACAAACATAGTTATTACAGTAACAACTGCTGCTACGGCCCTCACTTTCTTATTAAATCTTTGTTCAAAAAATTGAGGAAAAGTAACAATTTTAGATTTTCTAATTTGAGGAGCTACAAATACCATTGCAATAATAAAGCCAAGTAGTAGTCCGATATTACCCCATAAAGCTGGTGCAATTCCAGCTGCAAACATCAATCCAAGTATTCCTAGAAACCCACTTGTGCTTGTATAAGTAGAAGCGAGCGCTCCTCCCCCAAGCCATGCAGGTATCGATCGGTTAGCTACTAAGAAACCTTCTTCGCCAGACCCAGCTTTTTTTCTATAAAAATAGCCAATTAAAATCATAATAGCTAAATAAATGATAACCATTGTTAGAATCATATAATCACCCTCCCATTATTCTTCATACTTAAATGTTTTTTTAGAAATAAACACTGCTAGAATCGCTACCATTGGTTGTAAGACCCACAAAAGAAACAATGATATTGGTAAGCTCATGATTTGTATATTAGAACTAGACAATAGAGTGTAAAATAAAATTGCACATAATATAAAAGTCATTATAGTAATAAGGGCTTTTCTGTATTTATGCCTTCCCATTTTTCCACACACCTTTCAATTTTATTGTAAACGCAATCATTTATTTGTTTATTCTAATGTATATCAACCTATAACTCTCTCAGTTGTTATAAAATAAAATCACTTCAAATAATCTGGTGTTTTTTCAGGTTTAATGTAAATACCTTTATCTATAAAATCTTTAATTGTTTCGAATGGGTCTCTAGCTTTTCTGGTCCTTGGTGATTCATTTAAAAACTGGTTTGGTTTATAAATGTCGTTTTCATAGATTTTCCTGTAAATATCATTCCTAAGCAAGGTTGGGAAATTCCTACTAGGATCTGTCCTCCTTCTTCTAAGTTCCTCTAAGTTTATAACAGAACTAATAATTCCTTCACCAGCATGATCTGCGTAAGCGGTTACAACTCCGTTATAGTTAACTATCATCGATTTACCTGGCGCGAAATTTTTAGGGCGTAAACCACCATAAATACCTCCCCAAGAAGCACCAATTAAATAAGCCACATTCTCCCAAGCTCTCATTTTGTTCATTGATTGCCAAATACTTTGTGGTTCTGACATCTGTGGGTCTGTTAGAAGTGGATGTAATATTACTTCAGCCCCTTGTATCCCCAAAGCTCTAGCAGTTTCAGGAAAATGACCATCCATACAGGTTATTGTACCAATTTTCCCTATTTCTGTATCAGTAACAGGGAAAAATGCAGATAAATCACTTCCATACATTTCAACATATTTATCATAAACATCATGAGGACTTACAGCCAATTCATAATGTGTTGCAACTGTGAGTTTCCGATACTTATGAATCACTACACCTGTTGGATCCATTACAAAGTGTGTATTAAAAAAATAGCCATCATCAATCCAATCTGGGTCTCTTTCTAAAATACAACCAGCTATAAATATTTTATGTTCTCTTGCTTTATCAGCAAGCAATTTCATTTCTTCCCCATCTAATTCAATTAATACCTCATTTACATAATGATCGTAAGACCAATGTCCCTCATGTCCCTGAATAAAAAATTCTGGAAATGAAACCAATTTAATTGGCGCCCAATTCCCTTCAAACCCTTCCTTGGCACTAGGCTGAACCTGCGGAGCAGCATCAACTAATTCTAAACACCTTTTTAAGTTTTTCATTATGTCCGCCCGTTTCTCTACCAATTTGATTTCTGGTTGAATCGCTACGGCAGTATAAATATCATAAACCATAAAACTTCTCCTCCTTTTCGATTATCGGAAACCTTTACCTATAATCGGTATTTATTTTATTTTAATTAAATAAAAAAAGAAAGTCAATACTAAATATTCAAAAAAATTTGACTATTTGTTTGTTTATTTTAGATAATGTACAATATTAGGAGACACAACTTAATTGTTTTTATTATTAATATTATATAAAAGAGGTTATAACATGAGTTCAAAAAGTTCTGGTTCTTTAGTTGCTGAACGGACACTCCAAGTCATTCTACTTTTCCAAAACAATAAAAAACTAACCCTATCAGAAATTGCAAAATCCTTAGAAATAAGTAACACTGCTACACATCGAATTGTATCAACACTTTGGGAACAAGGATTTTTATTGAGAGATGAATCCAAACGTTATATGCTGGGGTCAATTTTTATCAAACTGGCTCAGATGGTTGAACCCAATCTCAGAAATACTGCATTACCAATTATGAAAAAATTATCCAAAGAAACACAGGAATCCATTTATCTCAGCATTTCGCACAATCCAAGCTATTATGTTTTCATTGAGGGTGTAGAAAGTCCCCATCCATTAAAATGGTCTGTTGATTTTGGAAACCCCGCTTCAACATACGCTGGTGCTGGTGGAAAAACACATTTAGCATTTCACAATGAAGATAGATGGTCAGAGGTTATACATGGAAACGATCTCACCCCTTATACAAATAACACTATTATCGACAAGGCTAAATTGCTTAATGAGTTAGAAACCATACGTACACAGGGTTATGCAATAAGTAAAAGTGAGCGTTACCAAGGAGTAATTGCCATTTCTGTACCAGTGAACAATATTTCACGACAAGCAACGTCTACGATGGCTCTTAGTATTTTCATTCCAGAGTACAGATTTGAGGACAACAAACTTGATTTTTATATTTCCATGTTAATGAAAGCAGCAAGGGAAATAACACTAAAACTATAAGTGATACTATATAATAATCGACAGACTTAAAAATTAACAGTTACACATTTCTAAAGCCAACTGATTAGCAACATTTACAAGTTAAATGTTGCTAAATTTGATTATTATTAAGCGAGAATTTTTTCAGTACTTTACTGAAGTACTTGTGCAACGGATTGTAAACGCATACAATTTAAAGGTGGTGAACAAATTTTTAAAAGGAGGTCTATCTTACGAAGGAAATCCTAAATTAAGAAATGGAGTGTACATGCAAATGAATTTGGATTTATATACTGCAATTACTATACAACCGGTGGTTAATACGGCAAGAAGCCCAAAAGAGGTAGAAGAAAATCTTGAAAGAGTCCTAACTTTGATTAACTCTGCTGGATTTGCAGGTTCATCAACAGCTAAGTCAAGTGGATCTGGTGGAGTGGCTCCTTATGCCCCGGTTAAACTGATCACTTTACCGGAATTCTGTATTCAGGGGGAACCGTTCGATTTAGACTTCCCCGAGCGTAAAAAGAATATGCTTATTACAATTCCTGGCGCAGAGACGGACAAACTTGCGAAAAAAGCAATAGAATTAGAGACTTATATTGTCGGATCATTCCTTGAAATTGATCCGCAATGGCCTGATCGTCAGTTTAATACTACCATTGTCATAGATACAGCAGGGGATATTATTTTGAAATATCGTAAAATCAATCCAGCTATTCATTTTGAATTAAGCGCAAGCCCACACGACATGTTGGAAGATTATATTGATGATTCCAATATTCCGATTAGCCAACAATTATATCCAGTAGTAGATACAGAGATCGGTCGAATTGGATGTTTAATCTGTATGGACGGTCACTTTCCCGAAAGTTTCCGAGCATTGGCCTTGCAAGGTGCAGAAATTATAATAAGAGCCAACTTTCCTGAACCACTAATTTCCTCACCTAATGATATTTGGGAAGTTCAAAATCGCAGTGGGGCACATGCAAATCTTGCTTACGTTGTAGCTCCAATGTTAGGCGGAATGGCCAACAATACTGCTCCACAAAATATTACGCCAGGCCATTCTATGATTATTGATTATAACGGCATGGTAGTTGCAAGAACACCTTACCCTGGAGAAGCTATTACTGGAACGGTCATTAATATGGAACAATTGCGAAGAAGAAGATTGGACCCTTCAAGAAATTTCTTGACCCTCCTTAGAACGGAAAGTTTCCGTGATATTTACGATCGCTCAATTCTTCCACCAGATTCTTACAGCGGAGGAAAAACCCCTCCTGAAACATTTACTGGGTTAACAGAAAGAGCCACCACTCCTATTATTCAGTCATTCATCGAGCAAGGAATTTATAAAAAGCCAAACAGGTAAATTTGTGGGTGACAGTAGATGGAATGCGCCATGTGACAAAGAGTCACCTCCCTGCAAGTAGTAGAATGAAAATAAGAGTTAAGGTAACAAAATTTATTAATAAAGATTCGTGGGATAGACAAAGAGCAAAACACAGGAGGTATTTCCAAAATGGAATACACCTAAAGTGGAAGGCCATTTAATTATGCGCATATCAGTATCTTTACATTTAACAATATCAAACCCTTTTATTTCTCATCGCTCATAAAAAATCCTGTACAATCTTATTTCCAAAATAACGAATTGATTCGCTTGCTTGTCATCTAGAAGCATCGACAATGAACAAGGACGCAAAAAACCGTTCCTAAGAGTTTTTGGAAAATACGAGTAGTCATTGAAAAGAGGATGAAGAAAAAACAATATCTCATTGTTTCCACCTGATTGTTCCATAACTGTTCTGTAAACGCTTTCGACTGAAATGAACTTGTTGTTAAGAAACCACATCCGTCTCTTTGAAAGTTCAAATAGAAATCATCACCATTTACTGGCTACCTAAATTTCCACGAACACCTTTTACTTTCTTTCGTAGATTATGGATAATTCTTTCTCGGTGGGAATCCCACCCACTATATGTTGCAACCTATGCTCGGTCGCTCTGCCTGTCACCAACACCCGTTCTAATACTCTAGCATGCAAAAACGTTAGATAACTTTCCACTTTAGGTTCTGGAAAAAAGGAAAGTACCCTTGCTTTTGTAACAATTGACTCCGAATCAGAGTAGCTGACATAATCGTGATAACTACTCCACCGATAATTAGCTAAGTCCAATACCATATTGGCACGAATCGGATTCAAATGAATATATTTATTCACTTCTAATTCATATTCGACTGTATCTAGTAATTCTGATCCATAACGACTTTCAAACACATGTCCAGAGTAATGATATTTTTTGGTTGAAGTATTTTGCATATTTGGTATGAAGGTACTTGATGATATCTCCCGTGGAATGATTAAGGGTCTCTAATTGAAGGTGAATGTGGTTAGTCATAAGACAATACGTGTGGAGAAAAAATGGCATCAGCATCATTGTTTCTTCTAACAATCTGAGATACTCTAAACGATCCTCTTCATTGTGAAACAAAGTAGTCCTTCGAATACCGCGACTAGTAATATGATATTTGGCACCTGGATACCAAATGCGTTTTTTCCTACCCAAATGCATACCCCCTTGTAATCTCAGTTTGACATTAAATCGATTTATTCTTCACCAAAGTCAATTATCCTGCATAGATTTACAAAAATAAACAAAAAAGAACCAATATTAATCATAGAAACTCCGGGTCCACCCATAAGATACAAATCCACCTTTTGTCTTTTTGCGGTGCCTGTCACCAATACGATTTAATACGATTTAATACGATTTAATTACCCTTTCATGGAATCTGTAGTTACAGACCAATAATTTTAACAATTAAAATAGGCCATTAATGCTAAAGCAAATCAGCACTAACAACCTTATAGAACACTACACACCCCACTCATGAAACAATATTTTTTGGGAAGTGAGTAGTCTATTACATTCAAAAAAACTTTGTTTATCAGTGAGGTCATCACTTTACAAAAACTCTTCTTTTTTAAGAGTAGCATCTCTAATTCGATTAGTACTTTTTTGTTTAGTAACGCTCTTTTTCGAATTAGTAATGTTACCTTTTAATTATAATTCCATTTATCTTGGTTTTCCATTTTCAAATCTGCGAATCACTTATGCTTAATTCAGCTGCAATCTCCTTTAATTTTCGTTCGCCTTTACTTTCTTCCATATTCCAAAAGCTTAATCTCGCCTAGGATCTCATTTTCTTGGCATTACATGGCACCTACCTCCCGATTTCAGTTTATTATTTTACAAAAGAAAATTATTTAAGTATAATTAGTTCATCCGATATATTCGGTACTATTTTTATAGCGTTGTAGCTCAGTTGGATAGAGCGTCTGTTTCGCAAACAGAGGGGCGGGGGTTCAAGTCCCCCTAACGAATATTATCCGAGGTCTATAGACCTCGGTTTTTGCTTTGCAAAAGAAAAAGCAACGCATTGGGTGCTATAATTCTAATTCATCCTTTATTTGTTCATACCTGTCATTTAACTCATCTAATACATCTTTCCTCAAATTAGATGTATCCCCATTTTTTTTCAATTCCTCAATAATAGAATATAATTTGAACAAGTCTTTTCCAAGTTTAGGATGTAGCCTAACTATTTCTAATTTAGTCTCATTCCAATTATTAACTAATAAAAAGTCATCTCCAAACAAGTAAATCTCATTATTTTGAATATAATCATTCAATGTCTTACCGTGTTTATTTCTTCGTGTAAGATTTTCATAATTACTTTTCAATTCATCTGATAATGCTACTTGAGCTACCCATTTAGCATTGTTGTTGTTTTTTGCATTCGCAACAACCTCCCTTATCAAAATTGTTATTGCTGCACCTGCAATACCTAATAAAAAATTTAAAGCATATAACATAACTTACCTCCTCCTTGAAACGATTAACTTCGACAAAAAGGAAGTAAATTCCTCTTTAATTTACCAATTAAAAGGAAATGCATACATAACTGTCGAAGTAACGATTGAGGAGGTGATTAGAATGAATATGGTTTCTGTATCTTCAAGTAACCTAAGAGCAATTGGATATGATGAGTCCAGCAGAAAATTAGTAATTCAATTCCATAGCGGTACCTATGAATACTCTGGTGTTCCGAGTTTAGTCCATCAAGGGTTGATGTCAGCTTCTTCAAAAGGGCAATATCACCATCAATTCATCATCGTACAGAAAAGTAGGTTAATCTTGGTTAATCATGATTATAGCTGGCCCGGTGAATTTCTCGTTGTTACCTCCAGTTGTAATCGTGATTTCACTATGAGGTTCTACTACTATATTACTAATTCCTTCTCTTACACATAATTCTTCAGTTATTTGTTTTGTGCTAATATCTTTCATCCATTACACCGCCTTTTTATAATCATTTTGCCAATTTTCATTTTAATTATACAAATAAGACACCAGAAAGGGTGCCTTGCGACACTTATTATTGAAACAATCCCTGTAAAACAATATTTATCGAGGAGTAACAGTGCACCAGTCCTCATAGCTTTTTTTCAGTTCATACCAATACTTTTTCCTAGCACCCATCCACATTTCTTATTTCTTAGAAGAAGTTTGGAATAGGACAAATGTATAATCTCATATATTTAATTAATATATTTGAAGGGGCTTGAACAACATGACTAACGCTTTTTTATCACCTAATCAGTTAATAACTTTTCATCAAGAGAAGGTGAACAGGACAACGGCATTAAACTATTCTGAAGAAATGGAAAAGGCAAAAACTCCCTTTATCACTGTTGAAAAAAAACTTGACAATAATTATAACATTATCGGTGGATTCAAATATATCAACGGATTAAGACTTTTAGGTAAAACATTCCCTCTATACTGTACCATCGTTAATTCATTCAAATCGGAAAAGGCTAGGAAAATCGCTATGTTACAACGTTGTTTAGCATCTAATGAGAAGAATATTTATAAGGAACTATTGGTTTATGAACTCACTCATGATTTTGGAATGAATGAAAATTTGATTTCTGTTGAATTAGGATATGATGCTAAAAAAATAAAGCGATATATGTATTTCCAGGTAATTCCTGAAAACTATTTGGAAAGAGCAAAAATATTTAATGCTAAACATTTGGTGCAAGCTATTTATTTAGCTAATTCATTTACATCTACTGAAAAAAGATTGTTAACAGAATTAAGTTTACAAGAAGAAGAAAATTTGCGTTTTAAAGGTAAACACTTATCACTATATAAACTGTATAGACGGAAATATCCTTTATATGAGGACTTTGCTATGGCTAAAAATCAAATTCAACAAGCTATTCGATTGGATAGTGCTACAGATGAATACTGGAAAGGTATCCCCCACCCTTTAAATTATCAAACCGATAACACCTTAGATATAGAAACTTTCGTCAATTGAACAAAAGATGGTAACTATAACCAACTCTCCAATTAAAATTGAGAAGTTTATTATTTTGAAAATAATAAACCTTTTCTTGACCACCACATGTTACAAAAATTGGGGAGTGACAGGCACCAGTCCTATTTAATAAAAGAAACTGTTCAAAATTAATGAGCAAAAAGTGTTCAATTTAACTTGACGGTTACAGTCTTTCTTTTGGATGGACGATTAGAGTTGGATAATAATCGTGCGGAGAGAGCAATTAAGCCCTTTGTTTTGGGAAGAAAAAATTGGCTTTTCAGCAACACGGCGAAGGGTGCAAAAAGTAGCGCTCTTATTTATAGTGTCGTTGAAACATCTAAGGCGAATAACCTTAATCCCTATGCATACTTAAAATATTTATTTGAAGAACTTCCGAATGTAGATCTGACAGATTCTAATGCAGTCAAAAAGTATCTGCCATGGTCAGACTATATACCAGAAGGTTGTCGCATACCAAGTAAGAAGTAACCCAATCATAGCATGAGCCCAGACCTGAATAATAGGTGTGGGCTATTTGACGTTTACCTTATAATAATGTCACACAATTAGGTGTGCGCATTAATTATACAAAGGTATCGTGGTAAACGCCTGTCACTTACTGGTAAACTCTCTGTCATTCGGTGGTAAATAGTATGGCGAGGGTGGTCATTTCATTGGCAGTAATCAACTTAATTCCAGATGAGCGCATCTACTGCCTTTCAGGTCTACACACACCATTCCACCTCTTATGTGTCTATAGTTGGTGGCGGATCCAGTCTGAAGTTCTGGAGAATCATTTTATTTTAGCACACCACGGTATGCTATTCTTTAATGAGCGCCCTGAATTCATCAAGTAAACGTTAGATATAATTTGGAGCCTAGAAAGTGGAAAATGCTCATATTAGTAGAGCTCACGCACAAAGTGTTTTTTATACAAAAAGATACCCGTTAAGCTAGCTTTCAGCCCAAACGTGTATCTTTCGATAACCTAAATTACTAGCCTCAACCTCTTAATCCCTACTAAACAAATCTCTCGTGTACACCTTGTCCTTCACTTCGAGTAAATCACCCGATATTCGATTCGCCACGATTACATCAGAAATTTTCTTAAATTCTTCAAAATCGTTCACGACTCTAGAATTATAGAATTCGTCCTCAATCATGGCTGGTTCATACACCACAACCTCAATACCCTTTGCTTTGATACGCTTCATAACTCCCTGGATAGCTGATTGTCTAAAGTTATCCGAGTCCATTTTCATCGTAAGTCGATAGATACCTACAATCTTAGGTTGCCTTTTAATAATCATTTCCGCAACATGATCTTTCCTAGTTCTGTTAGCATCAACTATTGCTGCCATTATATTATTAGGAACATCTTCATAATTAGCTAGTAGCTGCTTCGTATCTTTAGGTAGGCAGTATCCACCGTATCCAAAGGAAGGATTATTGTAATGAGTCCCTATTCGCGGATCAAGTCCAACACCATCAATAATTTGTTTAGAATCTAATCCTCTCACCTCGGCGTACGAGTCTAGTTCATTAAAGAAAGCAACTCTATTTGCTAAATAAGTATTCGCAAATAGTTTAATAGCTTCCGCTTCTGTTGAATTCGTGAACAGGACATCTACATCCTCTTTTAAAGCACCTTCTACTAATAAATTAGCAAATACCTTAGCTCTATCTGACTGCTCTCCAACAACAATTCGCGAAGGATACAAGTTATCATATAAAGCCTTACCTTCTCTTAAAAACTCCGGTGAAAAAATAATGTTTTCTGTTTCAAACTTCTCACGGACAGTCTCTGTATAACCCACCGGTACTGTGGATTTAATAACCATCACTGCATCTGAATTTATAGACAGAACGTTAGCAATAACAGCTTCCACAGTCCTCGTATTAAAGTAATTCTTTTCCGGATCATAATTGGTAGGCGTTGAGATGATGACATACTCAGCATCTTTGAACGCTTTATAATTGTCGGTTGTTGCAGTTATTTTTAATTCTTTCGTTGCTAAAAATTCTTCAATCTCATTATCAACGATTGGAGATCTTTTATTATTGATCATATCTACTTTTTCTTGAATAATATCCATTGCGATTACTTCATTATGTTGAGCTAATAATACAGCATTAGATAGACCGACATAGCCTGTCCCTGCTATTGTAATTTTCATTTAAACATTTCCTTTCCCTATCAATCCCCTCCTGTATAATACTTTTGTATCATACACAATTAAAAGGTCTTATAAAACAAACATCTAACTACTACACTTATATGCTATATTGCTTTTCAAAATAACTTTGATATTCACCACTAATAATTTGTTCCCACCATTTCTTATTATCCAAATACCATTGAATAGTCTGAGCAATACCTGTTTCAAAATTATAGGTTGGCTTCCATCCTAATTTTTCAAGCTTAGTAGGATCAATTGCATAACGTTTATCATGACCTAAACGATCAGTTACAAATTCAATCAAGTCATCAGACTTTTCTAGAGTGTTGATTATTGTTTTTACTACTTCCAAATTAGTACATTCATTATGTCCACCAACATTATATACTTCACCACTCGTACCATCATGTAATACTAAATCAATGGCAGAACAATGGTCTTGGACGTGTAACCAATCTCTTATATTTTTACCGTCCCCGTAGACTGGAACTTTTTCGTCATTCAAAACTCTTGAAATAGTTAACGGTATTAATTTTTCCGGAAAATGATAGGGACCATAGTTATTAGAGCATCGAGTTATGTTGACAGGCATTCCAAACGTTTCATGATATGCACGGACTAGAAAGTCTGAGGATGCTTTACTGGCACTATAAGGACTATTTGGTTGAAGAGGAGTTTCCTCTGTAAAAAATGTAGTTGGGTCAAAATCTAGCTCACCATATACCTCATCTGTTGAAACATGAACAAACTTAGTAATATCTATTGATTTTGCTGCATCTAATATTACTTGAGTACCTAAAACATTTGTACGGGTGAAAATCTCAGGATCTGTTATGGATCGATCTACGTGACTTTCGGCTGCAAAGTGTACAACATAATCAAATTTTTCTTTTTTGAATAATGGGATGATTGTCTCTCTATCAGCAATATCCGCTTTAACAAAATGATAGTTATCCTTTGATTCTATGCCACTATGCTTGGTTAAATCTCCAGCATAAGTTAATTCATCTAAATTATAAACATCATACTCTGGGTACCTCTCAACCATGTATTGTACAAAGTTACCACCAATAAACCCTGCTCCACCTGTAACTAATACTTTCTTTTTTGACAATCTATTTCACCTCTTCTTTTAACTGCTCTAAGTAGTGACCCAAAGCATCCTGCCAGCTTGGTAAACGATTGAAACCTTGTTCTTGCAATTTATCCTTAGACAAACAAGAGTTCTTTGGTCGCACAGCTCTAGTAGGATATTCCTCTGTCGTAATAGCATTTACTTTTACTTGCTTGTAACTCTGTTTAAATATCTCTTTTGCAAATTCAGCCCATGTGCAAAAACCTTCATTCGAAGCATGATAGATGCCATACTTTTCAGTCTGAACCATGTTGATCAACAATTTCGCTAAATCAAACGTATAAGTAGGGGAACCAAACTGATCACCTACCACATTTAATTCACTATGTGTTTCAGAAAGTCTCAACATTGTCTTAATGAAGTTGTTTCCATTGATACCAAACACCCATGAGATACGGACAATGAACCAGTCTTCTAGAATTTCTTGAACAGCCTTTTCACCTTGACTTTTGGTTAAGCCATAATAACCAACCGGGCTTATTTCACTTGATTCTTTAAAAGGTATTTCTCCAGTACCTTGAAATACGTAATCAGTACTAATATATATAAACTTTGCTCCCACTTCTTTGGCTACACCAGCTAAATAAGTTGTTCCATTAACATTTGCATTCCAGCATGATTCTTTATTATCTTCAGCTTTATCTACTGCGGTATATGCCGCACAATGAATGATTGCATCAGGCTTAAGCTCTTTCACGTACTCATAAACGTCTTGTTCTTTTGTAATATCTAGTTGCTCTCGTCCGACACCATGCATGTCCAACCCGTGTTGTGAGCCTTCTTTAACAACATCATAGCCAAGTTGTCCTGTATAACCAGTTACCAGTATCTTCATATAATTAATTACTCCTCAAACCTGAAATTGTTTTCTGCGTCTTCTAAAAAAGGTGCTTTCTCATCTTTCTCAGATAGTACGGGTTCAATATCAATAGGCCATTCAATTCCAATAGCTGGATCATCCCAAATGATTCCTCGGTCGCATTCGGGTGCATACACTTCATCTACTTTATATTGCACTTCCGTATCTGCAGTCAAGGTCATAAATGCATGGGCGAATCCTTTTGGAACTAATAACTGCTTTTTGTTTTCCGAAGTTAATTCTACGCCATACCACTGTCCATATGTAGGACTTTCTTTTCTAATATCTACCGCTACATCAAAAATTGCTCCTCGAGTACAGCGCACAAGTTTTGTCTGTGCTTTAGGGCTTAATTGGTAGTGTAATCCACGTAAGGTACCTTTCGTAGCTGAAAAAGATTGATTATCCTGCACAAAATCCAAATCCACACCTGCCTCTTTGAATTTATTTGCACTATAAGTTTCCATAAACCAGCCACGATGATCACCAAATACTCTTGGCTCTATAACTTTTACTCCTTGTAACTTTGTCTCTATGATATTCATTCAATCACTCCAAATCTAGTATTTTATGTCACCATTTGCTACTTTCAAGAGATATTGGCCGTATCCAGTCTTAGAAAATAACTCCCCAGACTCAATTAACTTATCTTTGCTTATCCATCCATTTACATAGGCAATCTCTTCTGGAGCAGATATTTTAATTCCTTGGTGATCCTCGACAGTTTTAACAAAGTTTGTAGCTGAGACTAAACTTTCATGCGTACCAGTATCTAGCCACGTGTAACCTCTACCTAACAACTCAACATCTAGTTCACCCGACTGTAAGTATGCTTCATTTATAGATGTGATTTCTAGTTCCCCACGAGAAGAAGGTTCAACATTCTTGGCAATTTCAACAACGCGATTATCATAAAAGTATAAACCAGTTACTGCATAGTTAGACTTAGGGTGCTTAGGCTTCTCTTCCACGCTTAGAACCTTACCGTCTACATCAAATTCAACTACCCCAAATCTTTCAGGGTCTTTAACATGATACCCAAAGACTGTTGCGCCAATTTTTTTTTCGGCTGCTCGTTTTAATATCTTCGTTAAACCACTACCATAATAAACATTATCACCCAATACCATTGCTACTGAGTCATTACCAATAAACTCTTCACCAATGATAAATGCTTGTGCTAATCCATCAGGATTTGGTTGAACTTTATACTCTAGGTTTATTCCAAATTGAGAACCATCTCCAAGTAATGAACTAAAACGAGGAGTATCTTCAGGAGTGGAAATAATTAGAATATCCTTAATCCCTGCCAGCATCAAAGTGGACAAAGGATAATAAATCATTGGTTTATCATATATTGGCAATAATTGCTTACTAGTCACCATTGTTAGTGGGTGTAAACGAGTTCCACTTCCACCGGCTAAGATAATTCCTTTCAATATGACCACGCTCCAACATTTATTTTTATTATTAAATTTATTAAACCCTAAACTTCTATTTTTATCTCAAATTAAATATGCAGGTTTTTCATATCTTCTTCCAACAACCATCATAAACTTTTTAACAGTTTATTTAATTGGCATTATAAGTTGACATGTATTTTGATTTTCTACTAAACTGAACAACACACTTTATATATGGACCAAAAAACGCAGAATTTAGGAATACTTATTCCTGATTCATATTATTTATATTAAACTTTAACCTATAAAAATTAATTTCTAGCAAATAAAGTTTTACCTTTTCTTTATAAACAGAGATTTTATTACTGTAAACTCATCTTTTTCAAAACTGAAAAACAAAATGACTATATAGATAATTGTAGTAAGCGTACCTGTTAATATCTTATATACAAATGGAAGTTCAGCTATAAAAATTGACAATATTAACAGTCCAATTAATAAAGGTAGATTATATAGAAGTTTCTTACTAAAATGTGATTTAGTCACATACTTATTTGTAAAGATTAAGTATCCTATCAATAACAAGAAATCAGTTATCACCATTAATATCGCCGCTGCTATAGCCCCATAATAAGGAACAAATATAATATTAGACCCAACATTCACTATAGCTATTATTGATTGAATTTTAATTTTTTTTCTTATGAGATTATCTGTTGTTAGAATTGCTCCAATTGAACTTGCAACAAACCGCAAAGGAACTCCAAATAGCATAATGCTCAAAAAAATTGCTGAAGATACCTCATTACTACCATAAACAATATATACAAGTTCTTTCGTAAACAATAATAATACACTACAAGCTAATATCCCTAGAATTAGCATTGATTTATTAATCATTTTATAAAAAATTAAATATTTTTCTCTATTATCCTTACTCCACTTGAAAAACTTTGGATATAAGACCTGATTAAATAATACTCCTGGAAAGAAATTTATCAAATCTGTAATTTTTACTGCAACTGAAAAATATCCTACTTCTAGAGGACTTCTGAATGCCGATAATATCGCTGCATCTGAACGATGATACATTTGTTGCATTGATCCAGCAGTACCAAACTCTAAGGACTGACCAATTAATTGCTTATATGTTCCTTTTATTTTCAATGAAGTAAACTTTGAAAACAATTTGATTTTCCTTCCTTCCCAAATAAATAATATTACCGTAATAAAGAAGGAAAAAACCTGAGGCCAAAAAACTAATTGAAAGATATCAACCTTCATAATAATACATACTACTGTTAATATCCATTGCATAGAATTAATTATTAGATTCCAACTAGCGATGCGAGAATATTTTTGTTTAATCTGTAACAATGTAGTCATTACCATCATAATAGAACTTCGAAAAAAACTTATCCCAACAATATAGGCTATTAATTTTACTGTATTATCATAATTAAATTCGTTCAACCAAAAATATAATAAAATAAAAGCTATCAAAGTGTACACGATACTGGTATTTACAGTTAATTTTATCAATTCACTAATTTTAACATTGGAATTAACAGATAGCTTAAGGGTAGATTGTTGTAGACCAAAATCCGGTAAAAATGACAAGAAAGATGTAACAGCAATTGCTGAAGCATACAAACCATAATCCTCGGACCCTAAATATCTAACTACCAAAAGGGCAACTAATGGTCCCATTATCTTAGTAATATATTGTGCTCCTAATAATAATATAGGACCTGAAGCCTTAGAATTTTTAATACCGTATATCTTTTTCATTATTTATCCCACTTCTTCAAGATTACTAAACTTGGTGATATTATAGACATTTAATCTATTAGTAAATTATCAAATAACTCATTAAAATTGTCATGTGTAAGTTTAATTAATTTATTAGAGTTTTGATATATAATTGTTTTATCAAAATTTTTGTTTTTAAAAAAGAAAGAACTCATTTCACTAAAATCTATATTCTTATTTAGTGGTTCTAGACCCCATGTTTCTAAATATTTATCTAGTTTTACAATATTCTTATTCAAGCCTATATGTGGTACATTATATGACATTGCAGTAATATTAGCATGCAAACTTGTTCCAAATAAAAACTTAGCCGTTCCGATTATGTACATAATTTCCCATATAGTTAATTCATCGAAAAATGTATGTGGGACTTTTATTTTCTTTGATATTTTCCTTAGTGCAATAACATCATCGTGATTTGTAGCAAATCCTACAGGTAATAAGACTATTTCATTATCACCTTGAGATGCTATTTCCTCAATTTGAGAAACAATTTCATCGAAATGATTTTTGCTTTTCCGTAAACCAAATTGAAATACAATATGATCTTTTCCTTTTAAATTAATAATTTTATCATCTGTAATTTTTGTTTCTAACTCTTCTAAAGGAAATAATTCTCTTACAATAGAAGCAGAGTCTGGTGCCAATTTGGCAGTTACACCATTATTTAATATAGCCTTATGTGTATTTTTATCTCTGATTGAAACAAATTTTGATTTCAAAAGTCTGTCAACTATTATTTTATTATCATCTTTTTTTATTTCACCACTTATCAATCCGGATCCACTAACAGAATTATAAACTATATTATCCACATTATTTAATCCTTGGATAGGTACATAAGGTAATAGATTAGTTACTTGAAATTTCTCAGCAGCCTTATTCTCTATATATTTATTAGTAAGAATTTTCCGCATAACTCTTGCAATAAAATGTTCATTGTAAGAGTTCAAAGAATCCATATATAACCCTGAAGTATTTGCTCCTAGAACATCTCCACCTGCTACAATAATATCTCTAGCCGTATTAGGATTTAAATCCTTCCATGCATGTGTAGTTAATCCCCCTGCATCACTTAAATCCTTCTTCTCTAAAGCAACTGGAACTATTTCAGAATAATGTTTCCTAACATCTAGTCTATATTTGTTTATATATTCTTGAATAATAATAGGAAATAGCAAATCACCAAAATTATAACGATCAAAAGCCCCCATAATAACTAATTGCTTTTTCATAATAACCATTAACCCTCCAATTATATCTTAC
This sequence comes from Aquibacillus saliphilus, assembly GCF_020404745.1. Taxonomy (GTDB): domain Bacteria; phylum Bacillota; class Bacilli; order Bacillales; family Amphibacillaceae; genus Aquibacillus; species Aquibacillus saliphilus. The sequence continues at coordinate 140,372 of NZ_JAIZAP010000006.1, forward strand.
AATATTCATTTCAATAACATATTCATGTATTAATTCAACTATGTTCAAAGCACCCTGGGATTTAAATAAAGGATTAAATTATTTTGCTTTTAGTTTTTCTTTGACGTATCAAATATTTTAGCGCAATTAATACCAAAGATACATGTTCCAATCAATTACTTTCTATTTAGTTAGTATTCGATTGTATTCTCTATATTCTCCACTTAAAATTTGCTTCCACCAAACTTTATTATTCAAATACCACTGTACAGTTTGAGCAATACCAACCTCAAAATCATAAGTCCCTTCAAACCCAGTCTTTCTATTTTAGTAGGATCTATTGCGTAACGCTTATCATGACCTAAACGATCCGTCGAACTCTATCAACTCGTCCGATTTATCTAGTGTTTTTATAATTGTATTTACTACATCCAAATTAGTTCTCTCATTATGTCCACCAACATTATAAACTTCTCCGCTATCGCCCTCATTCATCACTAAATCAATTGCAGCACAATGGTCATGTACATGCAACCAGTCCCGAATATTCTTTCCATCGCCATAAACTGGAATTTTTTCATCATTTAAAACACGAGAAATAGTAAGAGGTATTAATTTCTCTGGAAAATGGTAAGGGCCATAATTATTGGAGCAACGGGTAATATTAACTGGCAAACTGTACGTTTCATGATAAGCACGAACTAAAAGATCAGATGATGCCTTACTTGCACTATATGGGCTATTTGGTTGAAGTGGTGTTTCTTCCGTAAAAAATGTAGTAGGATCAAATTCCAATTCACCATAAACTTCATCTATTGAGACATGAACAAATTTAGTTGGCTTGAATTCTTTTGCCGCATCAAGAAGCACCTGTGTTCCCAATACATTGGTATGTATGAATACTCAGGGTCTGTGAATGAGCGGTCCACATGGCTCTCGGCTGCAAAATGAATGACATAGTTAAACTTCTCTTTTTCAAAGTGATTAAAAATCTCTTCTCTATTCGCTATATCTGCTTTTATAAAATGATAATTAACTTTATCTTCTATCTGCTTATGCTTTGTTAAATCGCCAGCATACGTCAACTGATCAAGATTATAAATATCATAATCAGGGTATTTATCAACCATATATTGGACAAAATTACCACCAATAAATCGTGCTCCACCTGTTACAAGTAACTTTTTTCTTTCCATATTAGTTCACCTCTTTTTTTAGTTCATCAAGATAATGCGCCAAGGCATCCTGCCACTTGGGCAAAGAGTTAAATCCATTAGCTTTTAATTTTTCTTTTGACATACATGAATTTTTTGGCCTCACTGCTCGGGTAGGGTATTCCTCTGTTGTAATAGAATTTACTTTTACCTCTTTGTTACTTTGCTTAAAAATTTCAGTCGCAAATTCAGCCCCGCTGCAGTAACCCTCATTCGTCGCATGGTATGTTCCATATTTTTCGCTTTGGATAATCTCAAGTAACAACTTTGCTAAATCATAAGTATAGGTTGGCGAGCCAATTTGATCACCAACTACATTTATTTCATTTTTACGTTCAGCTAAACGTAACATGGTATCAATAAAGTTATTCCCATTTATACCGAACACCCAAGATATACGAACAATAAAAGAATTATCTAGTAGACTCTTTACAATCTTCTCACCCTCATGTTTCGTAAACCCATAATATCCGACTGGATTTATTTCAGACGATTCTTCAAATAAGGAATCACCATTACCATCAAAGACATAATCCGTACTACTGTATATGCAGCACAGTGGATAATTGCGTCTGGATTTAACTCTTTGACATAATGGTTAACCGCCTCTTTATTCGTTATATCCAAATCTTTGCTTCCCACTCCATGCATTTCCATGCCATGGTTATTACCATCACGGACAACATCATATCCAAGTTGTCCTGTGGCGCCCGTTACCAATATCTTCATTATTTCATCCTATATGAAAAGTTATTATCTGCTTCTTCAAGTAATGGAGCTTTTTCGTCTTTTTTCGATAAAATTGGCTTTATATCAATTGGCCATTCGATTCCAATTGGATCATTCCAAATAATTCCTCGATCACATTCTGGTGAATAATCATTATCTACTTTATATTGCACTTCTACATCTTCTGTTAAAGTCATGAAGCCATGCGCAAATCCTTTGGGAACCAATAACTGCTTTTTATTTTCTTCATTTAGCTCGATTCCAAACCATTCGCCAAAATTTGGACTGCCTTTCTGATATCAATTGCCACATCATAGATAGCTCCTTGCGTGCAACGGACCAGCTTAGCTTGTGCTTTTGGATTAAGTTGATAATGTAATCCCCTTAATGTTCCTTTTGTTGCTGTAAAAGACTGATTATCTTGAACAAAAATTCATTCATACCTGCTTCTTTCAATTTTGTATCACTGTAGGTTTCCATAAACCATCCGCGGTGGTCTCCAAAAACTGAAGGTTCAAGTATTTTTACTCCATGTAATTCAGTGTCTATTAGTTTCATATTGTTCACCCCTTTTTTTTAGTATTTAATATCACCTTTTGCTACTTTTAAAAGATATTTACCATAGCCGGTCTTATTAAAACGTTTTCCAGATTCTGCTAAGTCTTCTTTCGTAATCATCCATTCACATAAGCAATCTCTTCAGGAGCTGATATTTTAATACCTTGATGTTCCTCAACCGTATGTACAAAGTTTGTAGCCGAAACCAAGCTTTCGTGTGTGCCTGTATCTAGCCAGGTATATCCCCTACCTAATAATCCCACATTAAGTTCTCCAGATTGCAGAAAAGCTTGATTAATAGATGTTATCTCCAGTTCCCCTCGTTCTGAAGGCACGACATTTTTCGCAATATCTACAACACGATTGTCATAAAAATATAAACCAGTTATTGCATAGTTTGACTTTGGTTCTTCGGGTTTCTCTTCCACACTTAATACTTTGCCTTCTACATCAAATTCAACAACGCCAAATCGTTCAAGGTCTTGAACATGATATCCAAAAACTGTAGCACCAGTTCCTTTTTTACTTGCTTTTTGCAGTTTTTCTCTTAAGCCACTCCCATAATAGATATTGTCTCCTAATACCATTGCGACTGAATCATTACCAATAAATCCCTCACCTAGGATAAATGCATGGGCTAAGCCATCTGGACTTTCTTGAATCTTATACTCTAGGTTAATCCCAAACTGAGAACCATCACCAAGTAATGAGTCAAAGCGTGGTGTATCTTCAGGAGTTTATATAATAAGTATATCTTTAATACCTGGTAACATTAATGTGGATAGAGGATAATATATCATCGGTTTATCATAAATAGGTAGCAACTGTTTACTTGTCACCATTGTTAACGGATATAATCGTGTACCAGACCCACCAGCTAGAATTATTCCTTTCATTTGTTTAACCTCCATCTATTTTTACTAATATATCCTTTATAACACCTTTAACGCCAATTCTTGCCATCTTAGAGATTGTAACTCTAATTTCGGTAATTGATTGAGCTATCCCGTTCATTTAAAGTTTCAATTATATGTTTATAACTGTTCCCCAAAATTGTTGAAGGTAGCAATTTATAATAAGAAATTAAACTTATAATAACAATTGAAAAGTTTTCACGGTACTTGAAATGATTTTATAATTAATTCTTTTTCCAGTCTTATTTATCATTTATTACCTCTTATTTTTTTCACTTTCTAAGATGTCTTTTAAGATTAAATAAGAATCCAGTTCATTTTTATAGATGAATTTCAATTTATTAGAATCACTTTTTAGTGCCTTATCAGTAGAAGCATCTTCTTTATGGAATATACTAGTAATTGGGCTATATACAATTTTATACCCTTTAAGTCTACAGTTGTGATATAGAATATGCTCTTCTCCAAACATAAACGTTCCCGGGTGAAAAGCGTTTTCCTCATCTTTTATATAGAGAGGAGAATATATTAACGCTGACCCGTGCAACACAATATCTTCACTTACTGCAGAATGGAGTCTATTAAAATCCTCAGGTGGGGATTTTCTGACTTTTTTCAGCAATTTTCTCCAAAGATTAATTCTTCTTAGCCTTACTTTCAATAAGCTCTTTAATAGATTTTTCTTATAGTTCCTTATATAATCATTAATTTCTTCTAAACTAATTCCCTTTAATTTATACGGATTTTGATGTTTCCCATCAATTGTAATAATATCGGGGCCCATTACATGAAATTTTTTTGAATCATAAAGGTTAGTGATTTTCTTAATAAACTGAGGATCCTCAACTATAGTATCATTATTAATACATGCTACAAAGTCAGCATTTAGCTTTTCTTTAGCGAACAGATATCCTATATTATTACCTTTTGCAAACCCTATATTATTTTCATTTAAAAGTACATAAATATTTTTATTACTTTTGAATTTTTCTTCTAATTGTTTCCCAGAGTTATTCGACGAATTATTATCAATAATTACTATAGAATAAAAATTATAATCAACATTATCTTTGATGGAATTAACGCATTCAATAGTTTCTTCCAATACCTCATAATGTAGTATTACAAAGCAAAAATTATAAATAATAGGATCCTCCTCTCTTCTATATAAAAAATAAGTTAATAGGAAATATTAGATTTTTATATTGTAATTAGTAAAGAAGTATAGATAACTTTAATCTAATTTGTCAGTAGTTACCTATGTGGTTGCTTTATTAATTAAAGTTTGAATAAAGTCATTCGAATTTTTCATTCTATTCGAAGCATTACATTTTTGAGTGTAAATATCTTCAAACTAAATAAGAGTATTAATTATAAAATCCTAGAACTTCATTAAACTCTAATAATGCCAGTGGCTCTAATCAGTTTGTAAAGTCTTAGGTTTTAAAAAATTATCACTGTAAGATTCTTTCCTTATTAATAATGTTAACAAGGAAAAATATAATCATTAATTCAAACATTCCTGTAGAAAACATAAAACTGAGTTTAATTTCCATTGTGATAGTTAATAAAGCTATGATAGCTGTGGAATAATTAATAATTTCTAAGTAAACATTTTGTTTTAATAAAAATGTTTGTTTTATATTTCTTAAGCACTTAATAAATATATAAACATAAAAACTATATACAACTAACAACCCAACATAACCTATTGAATATATAGTATGTAGATACCCTGGATCAGTAGGAGCTTTCTCTGCAATTCCAAATATATATTTAGTCTCATATGGAAATCCTACTTGGCTCATAATAGTATCTTTTATCTCATAGTTAGCATAGCTATGTACCATATCAGCATAAGTATCATATAAAAACGGGAATAATTGGAGTATAAAATTTCTTACACCTGGCATTATATCCATTGAAAGCACTAAAAATATTACAACACCAAAACTAACTAAACTTAGAGTGCCAATCAAAAATAAACTTAATAGCTTTTTACCATTTTTCAGAGCTATGAATACTAACAAAATTAATAAAACAACCGTTACTATTATACTAACCCTAGATGTCATAAATACACCCACTATAAAGAAAGCACTTAACAAGAAATATATTTTTTTTGAGGTTTTGATATAACTTATAATAGCAATGAAAATCGCGATATTTAAGTAAGTTCCAGCAAAATCATACCCTGAAACTAATCCGTTACCACGCAATTCTAAAGCTTTTTTAGAATAACCATTAATTAAAGAAGTATATTGTTCTACATTAGGAAATAAAATTTGCAATAATATTACACTCGAATGAATAGAAAATACAATTAATGATGCATTTATTAGTGATCTAGGAGAAATTCTATGCACTGAGAGATAAATAAAAATTGTTGTAAATGTTAATACTGCCCTTATATATCTAAATGAAATAAAAAAGTTATAATTACCATTTAGATATAATACGATTAAAGAATAACTAATTATAACTAAGAAAAATAGATAATAACGTGTAATTTTTTTATTTAATAATACATGCCCTTTAGCAAAAATAATAGATTTAATAATCCAAAAAAAGCAAATGATTATTCTCAAATCTATATCATTGAACTGCACAAAAAATATCATTGTAAAAATGAAAAAAGCCAACTCAAGTAATGAAACCTCTTTTTTATTTTTAATACCATAAGGCTCCAACTTTGGACCTCCTTAAATCAAAATTTCTATTTCAAAACATCCTTCATTATATAATCCCAGTCAAAATTCTTTATAGCCATTTCTCTAGAAATACTAAGATCTTGAAAACTCAAACTATCTGCAAAATCCATTAAATTTTTAATGTTCACTGGAGTATTGTCATTTGGAATTTTAATATATGTTTTCTTCACAGGATTCACATTTTCAATATGACCACTTGTAATAAAAGGCACGCCTCTAACAAGATATTCAATTACTTTTAAAGTAGTATCTATATCGGCATTCCTTCTATATAAAGCTAAACAACCTACTGCAATATCCACATTATCAAAGATTTCATCTAAGTTTTCCCCGGTTCGCTTTCCATGAAATACTATATGATCTTCTATATTAAGACTCTCAGTTAATAATTTAAGTTTTTCAATACATTCACTTTCGCCTACTATATGAAATTTTATTATTTTTTGCCCAATCTTACCATCACAGTTCTTAATGCTGTATAGTATCTTCTCATATCCATGATAATTATATATTGTACCTAGCCCTAATATTTGAAATTCGTAGTCATTATATTTACATAATTTTGCTTTGATTAATTTAGTATTTATTCCATTTGTAATATTAAACATTTTTTTATATATTTTAACATTACTATTGCTTCGTATAACTACACATTTATCTATCAATATATATATTAATGGCCACAAAATACACTCTACCATTAATTTAAGAGAAGTCTTTACTTTATTCTTACTTCCTTTATATTGTTCACCAAAGTAGGGATATGTTGGTATTTCATAAATGATTTTCTTGTTTTTTTTCTTTGCAAATAATAATAATTTTAATAATTCAAATCTAGGAATTAACGCATGTCTAATATAAATACTATCTACTTCGTCATTTATTATTTTTTTTGACTCCAATAAAATATTCAAATATAAAGTATGATTATTAGAGGATATTTTTTTATTAGGTATTACCAATTCCATTTCTTCTCCATTAACAAACTTCGATATTAATACTTGACCATTTTTTTTACAAACTAAATAACAAACACTCTTATATCTACTTGCAGCCATGGCTTGATGTTTAACTTTTTTATAAATACCTTCGGTTTCGCTTTTTTCAATGTTTGATATAAATAAAACACTCATACTAACCATTCACCTCAATTAAAAAAACTCATCTCGTACGATTTCAAGTGATTCCGCAATAAACTTAGACTTCTTTCTAAAAGCTAATTTGCTAGTAACAGTACTCTCTAAATGTAGTACTTCTATATTGGCGTCATAGAAACAACGCTTATCACTCTCTCTAATTAGTTCTGCTATATACGCCTCTTCACTATACATTAATCCTTTATAAGGTCTAGAAATTAATATATCCGCCAACTCCGGTTTAATAATAAAGAAGCAACCGTGAGCTGAATATACATAACAACTATCTTGCTTATTTGCCCGCTTAAACCTAGCCTTATATTGAGACAATTTCACATAGGGGTAACCTAGGTAAGGATTATTAAAAATAAAAATTCTTTTATCTAAAGAAGATTTAGTATATCTAGTTTTATATTGCGGATTATCATAAGATTTTTTTGTTGGAGAGTAAACGGAAGGTGCGACACACCAAACATTTTCATCATAATTCGTCATTATTAGTTTTTTTATAAAGGTATTATCCGCAAATTCAATATCGGTATTACTCATTATGACAAATTTCGGTTTCTCATTTCTCTTTATATAATGTTCATATCCATATATTAAACCATTTAGGTAACCCAAATTTTTGTCAGGAGTATGAATTTCTATAAACATATCTAAATTACTAAGCTTATCTGACATTAGTCTGAACTTACTCTTATTTGTTTTATTCACAACTATTATTAAAGCAAGCTGATCATGAATTTCCTGCTTTGACAATTGAACAGCGTAATCATATACTTCAGCTTCATTATCATATAAAATTACAACATTTAGAATCTTGGACATATCTTAATTCCTCCAAAACTAGTAGTGGATTTAACAATTTACCTAACCACCACAGAAATTACTTAGGTTACTTTCTCCATACATTTTTATTAACGTAGTCTGTATATGATAATATAATTCTTAATACCTTGTCTGAAACATTGGGCATAGAGTAATCTTTAACTAATCTTAATGTATCTTCTTTTTCCATTTTTAATACGCTTAACCCTTGCATAACCCGCTCAGGTTCCAAGCCAACCATTGGCACTACGGCCTCTTCCATTGCTTCGGGTCTTTCATGAGCTTCACGAATGTTTAAAGCTTTAAAACCTAAGATTGAAGCCTCTTCGCTAATAGTACCACTATCACTTAATACTGTTTTTGATTTAATTTGTAATTTATTATAATCATTAAATCCAAGTGGCTTAAGCATACGCACTAGAGGATTAAATTTAATCCCTTTTTCTTCGATCATCTTACGTGTGCGTGGATGTGCACTGATGATAACTGGCACTCTATATATTTCTGCAATTCCATTCAAGCTAGCTACTAAATTCAAAAAGTTGACATTCGAGTTAATGTTCTCTTCACGGTGAGCAGAAACTAAGAAGTAATTACCTACCTCTAAACCTAAGCCTTCTAACACATTAGATTTTTCAATGTCTTCTTTACGAGAATTAAGTACTTCAAACATAGGACTTCCGGTTTTAATAATTCTATCTGCAGGTAAACCTTCTCTTAAAAGATACTCTCTGGCTATATCACTATACGTTAAATTAATATCTGCTGTATGATCAACAATTTTTCGATTTGTTTCTTCAGGTACCCTTTGATCAAAGCATCTATTTCCTGCTTCCATGTGAAAGATTGGAATTTGCCTTCTCTTAGCTGCTATTGCACATAAACAACTATTCGTATCACCTAATACTAAAAAAGCATCTGGCTCAACTTCTTCCATAACAGGATCAATTTTCACTAGGATATTACCTATTGTTTCTACAGCAGTGCCGGTAGCTGCATTTAGAAAATAGTCCGGTTTCTTTAATTTAAAATCTTTAAAGAACACTTCATTTAATTCATAATCATAATTTTGCCCCGTATGAACAAGTGTATGTTCTATAGCATTTGATTCTTCTAGTTTATTAATTACAGCCGATAATCTTATTATCTCTGGTCTAGTTCCAACAACTGTCATGACTTTTAATTTTTTCATCCATTATACCTCCGAGTAGTAAGTGTCAGGCTTCTCTGGGTCAAAGAGCTCATTGGCCCACATAATAGTGACCATATCGGTATCCCCTAGATTTTCTATATTGTGGGTATAGCCAGTAGGTATATCTACTACTGCCATTTTCTCTCCGTAGACAAAATATTCAATAACTTCATCGGATTCAATTTTTCTAAAACGAATCACGCCATTACCACTTACGACAAGAAACTTCTCATTTTTTGTATGGTGCCAATGGTTCCCCTTTGTGATACCTGGTTTAGATATGTTAACAGAAACTTGACCTCTTTCTGGAGTTTTAATAAACTCTGTAAAAGAGCCTCTATGATCTACATTCATCTTAAGGTCATAACTGAATTCATCTTCTGGTAAATAACTGAGATAGGTACTATACAACTTCTTCGTGAATGTATTTGACATATCTGGAACTGATCGTTCTTCTCGACTTTGTTTAAATGAAGAAATCAATTCGACAATTTTCCCGAGGGTAACAGCATGGACTACCTGAACCTTACAAAAATCACCTGACGAATTCTCATTAGCATTTAAAGCATTGATCAATTCTTCGATTACATCATCAATATATACCAAATTCATCTCAACACTAGGATCATTAATAGTGATAGGTAAATCATGAGCAACGTTATGGCAAAATGTGGCTATTGCACTGTTATAGTTGGGCTTACACCATTTACCAAAAACATTAGGAAAACGATATACTAGAGCCTTTGCTCCTGTTTCTTTACTGTGTTCAAAGAGTAATTCTTCTCCTGCTTTTTTACTGATACCATATGGATTATCAAAATCAGCTTGGATTGATGAAGAAATCATAACCGGGCTAGTGTTTTGATGCCTTTTTAACGTATCAAGCAGAGTTGACGTAAATCCAAAGTTACCATCCATGAACTCAGACTGATCCTTGGGACGATTAACTCCTGCAAGATGAAACACAAAATCTACTTCTTTACAATAATCGTCTAGTAAACTAGGATCAGTATCCTTACCATACTCATAGATATCAGTATAATTTTGGTTTCTTAATTCTGCTACAAGATTTTTACCAATAAAACCCTTTGCTCCGGTTACGAGTATCTTCATTATTTATTCCAACCTTTCAATTCATCCTGAACAAAATCTAAATTTAACAATTTATCCTTTACCGCCTCTATAGATAATCTCTCTGTGTTATGAGAATTATACTCTTCTTCGGTAGATAACTGTTGGTCACCCTCTTCGAAATACTTATCATAGTTAAGATCTCTCTTATCAGCAGGTACTCTATAAAAACCGCCTAAATCTTGTGCAACAACGTGCTCTTCTCTAGTTAATAGAGTTTCATATAATTTTTCACCATGACGTGTACCAATCGTTTTTATTTCATTATCAGCATTGAATAACTCTTTAATAGCATGTGCTAAATCTCCAATAGTGGACGCTGGTGATTTTTGTACCATGATATCTCCAGCTTCAGCGTTCTCAAATGCAAATACCACTAGTTCAACAGCTTCTTCAAGGCTCATCAAGAATCTTGTCATATTAGGATCAGTGACCGTTAAGGGTTGACCACTTTTGATTTGTTCAATGAAAAGTGGTATTACAGACCCTCTAGAAGCCATTACATTTCCATAGCGCGTTCCGCAAATAAGAGTTTTATCTGAATCCACTGTTTTTCCTTTAGCTACAAAAACTTTTTCCATCATCGCTTTTGAGATTCCCATTGCATTAATAGGGTAAGCAGCTTTATCAGTTGACAAGCAAATCACTTTTTCTACTCCACTCTCCACAGCACCATTCAAGACATTTTCCGTACCTAAAACATTTGTTTTTACTGCTTCTAAAGGAAAAAACTCACATGACGGAACTTGTTTAAGTGCCGCTGCGTGGAAAATATAATCAACACCATGCATTGCATTCTTCACACTTGCTAAATCACGTACATCACCTATATAAAATTTAAGTTTGTCATTTTTATAAAGTTTTCTCATATCATCTTGTTTTTTTTCATCTCGAGAAAATATGCGGATTTCTTTTATATCTGTATCTAAAAATCTTCTCATAACAGCATTACCAAAAGAACCAGTACCACCTGTTATGAGTAGTGTTTTACCATTAAACATTTTAAATCCTCCGACTTTTTTTATTGAAAGTTCTTGTCCATTTTATCCAGAAGATACTTTTTATCAAAATTCTGTTCATAAAATGAACGAGCATTTTCCCCCATAGTTTTTCGTTCCTTCTCTTCTAAGCTCATTAAATTAATAATTGAGTTTACTAATTCTTCTTCATCCCCAGTTTCAGTACAAAATCCAGACTTTGATGTGGCTATTATATTTTTTGTTTCACCACTTGCTGATGCTAAGATCGGTTTACCGCAAGCTAAATATGACTGGAGTTTAGCTGGGATAGTCATATTAAATAATTTATTATTTGCAAAACTCAAGAACGCTGAATCACTATGACTCATAATAATAGGGATTCTCTCTGCTGGTTGCCGATCAATAAAATTAAACATATCTATTAATTTCATTTGTCTAATATGCTCAACAAGTGTGTCTTTATATCGACCATCTCCAACAATATTGAAACGGATTTGATTTTCATATCCTTTAATTTTCAAGATCCTCGCAGCTCTATGCAACACATCTAATCCTTGAGCAGTCCCGATGTTACCAGTAAATGTAATGTTGAATCGATCGTCATTTGGTATTTCTAAAAAATCTAAACCTACAACTGGTTGATAAAAACTCTCCGCATATTGCGGCCAATACTCAACCTTTGATTTTTCTACATTGCGGTTAACAATAGCTTTAACAAAACTTTCGGAGGTTGTGAATATTTTGTCGCAATGTATATATATATAATCTACCATTTTACCAATTGTGCCAATCACAAATTTATTCTTAATTCCTGTTACTATTTCTACATTTTCCGGCCATAAATCTTGAACATATAAATAACAGGGTATCTTTCTCTTCTTCGCAAACCATACACCTGGTAACGCTTGAGTCATCGGCGATACTTCAAAAATATATACATAGTCAGCTTTTAAACTAGTAAAAACCTTCCAAAAGAAACCTGAAACGACAAATGATAAATAATTTAAAGCTAACATAATAGCATTGTTTCCTCTTGGTATAAGAGGTAATCTAATTACTTCAACGCCATTGTATGTTTCTTTTCTTTTCTTAAAAAGCCCGTATCCTTCAAAAAATTTTCCATGTGGATAATTAGGTATACCGGTTATTACCGTAACTTTATATCCTCTTTTTACCCACTCACTACAAATATCATTTATCCTAAATTCTTCAGGGTAGAAGTACTGTGCAATAACTAAAATATGTTTTTTCAATCCCGTCCACCCTTTCAACTTTACTCTTCTGTTGCTATTATTGTCTCTTTCATACCTTTAACACGATAATTTTCTTTATAGTCACTAACACCTGTATCATAAACTAAATTACCAAACACCTTATTTATAATCCCTATTTTCCCAATAATTGGCTTTAGGATTGGATTGAACACTCTTGTTAATCTAATCTTTTTTCCATGTGCTTCAGCAATCATCTTTACCATTTCACTAGTCTTTACGTACTCACTATTCTGCGGGAAAAAAAGTCCACTTTCATCATTCTCCATCATTAACCGAATGAACTCGCAAAGATTGTCTATATGAAGCATACTGCGCTGGTTATCAATGTTAGGAAACACAGGGAGTTTCTGAGCTGCTTTAGCAAGTTTAGGATAGTTTCCTTTTGAGCCCTTTCCATATATCATCGGAGGCCTCACTATGACAACATTGAAGTTATTATTTTCAAGGGGATTGATGCCCAATTCCGCTTCAAGCTTGCTGTTTCCATAAAAATTACTTGGTTTTGGTTCAGTATTTCTATCTATCACTCTTTTGTCGCTACTACTATCTCCATAGACTATAATACTACTCATAAAAATAAACTGCTTAACGCCATCACTCTTAGCCTTCCTTGCAGTCTCAATTGTAAGATCGCGATTCACTTGGTAATACATATCTTCCATCTTAGGGTCTGACGATACATGTGCTATCCCAGCCACATGGAACACAACATCGTATTTCGAAAAATCCTTTTTTTTCCATGAGTTATCTCTAACACTTATAGCATCCATAGAATAATCATCGGGGTATTTTTCCAACCAACTTTTTAAGCTGTTTCCTATATAGCTGTTAGATCCTGTTATCAGTATCTTTTTCATTTTGACGTGTGCTCCTTAGTACTAGCAACTTCCTTCTTAACATCAGATTGGCCTTCAGCAACACCATCACTTTTCACAACACTCACGATGGTCCCGAAGAAGCATTTAACGTCCATTCTAAATCCAATTTTTCTAACATATTCTCCGTCAAGTTTAGCTTTAATATCTATTGGAAGCTCATCCCTACCATTAATCTGTGCCCAACCAGTCAGACCTGGAAAGATATCATTAGCACCATATTTATCTCTTTCTTCAATCAAATCATACTGGTTCCAAAGTGCTGGCCGAGGACCAATGATACACATATCGCCTTTAAGGATATTTATAATTTGTGGCAACTCATCTAAACTGGTTTTTCTAAGAAATTTACCCATTTTCGTAATAAACATATCAGGATTTTCCAACATATGCGTCGGCATATCTTTAGGAGTATCTACTCTCATTGTCCTGAACTTTAAGATATAGAAGTGACTCTTATCCTTCCCAATTCTATTTTGTTTGAAGAATAAAGGACCTTTTGAATCTAATTTAATAAGGATTGCTAAAACTAAAAATGCCGGCCAAAGTATAACCAATGCTGTCAATGACAGGAAGAATCCTAATAGTCTTTTAATTTTTGGGTATACATTCATGAAATCACCTCTCCGCTTGGGTAGAACTTTACTTTTAAATTTAAAATATTTCTTTTTAATAAAAGCACTACTTTTATTAAGACCCCTCAGCCACAACCATTTCCCGTTCCGCAAACACAATCCCCATCAAAGCATCCTTCAATTCAACATCAGAGTACCCATTAAACCGATCAATCAAGTCTAGTAGTCTAACCGAATCAACCTCAACGGTTCGACCAACATAGATTTTCTCATAAACCTCACCAGGCAATACCTCGTTCTCATTAAGCAGTTCCTCAAACATCTTCTCACCTGGTCTAATTCCGGCAAACTTTACTGGAATCTCATCTTCTGTATAGCCTGATAGTTTAATAAGGTTGCGTGCTAAATCAACGATCTTTACAGGTTCACCCATATCAAGGACAAATATTTCTCCACCTTTAGCGAGTGTTCCTGCTTGAATAACAAGTCGTGATGCTTCAGGTATTGTCATGAAATAACGCGTCATATCAGGGTGAGTAACGGTAACTGGTCCACCTTTTTCAATTTGCTTTTTAAACAACGGAATAACACTACCACGGCTTCCAAGTACATTACCAAACCGGACAGCAACTATTTTTGTTTTGCTCCGCGTTGCTAAATCCTGAATCACCATTTCCGCTAGTCTCTTTGTTGCACCCATAACGTTTGTTGGGTTAACTGCTTTATCCGTTGATACAAGTACAAATGTCTTCACACCAAACGTGTCAGCAGCCTCTGAAACATTCTTGGTACCAACCACATTGTTTTTAACCGCTTCATGCGGGTTATATTCCATTAATGGGACATGTTTATGTGCTGCAGCATGATAGATAATCGTAGGTTTGTGTGTTTCTACTATATTAAATATCCGCGTGCGGTCTTGTACATCACCAATCACTGGAACGATCTCGATTTCTGTATCACCGTATTGTTCACGAAGCTCCATATCTATGTTATAGATACTGAATTCCCCGTGGCCAACAAGGACAATTTTACTTGGTGTAAATCTCATCAGTTGTCGACATATTTCCGATCCGATTGATCCACCTGCACCGGTCACCATAACTGTGTTTCCTGTAACATATTCAGATATTGTGTTGATATCAAGTTCGACAGTCTCACGTCCGAGTACGTCCTCGACTTCGACATTTTTTAACGTACTTACCGATACTTTCCCCGACATAATATCCTCAATTTTAGGAAGCATCTGCACCTTGGCTTTTGTTTCATTACATATCGATATAACTTTTTTCAGTTCCCCGTTGTGTAGCGACGGAATCGCAATTATAATATGTTCAATATCTAAATCAGTAACTAGCTGCGGGACATCTTTGACACTACCTGCAACAGGTAAGTTGTATAATTGCATCTTTTGCTTAGACAAATCATCATCGACAAAAGCAACCGGGTATAGCTCTGCATTTTTATTTTCTGTTTTCATTTGACGAGCAATCATTGCCCCAGCTGCCCCAGCACCAATGATCAGTGTTCGCTTTTGATTTACATCATTGCTTGCGATGTAACGGTCCCGGAAGATACGCCAAACAAACCGCGATCCACCAATTAAAATAATATGGAGCATCCACGTAACAAGTAATGCTCTTCGATAAATTGAAAAATCATTTACTATGAATTGGACAATTCCTGTTGCTAGAATCGACAGGGTAATCGCCTTAACGATTACAACCAATTCCCCCACACTAGCATAGGACCAAACCTTATTGTATAGCTTATAGACAGTAGCAAATAAATGATGAAATAATAAAAGTGCAATTGCGCTAATGATGATCGCATCTAGCTGTAACGCTCCAATCGTGCTAGGATAGGCGATCCATAGCGCAATAAAAATAGCTGTACTGACTATTAACGAATCAAGAAGCACGAGCAATGCTAATCGTTTTCGATAACTCATCTAACCAATCCCTTCTCAAGGGGGTAAACATCTGATTGATGTTACCCTTTAACATCCTGGGCTATTAATTCTCTAAGGATTTTTTCAACATCAGGACCTAACTCTTTATCATTTAAAGCAAATTCGATTGTTGTCCGAATAAATCCTAACTTCTCACCAACATCATAACGTTTGCCTTCAAAGTCATAGGCAAATACACCTTGATTTTCATTTAGCATTTCAATTGCATCAGTTAGCTGGATTTCCCCACCAGCACCAACGCTCTTTCTTTCTAAAAAGTCGAATATTTTCGGTGACAAAACATATCTACCCATAATTGCTAGGTTAGAAGGTGCTGTGCCTTTTTCTGGTTTCTCAACAAAGTGATCCACCGAGTAACGACGACCTTCTTGACCACTAGGATCTACAATTCCATAACGATGTGTTTCGTCTTCAGGTACTTGCTGAACACCAATCACAGACCCACCGGTTTCTTCATACTGGTTCATTAGCTGTTTCAAACACGGCGTTTCCGATTGGACAATATCGTCACCAAGCAGTACCGCAAATGGCTCATTACCAATAAACTTGCGCGCACACCAAACAGCATGTCCTAACCCTAGCGGTTCTTTTTGTCTTATATAGTGAATCTCAACCTTTGCTGGGTGCTTTGCTTTTTCAAGCAAGTCAAACTTACCCTTTTTTATTAGATTGTCTTCTAATTCGAAGTTGTTATCAAAATGATCCTCTATCGCACGCTTCCCTTTACCCGTAACAATAATAATATCTTCAATCCCAGATGCAACTGCTTCTTCTACTATGTACTGAATCGTTGGTTTATCTACAATCGGCAGCATTTCTTTCGGCATTGCTTTTGTCGCTGGCAAGAATCGTGTACCAAGACCTGCTGCTGGTATAATTGCTTTCGTTACTTTTTTCATATTAATTCCCCCTGTTCGTTAAGTTGAAACCGCCAATTACGGTAAGTCCCACTATAGTTATGTTCCAATTAGACCTGTTCGATTATATGTATTCTAGTGTGGGGGTGACGAAAGGTTCACCGTAGTCTATATTAATTCAATAGTTTTTCAACTAGTTAGATTGAACTATCAAGCTAGTTGCCGACCATTAGATTGCAATTTTATTCCATTTCTTCATAATATAGTAAATCAATAATATAGTAAATAAGTAATCCTACAATTCACCTGTAAAATTACCTATTATTAACAATAATTAAAATTATATCTTCTATCCACTAAAACAACCCAAGGAATTTCTTTCTCACAACTCGTTCTGGCACATCACCAACAACAGTATCTCCGTTGATTAAATACTGTGCATTTTCCATAAAATAATAAACAACCGAATTGCCATAGTTATCTTTTATATCCGCAAAGGCTTCTTGAATGCAGAACCCACGAGTTGTTGTGTTGTGTGCATCTGAAGCAATAAAATGCGTTAAATTAGATTCAATTAATTGATGTGAGAATGTTTTAATTTTTTTACCGAATTTACCAGCTACACTCGCTGCTGTTACCTGAGTTAATGTTCCATTTTTGACAAACTCATACAGCTGATCAGGATTCTCCATTAATTCTTTATTACGTTCAGGATGGACAATTACTGGCTTAATTCCGTGGAGTTGTAAGTCATATAGAAGTTTACTAGTATATCTGGGGACATTGCTTGAAGGGAGCTCAACAAATAAGTATCCACTCGTTATATTAAGAGGCAGCAGGTCTCCTTGTTCTAAATCGCTAATCATCTCTCCGTTTATCCGCGTTTCTTGACCTGGTAGAACTGTTAAAGGAATGTTATCTTCTAGTAATCGTTCATTAAGTCTCTCTACTAGTTCAACGATATCCATTTTATAATTTTCATATCTTCCATTTAAATGGTGAGGAGTTGCAACAATAGTATGTATCCCTTGCGCTACTGCTTCTTTAGCCATTGATACACTTTCTTCCATATGACTAGCTCCATCATCTATTTGTGGCAGAATATGACTATGTATGTCAATCATGTTCGACATCCTCTCTAACGTTTCTATTAAAATAGCATACTTTTCTTAATTATTATCAGTATATCAGGTTATCAATAGATATTAAACAGGACTTCTTGTCGAAGTTTGTCAGATTTTAATCAGATTAATAGTAAAAAAGGAATAAAAAACCAATAAAGCGTTTCCGCAATTATTGGTTAGGTTCTAACCTATTAGATTATTCCGAACAGCTTCTTCTTTTTGATTCGATGAGGTTCATGTCCGATGACAGACTCACCTTCCTTTAATGCGTCTGCATTTTGAATAAAATAATTAAATGTAGATTTCCCATATGTCTTGTTAATTTCCCGATATGCTTGTTTTAAACAAATCATACCCTTATCTTTGGCTCCAGTTGCAATAAAGTGAACTAAGTCCGCCTCAATCAATTGTTGACTGAACTTTTGAACTTTCTTACCAAACTGCCCTACGAGACTACCAGCAGTTATTTGAGTGAGCGCACCATTCTTCACTAGATTATACAAATGGTTCGGACTTTCGATTAACGTCCTGTTCCGTTCAGGATGAACAATAATCGGCCGATACCCCTCAATTTGTAAATCGAAGATAAGCTGACTAGCATATCTCGGTACATGATTCGTTGGTAGTTCCAATAGTAGATATCCGCTCGTTTCATCTAATGGCAATAAATTACCTTGTTCAATACTATTAATTAACTCCCCATTGATACGCGTCGCTTGACCAGCCAGCACTGTTACCGAAATATTTTCTTTTACTAATCTTTCATTCAATTCTTTAACATTTTCCATTATTTCCATTTTAAAATTATGAAATCTACCATCCATATGATGCGGAGCCGCAATTATTGTATCAATACCTTGATTGACAGCCTCTTTTGCCATTGCCAAGCTCTCTTCCATATGTTTCGCTCCATCATCGACCGCTGGTAATATATGACTATGTATATCAATCAACTTCCCACACCCCATTCCGTGCTTTATATAGAACAAATTAAACTATTCAAAGTATAACAAAGTTTTTTGATAAAGTGTATGAGAGGTTTTGTCGAATTATGGTAAATATATGGTCAAATAGACCCTATAAAATGATAGGGATATTGTCACGATAACGTTTATAGCATAAAAAGCGCAAACAAAAAAAGATTCTACTCTTAAACAAAAGTAGAATCTTTTTGATATAGTTTATTTTGTGCCATAGTAATAATAATAATTGTCTTTCTTTTGCTCGACATCATTCAAAACAACACCTAGCAGTTTCGCCTTAGCAGCTTTGAGTAGATCACGCGCCTTCTGTGCCGCTTCATTCTCTGTTTGCTTACTTCTTACAACCATTAGCACACCATCACAAATGTTCGCTAAAATCGGTGCATCGGTAACAGCAAGTACTGGTGGCGTATCAAAGACAATCAAGTCATATTGTTCTGAAGCATCACGAATCATTTTCTCCATTGCCTTTGAGCCTAACAACTCAGAAGGATTTGGTGGAATCGGTCCACATGTCATAATATCCAAGTCTTGTACATCCGAAGAGACGATAGACTCATCTAGCGCTCTCTCACCTACAAGTACATTACTTAAGCCACTTCTATTATCAACCCGAAATGTATAATGTAATGTTGGCTTTCTCATATCCGCATCAATCAGCAGTACTTTTTTACCCTGTTGCGCAAAGACAATAGCAAGGTTAGCAGTTACCGAAGATTTACCTTCTGATGGCCCAGCTGATGTTACCAACATCGTTTTCAGATCACCATCTACCTGTGAAAACTGTAGATTAGTTCGAACCGTACGGTACTGTTCCGAAATCGGGGAATGAGGGCTGGTCTTAGTTATTAAATGTCTAGCATTGTTTTTAAACAGATTTTTTCGTCTGGCCATCGAACTCTCCCCTTACTCTACGTTTTTTGGCAGCATGGTTAAACTGACTAGTTACTAAGTCTTCGTCTTTCACATGAGGAATTACCCCAAGTAAAGGAAGTTCTAATCTATTTTCAACATCCGCTTGATTTTTAATTGTATTATCTAAGTACTCCAATAAGAATGCTAACCCAACACCGACCATTGCTCCAAGTACGAGCCCAATCGCTATGTTTAGTAGTGGCTTCGGACTTACTTGCTGAGGATTTGCTGGAACAATTGCCTCTGATAAAACATTTACATTATTTACATTCATCAACGTAGGTACTTCATCTTGAAATACTTCAACCGTTGTATTGGCAATATCCGCTGCTATGTTTGGATCAATGTCAGTTGCTGTAACTGTCACTACCTGAGAACTCTGCGCATTCGAGACATTAATTTTGTTACTAAGCGCTCCGGCAGAAATAGATAGACCCAATTCATCTACTACCTCATCTAGGATTCTTGTGCTTTTTATAATCTCATTGTACGTATTGATGATTTCAACATTTGATCTAATCTCGTTAATATCAACATTCTCTGTTTGATTATTATTTTCGCTAACAATAAACTGTGAGCTAGACTCATAGGTTGGAGTTAAAACAAAGAAACTTATAATAGCACTAATTCCGGCTGCACCCACCATAAGCAAAATAATTAACAACATCCGTTTCTTTAATACTTCAAATATTTCCTTTAATGAAATCGTTTCCTCCATGCAAGTACCTCCGGGTTAATAATAATGAGTTTATAGTATAATTTTATTTATATCGCATATAAACGAGATTATAACATAATATGATTGCTGGCGACATATTTTTTATGTGAGATAAGTGGAATTACTCATGAATGATTACAATTAATTACGAACGCACATTCTGAACACTTGAATGAGAATAAACCCTAGCTAAACGCGCATTTCTACCTCTTGTATGAGAATAAATCATAGCTGAACGCGCATTTCTTACTCGCGAATGAGAATAAACCATAATAATGAAAGCACCCAAAGGTGCCTTTTTACTTAACTATCAATTTTGTTTGATGGTATATCATCTTACTCATTAATCTATTTTTGAAATCTTCATTTATACAATCCGGATAAATGGTTGAGTAGTAATTATACAGTACTTGGTGAAAAAACTTCATAAAAAAACACCCTGGAGTCTTTAATCGCACGGAGGTGTAATAGTATTCGGTAGCTGGCTAGCTTCGTCGGTTAAACTTAAGCCCCTGTAGTTTTGCGTCCTCACTTCTCAATGAGTTTGCCTTTTCGTACGATTATTTAATTATTTAGAATTGTATCATACTTTTCTACCATATAACACCCCTAATTCCCATAATGTGGCAGGTTTTGGGGTGATAACTACTCATCGTTTCTAAGACTGAGGTAATGTCGTTACTCTTTCACTTGGATCTAAATGCTCATTACGAAGCTTTAGGAGATTTGAATGTATTTTTTCACAACTCGGCTCTATCCAAGGTTTATTCAGTTTCTTCTGAAATAGAATCAACCATATTTTCAACTTTTTCCGGATCAGTTGACTGTTTATCAGACTCTGAATCGTAAGATTCTTCCGTTTCATTCGGATCTGCTGTGGCATCATCCTCAGATGGCTCAGAAATGCCGGAATCAGGTGTTTGTTCATCTGATTCTTCTTGCTCCGGATTTGATTCAGTTTCTTCTTCGTCTAATCCTTCTTTGACTGGTTCATCTGTCTCTGAAGTTGGTTCGGATTCTTCCGGCTCCGTCTCTTTTTCAGACTCTTCTAATTCGTTTTGTTTCTCGGATTCATCAGTTTCCGAATCTGAATTATTTGCACTTTTGTTCGACTGATTACTTCTATTAACCGCTGTCTTCTTTGGTTCGGTAGTTTTAGTTTCAGTGACATCTCTAATAGATTCAGTTGACGAAGGACTTGTTGAATCCGAGACTGGTTCCGTATCATCCAGTTCAGACTGCAAATCAGCAGCCAACTCCTCCTCTTCCTCTATATCTCTATCTATAAAGTTTTCAATTGATAAACTGTCTCCAGCTATTGTTAAATTTTGAGTGATTTCACGCTGCAGATGACTACTTGCTAACTTAGTCTGAACTGAGTTATTTTGATTAGTCAAAACAGTCTTCCCATCTAAAATACTTTTACCAAGAAAAAGACCTCCAGCGCCAAGAGCCACAAGTAACATTATTGTCGAAGTAATAGCAACCGCTTCTTTACTAAATCGCAAGGTGATCGCCCCTTATTTTTGCTAGTCTATTTACCTAATCCTACCACTATTTTGCAAGAATAGTAATAAGTGCTGAAGTTTAAATAAGATTAAGACCTTGAATGAAAGTAAATCCAACTCAACAATAAATTATTTAATAGAGGAATTTCATTAACTAGAACTTCGATACTCGTTAAGATTCCAAGTTCACCTAATTATCTCTACTTATCTATTAATAAGATCCATCATTAAAGTGCAATCAAAATCTAGGAACGAGCAAGCGCGCATTCCTTAGCCTTGAGTGAGAATGAATCCAGCACGAGCGCGCATTCCACGACTTGAATGAGAATAAATCCAAGGCGAGCGCTCATTCCATTGCCACCAATAAATGAAGAAACGGCGGCTAGTCGGCCGCCTTAATTAGAATGATATAATCTGTCCATCTTCTACTAGTCTTTGACTTAGTTTTTGATAATTCACTTGCTGAATACTTATCTGTTCCTCAATAGCTAATGCGGCTGCTGTTACGGCTGATTGAGCTAAAACCATGAATACGGGTTCCATTCGGATCGAGCCATAAGCAATATGTGAAGCTGACAGGCATACGGGCACCATCAGGTTTGTACATTCTTCTTCTAATGGAATCATTGAGCGATAACTAATTGGATAGGGTTTTGGAATAGGGATTTGGACGTCACCTTCATTTCTAACGTTACCTTTTTCATCCACATAGCGTTGAACATTGTGTGAATCCATCGTATATGCGCCAAGTCCAACTGAATCTTCTATCGGTAGTTTACTCATAATGTGATTATCATTCATCACCACTGAACTTACCATTCTTCTTGATTCTCTAATATAGAGTTGCGGAGTCCAGTGGTCATTTTCAACGAATTCATCTAATGGCAAGCCCCACGGTGCAAAGCGCTCGCGGATTTCAGTTGGTACTCTTGGATGGTTTTGAAGCGTCCATACTAGACCCTTTTGATATGTTTCGTGCTTTTTGGCAATTCGTTCACGTTCCAGATAACTTGCCTCCGGATAATCATAATTCATACCAATATAATCCGTCGAGAAGCCACTGTCATTGTTCGAGTCTGTTTTCCTATTAGGTACCCCGTTAAATTTAAAGAATGTTTTTTCCCCTTGCTCAATAGATCGGAATAATAGTTCGAATTCGCGTTCATCGTAATCGTTTGGTTTTTCTATCACCAGCCGGTTCTCTGGTACATCGGTTAGACACATCCGATAACAATATGCTTGAATCCGGTTATCCGCTTCACCATCCTGATTCTCTGGTGCGGGGTTAACGCTTGGAAGCAGTCCGCTAGACGGTTCGCCCTGGATGACATAAGGATCGACCCCTAACGGAAGTTGATTTTTAACAGCGGTGGCTGTTTGAATACCATTATACGTTTCTTGATATTGGCTATTTGACTCTCTACCTGTCACATAGGTAATCCCAGCTTGGGCCATCAGGTCGCCTTCATAGGTCATATCCAAAAATATTTTCGCCTTGAATACTTTCCCTGACTCCATCTCGATAGATTCAATCTGATTTCCTGACGTAGTTACGCCCTTTTTCTCCCTTAATCTTTCTCCATAAAAAACTGGAATATCATATTCTTTAACAAGATCCTCAAATACTTCAAGCGCGACTTTGGGTTCAAATAATAGTGCCGGTTCTTGCTTGTTATATTTAGCACCGACTCTAGAATAAAACTCACCTGACAGCCCTCCGATGACTGACTTTTCACCGAAATCAGTATCTCCTAGTCCTCCACTACTCAGTCCTCCTAAGCGATGAGAAGGTTCAATCAATGCTACTTTTTTATTCATTCGAGTGCCTTGAACAGCACCTATCACTCCTGCAGATGTACCTCCATAAATTAACATATCAAACTGGTTAAGGTCTGATTTCTCTATCATCAAAACATCTCCTCTTTTATGTAAACTCGTTATTAGTCATGTAGTTTTTTTATAGAAATAGCAATACTCCATCTAGGATGGAGTATTCTAATTGCCAAAGCTATTGCAAGTTTAGCGTTGGCTCTAATTCTGCTTCAAAAGTTCTAGGCCATGGTAGTTCTACGTGTACATCTTCCAGTTCAGTGATTGTATTGTAGAAATCCTTGTTTCCTCTAGAACCAATATAAACACTTTTGCCATCAAAATGCTGATACCAATTTTCCGTTTGTTCAGTAAGATTATTTTTGACAAATTCATTCACTTCTTGATAGTCTTCTCCTAAATTCCAAGCATTAGCGCCTATTTGAGCAATATACTGATTGGCAGCTCCTTGGACAACATTTTTGTAGCCTTGATCTTTGGAGAATCGGTGTAGTAAAAATTCATAATGTGCCTGTGCAGTTTGTTGGTACAAAGGAACACCAAAACCAGACTCTTGCGCAAGAAAAGCATCTCTTGCTAATGCGTGACCAACTGTAATTCCAAGAGCATTGCCAGCTGTATTCCATCCGCTGTATGCATGAATTTTCGTTAAATCGACTTGCTCAGCAAGTTCATTTACAAATGCTTCATCAGCCTTATTAACAACTCGTACATCGCCAATAGCCACTCGCTTATCATCTGAAATTAAGCGACTAATTTCATCTACCATGCCGTTAATGTCGGATTGTCTTTCACCGTCTGTCTCAGAAGGCGTATTTAAGATCAGATGAATATCCGCTTCTGATTGATCTGCAGTAAGCAACCCTCCTGCAGAGATAATATGCTTTTCTACATTTTCATCAAAGGTTGTGTCTTCAAATGGTGCAGTCCAATCTCGACCATGAACTCCTCCATATTGCACATAAAATTTTGGAGCTTCGTTAAATAAATCGGCAGCAAACCTCGAAGTAAGCACTACATCTACTTCATCTGCTCCAGGGAATACAGAGACTTTATTTTCAACTTGCAAAGTCTCAGTCTTTTCCACTAATATTTCACGTTCGGCTCGATGTAATCCAAATGGAGCAGCATCATCCTGTGCAAGAATAAGATAATCAATGTAATCTTCGTCAACCCAGTCAATTAGCGTTTTATTTACTTCGTGATTCCGCGCTCTGGCAGCTTGATAATCCTCTAAAACACTCGTTGGTATGTTCGCTTCTAATTCTTCTAATTGTTCACGATCATCTTCAAAACCTAGATTATGAACCTTATCATAGAGAATTGCCCACTCACGTACTTGTGAATAATACTGGGCATAATCTTCACTAATTGCTGTAACAGCTAACCTTTGAATCGTGTCATAAACATAAAGCGGTTTATCAGGATACTGTTCCTTGATTGTTTTTAGTACTTGAATGTTATCAAGTGACTCTTCTAACGATTTTTCACCTGTTCTTGATGTGATCAAGCCACCATAGGCAAGCATGCTTGTTGAAATAACAAACCCATCTGCATCATCACCGTTTTCAAGTAACCATTTACTTATTTCTTGTCCATCACCAGGCTCTGTGTAATAGCCAATCATTTCTTCAGGTGGTGTAACGACCTCAATACCTGCTGACTTTCCAACCTGTGTTGGAAAATACAGATTTGCCGGTCGATCATCTAAAGGTACCATTAATAACTTAGCTAAATCCTTATCTGAGTTAGCCTCTACACTAGTAACGGCTGGGAAGAAAAAAGCAAAAACAAGAGCCAACGCAATAATGTTTTTTATTAACTTCAATCAATTTCCTCCTTCGATAAATTTAGGTTTTCTTAAAGATTGTTACCTTTTCTCTGGTTCTGTAGGAACAGCACGAGTAGAATCGTTCTTTGATTCTGAGGCTTTAGACTCTGCCGAAGCGACCGTATGCGTCTGGGAATGCGCACTCTACCTGGATTTATTCTCACTCAGCTTCCCGGATTGCGCGCTTAAACTGGATTTATTCTCACCCAGCGTCCAAGAATGCGCACTCTACCTGGATTTATTCTCACTCACCGTACCGGAATGCGCGCTCATCCTGGATTTATTCTCACTCGGCGTACCAGAATGCGCGCTCAACCTGGATTTATTCACTCGGCGTCTCGGAATGCGCACTCAACCTGGATTTATTCTCACTCGGCGTACCAGAATGCGCACTCAAACAGGATTTATTCTCACTCTGCGTCCCGAATGCGCACTCAAACAGGATTTATTCTCACTCAGCGTACCAAAATGCGCACTCAAACCGGATTTATTCTCACTCGGCGTACCAGATTGCGCACTCAAACCGGATTTATTCTCACTCAGGTGCGCTCTATTTCATCAGAGTGGAACTAAAAATTACATCGCACTATCAATACTAGCCAACTTTATTGACTTGTTTAATTCGATTTCCCGAGCGTCTCCTTCATCCTTTCAACCGGATCATCCACAACGGAATCATCCCATTCCAATACTTGGCCACAAACGAGAAGCTCTTCTCGTAGTTCCTGGTAATCCACCTCTTGTACGGTTGATTTATTTTTAATTGAAAGGGCTGCTGCAATACCAGCAGACTGTCCAAGTATCATAAATACCGGCTCCATTCGAATTGAACCATAAGCAATGTGTGAACTCGATAAACAGACTGGGACCAATAGATTGGTGCACTCCTCAGATTTCGGGCGAATCGATCGATAAGATACAGGATATGGAGAGATTGGGATTTCAACATCTCCCTCGTTCACACACCTTCCGTCGATCACTACTCGCCTACAGTGATGCGAATCCATATGATAAGAGGCCATCCCAATCGAATCTTCTATCGTTGTCTGTCGTAAACTATTATTATCTGTCATCACGTAATCGGAAATCATTCTCCTACCCTCTCGGATGTACAATTGATGTGGCCAGTGCCCAGTATCCTCAAACTCATCTTTAGGTAATCCCCATTCAGCTACCTCTTCACGAATATGCTTTGGAACACGCGAATCATTAGCTAAAAAATAAAGCAAACCAACATCATAAGTCACATGGTCTTGAAATATTTTTTCACGAGTTTGATAGTCTCCGTCTGGCCACTCGTAATTCATACCAATATTATCGGTTGAGAAAGCACCATAGTTATTTAAATCAGATTTGCCATTTGGCATCATTGTGTGAAGATTCATCGCATCCCAGTAACCTGCATTGATATACCTCAATAATAGTAGATATCGATTCGAATCATAGTTAGCTGGTTTTGGAAAAGCAAGACGGTTTTTTGGGTCTTTTGTAAGACAAATCCTGAAATTATAGGCCTGGATTCTGTTATCGCCTTGACCGTTAAATCCAAGTGAGTCCTGATCTGTTTCAGTTATTCCTGGTAAGACACCACTTTCTTTATTTCCTTCAATCACATAAGGGTCAATCCATTTCTCGAATTTATGATGAGGACTACCAAAGTGGGCGCCGTTATAGATTTCTTTATAGGTTGAATTCGACTCGCGCCCAACAAAATAAGAAACACCTGCTTTTGCTAGTAGGTCACCTTCATAACTTGTATCGATAAAGACATCGCCAGTATAACTGTGACCATTTTCCATCGTAATCCTCGTTATTTTTCCGTCTTCCATTAATACTTCATCAAGGTGTTGATTAAAATAGACTGCTATATTATGATCTTTTATCCACTTTTCAAACACATATTTAGCTGCCTTTGGCTCAAATGTCCACTGTTCACTTTTGCCATAATAGGTACCCATTTCCCGGTAAAATTCCCGTGACAACCCGCCAACAGCATCCTTAGCACCTAGGTCTGTTGCACCTAATCCACTTGCCGTTATTCCTCCTAGATTATTGCTGAATTCTGCGATCGCAACAGTTAGCCCTAATCGACTTGCCTGCACAGCAGCTGTAATTCCAGCCGGAGTTGCACCGTATATAATTAAGTCTTTTTTTATATTCTCTGGATTACTAGATTTCTCGACTGGAACATAATAGTGAAGATTATCCAAACTCATCTATGAAATTCCTCCTTAACAAACTTACTTGATACTACCAGCTGTCATCCCTTCAATAAATTTCCTCTGTGCGAAGAAGAAGACAATTAATAAAGGTATCGTAGCTAGCGTAGTTGCACTCATTAAATGGTGCCATGCCGTACCTGTCTCGTCGGTAAATAGTGAGAGTCCAACAGGTAATGTCATCAGTTCCCTACTATTAATGAAGATTAGCGGATATAAAAACTCATCCCAGTTCGTTATAAACGTAAAGATAGTAAGTGTTGATAGTGCCGGAACAGATAATGGCAACATAATTCGCCAGTAAATCTTAAGCTTTGTACAGCCGTCCATGACAGCAGCATCCTCTAATTCTTTTGGAATAGTTAAAAAGAATTGTCTCATTAAAAAGATTCCGAACGCACCAGGCGCACCAAAAACAGGTAAAATCATTAGCGGAAAATGCGTATTAACTAGCTCTAAGTCCCTCATAAATAAGAACAATGGAATGATTGTTACTTCTGGAGGAATCATCATTACACTTAAAAATAAAATAAATAGGAAACTACTACCTGCAAATTTTATTCTAGCGAAGGCGTAGCCTGCCATCGAAGCAAATACAAGAACTAAAAGGGTAACGACGACAGCGATATAAATACTATTCCAGTACTGTTTTAAAAAGGTTACTTGACTTAAAACTTCGGTGTAATTTTCCCATCTAATCGGGTTTGGAAAGAATTGTGTGAAAATCCTTGTGGGTTCCTTCAATGAGGTAGCAATCATCCATATCAAAGGACCGATCATTAAACTAGTGATCAGCAGAAGTGTTATATATTTACCTATCAATCCTTTTTTAATCCTCATAAAAAACCCACCTCTTCCTTACTACCCATGATATAACGGTAAAAATTAACAAGATAAAGAACAGTACAAATGCTAAGGCAGAAGCATAACCCATTTCAAAATGCCTAAATGCGGTTTCCCAAATATAATAAACGAGCACCTTAGTACTGTCTCCTGGTCCACCACGAGTCATCACGTAAATTTGACCAAAAATTTTCATTGCTCCAATTGTTGTAATAATCATCGTCAGAAAAATAGTTGGCGTAATTAACGGGAGCGTTACATTGCGGAACTGCCTAGACCTCGTTGCCCCGTCAAGCTCTGCCGCTTCATATAGTTCTCCAGGTACTTGTTGCATAGCCGTTAAGAATAAAATCATATTTAACCCTACATTTTTAAGCACGCTGACTACAACGACAGCTGGTAGAGCGGTATTTTGGTTAAATAACCATGTCGGACCATCAATCCCGACAAACGCTAGCATTTGGTTAACGAAACCAAGTTCAGGTGCTAGCAGGTATTTCCAGACAATTGCCCAGACAATTAGTGATGTAACTACCGGAACAAATATCGCTGTTCGAAAAAAACCAATTCCCACGAATTTCTCCTTCAACAATGTCGCCAAAAGCATCGCAAGAATGATGTTTAACGGTACTAACCCTAAACTAAACAACAAGGTATTGATTAACGAGGTAGTAAAAGTATCATCACTAACTAAACTTCGGTAATTTTCAATCCCAAGAAATGTCGCATCCCCGAGTAATGGCCATTCATGCAAACTCATAAACATCGCATAGAGTAATGGACCAAACATGAAAACGGAAAATCCTACCAACATTGGCGAAATAAATAGCCAACCCGCTAATGTATCTCTGCCCTTACTATTCAACCGTCTTTTTTTAAAGTTACTATTTATTTTTTTTTGATTTGTACTGATTGGTAACGACATATAATCATCCCTGTGCTATTGATATATTTTGATTATGTTTTTGAAACATAGAAACAGTCTGATAGATTGACTCAGCAGTAGTACCTACTGTTACTGTACCAAGCATAACTGCGTTAATACCGATTTCCTTAAGTACTGTTAGATCTTCAGGGACTAACTTTTTCTGTGAAGGAACGATAAGTGGCAAGTCTGTACTGTTTCGATAATCCTGATAAGTGATCATATCAGCGAAATTCAAACTTTTCCCGTAGTCTTCCTTACGAACTACAGATAACTCAATCGCCTCCATTCCAAACGATTCAATTGCTTTTAGCTGACCCGTGCTAAATGTATTATCAACTGCCACAGTACTTGCTAGCACATTCTGCTTTAAAACAGTAGACGGAATGTCTTTTGCATATAATGAGTAGTAATCAAAGCCTACCTCGCTTAATTGTTCAATATCTACTTGTTTAACCTTTTCAATATCGTCACCAATTACAGTCCCTAGAGGCCCTTTGAAACTGCTTCTTACCTGATTAAAAAATTCTTTATATGTTGCTAGACTTTTAAATTCATTTCCACTAGCACGATGAAACACATTAATATGAAACTTGAGCGCATCCGCTCCAGCTTCAATTGCAGCCTGCGCTAACTTTAAATCATTTTCAGGCAAGCTAACGATAATAGGCATATCCTTTCTTTTTAACAATTCACTTAAAGATGATCCCATCAAACTCACTCTCCCTTGATTGTTGACTTATATCATCAGGCTGCCAAGATAATCTCGGGCAGCCTGATTGTTTTTTCTAATTTAGTCAATTTCATCATACTGATTCTATTACTGTAACAATGGAGTTATCTTTTCTTCCATTTCTTGAAGTATTTCCTCTGGTGGAGCCATCTCTGAGAAGAGTTGGTCAAAACCACTGATTATTTCACTTTCAATCTTGGTCCAATCCTCATGAAGTGGATAGATGTAGCCATTATTCATTTGGTCAATTACCGCTAATTCGATTGACTCCCTAGAAGGATTATTTGGTATCTCAATAAATTCGTCTGACTCTAAAACACTCTTTCTAGGTGGGACGAAGAAGGCAGATTGTGCCTGAATACCAGTTTGACTACCTAAGAATTTTAATAGTTTCTCAGCTTCTTCCGGATGATCACTGCCTTCAAAAACAACAGTACCAGCTTGCCCTAATAGTGGATATCTTCCTTCAGGGCCCTTAGGTAATGGCGCAATATCCCACTCGAAATCAGTTATTCCTCTAACATTTGCAATGTAACTATACATAAACGGGAACATGGCAACTTGACCACTTTCAAAATTCAAACTTTCGCCTGGTGGTACATGTGACTCGTCTTCAAAAATCATTCGATCAAGCATGGCGAACGTATCTACACCTTCAGGAGAATTCCAGGTAAACTCTGACATGTCATCAGAGAACATTTCTCCTCCAAATGATAAGGTGTGCGATGGCATCGTTGAAAAGTTCGTCCATTCATTAAATAACCGTGCACCATATGTTCTATCGGTACCATCTCCACTAGATAATGCTTTAGCAGACTCCTCAAACTGTTCCCATGTCCACTCATCTTTCAACGCTAATTCTTTCGGCGTTTCGAGTCCAGCCTCTTCAAACATGGTCTCGTTATAATACATAAT
Organism: Aquibacillus saliphilus; assembly: GCF_020404745.1. Lineage (GTDB taxonomy): Bacteria > Bacillota > Bacilli > Bacillales > Amphibacillaceae > Aquibacillus > Aquibacillus saliphilus. Next base: position 171,844 of record NZ_JAIZAP010000006.1, read on the forward strand.
CATTGGTGGTGTTGAGAAAGGCAATCCCAATAATTCCCCATCATGTTGCCATAATTCTAAAGTCGATGGAATGTAATCATCAAAATCAAAGTCTGGATCATCTTGGAAACTTGAAATGTCAGTCATGATGTTATTGTTTACAAATTGAGGGACCATTCGTTCAGCAACCCAACCAACATCAGGTAATTCGTTACCCGCAGCCAATACGGACAACTTCTGTTGATAATCACCATGAGGAATGCTTTGAACCGTCACACTTATATGTGGATTCTCCTCATAAAATTCTGTTAACAATTCCTCATACATCTCAATATGCTGATCATTTCCCCAGGTAGTAAATGTTAATTCAACCTCTTCTTCTGAACTAGCATTGTCTGAACTGCTATCTTCTGTAGTACTACTATCGTCACTACCGCTATCCGAATCCTCCTCCGAACTCGTTCCACTATCACTACTACATGCAGAAAGTATAAGAAATACTAAACCTAACACTAAAATTAACTGTTTTTTAAATCTCATGTTACTCCCCCTTTCATTTGTAATCATTGTAACAAGGTTGTAAGCGCTTTATAATATAGGTATCTTAAGAAAAGGTTTGTAATATTAAGAAAATTGCAAGCGCCTCGAGGGGCTAGGCGCTGGAACTAGACATCAGGGCGCAAAATTTTATGCCTTCTTATCTATTAAGAAAATTTATCTTTCTTCTCTATATTGATTTGGAGTTTTACCAATAACCTTCTTGAATACGGACGCAAAATGTTTCGGATTTGAATAGCCAGAAAGATTTGCAATGTCATAGATTTTAAGCTTCGTTTCTACCAGTAGTTTCTCTGCTTTGTTCATCCTTTTAGTTACAATATAATCAGATAAATTAACCTTTGTTTGTTGTTTGAAAAGTTGGCTAATGTAATTAGGGTGAAGATTTAACGTTTTAGATATGAAGCTTAATGTCAGATCTTCTTCTAAATGGGTTTCAATTACTTCTTTTATTTGACGAATATGTAGCGATTCTTCAGAGTTATTTGAACCTGACTTTTTGCTCTTATCTTCTTTTGCAATATTGTGTAAAATACTAGCTAACTCACTGCGATTGACTGGCTTTAACAGATAGTCTTTAACTCCCAATTTGAGCGCATCCCTCGCATAATTAAAATCATCATAGCCACTAATGACAATTACAGGAACTTGCGGCAGTTTGTCTCTTAGCAACGTGATGAATTGAATTCCGTTCATTTCTGGCATTCGAATATCTGTAATTACGATATCCGGAATCACTACATTAAGTAGTTCTAACGCTTTATGCCCATTGGGAGCTTCCCACATCACTTTATAGCCGGTGATGACATCTTCCAATAAAGCTTTAATTCCTACTCTAATAACTTGTTCGTCCTCAACTAACAATACATTTTTCAAGCTCATCACCTACTCTTCGATTGGAATAACGATATTTATTCTCGTGCCTTTACCTGGCTCAGCATTTATGAACAACCTGCTATTTTCACCATGTATCAGTTTTAATCTGCTCGCAATATTCTCTAGTGCGATCCCATTATTTTGACTAGTACTATCTGCTTGATTTTCAGCCTTCACAATACTGTTATTGATTGATTCTTTTATCTTCTGTAATCTTTTATATCCAATTCCAGTACCATTATCGTAAACAGCAATCTGAAGCTTACCACCTTCTAATTCAATTTTAATCGTTATCGTGATATCTTCCATTTGACTGTCGAAGCCATGAGCAATCGCATTTTCAATCAGTGGTTGAATAATATACTTTGGTACCTGATAACTTGTTACTCCATCAGCTATATTCCATTCAACTACAAGTGAATCACCTAATCGTCGCTTCATAATCGCTACATATGTTTCAGTAAAATCAATTTCCTCTTTAAGACTGATTTGTTGTTCATCATTTCTTAGTCGATATCTAATTAATCTTCCAAGTTCAGATATCATATCCGACAACTCGAGTTGACCACGTGCAATTGCTGTCATATTAATCGATTCCAGCGCATTAAAGATAAAATGAGGATCCATCCTCGACTGCAATGCTTTAAACTCCGCTTCTGAATTTCTTCTATTTAATTCATACGTTTCTTCAACTAAGGAGTTTATCTCACTTAACATATAGTTATAAGCCCCTCCCAACTCACCAATATCCCCTTTAGATTCGACACTAATTTGATTAGACATCTTGTTGACTTGAAACTCTTTGATCCGTTTTTTTAATAGTTCAAGAGGCTTCAGTAAGTAGTTTGACATGAAGTAAGACAAGATTAATGATACAAACAATGAAATCACTAACACTGTAATTAATAGAAAATTAAAGTCTTTAATTTCACTATATAAATAAGTTTTAGGGATGACATTACTGATTTGAATCCCTGTTTTACTAGATGTATTTGATACACATAAATATTCTTCGCTGGACTGTGTATCTTCAATCCACTTGCCATTTGCATTACAGCTTAATAGCAACTGATCCCTTTCCTTTTGAAATAGCGGTTTACCTTCACGAAAAATTTGCCAATTTTCGCTAGGAAGCTGCTCGGTAATTTTATCTAAGTATCCAGGAGAAAAATCCACTTTAATGAACCCTAATTGTTTTTTATCATTGGGATCTCTTAATAACCGAATCAAGCTCACATAAGACTCATCATTTTTTTTATAATAAGTTGGAATATGTTCAGGTAAAACCATCCAATCTCCTTGTCTCTCCCGCACGCTTGAATACCATTCTTGTGCTTCTAAATCAATCGAGTTATCAATTCGATAATCATCCATATGACTAAACGTTTGGCCATTATTAGTGAACACATGGATTCCATCCACTTGTTCTTTATTATATAAAGAAGCCGACAAAAATAGCGAAAAGGAATTGGAATGATTGTAGTTTTTGTAAAAAACCGGTGTGTACCTTTTATATTCTCTTAGAATATTTAACAGACTATTATTATATAACACTGATAAGGTATCTCTTGCTGCATCTTCCATCATTAAATCCAAGTTTTGATTTAATTGAATAATCGTGTTTTCTGTTTTCGTTATTACTTCCTCGCTTTTAGAGGTAGCAAAAATTTGATGAACCGCTACTCCTATAATTATAAGAGGTATTAATACAAGTACTGCAAAGGTTATAAATAACTTATTTCTTAATTTCATGACTGTAATCACCTCGGGTGCGATATATATCGGTATTTAAAACAAATTTCACCTATCGAATATATTAATTCGATAGATCTATCTCGCTTTCCTTTGTTTCATTTGAATATGAGGATTTTAATAAACCAAAAGCCAACATTAAACTAATTAATGCTGGCTTTTGGTTAAACTTATTTAACTGAATTTAACTTTTGCAGATAACGTGTGAGTGCGCATTCTCTGGCCTTGAGTGAGAATAAATCAAGGATGAGTGCGCATTCCACGCCATTGAATGAGAATAAATCCTGCACGAGCGCGCATTCCCGGGATTGAGTGAGAATAATTCCAGCACGAGCGCGCATTCCACGCCATTGAATGAGAATAAATCCTGCACGAGCGCGCATTCCTGGGATTGAGTGAGAATAAATCCGGGCTAAGCGCGCATTTCCACGCCACTGAGTGAGAATAAATCCAGGATGAGTGCGCATTCCCTTGCCTTGAGTGAGAATAAATCCAGCACGAGTGCGCATTCCATGGCCTTGAGTGAGAATAAATCCAGGATGAGCGCGCATTCCATGGCCTTGAGTGAGAATAAACCTAGGATTAGTGCGCATTCCACGCCCCTGAGTGAGAATAAATCCAGCACGAGCGCGCATTCCACGCCCCTAAGTGAGACGAGCGCTCATCATAATTAAATAAGCAGATCACATTATATTACCTGCTTCGCTGTTTTGTTATAGTAGCTTTTCGATGACGGATTTTGCGGTGCGTTCGCGATTAACAATTGATTCTTTGTTTGTTCGTTTGAAATACTCTGCAAAAAGGAGATCTAATAAGTATAGCTGTGAGATTTTTGCGGTAATACTTCCGCCTTGTAACGGGCCTTCGTTGGCACCGCAAATTAGCGTTATGTCGGAGTATTTCGTTAGCGGTGATTTCGCGAATCTTGTAATAGAGATGATTGGTACTCCTCTTTCTTTTGCAACTTTTGCAATTTCGATTGAATCTTTCGTCGATCCTGAGTATGAAATAATTACAGCTACTTCGTTCTTAGTCATTAATGAAGCTGTCATCATTTGAAGGTGGGTATCTATCGAGCATTCTGTCTTATTCGTTATCCTCATGAATTTATTTTTTGCTTCCATGGCAGTCAAAAGCGAAGAACCAACACCGTAAAAGTGGATTCTTTCGGCATTGATCATTTCATCAACCGCTTTTGACATATCTTTAGAATTAAGAAGGTTACGCGTTTCAGATAATGCGTCAACTGTTGATGATAATACCTTTGAAGCGAGTTCGTCGATTGTATCTTGCATGGTAATTTCGCTTGATAGTTGTGGTGTTTCATCTTGCAATGATAAGCTATGCGCAATCGATATTTTGAACTCCTGGTAACCTTTAAGGTCCATCGCTCGACAGAATCTAAACACACTAGTATCACCAACCTGACAGGCGTCAGCCAAGTCCGTAATCGACATATAAATGACTTCTTTTTTATGCTCGACAACAAATGTTGCCACTTTCTTTTCTGTATTCGTTAAAGACTGAAACCTTGATTTAATTAATGTGAATATATCTACATTAGTCATTACGTACTCCTTCCGCCTGTCCTGATAAATGAAGTGATATCGCACCCATTACCCCAGCTTTATTTCCTAGTGAAGCCTTTACTATTTTAATTTTTGAAAAACTTCCCATGATTCGTTGTTTAACTCTCGTATTTATCATACGAACTATTTCTTCTCGTTCCATAATCCCTCCACCGATAATAATTGCTTGGGGATTAAAAACATGAATTAAAGATATAAGTCCTATCGCTATTTCATCGATCCAATCGTTAACAACCTTATCTAACATACGATTTCCTTGATTATAGTTATCTATAATAATTCTACCATTACTATACAACTCGTTAACTTCGATTGACTTTTTCACTAAAGCTGTCACAGATCCATACATTTCGTAGCATCCATTTCCACCACAAACACACGGTAGTCCGGAGGGGTGAGTGATGATATGACCAAACTCACCAGCAAGTCCGTTTGTTCCGTTATATAGGTTGGAATCAAGTACAATTGCACCACCAACACCAGTCCCATAAGTTAAACAAAGAAAATTGGTAAAATCCTTACCACTACCAAAGTTTTTTTCACCTAATGCAGCAGCATTTACATCATTTTCAACTTCAACAGGGACATCGAATCTTGACTCTAATATATACTTTAGTTTTGTCCCTGTATAGTTTGGTATATTTTGATTAGCATAGGTGATTTCACCCTTAAGATTATCTACTTGACCGGCAGTACTAACACCAATTGCATCAAAATCGCTAAACTCTGAAATGATTCGAATGACCTTTTCTACTACGTATTTTCCACCTTTTTTACTTTCAGAATCATATTCTTCAAAAAATTCAATAGCACCTTTTTCATTGGATATACAAAGTTTTATCGAAGTTCCACCAATATCTACTCCTACTAGTTTCATTGGATTCATCCTTTAGGCTTCTTTGTAGCTATACTCTTTAATACGTTCAGCAAATCGCTTCGTTATTTCCATCGGTCTTGTAATAGCTGTTCCTACGACAGCAGCATGCACACCTACTTCAAGCATCGAAGTTAATTCTTCAGGAGTAGAGATTCCACCTTCTGCAATAATTGGAATAGGGATATCTTCGACGATTCGCTTCGCTAATTCTACATCTGGTAAGCTCTTCCCTTTTGTAGACTCGGTATAACCACTTAAAGTAGTACCAATCAAGTCAAAACCCAATTGATATGCTTCTTTCGCTTCTTGATATGTAGAGCAATCAGCCATAAACAGCTGATCTCTATATTTCTCTCTAATCTTAGGAAAAATTTCAGTTATCGTCGTTTTATCGGGCCGAATCCGGTTGGTGGCATCAAGCGCTATAATTTCGACACCTTCCTGATACAAAGCATCAATTTCCTTCATTGTTGGAGTGATGAAAACACCGGACTCATCATATACTCTTTTAATTATGCCAATAATCGGCAAATTTACAACCTTTTTAATCTCTCTTATGTCTTCTACACTATTGGCTCTTATTCCTTTAGCTCCACCAAGCATTGCAGCATATGCCATCCGGCCCATAATAAATGGGCTATGAAGTGGTTCTTCGGGTAGGGCCTGACAAGATACAATCAGTTCACCTTTTATATTTTCAAATAAATTTTCTGTCGTTTTCATAAAATCATCCCCATGATCTGAATTATCCTTTTTCTGCACCAATTGTTATTCCACTAGTAAAGTACCGTTGGAAAAACACAAAGATTACTAGCATTGGTATTGCTGCTACTGTAGCGCCAGCCATTTTATATGCAAAATTTGGATTTAAGTCTTGCATTAAGGTAGCAATTCCTACATTTAATGTCTTCACATTTTCTTCTTGCCCAATAACAAGTTGCCATAAATAGTCATTCCATACTTGAACGAAAAACAAGATAAATAATGCACCAATACCTGGTTTTACAATTGGAAGCATAATTTTAACGAACGTCCTTAGTTCACTTGCTCCGTCCATCCTTGCAGATTCTCGTAAAGAATCCGGGATACTATCAAAAAATCCTTTTAGTAGGAAAACTCCAAAAGCAGTTGCCACATTCGGCCAAATCATTCCATTTAATGAATTAACCATACCTAAGTCTTGAACAACTCTAAATAAAGGAACAATCATTACCTCTTTTGGTATCATTAAACTTGAAATGAAAATAATAAAGATTACATTTTTTCCCTTAAATTCTAACTTTGAAAAAGCATATGCTGCAAGCGAACTAACAATCACCAATGCAACGGTTGATACAAGCGATACAATAATACTGTTCATCGCCCACCTAAATGCTGGCTGGTTATTAAAAACATCAATATAGTTGACATAATTGAATGTTTTTGGAATCCAATCTGGTGGCATTTTCACTACTGCCGCACTATTTTTAAACGAACTAGTTATCAACCAAAACAATGGAAACACACTTAATACAGCGAAAAATATTACTAAGGCATTTGCTACTAGATCAAATTTTTCTAATTTACGTTTGTTTTTTCGTTTAAACATCTTCTCACCTCTACTCCTTCCTCAACATAGTTCTAAGCTGCGGGATAGCTAATAGTAATGCAATAACAAACATAATTACACCGACAGCTGAGGCAATTCCCAACTGATTATATTTAAATGCATTATTATATAGGAAATACATCAGTGTTGTTGAAGCATTATTTGGGCCACCTCCGGTTAGGAGTTGGATAACTACGAATATCTTTAAAACAGCAATGATATTAATGATGATGATATATAAAGTAGTAGGCTTAACTAATGGAATTAATATCTTAAATATGACGTCTTTTCGATTAGCTCCATCAATTTCAGCCGCTTCAAATAATTCCTTTGGGACACCAATCATCGATGCAATATAAAGAATGATTGCCTGACCAACATTGGTAGCAAATGTAACAAATATAATCACTGGCAGTACTAAGTCTTTATTACCAAGAAAATTTACTGCTGGTAGTTCTAACTCTCTCATCACATAGGGGATCAGTCCGTTAGCTGGATTTAGCAAAAAGCCCCAAATCATACTCATTACAACCATGGACACCATCACTGGGATGTAATAACTCCCCCTAATAAATGATACATATTTTGCATTTTTATCAAAAATAGCTGATGAAACAAAAATAGCAAATAGTACTGTTAAAGCGACGATCGCAACTACGAAAACAACTGTATTAATGACTGATTTAACGAAAACAGGATTGCTAAACAACGCTGTATAATTGTCAAACCCAACAAAAGTTGTCCCTTGATAGCTTATTTTAAATAAACTTAATCGGATGCCTTCAAAAATTGGATAGACAAGAAATACTAAAAAAAAGAGGAGTTGAGGCGCAATAAAGAGATATCCTGTCATGTTTCTCTTCAAGGCGTAGCGATTTACTTTCATAAACACCCTTTTCCTTTCTAAAATTCAGGGCCCCTGCTTTCGGGGCCTGAACCTATAATAAAATACTTTTTTTATTCACTATAAATAACTGAGTCTGCTCTTGAACTTTCAATTACTTCATTACCTTTTGTCTGATAATCCTCGACAACTTGCTCAGGAGTCTTTTCACCAGTGTATAGAGCTTGTAGCTCAGGATATAAAACTTGTCTTAATTCGCTGTATCCTGGCACGTTACCAGTAAAACTGAACATATATTGGGCATTTTCATCGTAGGCCGCAAAGAATGGATTCTCATCCTTAAATTCTTCAGCAACGGAAGTTCTTACTGGTACGCCATTTTTCGAAGACTTCACTAACTCAGGATCAGATGAGAAGAATTTAACAAAATCCTTACTTACCTTAATTCTTGTTTCGTCACCTGTGTCAAATACCGCTGCACCTGTTACATAAGTGAACGTTAACGGATCTCCACTTTCAGATGGAATATTAGCTAATCTTGCATCAAATTCTGGTGCATTGCCACTTTCCATATCTGCTATCGTATTGTTATATAAAACGGAGTTAGTAAAACTTATACCAAGTTGTTGGTTTTGGAACATTGCATTTACGTCATTAGAAGAAACGGATTCAGCACCAGGGTTGGTTAATCCTGAATCATTGATATCTTTCATCCATGCTGCAGCTTCAGCCCCGTTCTCATCATTAAGAACGATGTTACCGTTATCGTCAAAGAATGGATTACCGAACATTCTAAGGTATGCTAGATTCCATGTATCACCTTGGGTATTAAGGGCATATAATCCCATTGGGTATGCATTTGAATATTTATCAGTTGGAACGTCTTCTTTAAGTGTGTTTAGAACGGTGTCAAACTCATCTAATGTCCATGTCTTTATTTCTTCTTCACCACCAACATAGTCTTCAAGACCTGCAGCCTTGAACATATCAGCGTTATATACTAATGTCCCTGGCATATGTGAGTATGGATAGAAATAAACGTCATCTCCAAATGTTACTGTATCCCAGTAATTAGAGGCAATATCACCTTTTGCTTCCTCGTCAACAATGTCATTCAATGGTACTAAAGCACCTCTATGGGCATAGTCACCCATCGCGAACACACTTTCATAAAAAATATCTGGAGGTGTACCACCATTTAAATTAACATTTAACATTTCATCTCTTTGATCAGCTGCTATAACTTCAACATCTATTTCGACATCGTATTCTTCATACTGTGCCGCAAATTTTTCTGCTGCATGATTGAAGAAACTATCATAATCCGCTCCCTCTTCGTCAGAATCTAATACACCCTTCCACTGAGGAGTCAACCACAAAGATAATTCTACTTTATCTTTACTTGAATCTGAATCTGATGAATCTGTTGTTCCTTCAGAACTACTTCCTTCGTCACTACAAGCTCCAAGAATAAAAAGAATTAACGCAAATCCTAAAACAACAAACAATCTTTTTCTTAACATCCTAATCCCTCCTGTTTTTATCAACCTTTGTTATTTGAAGATGGACTTTAAGAGCCCATGAACTTCCATATCAAATACTGCACAAACGACTAAATTTCTTTTTTAGTAAAGATAGGGGGGGCATGATGGCTTATTTACCTCAGGAATGGTTTCTACCCTGAGATTATGTGTGTTATTTCCCGACTGAATTGCCATTCTTATCGTTAACTTACTGTGGCTTGAGCTTTCATTGCTATAATTTCATCGACACTTACTTTTCTATCTTCTTTCAGTGATAAAGTAAGCGCATCTGCTGTCGCAACAGCGGCTCTAGCAGCTGTACCGTCTAGTAACGGAATAAATTCTTCCTCAACTTCTAATCCTAGTAATACATCATGAAAATAATTCAATTCTTTTTTCATTATCGTATCTAACCAGATAGGAACCTTCGTTTTTGGATCCCCATACATAATGCCACCTTCAAGTTCTTGATAAATCCTTCTTCTATTCTCGTCCTCTACTTCTGATGCATGAAGTAAAATTCTCTCTTCTTTATCAAGGGTCTTCACCACTACATTGACATTCTTAAGATCTATTAAAATAGCTCCCTTAGTCCCTTGAATCTTGACGTAATGTTCTCCCAACCTAAACGCGGAACCATATTGGATTGTTGCAAACGTATTATTTTTAAACTCTAATGAAGCAAGTAATAAATCGTCTTCATCACCAAATTCTTCTCCTTGGTGAGCAACATTCCCACCTACCATACACACTCTAGTAGCTGGCCCCATTAGAAATTGAATAAAATCTAATTCGTGGATATGATGATATAAGTGACCACCAGATAATTTCTTTTTCTTTTTCCAACTCACTTGTTCCTTGGCATCTTCCCAGCCCGTTCGTTCAGCATGACAGAAAAGAATGTCACCTATTTCCCCATCATTAATGACTCGCTTCGCTTCACGTACACCATCGATGAAATTCATGACATGCCCAGCCATAAAGACCAAATCATTTCGCTTTGTGATTTCAATCATTTGGTCGCAATCCTGGTAGGAAAGTGCAATCGGCTTTTCACAAAAAACGTGCTTGTTATGTTTGGCAGCATACAAAACCGGTTCTTTATGATTCGCATTTGGCGATGCAATAATCACAGCATCAATATCTTCTCGTTTGCATAAGGACTCTATGTCCATTTCCTGATCACAATCAAGTTCTCTTGCGATTTCTTCAGCGTTATTTGGATCATAGACAGCAACCACTTTTCCACCTTGCACATCATCACGGATAATCTTTGCAAGACCATAACCAAAGTAACCGGTTCCAATTACACCGTAATTAACTTTCCTCATCCGCATTACTCCTTTAGTTTGAAACGATCGTTATTCTGCCTAGTCTATTTAATCTGTTTAAAATTAGTATGTAACTAATTTAATCAACCTCAACTACTAAAATTTAAAATCGCTTGATTAATGTTGTTCTTGATTTCTTCGACTTTTGCCAAATCCTCTTCGATCACTGGAGGCATTGGTTCTCTTACGCTTCCAACATTAACGCCTTGTAGTTTAAGTATTGCTTTTATAACTGCGTACATCGAACCATGGAGTGAATTTAAAGCAATAATAAAAGTATTAATCTCACTTTGAATCGCTCTAGCATCTTCAAACCGACCCGTTGAGACATATTTCTCAGCCATTAAATATAATTCCGGCATGACTGCATATGTTCCGCCGATCCCAGCGTCTGCTCCAATCAATCTACCCGAAACATACTGTTCATCAGGACCGTTGAAAACGATAACATTTTTGCCGCCAATCGTTTTGAATCTTTCTATGTCCAACACAGGCATAGAAGAATTTTTAACGCCGATTACTTTTTTATTCTTTAACATTCTTTCAAATAGATTAATAGATAAGTTATATCCTGTTGTTTGTGGAATGTTGTAAATGATAAACGGTAGTTCCGTTGAGTCGATGATTTTCGTCCAATAGGTGTAGATAGAATCTTCCGGAAGCTTATAATAAATTGGCGGTATCGCTGACAACGCATCATAACCTAATTCACTTGCGTATTTAGCTAATACCACACTGTCTTTTGTTGACGGAGCACCAACATGTGCGATTAGCGTGAGCTTTCCTTTCATTTCCTCAGCAACATACTTCAGTGTTCTTTTTCTTTCTTCGATACTTTGATAAATACATTCCCCAGAGCTTCCACCTACATAAAGGCCTTTCACTCCCTTATCAAATAAATAGACTGCGAGGTTTTTTGTTCTTTCCTCTGACACTTCACCATTTTCATCATAGCAAGCGTAAAAAGCTGGAATGATACCTTTAAATTTGTCTAAAGTCTCGTTCACGTAACCATCCTCCTTCAAGGATTTTTAAATTTTCTAATAATTATTAGTACAACCAAAGATTATCACAAGATTGTTTTTTTGTAAATAATTTCTTTTATTTTATTTTTTTATGAAAAAAATATCCACTTTTATTTTTTCTGTTCTTCTGGATTTCAGCTAGATTGGGGCTATTACTCGGGCTGAGTGAGGGGCTAGTGCGCATTCCGACGGCCTGAGTGAGAATAAATACAGGATGAGTGCGCATTCCGACGGCCTGAGTGAGAATAAATACGAGGTGAGTGCGCATTCTGACGACCTGAGTGAGAATAAATACGGGGCGAGTGCGCATTCTGACTGCCTGAGTGAGAATAAATTCAGGATGAGCGCACATTCTGACGGCCTGAGTGAGAATAAATACGGGGCGAGCGCGCATTCCGATGACCTGTGTGAGAATAAATACGAGGTGAGTGCGCATTCCTGAAGTGAAAAAGTTGATTCCTATTTCAGGGAGGGATTGCTTAGTGTATCAAATAGTAAATGTTGGAGACTGTTTATTAATATAATGCTATCTAGTTCTAATTATAATGACGGCTTTATATTCACCTTTGTTACTAATGAATTGGTTCCTAGATGAAAAAGATACTAATTTCTAGTAAACCGGAAAAAGTTTCCGCAGGATGTAACGAAAGCAAAACATGCTTCCACTTCTTTTTTATCTTTGGTCTATTAACTCATTTAATAGAGGATTTTTCATTAACTAGTAGAATATATTAGTTAACTTAAAAAGGAGTGATATTATTGATCATTAAACACACAGCTGTTCCAATCCTGAACTTGAAGTTGGAAGCACTGGCAAGGAGATTGTCCCAAAGCCATAAAATGCGACCAATTGTATTGGAGGAATTAGCAAGACGACAGAAAGGATACTTGGGAGAAGGATCACTTGATTATTACCTCGATCCATTACCATATAAAGATTTCCACATTTTTTATGATACTCGCTTAAAGAATGGCAAATACCACTTCCAAATTGACTCCCTCCTTCTAACTCCTCAATTTGCAGTTATTATAGAGGTGAAAAACTTCTCCGGTGATATCCATTACGACGCAAAATCAAAGCAATTTTTCCGAGTGATTAATGGAAATCAAGAAGGGATTAAGAACCCAATTGCTCAAGCTGAAAGGCAGCAAAGGGAGCTGCTGAGATGGTTTAACAAAAACAATTTCAAGCCTGTCCCAATCGAATTCCTAGTTGCTATTAAAGAGCCGGCTACAAAAATCATGGTAACACCTGGCGGCGAGCATATATTAGAAAAAATTCTCCACTTCGATCACCTCGCAAATGCTATTTTCGACATTCAAAGAAGGTATAAAAAGCCTATTCTAGACCATACACTTATCCAATCGATTGGAAAGAAATTAATAAGTTCTCACACTCCATCCGATGTAGAAGTCCTGACCAAGTATGGTATTAATAAATCGGATCTAATAACAGGCGTCAGGTGTCCAACGTGTAATTCCTACCCAATGCGAAGAATCCCTCGACGATGGCAGTGTCCAACGTGCTACGCAGAATCAAAAACCGCACATGAACAAGCAATCCACGACTATATTTTATTAATAAGTACCACCATCACAAACCTTCAGAGCAGACATTTCCTCCATATCGAGGACCGAAGCCTAGCAACAAGAATACTATCAGCTATGAATTTACCACATACAGGAGAGCATAGAGGACGAGTCTACTATCGACCGGAGTAGCGATGGGGCGAGTGCGCATTCCACAGGCCCGAGTGAGAATAAATCTAGGATGAGTGCGCATTCCATCGCCCCGAGTGAGAATAAATCCAGGATGAATGCGCATTCCACCGCCGAGTGAGAATAAAACCCAGGTGAGTGCGCATTCCACAGGCCTGAGTGAGAATAAATCCAGGATGAGCGCGCATTCCACAGGCCCGAATGAGAATAAACCCAGGATGAGCGCGCATTCCGATGGCCTGAATGAGAATAAAACCCGGGCGAGTGCGCATTCCACCGCCCTGAATGAGAATAAAACCCGGGCGAGCGCGCATTCCACGGGCCTGAGTGAGAATAAGTGCGCATTCCATCGCCACGAGTGAGAATAAATCCAGGATGAGCGCGCATTCCACAGGCCCGAATGAGAATAAACCCAGGTGAGTGCGCATTCCATCGCCCTGAGTGAGAATAAAACCCGGGCTAGTGCGCATTCCATCGGCCCGAGTGAGAATAAATCCCGGGCTTATTCCCTCAATCTTATTTTGCTATCTTTTATTAAATAAAGTCCAAACTACAAACTTCAAGGATCTCTTCAATATCAGATAGTTTGATTGAGTGGAATGGCCTTCCATTCTATCGATTACTTTTGTCGGAACCTCTTTAACGCGAAGATTGCGTTTTTTCGCTTTAACGATGAGCATTCCACCATAAGCAATGTCATCTTCAACGAATTGGACACACTTTTTCCGCATTGCTTTAAAGCCTGTCGTGGCATCTGAGACACCGGCAGCTAGAGCAATAATCTTTTCGCCTAGACGTGGAAGTTCGGACCTGGTGCCTAGAACTAGATCTGCTTCATCATTCAGGATAGGGTTAACTATTTTCTCTATTGATTCGATTGGATGTTGCCCATCCGCATCGAGAGATACCATTGCATCAAAAGTCGCTGCATGAAAGCCAGTCATTAATGCGGCTGTTGGACCCATGTTGTTTACATGTTTAACAATTTTCACTCGCTCAAATTGCTCTAAGACCTCTATTGTGTTATCCGTACTACAATCATCTACCACGATTATTTCAGCGTCATCTATTGTTTCTATTATTTTTCCCAGAACAATGGCGATTGATTTTGATTCATTATATGCAGGAATTACGATTGAAAAAGACAATTTAACTACCTCCGCGACTATGCTTAATGAGAATTATAGCATACAGATTACGGAACCTTTAACCACGACAACAAAAGCCGCCGGGGCTGGACGCGGCTAACTTAGTAATTAATCATCCGCGGCAGAAAAATCTATAGTTTACTAGACAATACAGGAAAAGCCTCAGCAGAAAACGGCCTGCTGAGGCTTTGAAGATTGATTGGCTAGTCGGCGAATGCGGGGGATTTCCATGCTGATTAGCTTTTAACTATTGTTGATGCTATCTATGCGCGGTATATATTTCGACACCGTACTGCTTTCATCCACCTAAATGTAACATTTCCCAGGAAATACTCCTATCATTCAACAAATTCACTCAGTTAAAAGCAAATAGTAGCGACTAGAATTATTTAGTATTAATAAATTAAATCTTCTACTAGTATCACCGTTATACTTGCTATATCTAAAGATAGCTTGACTTTCACTTATTCCAATACAAAATCAGCTAACTAAATACCAGTCATTTTTCAGTGCTTTCAAGACGGCATTCGTTCGGTCACAAACTTTCATCTTACTCAAGATTGAGCTTACATGGTTTTTGGCTGTTTTATCTGAGATAAATAATTCTTGGCCGAGCCTTTCATTGCTGTAACCCTTGACCATTAGTTCTAAAACTTCCCACTCTCGTTTTGTTAAAACTCCAATTGGACGGTCGACTTGGCGTTTTGTGTGAACACGGACATAATCTTCAAGGAGTATTGGTGACAGTTTGTTATCAATATAAACATCACCTTTTAAAACAGAGGTAATTGCGTTAATTAAGTCTTCCTTCTCTATTCCATTATATAGATATCCATTCAAATTCAATTTGAACAATTCGGTTAATTGACCTTCATTTAACTCATTTGCCCAAACAATCACCTTTTTGTTTGCATTTTGATACTTTGAAATAATTGGTGTGACATCGATCTCTGAATCCAAATTAACGATAATTACCTCAGCTAAATCTGGTTGATTAAGTACCTCTGATGGATTAATTGTACAAACTTGGAAGTTGTTAAGCTCGTTTTTCAGTATTTCTGTGATCCCATCTCTAAAAAGAGAGGCTTCCATAACGATATAAAATTTTTTCATGTTTCATCACCTAATCCCTTCTTATTCAATATTGGGATCGCCTTATCCATTTAAAAAGGGCTATTCTCCTAAAAGAACAGCCCTAAGCAGACCTTCATTAAATCAAACTTAGCTTGATTTAATAAAGACTCGTTCATGGTAGCCAGGCGATCATAGTTTTAAACCTTAGACCCTAGGAGCTTTGCGTCCTATCCTTTCGAATAGTTTGCCTTTGTCTTCAACGTATGCAGTTATATATCAACCATATACTTAACTATCAGAATAATCAACAGATTTATCTTGCAAATTTTAATTTAATAAGGTAGACATTCTATTTCAGGTTGACTAGATGATTAATTCGATGAGCTTAATTTTAGCAGAACATCCGGTTTGTTCGTGAATATCCCATCGACATTAAAAGTCAACATTCGTTTCATGCTATTGATTTCATTAACGGTATAAGCGTGGACAAGCAGATTATTACCATGAGCTTTTTCCACAAAATCTTTATCAACAACCCTATAATCAACACCGATTCCATCTGCATAAGACTCAATTTCTTTCAGTTTATGATCAGTTAAATTCGTTGCACTTTCGCTATTTAGTAATTTAATAAGAGGAATGTTATCATTTAATTTTTTCATCGTCAGCAAACTACTCTCACTGAATGATTGGATTATTACCTGGCCATTAAACAAATTAAGTTGATACTTAACTAAAAGATCAAAAATAGCCTCCTCCGTTCCTTGCTTAGGTTTCTTTGTCTCAATATAATAGTTTGTATTCGTTCCAAATCTATCAAAAATTTCAGCTAATGTTAGAATTTCAGCTCCTTCAAAATCTGTACCAAACCATTTGCCAATATCAATTTGCTTGATCTCTTCTAGAGTATATTTCTCTATTTCCCCTGTCCAACCTGTTTTCTTATTGAGCTTATCATCGTGATAAGCAACTGGAATACCGTCTTTTGTCATTTGCACATCAATTTCTAGATAATCAGCGTTCATTTCCTTCGCCAAATTGTATGACTGCATCGTATGTTCCGGCGCATAAGCAGAAGCACCACGATGTGCAATTGTGATAAATTCACCTTTTTTAATTTTAATCTCTTCACCACTAACAAGATTCGTCACTATAAGAAAAGATAATAATAAAAGCACAGCCACCTTCATTTGATCACCTTATTTCTTAATATTTCCTAATTAATCAATCGTTTGATTGATTAATTAGTATAAATGGCCAAGTGGCTATTTATTAGTGAAAGTATCCCCTATTATAAGTGAACTTATTAAGGAGCCTGTTTAATTTCAATTTTCAAGTAACAAATCCCAGCTTAGAATACTTCCCTATAACGCGGAAAACACGCACTCTGGGACGCCGAGCGAGAGTAAAACCAAGGCGGGCGCTCATTCCGGACGCTGAGTGAGAATAAAGCTACTGCGAGTGCGCATTCCGGACGACGAGTGAGAATAAAATTCGTGCAAGCGCTCATTCCGGACGACGAGTGAGAATAAAACCCGTGCGAGCGCTCATTCCGGACGCTGAGTGAGAATAAATCCAGGCGAAGAGTGCTCATCAAAAAAACAGACCGCCTCAGGCGATCTACTGTCTTCTTTTTATTTAAAAGTGCCTTCATGGATAGATTCCTCTAGTGGTCTACGGTCAGAAGGTTGTTCTCTTTCTTGTATCTCTTTTGGCAGGGCTTCTTTTTCTCCTTGATAGCCAATTGCGACGACTGCGTGGATATCAAATTCTTCTGGAATGTTTAGTAATTCTCTTGCTTCATCTTTGTTAAAGCCACCCATTGGATGGGTAATCAAGCCGTTTCGCGCCGCTTGTAGGGACAGATAACCCCAGGCAGCACCGGCGTCGAATGCATGTGCGCCACTTTTACGCTCAGAGATAATTAGAGCGAGTACTGGTGCTTTTTCACACCATGTTCTGTTCCCTTCCATAATAAAGGAATGAAATCTTGCCAGGTCATCTTCAGAACGTGCTAATATGAATCTCCATGGTTGGGTATTTGATGATGACGGTGCCCAACGCGCCGCTTCAAATACACTCATTAACACGTCTTCAGGTACCTGTTTTCCCAGGAAGGAACGTGGTGACCAGCGTTCCAAGAATATTGGATCTATTTGATGGTTAGATTTGCGAATTTGCGAAACTTGTGTCTTATTCATACAGTTACATCTCTCCTTAAATTATCTATCTTAAGCTATAGTATATTGTGATAATACCTTAAATCCAAGAGTTCTGTTTATATTTTTTCCAACATGTGACAATCAATGCCTAGTATAAATATAAATAAAAAAAGAGCAGGGAACCCCCGCTCAGAATCATGATTATTCATTATCGTCTTCGTCTTCTTCTTCGTCGTCTTTATCCTGTTTGTTTGCTGCTTTTTCTTCGGCCTTCTTTGCTTTCTCTTCAGCTTTTTCCTGTGCTCGTTCAGCTTTTTCTTCGGCCTTTTCCCTTGCACGCTCAGCCTTTTCCTCAGCTTTTTCTACTTTTTTCTCTTCTTCTTCTTCAGCTTTCTCTGCTTTCCTTGCTGCTTCCTCTTCGGCTTTTTCTGCTTTTTCAGCTGCTTTCTCTTGAGCTTTTTCGGCTTTATCAGATGCTTTCTCTTCAGCCTTTTCTGCTTTTCGAGCTGCCTTTTCTTCAGCTTTTACTGCTTTCTCCATTTCTTTTTCTTGCTGTTCTTCAATTTCTTCATCGTTCTCTTTTAGGTCTTCATTTATTTCTTCATCTGACTCTTCAAGCATTTCACTTGTTTCTTCCTCGATTTCAACACTCATTTTAGCCATTTCTAGTTGGTACTCTTCCTCATTCATTTCACCAGAAGCTAATTCAGCCTCGATTTCTTCTAGCTCCTCATTTACTTCTTCCTCGTATTCAGCTAGTTTTCTATTCATTTTCTTTTCTAATTTTTCTTGTGCTTTAGCAACATTTTTTTGTAAAGCTGCTTTTGCTTTGGGATTTGTTATTTTTTCAATAGCCGCATTTAATGCACGGATGTTAGCAGAAAATCTCTCTTCTAATTCAGCACGAATCGTATCAACTGAATCTGTTTCATCTGATTCTTCACCCTCATCAACTGCTTCAGAATCATCAGCCTCTTCATCTCCCGAAATTATTTCTTCGTCTTCTTCGGGTTGATCAGCTTCTTCAGTTGATTCTTCGTCTTGTTGATACTTATCTAGCGCTTGTTCTTGTTGCTTAATTGCTTGTTCTAGCGTTTCTTTTGCTAATTCTTCTTCACCAGCTATAAATAAAGCCTCAGCTTCTTTAATACGTTCCTCAGCATTTGTAACTAATAATCCTAGTTCTTTTTCGTTATCAAACGTCATAGCAATTTTAAAATTCTCGATAAACTTTTTAGCAAAATAGAAGAAATCTCCCGGAAGAATTGCGGGCGAGTCTTCCTCAAGCTCTACCTCTTCTTCAGACACTTCTCCAGCGTCTGTTTCAGAACTATCTTCAGTATCTGCTTGACCATCTTCCACCGTATCATCGACTGTTTGAACAGTTAGCTCATTTGATTGTTCATCCTCATTTGCAAAAGCTTGTCCTGTCCAGGTTGTAAACACAAAAACTGTTACGAGAACACTTGCCACTAAAAAGCGAATTTTATTTCTAATTTTATCCATAAAAAAACCTCCCAAGTTTTTTGGAAGAATTTCGAAATCAACTCAGGGGGGTAAATAAACCGAGTTCTTTCTCCATCCTTCAGCGATCCGGCCACCATAGTGATTTCACCTTAGGTCCGTGACTTTGCGCCTCTACTTTTCAATAGATTTGCCTTTTTCAAATGATAGAAGTTTACCTTATTCTATTATACTTCATTATATCTCACATCTAGTTTATTTGCTATCAAACTTTTCAAAAAATAGTCAATACTACTACAGGATAACCAATTTCAGGAATATTCCTATGAAGAAACTAGGTTATTAAACTCATTGATTAACAGGTTACTGATTCTACCCACAACCTGATAAAGAAGACTAATTTTTTTACTTAAATTAGTAATTTTGTCTGATTTTTCTACAAAATACTATGATATACTTAGGTAATATATAATTTGATCGTGAGAAAAGGGGATTGATGGAATGAAAAAAACGTTGTTGTCGCTTACTGCAGGTGCTGTTATTGCCTCTTCCTTTGCCGCTGGTAGTGCTGAAGCCGCTACTTACAAGGTACAAAAAGGTGATTCCTTATGGTTGATTGCCCAGAAACATAAAACAAGTGTCAATAATTTACGAACGATTAATAACCTTAATAGTGCAATTATTTTTCCAAACCAATTACTAAAAATTGACTTGGAAACCGCACCTACTAAACCGCCAGTCAAATCAGAGCAGGTGAAAAATGAGGTCACCACCTATAAAGTAAAAGCAGGTGACTCACTTAGCAAAATTGCAGCAGCACATCAGATTTCACTAACCAATCTGATGGAATGGAACAAACTTACGACGACGTTAATTTATCCAGGTGACGTATTTGCCGTTACTAAACCTAGCAGTTCATCCACTAATGAAAAACCTGCTCCAACAAAGAAGCCAAGTGATTCAGGAAGTTCTAATGATTCAAGTTCTTCCACTCCAACATCTACATACAAGGTGAAAGCTGGCGATTCCCTTTGGAAAATTGGTAATAACCAAGGTGTCTCCATCAGTGACTTAAAAAAGTGGAACAACCTTTCTTCTGATGTCATTCACATTGGACAAACATTACAATTAAAAAAGGCAGCACCAGAAAAAGTCGAACAGCCTAAAGTAGAACAACAACCTACCGAACAAGTAGACTACAATATAACCAAACTATTAAATGAAGCAAACAAATTACTAGGCACAGCTTATTTATTTGGCGGATCTAGCCTGAGTACTGGATTTGATTGTAGTGGATTTATTCACTATGTCTACAATAAAGCAGGTAAATCAATTGGCAGATATTCAAGTGATGGCTACTATAACCGCTCATTTTATGTCAACAAACCGCAAGTAGGCGACCTTGTCTTTTTCGAAAATACCTACCGTAAAGGCATCTCTCACTTAGGTATTCTCGTAGGAGACAACAAATTCATTCACGCAGCCTCAGGCGGTGTTCAAGTTACTAGTCTAGACAACTCGTATTGGAAGAAGCACTTCGAAGGATTTAAGAGACTATATTAGAAATAAGCAATCCCCTCCAGAAATTGGAGGGGATTGCTTTTTCTTCTACTTAATGCGCGCTCAGCCTCCTTTTATTCTCACTCACGGCGCAAGAATGCTCGTTCAGTTGGCTCTTATTCTCATTCAAATCCTGGATCGCCCACTCAACCTCCTTTTATTCTCACTCACGGCACAAGTATGCGCACTCAGCTCATCCTATTTCTCTATCAATTCCTTCACTTCGCCTACTACTGGCCTTCCTACTGAGTGGTATTCAATTTGATGTTCTTTCATTTTCTCTAATTTGAAGCAGTTTCTACCATCGATAACGAGTGGGTAATTCATCGTTTTGAATGAATTAAGTCGAATATTTTTGATTTCATCCCATTCGGTTAGGATGAGCGTGGCGTCGCTATTTTTTACCGCTTGATCGATATCTTCTATATACTGAACCTTATTGCCAAGGATAGCTTTCGCATTAGTTATCGCTACTGGGTCATAGGCTACAACTTCGGCGCCATTTTCTAAAAGTTTTTCGATCACGACTAGTGAGGTTGCTTCACGCATGTCATCGGTATTCGGTTTAAATGCTAAACCTAATACTGTGATCTTTTTCCCTTTTAGTGTGGGCAGTCTTTCTACTAATTTATTTACTAACAGAACTTGCTGTTTCTTATTGACATTGACAACCCCTTGAAGCACTTCAAACTGATAATCACAGCTGCTAGCTAGTTGAATAAGTGCCTTCAAATCCTTTGGAAAACACGAGCCACCATAGCCAATTCCAGCATTTAAAAACTCGGAACCTATTCTTCTGTCTAGTCCCATCCCTTTTGCTACGTCTTCTACATTGGCATTTACCTTCTCGCACAGATTGGATATTTCGTTAATAAAACTTATTTTGGTAGCAAGGAATGCATTAGAGGCATACTTAATCATTTCTGCACTTCGAATATCTGTATGAAATACTGGGACGCCGAATGGTTGATTAATCTTTTCGATAACCTTCGCCGCTCTTAGACTTTCGGAACCAATCACAATTCGATCTCCATGAAATGAATCATAGATAGCCGATCCTTCTCTTAAAAAATCGGGATTCGATACGACTTCTACACTAAATTCGTCTACAAGATTATCGTTTATAATTTGTTTGATTTTTTCATTTGTCCCAACTGGAACTGTGCTCTTTGTAGCAACAATGGTATCTTTTTCTATTGTTTGCGCAATTTTCTTAGCAACATGCTCTACACATGATAAATTTGCTGATCCATCTTCGTTCTCAGGGGTACCGACTGCAATATAAATAACATCGGCGTCCAAAACACCTAATTTATGATTCGTTGTAAAAATTAAGCGATCATTTTCAATATTTTTAACCATCATTTCAGCAATTCCGGGTTCATATATTGGGGAAATGCCTTGTTTCATTTTCTTGACCTTTTTTAGATTGATATCAATACAAGTTACAGTATGGCCAATATCTGACAAGCAAACTCCGGTTACTAAACCCACATATCCCATACCAACGACAGCAATTTTCATCAACAATCCTCCACTAGCTAGTTATTATGTTAAAATCGGACTTGTTTTGTTCGTATTTTACAGCGCTAAATTTCTATTCTATTGTTAAAACGAACAACAAGTTGCCTATAGTATAGCAAGAGAAAATTGAAGAATGGATAAGAACTATTGTTACGTTTTGTCTAAGATTAACGAACGATTTTGATTGCAAATTCACTTGTTATTTTAAAAAATAAGCTTCTAATTCAGCTCAAGTTAAATCGAAATTCCAATCATCAAAGCTCCAGCACCGATTACCAGATCATCCAGATTTAACCGTAATTATGACAGCCCTATTAAGTCGGATTACATGTTGTTAACAAAGGCCAATTTCTAGCTAATCCATGCTATACTCACCTAGTCATTAACAACCATCAACGAAAAAATTTCCACAATTAGGATAAAATTTTTCTTACTGTATAAAATACAACGAGGAGAGTGAAACAACATGAAGAAATTAAGTAAAACAGTATTAACAGCAGCTGCGACTCTAGCGATTGCAACTGGATTTTCATCGAACGCAGAGGCAGCTTCTTACACCGTTAAATCGGGCGATTCGCTGTGGTCAATCGCAAAGCAACACAACACATCGATTGCCAACTTAAAATCATTTAATAATCTTGCAACTAATACAATCTATGTAAACCAACACCTTGAAACGAGTCAATCTAACACAATAACAGCTTACAAAATAAGTCCAGGCGATACGCTATCCTATATCGCTAAGCGATACAATCTATCTATTTCAAACTTGAAGTCGTGGAATAATCTTTCTTCTGACATGATTTATGCTGGACAAGTACTAGAATTAACAGCACCTAAAGCGCAGCAAGCATCAGCTAAAAGAATTGATAGCACCTATGTAGATCGATTGATTGCTGAAGCGAAAAGCCACATCGGCACACCATACGAATGGGCTGGAACATCACCTGGTGGATTCGACTGCAGTGGATTCATTTACTATGCGCACAAGCAAGCAGGTAAAAACATCTCTCGTACGACAGCCGCTGACTACTATGACCAAGCAACAAAGATTAAAAGTCCACAAGCAGGAGATTTAATTTTCTTTAAAAACACCTACAAGAGTGGAATTAGTCATATGGGCATTTATATCGGCGATGGCGAATTTGTTCACGCAAGTTCTAGTGGGGTTCAGGTTACTAGTGTAAACAATTCTTACTGGAGCAAGTACTTTGCTGGTTATGGAAAGTTTTAACATACGAAAATAAAACAGATAGCCTAACACAAATAGGCTGTCTGTTTTTTTATTTGAAGAGGTGACAGCCGTTTATGCTAAAATACATATTGTGAAAAATGTTTTTTAACAAAGCAAAAAGAAAGGCAGTGCTACATGTTTCAACGACTTATTTCATATATGACACTTTCAATGACCCGTTTTTCTCTTCGTAACATACTAAAATTAAAGGATACGAGGGACTATTATTCCGTTAATGAGATCATGCAAACGTACCAGGAAAACCTCATTAAGCACAATCAGTTGAATGAGGATTTAACAGCTGGCCCAGTTTTAGCACGCAACAAATTATCAAAGAAATTAATAGCTTCTTTTACTTTAATGCGCCATAAACAGCACGAGGACGACTTTTATCTTCAAGTAGCAAAAGAGTGGGTGAATAAACGGAGTAAACAGTAAAATTCATACAAATAGACTACACGTTCACCTACCCTACTTTTATTCCAAACTTAGACGTCTCTACTGATGTTGTTCGCTATGACCTATCTCATTAAGTTGTAATATTTTACTGCTATTCAGGAAATAATAGTACAAACTTGAGATAAGGAAGTGATCATAAAGATGAAAGAAAGAATAATTTGGATAGGAAGTTTCATGATTTTGTCACTATTACTTTTTGCTTGTGGTGATAATGATGAAGTAGAAAATCCACCACAAAATGCTACAGATGAAGATCAACAACAAGGAACGGAAAACGATACAAACACCGATTACGGTTTTACCGAATTCGATCTTGATGCAGATTATCAAGATACGAATGATGCACTTGATGTTGACTATGAACATGAAAATAATGATAAGATTGAAGCATCGTATCGTGACAAAGCACAAGAAATAAATTTAACTGGTGATGCAGCACTTGAAGAGCTAGACAGTATTTTTTCTTCCTTTACCTTTGATGAGAACACACCAGATGAAGAAATTTTAAATACAGTTACTGAGGCGTTTAATGTTCCTAAAGACGCCAAAAATATCGAACTAGATATCCTATTTAATGGTGGTATGGAAAAAGAATACAGGAGGTAACTATGAAACAGGCTTGAAACTAAAGCCTGTTTCTTCCTTTTCAACTTCACGGATGGTCCATTTCATTGGCTGTAATATAAAATCAAATTTATGCAAAAAAGCTCTTACTTTTTAAACGCCCCTAGTCAGAAAGCAAATAATATGGTTTCTAGTTTCCACTATGAAAGTCTATGTAGGCATTGCCTCCAGTTTGAAACACTTTCTTTAATAAAAGGATGTTTTTCGATAGAATGCGAAGTAACTTTATCGTGACTTCCATCCATTCTGTAAGAGTTGAGTGCTGAATCGGCGTCCCGGAATGCGCACTCAATCTGGTTTTATTCTCACTCAGCGACCCAGAATGCGCACTCAACCTGGATTTATTCTCACTCGGCGGCCCAGAATGCGCACTCAACTTGGATTTATTCTCACTCAGCGATCCAGAATGCGCACTCAACCTGGATTTATTCTCACTCGGCGGCCCAGAATGCGCACTCAACTTGGATTTATTCTCACTCAGCGACCCAGAATGCGCACTCAACCTGGATT
>NZ_JAIZAP010000007.1 GCF_020404745.1 Aquibacillus saliphilus
GTTCGTCACCAGGTAGAAAAAAACAGAAAAACGAACAGGTTTTCTTAGAAACATTAAGGCAATATGAAGAAGGTGAAACACAACATTTAAATGACCTAACAAACGACTCGGTATAAATGTAAAAAAATGGATAATGGACTACCTTCTTAGACCCCATTGTTCTTTTTTCTATTTTTCTCTCAAAAGATAAAAACTGAATATTAAAATAATATTTAAATTGAATATAATAAACTCTTGACTTTAATAAATATTTTTAATGCAACACTAGTGATAAATGATATATAATGTTATTATTACCAGATTTTTCAAAAAATAGTACCATGAGTGAGTTTTGATTAATGTTCATGTTGATGCAACTCCTGGTCATGCTGACACATTAATTCATCCTCATGTGGATGGTCACTATTTTCAATTTGTATTGTGACATGACCAATCCCTTTATGTTCTAGCTCATGTTCAATCTTCCTTAGTAATTGTTGACTATCGACTATCGACAGATTTTCACCTACTACCGCATGGCAAGAAAGTGCGTTTTGACCACTAGTTATACTCCAAACGTGTAAATCATGAATACTGATAATACCTGGTATATTCTCAAACGTTTTGACAATGTTATTGAAATCAACGTTTTTTGGTGTTCCTTCCATTAATATATGGATAGCATCCTTTGCAACACGCCAACCGCTAATCAGAACAAGAATAGCCACAAACACACTGGCAAGTGGGTCTGCCCATCCAAAATCAAACAGCATAATTAGTATGCTTGCAATTATTGCTCCAACAGAACCAAGCATGTCACCTAATACATGAAGGAATGCAGCTCGTAAATTCAAGTTTTCTTTCGTATCACCACGTAACAAGATCCAAGCAACAAAAATATTAACAACTAAGCCGACAATTGCTATCATCAGCATTCCAGTTGAAGCGACTTCTGGTGGATCAATAAAACGGTGATATGCCTCATAAAAAATATAAAGAGCGATTAGAACAAGAGTAATCCCGTTAAATAAAGCTGCCAAAATTTCAAAACGTTTATAGCCATATGTCTTACTGTAGTTAGCCACTTTTTCACCTAAAATAAAAGCTGCTAGACCAACACCTAATGAAACAGAATCACTCAACATATGTCCGGCATCGGATAATAAAGCAAGACTATTGGTTAAGAAACCACCAATCGCTTCGACAATCATATAGGCGGTAGTAATAATAAAACTAATCATTAGTGCCTTTTTATTAGCTCCATGACTATGATCATGATCATGCCCCATAGTAGTAATTCCTCCTTCAACTTCAACGTTCATATATAGTACTATATGAATATATTATCATATATGTTATTATGTGTTAACAACTAAATAACTTATCTTAGTATTTTCATGTTTAATGCACCTTATTAAATACGAGTGAAATTCACATGTTATTTTGACAATTGTTCCGGTGATATTTAAGTTTATACTAGATGAATAAGTGGTTATTTAAAGGGAGCGCGGTTTAAAATGGATGATGAAAAATTAAATGATGATAACAGTCCAGGTGAGAAAAAGTACGAAGAGCTAGACGAGGAAACGCTTTTTGTTGTCACTCAGTCATTTAAGGCATTAAGTGATCCAACAAGGATTAGAATTTTACATTTACTCTTCTTCAAGGAATACTCTGTCAATGAAATTGCAGAGGTATTACATTTAAAACAGTCAACAGTTTCCCACCAGTTACGTTTCTTGAAAAATTTACGTTTAGTGAAGTTTCGAAGAGAAGGAACAACTTTATATTATTCTCATGATGATAAACACGTGATGGATATTTTAAATCAAACAATAAACCATGCGCTTCATAGTTAGGTGGATTGAAGCCATGGTGCTTTGCGATATGTATTCCTTCGCATTTATAAACGAATAGCTTGGTGCTCGAAATAGTTGTTTCTCTATAGGCGTTTGTTTAGAACATTATTCATGATAAAGTAAAAGCATAGTGGATTTAGAAAGGAATTGAACAGATGAGTAAAATAGTAGTATTAGCAGAAAAGCCTTCGGTCGGACGTGACATTGCTCGAGTATTAAACTGTAATAAAAAAGGCAATGGGTACTTCGAAGGATCAAAATATATTGTTACATGGGCACTAGGACACTTAGTTACGCTGGCGGATCCAGAAGTATATGACGATAAACTAAAGACATGGAAGCTAGAAGATTTACCAATGCTTCCCAACGAGTTAAAGCTTGTTGTTATTAAGAAGACTGGAAAACAATTTAGTGCGGTAAAGTCACAATTAACTAGGAAAGATGTAAGTGAAATTGTGATTGCAACAGATGCTGGTCGTGAAGGTGAGCTAGTTGCTCGTTGGATTATAGAAAAATCGCGCGTGAATAAGCCTGTTAAGCGGTTATGGATTTCTTCTGTGACAGACAAAGCAATCAATGATGGTTTCAAAAATTTAAAGCCTGGAAAGCAGTTCGAAAACCTTTACCAGTCAGCAGTTGCGCGCTCAGAAGCTGATTGGTATGTAGGACTTAACGCGACTCGTGCTTTAACAACAAAATTTAATGCGCAGCTTTCAAGTGGACGTGTACAAACACCTACCTTGGAAATGATTGCATTAAGAGAAGATGAAATAAGAAGTTTTAAACCGAAGGATTACTACCGAATTCAGGCAAAAACGAACAAAGGATTCAACTTAACTTGGCATGACCAAAATACCAATGATACTAGAACCTTTTCTAAAGAAAAAGCAGAAAAGCTAGTCAACGATTTAACAAGTTTACAAGGCGAAGTTACCGATATGGATAAAAAAGATAAGAGGAGTTTTGCTCCACAGTTGTATGACTTAACGGAATTACAAAGAGATGCCAATAGAATATTTGGTTACTCAGGTAAGCAAACATTATCACTTATGCAAAAGCTATATGAGCAGCATAAAGTATTGACATACCCACGAACAGATTCTAGATATATATCAACGGATATTGTTCCAACCCTGAAGGACCGGTTAAAAGCATGCGGGGTAGACCAATATGCTAAAGTTGCTTCGAATTTGGCAAGAAGTGAAATAAAAGCAAACAAATCTTTTGTAGACAATAGTAAAGTATCAGACCACCATGCAATCATTCCTACAGAGCAATCCGTTTATCTTTCTGAACTAAACGATAAGGAACGTAAAATTTATGATTTAGTTGTTAAACGATTTTTAGCAGTTCTTTCGCCAGCGTTTGAATATGAACAAACAACACTCACTGTGAAAATAGGGAATGAACGATTTACGGCAAAAGGAAAGAATATAAAAAAACAGGGTTGGAAAGAAATTTACAACAATCAGTACGATGATGAGCCAACAGATGATAAGGATCAAACTTTGCCGCATATTCAAAAAGGAGAAGTCTTCACAGGGATAAACGTCTCAATGACTAAAGGGCAAACTAAACCCCCAGAACGGTTTACTGAGGGAAGTCTCCTGCAAGCAATGGAGAATCCTGTCAAATATATGAACAAGCAAGATAAAGACTTAGTTAAAGCAATCAGTAAAACAGGTGGACTTGGAACAGTCGCAACCAGGGCGGATATTATTGAAAAATTATTCAATAACTTTTATATGGAGAAAAAAGGCAAACACATCTTCATGACGTCAAAAGGAAAGCAATTGCTTGATCTCGTTCCACAAGATTTAAAATCTCCTACACTAACTGGTGAATGGGAACAAAAATTAGAAGCGATTGCTAAAGGTTCATTAAAAAAGGACGTATTTATTAAAGAAATGAAAGGCTATGCGAAAACAGTTGTACACGAAATTAAATCAAGTGATGCAAAGTTCAAACATGACAATATCACTGGAACAAAATGTCCTGAGTGTGGAAAATTAATGCTTGAAATAAACGGGAAAATGGGCAAAATGCTTGTTTGCCAGGATAGGTCATGTGGAGAGAAGAAAAATATTGCCAAAAAGACAAATGCTAGATGTCCGAATTGCCATAAACGTTTAGATTTACGAGGCGAAGGTGAAGGGCAAATGTTCACTTGTAGCTGTGGCCACCGGGAGAAATTATCTACATTTAATAACCGTAAGAAAAAAGAAAAGCGAACTAAAGTATCTAAAAATGATGTCAATAAATACATGAAAAATCAAAAACAAGAGGAATTTACTAACCCAGCACTTGCGGAAGCATTAGCTAAACTGAAGAAAAAATAGCTTTAAAAACCCTTATTTTCAAGCTGAAATGAGGGTTTTTAAAAACTTAACTGTACTAATACAATATTACCTTGCTATAATCATAATATATTATAGTGAAAATAAAACTTCAACTTTTATTCTTAGATGCAAATCAAAGTAGATAAATCAGCAAAGAATTATGGTTTTGTTTTGTCACATAGGAGGGACTATAGTGAGAACAAAAAAAGTTTATCTTCTTTTTTCGGATACAGGGACCTTGCTTGCTAAAGCAATAAATGTTTATACGAGAACACCACTAAATCATGCATCAATCGCATTTGATATCAGTTTGGATGAGGTATATAGCTTTGGGCGTAAGAATCATCGCAATCCATTCAGCGGTGGTTTTGTAAAAGAAGACACACGTACAGCCTTTTTTGAAAAAGCGAAGTGTGCTGTCTATAGTTTTACTGTTACAGAAATGGAGTATGAATGGATCAGGCAAAGAATACAGCAAATGGAAGAACAAAAGGATCTATACAAATACAATATGATCGGACTTTTTGGAGTAGCTATCAATAAAGAATTACAAAGGAAAAATGCATTCTTTTGCTCCCAATTTGTCGCCACAATCTTAAATGAATGTGGAATCTATCATAACGAGAAACCAGCTTGTCTAGTGAGGCCACAAGACTTAATGAGATGGCACCAATTACAATTAGTATTCCAAGGTAATTTACAAGCCTATCCCTATTATCAAAGAGAGATTAGTCAAACCGCCATTATAAATAAATTAAATATTGTTTAGAGAATCAACTTGGTCTGTTATAGATCAAGTTTTTTTCTTGGTCTAGGAAATTATAAAAAGGACTGCTGCGGGTAATTAATCACTAAGAGTCGCGTCCAGCTCCGGCGCCTACCCGGAAATAAGCGGTTTTCTTATTTCGAATCGACCCCGCCTGAGGTCCCTGAGTCAATCCTCATCACGGGCAAAGAACTCTAGCGCCGAGGCTTGTCTTATTGTCCTAGGGTGAATATTAAGGAAAGCCACTTAGAATTACCTTCGCAGAAATAAGTGTCTTTCTTATTTCGAAGGCGCCTTCGCTTTTGTTCGTTTTAGGTAAGATTCACAAAATATACGCCTAAAGTCTTAGTTAGAAATATAGCTCTAGCCCATTAAAACGGACAAGCATTAGCGCTAAGATTGGTATATGAAAGGAGGGAGTAATACATGAAAACATTCCTATTATTTTTGCTGGCACTTGTGGCAGTCATCATTATGTTAGCGAACCTAGGACCGATGATTCTTCTTTTAATAAGTTTAATCATATCCTATTATGCGATAAAGAAATTTATCTTAACAGACTCTTTTGTAGAAAAAGTATTATGGGGATTTGTCATCCTTATTGGATTATCAATTTCGATCTCAAACATACCTGCTTTAATTGGAGTCGCTTCCTTTGTGGTACTTTACTATACGTATAAAAAGTGGAAAAAAGATAAACAAGATAGATACCTAGAACAGGAACCTTGGACAAACTAAATATAAAAAGGAGTTTTATTGATGGCTAATTTATTTAATAGAATCAAAGATACAATTACTGCAGATTTTAACGAAATGTTAGATCAAAAAGAACAAAAAAATCCGATTTCACATTTAAATCAATATGTCCGAGAGTGTGAGCAGGAAGTACGTAGAATGAAGCAATTGGTAGAAAAACAATATGTAATCAAGCAAGAATTTACTACGGAACTAAATAAGGCGGAATCAATGGCTACTAAACGGAAGCGTCAAGCTGAGCTTGCGCTAGAAGCTGACGAACAAGAGCTACACCAACATGCACTAGAGGAGCAAGCTCAATATGAAAATAGGTTAACCAAGTTGAAAGATATCCTTGCAGAAAATGTTAAGGAACTAGAACAATTGGAAATGAAATATGTACAAATGAAGCAAAAATTGAAGGATTTATACGTTAAAAGAATGGAGTTAACAGGTAGGGAGAATATTGCTAGAGCCAATAAAGGCATGAACAAAGTGCTTCATTCCGATTTAGCTGCAAAGAGTGCATCCAAATTCTCCGAAATGGAAAGCTATATCGAGCGATTAGAAAACCAAGTTAAATCAGATTACCGCTTACACACACTAGATGCTAGGCTAGCTGAACTTGATAAAAATGTTTCTACTTCTCACTAGAATCATGGTAATCTAAAAGGAGTGCGCAAGCTTATGATAGTTTACTTGCGCCTCTGTTTTTCAACTATGAGATAAAGAGGTGAGGTTATGATTAATAGAACGAAAATAGACATCGTGGATATCCTGCTACTGGCAATAATTCTTCTATTCTTAGTCGAGTTAATCCTTATCGATACCGGACTCCTCATTTTCATCGCAATTTTTAGCGGATTAATCTATTTTGGCAGACGCTCCTATTATAGACCGCGTGGGAAGTTTATGTTTTGGGTAGGCGCTGTTTTATTATTTGTAACTGTTACAAATACGATGGCGTTTAGGTTTCTTCTTTTAACTGTTATTATTTATTTTATTTTTAAATGGTATAAATCGAAGCAACAACCCACTTATTTCGAACCGGATTTTGCTGATGACCAACCTGTAGAAGAAACACAGCAACAACCGCTCATGTTTCACAACAAATGGTTTGGTCGGCAACGTACAAATAAAAGTGGATATGAATGGCAAGACATTAATGTTCAAACAGGGATTGGCGACACAATCATTGATCTTAATTATACGGTTATACCCAAAAAGGAACCGATTATGGTTATTAGAAATTTTGTTGGCAACATCCAAATAATCGTTCCATATGATGTGGAAATTAGTATTAATCATTCTGTTATGTTCGGCTCAATCGAAGTCATTGATTATCAAGAATCAAATGTCTGGAATAAAACACTTCATTTACAAACTTCTAATTATCAAACATCTAAACAAACGGTAAAGATATTCACTTCAATAGTTGTCGGTAAAATTGAGGTGAAAAGAGGATGAAAACAGTTATATATCGT
The DNA here is from genome assembly GCF_020404745.1 of Aquibacillus saliphilus. Lineage (GTDB taxonomy): Bacteria > Bacillota > Bacilli > Bacillales > Amphibacillaceae > Aquibacillus > Aquibacillus saliphilus. The sequence goes on from NZ_JAIZAP010000007.1 coordinate 7,163, forward strand.
TCAATCATCTCTGGTTTAACGCTAGCCTTTTTGCTATTGCTTGTAATAATGAGTGTTTTTTTTATCGCTTTTCCTGTGGATAGTTGGTTAGATATTTGGGAAAAAAAGGTTTTTGAACTTCCGTTTGCCTTATTCACTCCAGTCATAACCCTCTTGTTCGGTGCTACGTCGGGACTTATTATTGGTATCTACCTGAGAAAGCAATTAATTGAAATAGAAGAATCTGTTGAGGGATTAATTCAAACAGGTAGTTATCAGTTTGATGAGAAAGAATCACCTGTAACTGAAGTTATCGCTATTTACCAAAAAGTAAAAGAAGTTGAGAACTATATCCAACAGCAAACAAAGCAAAACCAAAAGCTAATCAGTCAACGGGTAGTGGACCAAGAGGAGCAAATGGAGAAAGTAATTTCAAAGGAGCGTAATCGACTTGCTAGAGAGCTCCATGATTCAGTCAGTCAAGAGTTGTTTGCCGCCTCGATGATGGTGTCTGCTATAAACGAAACTAACTCAAGTAATAACCACATGATGACAAAACAATTGAAACAAGTGGAAACAATGATTCAACAAGCGCAATTAGAAATGAGAGCCTTATTACTTCACCTGCGACCAATCGCATTAAAGGATAAATCATTAAAAGAAGGGATTAAGCAGCTACTCGATGAATTAAAACAAAAAGTACCAATGGAAATCACTTGGAATATTGAGCAAGTAGCATTAAGTAGAGGTGTAGAGGATCATCTATTCCGGATTTTACAAGAGTCGGTTTCGAATACGTTGCGACATGCCAAAGCACAGGCACTAAATGTTTTATTAATAGAACGAGACAACAATGTAATCCTACGTGTCGTCGATGATGGAGTTGGTTTCCATTTTGAAGAGAGTTCATCTAGTTCGTATGGATTATCAAACATGAAGGAAAGGGCTGCTGAAATTGGAGCGAATTTCAGATTAATAAGTGTACCGACTGAAGGTACACGTCTTGAGATTCGTGTTCCAATTATTAATGCAGAAGGTGATGAAACATGATTAGAGTACTGTTTGTAGATGATCATGAGATGGTGCGGATTGGAGTCAGTTCTTTTCTATCAACACAGCCTGATATTGACGTAATTGCTGAAGCGAGTAACGGTATTAAAGCGGTTGAACTGGCACTAGATTTACGTCCTGATATTATTTTAATGGACTTAGTTATGGATGAAATGGATGGAATTGAAGCGACTAGACAAATAATAAATGCTTGGCCCGAAGCTAAAATCTTAATTGTTACAAGCTTTATTGATGATGATAAAGTTTATCCTGCGCTAGAAGCGGGCGCGACAAGTTACTTGTTAAAAACCTCTAAAGCAAGTGTAATTGCCAAAGCGATTCGCGATACATATAATGGTGAATCAGTATTTGAGCAAGAAGTTACGAATAAAGTATTAACAAAGATGAGAAAGAACAATGAAACGCTTGCTCACGAATCGCTGACGGCACGAGAAATGGAAATTTTGTTGTTAATTGCTGAGGGGAAAACAAACCAGGAGATAGCTGATCAATTATTTATTGCACTTAAGACAACAAAGGTGCACGTGAGTAATATCCTAAGCAAGCTTGAGATTCAAGATCGTACCCAAGCGGCAATCTACGCTTACAAACATCAGCTAGTATAAATGGAGTGAATAACTGAAAAAATTTCTAGGAGGTAAAGCCAAATGGATAAAAAATACTTTTTAGATGCCTTGGACTATTATCTCAGAAAAATACCCTACTCTGACCGCAAGGAAATTATTCAAGACTTTGAGGGTCAGTTTCAAGATGGGTTGCTTGAAAATAAAAAAGAAAAAGAGGTTGCTGCAGAGTTAGGTGACCCGAAAGTAATTGCCGACAACCTACTAGTGGATTACCAAGTAGATGATCCAGATATAATTCAGCCAGACACTAATATATTTCGAGCCATCCTTTTAACAATAGTGTTAACTTTAGTTAACCTAATCTTTATATTCGGACCTATTGTAGCAATCATTGGTGTTTATTTTTCATTTTTAGCAGTGGGTATAGCATTTTCGCTAGCACCATTTGCCTGGATTGGTTCCATTATTATAGGTCAGACATCTGATTTACTTAGTGTTTTTTTTATCGTACTTACCGTTTGTAGTCTAGGAGTATTGTTAAGTATCGGAATGATTTATGTAGGTAAGATACTTTATCAATTGATTGTAAGCTACATTAAACTAAATATACGAATAATAAAGGGGTGATGAGATACCATGAAAAAGATCGCGCTTTTCGCATTTATTTTTCTAATCATTGGTGTAATTGGAACATTAACATTTGCTAGAGATGTATTTTCTATTGGGCCAAAAGAAACCATCGACACAGAAGAACAGCTAGATGGAAACAATATAACCGACGTGGAAATCGAAATGGATGTTGGAAAGGTTGTTCTAAGAGAAAGTGACAACGATAAAGTAATGATTAGTCTTAATGGAGATGTGTCTAAAAAAAGGGCTGAAAGCATTGAACTAGACGTGAGCGAAGAAGATGGAACTGTAGTTGCATCATTGAAAAACAGAGAAAAGTTTGGTTTCTCTATTCAGAACTTATTTGATTTTGGAGATAAAGGTAGCGTCGTACTTGTTGTTTCAGTGCCAAATAAAGAGTATCAGTCTGTTAATGTTTCAACAAATGTAGGGATGATTGTTGTTGAAAAAATCCATGCACAAAAGTTTATGGCTGTTTCGGATGTTGGGAAGATAGTCGTAGACGAATTAACGAGCGAACAAGCGTCTTTAACAAGCGATGTTGGTGAAATTATTGTGCAAGATGGAGTAGGAGCGTTTGATGTTGAAACAGATACAGGGAGAATCCAATTAAACATGTTAGAAGTTACCGAAAATATATATGCCAGTTCAAATGTAGGTCAAGTAAATATAACGGTTAAACAACAACCCGAAAATCTAGTGTTGGATCTAGAAAGTGATATCGGAGAAGTGGTGCTTAAAAACGTTAATGGTTTCAGTAATTATTCGGGCAAACAGCTGTCAGCGGAAACAGGAACAAAAGGGCCAGTAATCACCGCGTCAACCGATGTAGGGAAAATACTGGTTGAGCATCAGCGTTAAAAGTTACACAAAATCTATATAATACGACGTAACTTGGGGGTTTAATTCTTCAAGTCTAATTGAATCGAGTCAATCGCTTCAGCAGAATACTTCGCTTTCCATGGGCACGGCCTAAAGCCTCAGAATCAAAGTACGATTCTTCCGGGGTCTTCAGCTCGTGGGACTGCGATTACTCGTCTCATCGAAAACCTTTCGCTGTTCCCATAGGACCAGAGATACTTCGAAAGCATTTGCTTCTCAGGAAGAAAATCGATCTTAATTTTCGAGGAGTTTTCGTATTCTGCTTACGCTGGACATGGGTGTTCTGATTAATGAATACTTATATGCCATGAAATCAACGTTTCTCGGGATTCTTCTCACTTGAACAGAAAGCTATTCTAAGCGGAGGAAATACTCGAAGACTCCTGCGGGAGGAAAGGCATAGATGAGACCCCGCAGTGCGCAGCACGAGGAGGCTCAGCAGCCACCCGCGGAAAGCGAAGAGTATTTCCGCAGCGCTGACATAGCACTCATCTTATAAAGAATATAAAAGGAAAACTACATAGCAGTTACGTCACATTTTCTATCAACTGCGGTGATTTAAAAACAAACACTTATAGTCCGAGTGTTTTATTAGGAACCTTAATTCGGAACGAAATACGATCATTTTCTAAATCAAACTGCTGAACCCGAACCTTAAAATTACTCTTGATTTCCATTTGAGTAATTGCCACATAAATATTTTCTTCCTTTGGATTAATAACTACCCACTCGGGTGTCGGGATATTACTTTTTAAGTATTCAAGAATTTTTTTGTTTGGTAAATGAAGTAATCCGAGCGAAATTTCTTTCTGCTTCAAAATCAAATCGCCATTTTCTTGGACGATTGGTTCTAGGCGGATTGAGACTGGGATATCTGTTTCGAATACCTCAATAGATCCAATCAGCTGTACATCATCCTCAAGCTGTACAGAATACATATCACTTTTATCTTTCAGTAGTTTATCTACGTATCCATTAACGAGTTCACTAAGATTTTGTTTACTTGAATGAACGGTAAATTCAGCACCAGCATCTTCTTCAATGTATTCCTTTTCAGGTAATTCTTCCGTTTTAGAAGTTGGCAGAAAAATTAAAAGTAGTAAAACAATAAAAATAGTAACGTTAATCCCAAGTAAACTTAAGAAAAATATTTTCCAATTATGCTTTTTTCTCTGGTGCTGATTTCCCATGTTATTCACCTTTTCTAGCATTACTTATTCTTCGACTTGTTCATTCGAAGTATTATCTTCTTCTATTCTTTCAATAGAAGGTCTAATATGTTTAAAGACTCGTTCGGCTATTAATTGATAACCTTTTATATTTGGATGAAAATTGTCATCTGAAAAGAGGTTTTCTTCTGTGTCTCGGAATAAATCTATAATTGGAATGAATTGTATTTGATCATACTCCGAGGATATCGTATTTCCAGCTGTATTCCAATTATCTAAGATTAGACCTAGCTGTTCGATATCACCAAAATATTTTTCAAAGGGATTATAAAATCCAATTAAAAAAATAGAAGCGTCAGGGTTGATATCTATAATAGTGTCAAATATTTTGGTTAAGCGGTCTGAATAATTGGACTGTTCTTCTACAAATTGATCATACTTAATATCGGTGAAGTTATCCTTTACTACCTTCATGATATCATTGGCACCTATCGTAACAAGAACGATATCGGATTTTTCTATTGAAGAAATGATCTCTGGATTCTCAAGGCGTTTAAGTAGTTGGTCCGACCTATTTCCGCGTTTTCCGTAGTTGTCGATATGAATACTTTGGTCGTTATCTTTAAACGTGTTCTTTAATATACCCACGTATCCGCCATTGTCCGTTGTATCACCGACTCCTTGTGTTAATGAATCACCGATTGCTACAATGCGAAGGTCATTTTTCAAAAAGATACCTAAAGCACTCTCAACTACTTGCTTGACTGTTTTTCTTATTTCTTCTGTAATTTGATTTTCTGGTTCTTCGTTTTCAGCTTGGGCTTCTTCTATCACTTCTTCTAAATCTTCTTTACTTGGTTCATCGTCTAGCGCAGATTGTAGTTGACTATCATTGGGTTGGCTAGTACTCGGAGCTTGAAGAAGTTGACTAGTTAATAAACTGATTGCGATGATCATAGCAGTAATTAATAGTATTTTCGTTTTCTTTCGCATCTCATCACACCTACAATAGTAATTCGACAAACACAATATATATATTTCCCTTTTGCAAGGCAGACTAAACTAGAATCTTTACAGTGTAAGAATCTGATTCTAACATCAAATATTGGATATTTTGTGATTACCGGTAATACTTTATTTTATGTGATTAAGAGGTACAATAGCAACAGAATTTTTTGGATTATTTTAAAAATATGGCAAACATAGTGGTAAACGTGTTTATTACGTTTTTCTTACAAAAAAATATACCCCTTTTTAAGGGGCATATTCTCTACACAGTTACAGGTTTTTCTATATTGTTGCTTCTTAATCTATTTGCTTCTTTATATGGGCAGCGGTTTTCAACTACTGAACTATTATTTGCAGTTGCCCTTTGTTTTAATACGGCATAATTCTTTTTCGTATTGAACCAAATTATTTTCGCGTTCGTTTCCGCCTGAAGAGCTGAATCATCAGGATCTAGCACGTATAATATGTCGATTTCATCAGGTACTGAAGCAACTGTTGGATATGTCTTTTCACCAATAACTTCTTGTTCTGAACTATCAATTGGTACAATTTTATATCCAAGGCGCTGTAGTTTTAACAACGCATGATAAGTTGAATTACTAGGATCATTTGGCAGACCAACTACTGCAATAGTCTTCTGTCTGAGTCCTTCCTCGCGGGAAAAAGGAGAGGATAATGCCCATTCAATCGCAGTTTCTGTAGTTGGAACAATGGTCGGTTCTGTTCCTGTTGCCTTCGCAATTGCTTGGTCTAAGTCTTTAACAATGTCTGCAGTCGTTTCTAGTCCAACAGACAGACGAACCAATTCTTCTGTTACTCCGCTCTTTTTCAAATCTTCACCACTTAACTGCTGATGTGTCGTTGACGCCGGATGAATAATTAAAGATTTTGCATCGCCCACATTAGCAACATGAGACCATAAACGGATGTTATCAATTAATTTCCTGCCGGCATCACGCCCGCCTTTGATACCAAAAGTAATAATGGAGCCAAACGTTCCATTTAAATATTTTTTAGCTAACTCGTGAGATGGGTGACCTTCAAGGCCTGGGTATGTTACCCATTCTACCTCAGGATGGCTAGTTAAATAGCTAGCAACTTTCTCGGTATTCTCACTGTGTTTCTCGATTCTTAAATTCAATGTTTCTAATCCTTGTAAAAAATTAAATGCGTTTTGTGGACTTAAGCATGCCCCAATATCACGTAATATTTGAACCCTTAACTTAATTGCAAATGCAACAGGTCCTAAATCAGGTCCATATCTTATCCCGTTATAACTTTTGTCGGGTTCAGTGAATCCTGGGAATCTTTCATTGTCCCAATTGAAACGACCACCATCGACTACTACCCCGCCGATTGAAGTGCCGTGTCCGCCAATCCACTTTGTTGCAGAGTGAATAACGATGTCTGCACCAAAGCTAATTGGTTTTGCACCATAAGGGCTTGCAAATGTGTTATCAATGATTAGTGGAATCCCATTGTCATGTGCAATGTCAGCAACGGCTTCCACATCAAATATATTTAGACTAGGATTAGTAATGATTTCTCCGAAAATAGCCTTTGTATTAGGGGTAATTGCTTTTCGGAAATTTTCAGGATCTGTTCCATCGACAAATTTTACATCAATACCATACTTCGGCAGTGTAGAAGAGAACAGGTTATATGTACCCCCGTACAGGTTGCTATCGGTAATGATTTCATCGCCAGTACCAGCTAGGTTTAAAATCGATAAAGTGATAGCGGCTGCCCCAGACGATGTTGCAACAGCTGCCACCCCGTCCTCAAGTAAAGCGATTCGCTGTTCAAAAGCGTCAACAGTTGGATTCATAATCCTGGAGTAAATGTTACCTGGTTCAGCTAAAGCAAATAAGTTTTGAGCATGTTCAGTGTCACGAAATACATACGAAGTAGTTTGGTAAATTGGTACTGCGCGAGAGCCGGTGGCGGGGTCAGGTGATTGCCCCCCGTGAAGTAATTGTGTTTCTGTACCTTGAAAATCAAAAGAGTTAGTCATAATACATTCCTCCTAAAATAGTTAGTAGTTTTTTCTGGATGAACGTGATAATTCTCTTATTGGAGCTACAGGTGACAATTTAGCTTGATGCTGTGGAGAGTACGAGGGTGGTCTAAATAAAAACGCCCCCTTCAGAAGAAGAGGACTTAAATAGTCAGGTTCCTCCTCTTATCGATCAGATCCACGGACCTGTAGGACTTGGCACCTTTTCAAGCTAACTTGATGGTTGCCGGGCTTCATAGGGCCTATTCCCTCTGCCACTCTTGATAAGAGATATACGATTCATTGTTTATGCTTAGTTTGGATTATAGAGTACGGAGAAACATACGTCAACCTATAATTCGAAATATTCTAACATTTAAAGTGAATGATATATAAAAGTTAAGTGAACGCCTATACAAAAATCAAGTCAGAGTCATATCGTATTAGGGAGAAAGTAGTTAAAGGGAGGCGACATCCAGCTATGAAAGAAGATTCTAACAATCACAAGAAGCCGGACTTTGGTGAAGTAGGCAATGACTTAATGAAGAAAATGGATGAGATTTTCTACAGTAAACCATCCAGAAATATTATGGATTCCATTGATTCCTTTTTCCAGCAGAATACGCCACTTGCCAGAATACCAGTAGATATGTATGAGCAGGGTAGTGAATGGGTAGTTAAAGTTGACTTACCAGGAGTTGATAAGGAAAGTATTGATGTCGATATTGTAGGAGATCGTATTAACATTACAGTTTCTGATGAAAACGACATGAAAAAAACAGATGATAAAAGCGAATATATTCGAAGGGAAAGACGCTATCGTCGCGCAGAAAGAACAATCCAAATGCCTTATGCAATCGAAAAACGGACAGCTAAAGCAAAATATAATAGCGGGGTATTAGAAATACGCGGACCGAAAAAATCTCGTTCAAATTATCATTTGGATATAGAGTAGGCTAATAGGGTTTCCTATTAGCCATTTTCTTTGTTCTTAATAAAATTTATTGCCAATTTAATTTTCAGGAGGATTTGCTTTTATATAACCTTTTAGTTTCTAACCGTTGAAACCATTTTGTTCTTGAAACAGTATAGATAAAAAGTGCTGTCCAGATGAAAATAAATGCTACAGCGTGGGCATGGGTGAATACTTCATGATATAAGAACAAACCAAGGATAAGCATTAACGTCGGTGCAATGTATTGTAAAAAACCAATCATCGACAGTGGAATCCGTTTAGCACCACTTGCAAAAAGCAACAATGGTATTGCAGTAACGACACCGGCTCCAATTAGTAACCCTATTGTTGGGCTGAATAAACTAGGTAATACTCCAGACCTTATTTGGTTTGTAACTAGATAGACAAGAGCGATTGGAAATACAATCATTGTTTCGATAGTTAATCCAAACATCGCGCTTATGTCGACAATTTTTTTCAGCAATCCATAAAGTGCAAATGAGATAGCCAGTAAGATGGAAACATAAGGGAAAACACCAAAATTAAATGTTAAATAACTAACGCCAATTCCAGCTAGTAAAAAGGAAAATAGTTGCCAGCGAGTTAGCTTTTCTTTTAGGATAATCATCCCAAGCATAATACTTATTAAGGGGTTAATGTAATACCCGAGACTAGCTTGAATGACGTGATCACTATTAACAGCCCAAATAAATAGAAGCCAATTTCCGCTAATAACGAACGATGCAACTGAAATTCCGATAAGTTTTTTTCTGTCGTGAACAATCACCTTACATTCTTGAATAAAAGCTTTCAATTTTCCCAAGGCTAGGATAACGACAATCATAAACACAAATGACCAGACGATCCGGTGGGCGAGGATTGCCCCGGGGGAAACGTGTTGCAGAGTTTTCCAAAATATTGGGAGGAATCCCCACAATAAATAGGCACTTGCAGCATAAATAATACCGATCTTTAGCTCTTTATTTTCCATAACAAATTACCTCTTATTCAGGGTGGAATATGCTTAAGTTTAGGAGTCAGCTATCAAAAAAGCAACCTAAATGTTTGGAATAATTTATAAATTTTCAACTAGTAAATGAACATGTTTTTGTAAGCGCGGTGAATACATATAAAGGAGTATCTATTATAGATACTCCTTTCAAGCTGTTATTAGTAGTTAAAAGTTATTGTTTGGACTTATTTATGTTAGCTTTTGTGAAGGTGTCACTCAACTGGTTTGTACGTTGACCACCTGTTGTCTTAGCTATATACGCCTTCACTTCATTATAAGACATGCCGGACTGTTCGTTTTTTTGTTTTACTTCGTCGATATCTGTTCCACTTATACTAAAATTTCCAACATTCTTCATCTCACTTTAACCTCCTTTTTGATATTATTGTCTTAGGAATAATATTTATTATGATTCGCCTAAGGTCCAGATTAGTTTTACTTTTATAAAATGCTTCGTTTAATTGAAATGAAGATATTTATGCTATAGTAGATTTGACATGTTCCAATTTTAAGGGGGCAATCATATTGGAGATTTTGCCATTTTTATCTGGGTTTATTATATTTTTTAACATTTTGCTAGCCCTAACTATTGTATTTCTCGAACGAAAAAATGCTTCATCCACCTGGGCTTGGATTATGGTTTTGATGTTCATACCTGTTTTTGGTTTTATATTTTACTTAGTCTTTGGAAAGAAGCTCAGCAATAAAAAAATATTCACATGGGATACTAAAAGTAGACTAGGCGTTAAGAAGGAGGTGCAACGCCAACTTCGCGAGTTAGAAGAAGGAACCTTTCAATATAAGCAACAAAGCCTTGTGCCGTATAAGGACTTATTTTACTTGCATTTAAGAAATGATGATGCGATCTTAACACAGGATAATCAAGTGGAACTCTTTACGGATGGACAAGAAAAGTTTCAAGCGTTAATTGAAGACATTGAAAATGCAAAGGATCACATCCATCTGTTATATTACATAATTCGTCATGACAAACTTGGGCAACAAATTGCAGATGCACTAATCAGAAAAGCAAAACAAGGGGTTCAGGTGCGGATACTGTATGACGATATGGGTTCTAGACAATTAAGTAGAAAGAACTATGTGAAAAGAATTCAGGATGCCGGTGGTGAAGTAGAAGCATTTTTCCCACCACTAATACCTAAAGTCAATTTAAAAATCAACTATCGAAATCATAGGAAGCTAGCAATTATCGATGGCAAGGTTGGTTATATTGGTGGATTTAACATAGGTGATGAATACCTTGGAGCCAATAGAAAATTTGGATATTGGCGTGATACTCACTTGAAAATTCAAGGTGATGCAGTGAGAAGTATGCAAACCAGATTTATTTTGGACTGGAACCAAGCGTCTAGACATGACATTCTTTACGAAGAGCGTTATTATGTAGCAGAGCATAAGGGTGACGTCGGGATTCAAATCGTATCAAGTGGTCCTGATTCTGAATGGCAACAAATTAAAATTGGTTATATTAAAATGATTATGGCAGCCAAAGAGTATGTCTACATCCAAACACCATATTTTATACCTGACGAAAGCTTGTTAGACGCGCTTAAGATTGCTCTTTTGTCAGGGGTAGATGTTAGGATAATGATTCCTAATAAACCAGACCATCCATTTGTTTATTGGGCCACTTTATCTAATATCGGGGAGTTACTTAGAGCCGGAGCTTCCGTTTACATCTATCAAAATGGATTTTTACATGCAAAAACCATTGTTGTTGATGGGAAAATTGCCTCGGTCGGGACTGCTAATATAGATGTTCGTAGTTTCAGATTGAATTTTGAGGTTAATGCCTTTTTGTACAATGATGAGTTAGCTGAAAAATTGGTGTCCGAATTTAAAAAAGACATTACCTATTCGTCTCAATTAACTCTAAAGCTTTACCAAGAACGGTCTAATTGGATTCGTTTCAAGGAATCCATATCTAGACTGATTTCACCAATATTATAAGCAAAAGCTTAAATTTTTATAGAAAGTTGGCAATAAATTGGATTCTAAACCATGTATAGCATCATTAAGTGTGAAAAACTCAAATGTGCTCCCACCTGATACTAATAGTTATGGAACAATGTTCGGTGGACTGTTAATGGCACAAATGGATGATGTAGCAGCAATAGCCGCTACTAGACATGCGAGAAAGCATGTTGTAACTGCCTCAACCGACTCTGTTGATTTTTTACATCCAGTTAAAAAAGGGGATACAATTTGTCTAGAAGCATTTGTTACCTGGACACATAATACCTCAATGGAAGTTTTTGTGAAAGCTGTAACTGAAAACTTAATTCTAGGTGACCGCAAAGTTTGTGCAACAGCGTTTTTAACAATGGTTGCCATCGATGAAAATAATAACCCAACACAAGTACCTTCCGTTTACCCAGAATCAAAGGAAGAAAGTTTTCTTCATAAAGATGGACTTAAACGTGCTGAATTACGAAAAGAAAGACGAAGAAATTCAAAAGAAATGGCTCAAACGTTTGGAACCTCTTTTCCTTGGAACTAACTTACTAAAAATTAAACCCGGCCTGCTAACTTTAGCAACCGGGTTTAATTTGTTGAGAGAAGTTTTACAAACAGAGCGTTTAACCTTTCCAAATCGGAGGCTTGGCTTACTGTATCCTTGTCTTGATTTTTTCTTATCTTGGCATAAAGGTGATTGATGTTGCGTTTATCTTGTTCGCTAATGGTATCCACGTCGATAATTAATCCCTGATTTAGGTCGCCTGGCTCGAATTTTTTTAATCCCTTACCATACTCTCTGAAGTTATAGCCCAAGATCTCTTTCGATATATCGGTCATAAAATAGGCCATAAATAGATCAATTTCATCTAAATAACCATCGTTTAGATAAATGCAATGAAAGGCTGTTAAGTTACTAACATTAGCCTCATTTCGGATAAACTTAAGATTATTTCTGCTAAACACATTTACCAAAATTGGCGCGGGACTTCTTGTTTCACTTTTATACCAAGGGTTTCGATGCTTTGTTAAATACCTTTGGTTTATTTTTGCTGTTTCACCAAGTTCGATGTACCTCTTTAAGTCCACATCCGTTAGGTCATCTTCATTTACTTGTAGTAATTGTACTGGTAAGTTTTTTGCTAGTAATTTGTCGTAATCAACAGTAGTGAAGAAGTTACCTGTTACTTGGTGAGATTTGGTTAGACATGGTACGAAATATGCTTTGTTTAGCTGATGTTGTTTTCTATCTGTCTCATTGATACAAAAAAATTGATTCGCACCCGTTGCAATCCCTCTAGTAACTTTGCCGAATTCAGAAAGAGGTTTGAGGTGAGCATATTGGCCCCGATTTTCCTGTTGATAATACTCTTTCCATTTTTTATTTGGACTTAGTTCCTGGTAATCAATCCGTTTGCCAATCGGCTGATTATCATAGAAATTTTCAATGTGATCTTCAACCGCGTTTAGCTGACTTAAGTCTGTTAAGTGAATAAACTCGATTGTGTTTGCCTTTACTTGATTATCAAAGAAAAATAAGGAAGAAGTAGTTGCCGCCTGTTCAAACAAGCTCAAATGGAAGTCTGCAGTAACTACTAGATGGAGATTATTTTGTTTTAGTAAATATTGTTTAATTTTTACTCCATAATTGGAATTCATAAAGTCAGAAGGAACAATAAACGAAGCTCTACCATTATTACTAAGCTGGTGTAGCGCCTTAATAATGAATAACGTATAGATGTTAGTAAAACCCGAGAACTTAATTCCAAGCTGTTGCTCAAGTAAATCTAGATAGTACTGTTTTCTTTCGTTCTGTCTGAACCGGTGATAGGGAGGATTACAAACAATTCCATCATACGTTTTTCCCCAGCTGCTTTCTAAGAAATCTTGATGTTGTAAGTGAAGGTTTGAGAAATCAGCGCATGTTGTTCTTGTGAAGTCTAGTATATCCTGATCACGGTCAAAGCCAACTATTGACGTGTTGTGAGGGAACGATTGAATCAAATTTCCCAAGCCAATCGCAGGATCAAGAATTGTTGTGTAAAAAGGATTGTTAAAAGTGATCCACTTCGCTAATATATCTGAAATAAAATCCGGCGTGAAATACTGACCAAACTGTTTTCGATGGCTAAGTGTAGTGCTATTTATGTAGGATTGTTCTATGCTATTTATTTTCTTCATTTTATGAACCCCTTGGGAAAAAGTAAAACCGCATAGCATTTTGGTACTAGCTAGCGGCTTGAATTCTCAAAAATAGTGGTACCGAAAAAATTCAACATTCGCACGGTAAGAAAAGGTGAATGCCGAACCACTATTATCTATTATTTTTTTTCAACCTCTTTATGGGAAATCCAGTTTTCTGACCATGATTGAATTTCTTTAATGACTGGTTCTAACGCTTTTCCTTTGTTAGTAAGTGCATATTCAATCCGGACTGGAAACTCTGAATATACCTTACGTTCAATGATCTCTTCTTGCTCAAGCATCTTAAGTCGATCAGATAACAATCTTCCACTTACAGGCAGCTCTGTTTCTATTTGAGAGAAGCGTTTTGATCCTTCAAGTAATTCAAACAATATCAAACCTACCCAGCGCTTACTGAATAGTTGCATCGCTTTTTCAAAACGTGGACATAGCTCATTCATAATGATTATCACTCCTGTCCTAAATACTATATTGCTTATATGTTATCTATTATAATACAGCTATTTACCTGTTGACTGACGAATATGTTCATTTACTTACTAAAAGTAACTATTCTAATAATAGCATAGTGCAGTCATATAGTAAATAATTCCTATCTGAATGACAATTGTAAAAAATCATTATTATGAAATTTACTAATCTACACTAGTTTAAGAAATTAGTAAATAAGTAATAGCTATTATAGTGGATAACTAAAATTAAAAAAACAATAAAGGACCAAAACCCGTCATCAGATACAAAAATTTTCATCTTTATCATGCTTCCTGTATACTAGAACAGAAGTCGGATGAGCTAGATCCTAGCGGAATGATATAAAAGCACAACTTTTTAAATTTGCATGAATAGAAGAGAAATTTCGACACTCGTTACCTTTAGGGTCGAGACAATGTCGAATTTTTATAAAAGGGTGGAAAAAATGAGTATATTATCAGTTGAACAGTTACATAAATCCTATGGAGATAAAGTGTTATTTGATTCAATTTCTTTTACGATAACTAAAAAGGAACGGATTGGATTAATTGGTGTCAATGGAACAGGAAAATCGACATTACTAAAAGTGATTGCCGGTCTTGATTCAAAAGAGTCTGGAACAATGAATCATGCCAACGACTTTCGGGTGGAGTATTTAAACCAGGACCCAGAGCTTGAGATGGAACTCACTGTATTAGAACAAATCTATTATGGGGATTCAACCATCATGAAGGTGATGAGAGGCTATGAGCAAACTTTATTAGAGCTTGAAGGTGATCCGGAAAATCCAAAACTTCAAAATAAATTATTGCAAGTGCAGCAACAAATGGATGAACACGCGGCTTGGGATGCTAATTCAACCGCTAAAACGATTTTAACAAAACTAGGGGTAACTGATTTCAACAAGAAAACAATGTACCTATCAGGTGGTCAAAAAAAACGAGTAGCAATTGCTAAGGCTTTAATCCAACCAGCGGACCTACTTATTTTGGATGAACCAACAAACCATCTAGATAATGAAACAATTGAGTGGTTGGAAGGCTACTTACCTCAGTATAAGGGTGCGTTAATTTTAGTTACTCACGACCGTTACGTATTAAATCGGATTACAAACCGTATTTATGAATTAGATAAAGGTAAGCTCTATATTTATGATGGAAATTACCAAATGTTTCTAGAAAAGAAAGCGGAACGAGAAGAACTAGAGATCCAGGATGAACAAAAACATAAAAACACATTAAAAAGAGAAATAGAATGGCTTAAAAGAGGTGCTAAGGCTAGGAGCACAAAGCAAAAAGCAAGAATACAGCGAGTTGAGCAATTAAAAGAAGTGAAGCACGACACCAATAAACAAAGCCTTGATTTTCAAGTTGGATCAAATCGTCTTGGAAAAAAAGTGCTTGAGTTAGAGCATGTTAGTAAATCATTTGGAGATATCAATCTGTTAGAGGATTTTAATCTATTAGTTACTCCTGAAGATAGAATTGGAATTATTGGAGCTAATGGTTCTGGAAAAACAACATTACTAAACATTATGGCTCAAAGAGAAACGCCTGATTCTGGTTCGATAGATGTCGGGTCAACAGTTAAGATTGGCTATTATACGCAAGATCACTCCGAGATGGATGAATCGCTCCGGATAATTGAATACATCCGTGCTGTTGCCGAGGTTGTACATACCGCTGATGGGGAAGTGATTACAGCGGAACAAATGTTGGAGCGCTTTATGTTCTCAAGGGCCCAGCAATGGACATATATTAAAAAGCTATCTGGTGGGGAACGAAGACGTCTCTATTTATTACGGGTGTTGATGGAAGAGCCGAATGTTCTATTTCTAGATGAACCAACCAATGATTTGGATACACAAACGTTAGGCGTGTTAGAAGATTACTTAGATCAATTTCCTGGAGTAGTTATCACTGTTTCGCATGACCGCTATTTTCTAGATCGTGTAGTTGATAAACTAATCGCATTCGAGCAAACCGGAAAAACGAATCAATTTTATGGTAATTACACAGAATATCTTGAGAAAAATAAATTGGAGCAAAAGAGCGCAGATGATAAGTCAAAAAAAGAACCGCGCAAATCCAGAAACAATAAGAAACAAAAACTTTCCTACAAAGAACAGCAGGAATGGGACAAAATTGAGGATAAGATAGCTGGCCTAGAGGAAAAGCTTGAAACAATTGCAGCAGATATAGCGGCAGCAGGAAGTGATTTAGGTAAAGTACAGGAGTTGTATCAAAATCAGGAAGATACAGAGACAGAGCTTGAACATGCAATGGATCGTTGGACAGAGTTGTCGATCTTAGTTGAAGAGATTGAAAACGATAAGGCTTAAGAAGCCTGCATTGTTAGTTATAAATGTTTTGTGAAGACGCGATCTTGTGAAATAATAGAATAGGCTTAAAAAAGATAAACTAACCTTGGAGGGAATGTCATGGCAGATCAAATGATGCAAGAGAAATATGCAGAGTTAGCACTCAGAACGGGTGTTAATTTGCAGAAAAACCAAGCACTCGTAATCAACTCATCAATTGAGGGTGTTGACTTTACCAGAATCGTTGTTAAAAAGGCATACGAACTTGGTGCAAAAAATGTACATGTCAATTGGGCAGATGATGAACTTACATTACTTAAGTATGAGAATGCACCAGAGGAAGTATTAACGAATGTTCCACAGTGGCATGTCGATCAGTATCTAGCTTTTGCAGAGGATGGTGCGGCACTGCTTTCGATTCGCTCAACGAATCCCGATTTACTAAAGGATGTTGATGCAGGCAAAGTTGCGAAAGCATCAAAAGCTGGTGCAGAAGCGATGAAGGAATTTAGAAATTATACGATGAACGATCGTATTCCTTGGTCAATTATTTCTATTCCTACTGGGGACTGGGCTAAAAAAATATTCCCTGACAAATCAACAGAGGATGCAAAAGAAAGTCTTTGGGAGCAGATCTTCAAAATCGTACGTGTAGATAAACAAGATCCGGTTGCTGCATGGGCTGATCATAATGCTACGCTAAGAAAAGCTAGAGAATTTTTAAACAAACGAGAATTTAAGAAATTAATCTTTAAAGCACCAGGTACAGATATCGAATTTGAATTACCAGAAGGCCACGTTTGGAAGGGTGGCTCGGCTCAGACTGTAGAGGGCACCGATTTTAATCCGAATATGCCGACAGAAGAAGTATTTACTATGCCAGATAAATATGGTGTGAACGGAACAGTATCAAGTACGAAGCCGCTTAATTATGGTGGAAATGTAATTGATAATTTCAGTTTGACGTTTAAAGACGGAAAAGTGGTTGATTATTCTGCTGAGCAAGGCGCTGAAACATTGAAGCACTTGCTTGACACCGATGAGGGTGCCAAACGTTTAGGTGAGCTTGCGCTTGTACCGCACGAATCGCCCATCTCACAATCGGGTCTAATTTTCTATAATACTTTATTTGATGAGAACGCATCTTGTCACATTGCTTTAGGGAAAGCCTATCCAACCAACATCAAAGGTGGCTCAGACATGAACGAGGAGCAATTAGATAAGCATGGTGTCAACGATAGCTTAACGCACGTCGACTTTATGATTGGTTCTGCGGAGCTCGATATTGACGGGGTTACACCAGATGGAAAAACGGAAGCGGTATTCCGTAAAGGAAGCTGGGCACTAGATTTTAATTCCTAAGCCTCTATTATGGTAGACAAAAAAGCTCATTGTTCGGATTAAATATCCGAACAATGAGCTTTTTTAGTTAATTGTGCTGTTGACGATGCATATGCGGCTACCGAATGCGGGTGATTCGTCCCAAGTTAGCGTTGATTCACCTGAAAATCTGAGGGATTCACCCCAACTATTGATTTATTCGCCCCTAATCGACAATGATTCGCCCCAAACCCATCAAGATTCGCCTCAAACCCAATTATAGTAGTTCATTTTTGACTAATACTGCTCGAATGGTTAGATAATCGGTGTCATCTGCTAAGGCTTCCTTTAGGTTTCTTAACTTTAGTTCATCTAAGTTTTCTCTAGCCTCAAGGATTGCCGTTTCCTGTTGTTGATTAAAAAATAGGGAAAAGTCTAGCGGTTCTCCTTCTTTATAGGCTTTGAATAAATGATTACTTACTGTCTGACTTGTTATGTCTCTAGCTTTAGCTATCGCCTCTATTTCTACACCATCGATAAATTGCTGGTAGCTAATCAAATGACTTGGCCTTTGGTCACTGGCATCTTTTTTACTGATAACAGGCGATTGATCCAAATCAACTTTT
Organism: Aquibacillus saliphilus; assembly: GCF_020404745.1. Lineage (GTDB taxonomy): Bacteria > Bacillota > Bacilli > Bacillales > Amphibacillaceae > Aquibacillus > Aquibacillus saliphilus. The sequence goes on from NZ_JAIZAP010000007.1 coordinate 25,350, forward strand.
GTTGCAGCTACCTCTGTGTCATTTACCTTGACCCATTTACTAATCGCATCTAGAAAGACTTCGCCATATTGATCATATTTCTTCATGCCTACCCCTTTGATTTGGAGCATCTCATCTTTTGTTTTAGGAAAGTAGCGGCTCATTTCTTTTAACGTGGCATCAGAAAATAGTACGTAAGGAGGAACCTTTTCCTCATCAGCGATTTGTTTGCGCAGCAGTCGCAATTCTTCAAATAAACCTTCTTTGTAATCTGTTTCCGCGGAACGTTTAACTGATCCAGAAAACATCCAAACTTGTTTCTTTCCTTTCAGGACAGCTTCTGCATCTTTAGTTAGCTTTAAAATTGGGAACCGTTCTTCACCTGATGATAAGACTTGTTCGGCTACAAGGAAGTGAATGAAGTTAGTTATTTCCTTTTCAGTGTAAGGTGACATTAATCCGTAAGTGGATATTTTATCAAAACCAAACTCTCTTACCTTCTTATCCTTTGAACCTTTTAATACTTTTGCGGTGATCCCTGCGCCAAAGCGCTGATTCATACGCTTAACACAAGATAATACCATTTGTGCTTCTCTAGTCATCTCTTCACGTTCGTCATCATGCTGGCAATTACCGCAGTTCTGACAATCAATTTCCATTGAATAATCGTTAAAATAATGAAGTATATATTTTTGTAGGCAATTGTGGGTATGACAATAGTTAACCATTGCCTGTAGCTTTTTATATTCATTTGTCTTTTTATCTTCATCCATTAATGATTGTTCGATTAAGAACTTTTGCAACTGAATATCTTGTCCAGAGAATAGTAGAATACAATCACTTGGTTCTCCGTCACGACCAGCACGGCCAGCTTCCTGGTAATAAGATTCGATATTCATTGGTAGTGCATAATGGATAACATATCTGACGTTTGATTTATCTATCCCCATCCCAAAGGCATTAGTGGCAATCATAATCGTGCTTTCCTCTTGGATAAAGGTGTTTTGACTCTGTTGCCGTGCTTGCTCAGATAAACCTGCATGGTATTTAGCAACAGATAGTCCTTTACTACTAAGGAAGTTGTATAGCATGTCCACTTGTTTTCTAGTGGTGGCATAAATAATACCTGATTCTGTCTTTCTATCATTAATATAACCTAGGATAAAGTCTTTCTTGTCGCGGCCTTTTATCACATGAAATGCTAGATTCTCCCTAGCAAAACCGGTATTTATCACATGGTTATCTTCTACTTGAATTAATCTTTGGACATCTTGAATAACCTCGTCAGTTGCTGTTGCTGTTAGAGCAACGACAACGGGCAAATTAGGAATCTTTTGGAGCGTGGGCACGACAGAACGATAGCTTGGTCTAAAATCATGTCCCCACTGGGAAATACAGTGTGCTTCATCAAAGGCAATCAACGATAACGGAATTGTTTTTATCGTTTCGATGAAAGAAGGAGCTTCAAATCGTTCAGGTGCAACATAGACAAAATCAAAATTTTGGTTTCGAAGCTGATTCATTCGTTCGCGTTGTTCGTCTGCTTTTAGTGAACTATTGATATAAGTCGCTGAAATCCCTAGTGCTTGAAGTGCATCGACCTGATCTTTCATCAACGAGATTAGTGGTGAAACGACGATTGCCGTACCATCAAGTGTGAGACCAGGAATTTGATAACAAAGAGATTTCCCACCACCAGTAGGCATAATCGCAAGCGTATTATCGTTATGCAATAGCTGTTCAATTACTGCCTGTTGTCCCGGACGGAAAGAGTCAAAACCGTAATATTCTTTGAGATATTGTTCTGCTTTTTTCAACATGTATGTGTCATCCTTTAATCTAATTCAAACTCAGGGTAAATGCTTCCTGTAGCTAAACAGTAGGCTACTACATTATCTTAACACGATTTATCAATAATAAGGCGAACAAAGCGGACGGGAGCTATCAACAATACATTTAATTTTGTTTTTGTTTATCAACCAACCAGCCAATCAGTCCGCCAATTATAGCAGGGATTAGCCATCCAAGTCCGATAGAAAATAACGGAAGACTTTCGATTATAGGCTGTACACCAGTAATATAGATGCCAAATGCATTAAGTCCTTCATAAATACTAATAATTGCGGTTAACATAACCGAGTAACGGTAGATTCGCTTAGACGTACCAACCAATCTAGGAATTAATGTTAAAAGGATTAAAACAATGGCGATCGGGTAAATAGCAACTAAGACAGGGACAGAAATAGCTATAATCTGATTCAGTCCAAGGTTAGCTATTAGAAAACTAACAATGGTGACAAGTGTAACGATCCACCGATAACTGATCTTAGTAATCTTCGTGAAGTATTGTCCACATGCTACGGTCAGTCCAATCGAAGTAGTTAGACAAGCTAAGGCAACAATTATACCTAATAAAATATTCCCGTAGTACCCAAAAGTAAGTTCGGCAGCACTGGACAAAATTTGACCGCCATTTTCAAATGTTCCGCTGGTCGCCATTTTAGCCCCAATCCATCCAATTGACCCATAGACAAGCGCTAGTCCAAGGCCTGCAACACAACCAGCTTTGATTGTGAAAATAACCATTTCTCTTCTGTTTGTAATGCCAAACTCTCTAAATGCTGTAATGACGATAATACCGAATGCTAACGCGGCAATCGCATCCATCGTTAAATACCCTTCTAAAAAGCCGGTAAAGAAAGGATTGTCTTGGTATTTTTCGTTTGGAGCTTGTACATTAGAGTCCAAAATAAGGAGACTACCTACGCTGAGTGCGGCAATTGCAATAAGTAATGCAGGAGTTAGCCATTGGCCGATACGATCGACTAGTTTTTTTGGATTTAAACTTAACCAATAAACAACAATAAAAAAGATAACTGTAAATAAGAAAAGTAGAAAAGATTGATTAAGTGGTTCAGAAAACAAAGGGATAATACTCATTTCATATGCCACATTGGCAGCGCGTGGAATACCGAAGAATGGCCCAATCGCAAGATAGATAAGTGAAGAAAATCCAATAGCAAATAAAGGGTGGACCTGAGTACCTAGTTCGGTAGTTTTATTACTAATAAGGGCAATAGCTGCAACTGCTATAATTGGAAGGCCAACACCAGTGAGGATGAACCCTCCTAAGGCTATCCAGTAAGATGTGCCTGCTTCTATTCCAAGTGTTGGAGGGTAAATTAAATTACCAGCCCCGAAAAATAGTGCGAAAAGTGTAAAGCCGATAAGTAGTGTCTGTTTATTCATGATGTCTCCCTTCACTTAACTTTAATTATTTCGATTAGACCAGAGGTTAGGTCGGTAATAAAAAGTTTACTATATCTTTAAAGCAAAATTATACTAACAATGTGACAGGGAATTGTCAATCAACTACGATAGTTTCTGGGTATCAAAACAAACAAACCGTTTTACATAGCAGGCTATTGCATATAAGATATCTTTATCGCATTTTGACGGCAGTAAAATCTAAAAAGCCTAACAATTTATGTGAAAAATAAAAGGAAGGAATTAGGAACTGTCCCTTGAACTAGACTGATGGTTTAACTGACATTATCTAGGGGAAATAAATACCTTGCTTTAATGAAGTGTTGCTATCTGTTGTTTAAGTTAGATTTCGTAATCCTATTTACCCCGCCATCAGGGGACAACATATAGTAGTTCGACCTGAACCTTTTCCAACTATATGTTGTTGGATATGGCTCGAAATTGTAATTATGAAATGGACTTTAGTAAATGATTCTAGTTCTAAACTTGTCAGAACCTAAAATCGTAACTCATATAGATTAAAAAGATGAAAAGAGGGAGAGACATGGTTGACTCACTATTGTTTGAATTCATGATCATTGGATTGCTTGGGGTTGGGTCACAATGGCTTTCCTGGCGCTTTCGCTTACCTGCTATTGTAGTTATGTCGATTGCAGGACTGCTTGCTGGTCCTATATTTGGAGTAATTAATCCGGTCGAGGATTTTGGTGACCTATATCGACCAATTATTTCCGTGGCTGTCGCAATAATATTATTCGAAGGCAGTTTAAATTTAGATATTAAAGAAATCAAAGGACTAGGTAGACCGGTTTTTAGAATTGTCACATTCGGAGCCCTTATCAGTTGGTTGCTTGGCTCATTTGCGGCTCATTTTGTAGCTGGTTTGTCATGGGCGGTTTCTTTTGTAATCGGTGGGATATTCATTGTTACCGGTCCAACTGTTATTTTACCGCTACTACGGCAGTCGAAATTAAAACCACGACCTGCCAAAATATTAAAATGGGAAGGCGTTATTGTTGATCCATTTGGAGCGTTACTAGCAGTATTTGCCTTTGAAATCATGTTGTTTTTTACAAGTAGTAGCCCTGATGTAACAGATTTACTATTGTTCTTTCTAGCATCAATCTTTGCGGTGATACTTGGATGGTTATTTGGAAAGGGAATTGGCTGGATGTTCGAAACTGGATATATTCCCGAGTTTCTAAAGTCTCCTGCTGTATTTTCAGCAGTCATTGCTTGTTTTACGATTGCAGATGAAATAACACATGAAACAGGTTTATTAGCTGTAACGGCAATGGGGATGAAGTTAGCAAATATGGGAATATCATCAATTAAGGACATGCGTCATTTCAAAGAAAACATATCGATTTTACTCGTATCAACTATTTTTATTATGTTAACTGCATCGCTTTCAACTGACACGCTGCTCCAAATTTTTAATCCTGAAATAATTGGATTTGTTCTATTAATGTTATTTATAGTTAGGCCATTGTCCATTTTTGTATCAACCATTCGGACGGATCTAACCATGAAGGAGAAGGTACTAGTTGGTTGGATTGCACCAAGAGGTATCGTTGCTTTAACAGTAGCAGGTTACTTTGCATCCGTCCTGTTAGAAGCGGGATTTGAAGATGCTAGTATTGTTACATCCTTAACGTTCGCTTTAGTATTTTTCACTGTTTGCGCCCACGGTTTTTCAATTGGCTGGTTAGCGAAAAAATTAAATCTCTCTACCGAGGGGCAACCTGGTGTGCTGATTGCAGGGAGTAATAAATTCTCAGTCGAGCTAGCTAAAATATTTAAAGAATTGAAGATTCCGACTGTTATCACAGACTCATCGTGGGAAAGGTTAACCAAAGTAAGGAGTGCAGGTATCAATTTTCATCATGGAGAGATTTTATCCGAGCAGACAGAGTATAGACTGGATATGACACCATATGATTATTTAATTTCTGCAACAGAATATGATTCGTACAATGCGTTAGTATGTACGACGTTTGTCCCGACGTTTGGACGCAAGGATGTGTTTCGTTTGGGCATTCAAAGCCAATCTGGTGCTAACGTTGAAGAAATGGTCCGTACCATTGGTGGGAGAGTGTTATTTACCAGGGATGTTTCCCTTGAAAGCCTTTTGTATAAAATCGAAGGTGGCTATGTTTTCCGTAAAACTACAATCACTGAGCAGTATAACTACAAACGTTATCTTAGTGACAGAGATGAAGATACTGTCTTATTGTTTATTGTTAAGCCTAGTAAAAAGATTGAGTTTTTTAATGAGGATATGGTTATCAAAGCGGAACAAGGAGATATTGTGGTTAGCTTATCGCCACCAAGTAAGGAATTTAACAAGATAAAGGCGAAGTTAGAAGAAAACCGTGAATCGAAGAACAAGTAAATAAACTCAGGAAGAAGGTTTCAAACGTGAATGATCAAAATAGCCAGAATATCACCGGATAATTCTGGCTATTTTGATATCTATTATTTTTCTTCTAATTCTTTGTTTAACATCGCTAACTGATTTTCCAATTGCTCAAGTTGCTTCTCGGCGTTAATGGTATTTCCACCGACTGAATCCAGTTTTTCTAGGTCGGATTGAATTCGAACGTAATCTGATTTTAATTGATTAATCTCTTCGATTATTTCTTTTTTAGTCATACTTTTCACCCCTTCAATTTAAGTAGTTTAGTAAGTTTCATAATACTGATTTTTAAAAAGATGTGAAATTGATTCAGCTATCTAAAGTATAAACAACTTTTTGTTAATTTTGCTAAAATTTTGTATTAAGATTAGAATATAAATCATTTTTACTTAATTAATGGATTGGAGAAATCAACATGCAAATAACCCAAACAAAAGATGTAGAATTATACACAACGTTAGTTGAGCCACTATTATTAAAAAAAGAAGCATGTAATAATTTATCACTGGGAATTTTACAACGATTTATTGATCGAAAGCATAATTTGGAGGTTGAAAACTTATACTTAGGATTAGTAACAGAAAATGGCCGAGTCATTTATTCTTTTCTGCAAACAGCCCCACATAATTTAATCCTAGCAGATATAGATGGTATTGACCCTAACATAATTAAAAGAGTTGCCGAATTTGTATATAATCAGGTTAGTGACTTACCTGGTGTCTTAGGGCCAATTGAATATACAAAGGAGTTTGTGGCACATTGTAGTTGTGAGGCGCAGATCCAAATGAATCAACTTATCTATCAATTGGACCAGATCAATCCTGTTGAATATCCAGGGGGTGAGCTTGTAAAAGCTTCAAGGGATGATAAACAATTAATAGCAAAATGGCTCGTTTTGTTCGGCAAAGAAGCAACAGAAGTAATAACTCATATTCAAGCAAACCAGCTTGCAGAGCGTTTCATTGAAAATCAATCTGTTTATTTATGGAAGGTTGCCAATACACCTGTTTCGATGGTTAACCAATCAAGAAGAACAAGGAATGGTACAACAATAAATGGTGTGTTCACTCCAAATGAGTATAAACGAAACGGTTATGCAACAGCTGCGGTCGCTAAACTGTCAGAAAAGCTATTAAATGAAGGATACGATTTTTGTAGTCTATATACGGATTCGAGTAACCCTACAGCAAATAATATCTATCAGAAAATTGGCTTTAAGGTTGTTGGTAAATCGACTGTGTACCATTTTAATGACCTATAAGGTAGTGCTTATAATGTACTAGATTATCTACCTAAAATTACCATTTATCGATAAAAAGCACTAAAACCGTAAGCGAAAATGGAGTATTCAAGAACTAATAAGAGGATTTAAGCTTATACTTAACTACACGACACCCATTATTAAATAATTGGAAAATTCAAGGAATAAATCGGGATATTAACTGTATAGAATGTTTGTACTAACTGAAATAATTCTGTAATATAATAGATATCCGAAAAAATACATACAGTTTTTCATCCTGGAAGAGGGGGAAACTAATCATTAAAATTATACGAGCTTTAGATAATGGTTTATTAAAATTGGAAGAAATTATTTTAAGTTATTCAGTTTTACTAATTGCAGTAATGGTTGTAGGTAATGTAATAAGCCGTGCAATTACTGGTGCGAGTTGGCACTTTGCTGCAGAAATAAGCAAGTTTGCAATTATTATCGCAACTTTCATGGGAATTAGCTACGCAGCACGAAAGGGGCGCCACATTAGTATGTCTGCTTTTTACGATCTTGCCCCATTCAAAGTTAGAAAAGTCTTAGCTATTTTTATCCCCGCTGTGACTGCTATAATCCTGTTCGTGATAACCTATTATTCTACTTTATACGTGTATTCTGTATATGAATCAGGGAAAGTAACATCTGCTCTTCAACTACCTCAGGTATATATGTTGGTCTTTATTCCAATTGGATTGTTTCTTGGAGGCGTTCAATTTGTCCGGAATGCGTGGATTAACATTACACAAAAGGAAATATACTTAGGGACAGATATGAAGGATTATAACGATGAAGAAAAACCGCAGGACCAGGTCCATGTATAGGGTTAATGTGGCTATTCAACAACTTGAAAAACAAAAACATCTAGCAGAAAGGATAAAATTATGCTATTTACGTTAATGGCGATAATGATCGTCTTACTATTATTGAACTTTCCAATGATGATCCCGTTGATAGCGGCACCATTTGCTATTATGTTAATTTTCTTTCCAATGTTAGATCCGATGTTAATGATGCAGCAGCTAAAAACTGGAATTGAATCTTATGTATTGTTAGCGGTTCCGTTATTTATTTTTGCTGCAGATATAATGACAACAGGTAAGACGTCGACTAGATTATTAGATTTTATCGGTTCGTTCGTCGCTCACCTTCGTGGTGGATATGCAATTACAACTTCAGCCGCATGTACGCTTTTCGGTGCCATTTCAGGGTCAACCCAGGCAACAGTGGTAGCGATTGGAACACCAATGCGTCAAAGATTGTTAAAAGCAGGATATAAAGATTCGAGCGCAATTGCACTAATCATTAACTCATCAGATATTGCACTACTAGTACCACCTAGTATTGGAATGATTATGTATTGCCTTGTATCTGGTACCTCAGTAGGTGAACAATTCTTGGCAGGTATTGTACCTGGCATACTCGTATTTCTTTGTTTTGCTGTCTATAGTTATTTTTATGCGAAAATTAGAGATATTCCATTGGCAGAAAAGGCACCATGGTCAGAAAGGTTGCATTTTACTAAAAGAGCACTGTTGCCTTTAGGATTTCCAATCATTATAATCGGTGGGTTATATTCTGGTATTTTTGGTCCAACAGAAGCTGCGGGTGTTTCGGTTCTTTATGCATTTATTCTCGAGGTATTGATTTATCGTTCAATTAAAATAAAGGACCTACCAAAAGTAGCGTTATCAACTGGTTTAGTTACATCTGCTGTATTCGTACTAGTAGCAGGCGGTCAAGCATTTACTTGGATGATATCTTTTGCTAGAATTCCGCAAATAATATCTGAGTCTGTTTTAGGAACAGATCCAAGTGCGCTTTATGTACTTATTATGGTATCCGTATTTTTCTTTATTGGATGTATGTTTGTCGATCCAATTGTAGTTATTCTAGTATTAACTCCAATTTTCATGCCAGCAGCTGAGGCAGCTGGGATTGATCCAATTCACCTTGGTATAATTATAACCTTCCAAGCTGCACTTGGTTCAGCAACTCCGCCTTTTGGAGTCGATATATTTACGGCCAGTGCCGTTTTCCAAAAATCATATTTGGACGTTATTCGGGGAACCCCTCCGTTTATCGTGATGCTGTTTGGTATCGCAGTGTTATTAATTGCATTTCCAGATATTTCACTCGCATATCGCTATTTCTTGCCAAATTAGATCTACGCATTGTAGTTAAGGATGGCAGTTATAAGAATGGTATAACGAGTGGTATCATATAGATTTTAAAATATATAGGGGGTAATTACTATTTTTAACAAAAAATTTCTATTCGCTTTAATCTCCGTATTAATGCTAAGTTTTCTACTAGTTGCATGTGGTGGAGATAGTGAAGAAGGTACAGACACAGAAGAAGGAACAGACGAAACAGAAGGTACAACTGAAGAAGAAACTGACGCTGAGGAAACTGGTGAGGGAGAAGCAGCAGCTGATATTGCTCCAGCCACATGGCGCTTTGTTACTGAAGAAGTTACTGGCCAAGTACAGTATGAGTACGCAGCGGAATTTGCTAAGCGTATGAGTGAAAAAACTGACGGTGCCATAACTATTGAACCATATGAGTATGGTGGGTTAGGTAGCACAGAAGACCAAGTTGAACTACTTCAACAAGGCGGAGTGGAAATGGCTGTTATGTCACCTGGTTTCACGGGTGGTATGGTTAAAGAAGGACAAATTTTCGCTTTGCATTTTCTTTTCCCATCTAGCTTAGAAGCTACACAAGAAGTTTTAACAAATAGTGAAGCGCTAAATACAGATTTAAGAGCAAAGTATGAAGAATTTGATATTTCACCACTAGCATTTTGGACTGAAGGTGGCACGCAGTGGACTGGTAGTGAGCCACTAACAAAACCAGAAGACTTTGAAGGTTTTAAAATGCGCACACAATCATCTCCATTGATTTTAGAATCTTATGAAGCTTACGGTGCAGAGCCAACTGCTTTGGACTGGAGTGAGCTTTATACTGCACTAGATAATGGTACGGTACAAGGTCAAGATAATCCTATTTTCTTCATTGGGGATGCATCATTCCATGAAGTACAGGATCACATGACTATCTCTAACCACAATAACTATGTAGCGATGACTACAGTTAATACAACTTGGTACGAGGGTCTTGATGACAACGTCAAAGCACTAATTGATGAAACAGTTGTAGAAATGCAAGACTGGGTTTTTGAGGAGCAAGATAAACAAAATAGTGAGTACCTTGAGATCATTAAGAATGATACAGAAAATCCAACAGAAGTTGTTGAGTTAACAGAAGAACAGCGCGATGCATTCAAAGAACTAGCTATGCCTGTACGTGACTACTATCGTGATGAAGTTTCTACAGTAGATGGTGCTATTCTTGATAAGTTAGAAGAAGAAATTGCAGCAGCAACAGAATAATAAATAAAAAGGTTCCGAGCAAATTTGCTCGGAACCTTTTTTATGGTCTAAGATGTTTTCTGACACAAAATCGATAGAATGCGACGTAACATGCCTCGTCATACTGGAAAGCACGTGGCGGGTACCAGATAGGTGGTTTTACAAGTAGGATGAAATATTCTTGGATAATCAATTAAAGTGATCCATAAGTTGTTTATCAGAGTATGAAGATCCTTTTGGTAGTGAAAGAGATGAAAAAGAACTTTCATGAGCGTGATGAAGGTCCTTTTGATAGTGAAAGAGATGAAAAAGAACTTTCATGAGCGTTATGAAGATCCTTTTGGTAGTGAAAGAGATGAAAAAGAACTTTCATGAGCGTTATGAAGATCCTTTTGGTAGTGAAAGAGATGAAAAAGAACCTTCATGAGCGTTATGAAGATCCTTTTGGTAGTGAAAGAGATGAAAAAGAACTTTCATGAGCGATATGAAGATCCTTTTGATAGTGAAAGAGATGAAAAAGAACCTTCATGAGCGTGATGAAGGTCATTTTGAATGTATTTCCGGGACAGGAATTATGCACGCATCATTTAAGTTACGTCGCAGTTTCTATCAACTGCGAAGGTTTGAAAACAGTGACACTAATGAAAGAGCCTACAGTTAGGAGCAGTTAATTTTTCATCCTATCCGCGCGACTAAATTAGTTTGAAGGCTCTGCCCAAGGTTCAGTTTGTTTTCGGTAATCTATGATTGTTAACACTAGTACGGCTATAAATAGAAAACTAGATAATTGGAAAAGAACAGCTGTTTCAACAAAAGCGTGGACGAAACCTAAAACAAGTGCGCTTAAACCAATACCAAAATCGATACAGGAATAAAACATGCCATTAGCAATACCGCTTCGCTTTGCGTCAGTTTTAGATATGATCCATGCCTGCATTGCAGGGAGCATAGAACCATAACCGATTCCAAAGATACTTCCAGCGATGATTAAATGTAAACTTGAACTTGCTACAGATAAAATCCACATCGCAATAAACGATAATATGGTACAAGCTATAATTAATTTCCAAGGACCGGAGCGGTCAAAATATTTTCCGGTTATCGGTCTACTTAACGTCGCGAACGTTGCATTAAATAAATAAAATAAAAATGTTCCAGCCAATCCTTGTTCTTCACCAAAAATAACTAAATAAGTAACAATTGATCCATAGCCAAAGGTAGCGCAAAAAGTAACAAGTGCTGGAAAAATACTTTTCTTTTCTATTAAAGAACCGAAAAATGAAAAAGGTTGTTTGTTTAATTTATTTTGTTTTACCGTTTCAGGTGTAACAAATGAAGTCGATAAAAATAGGCCAATTGCTATTATTCCTAAGACTGCTGAAATTGTAATAAGTAAATTAAATGTATAATGCTGGTACACATATATTCCGATTGCTGGTGCGATAATCATTCCAATCGTAATCGATAAACCAAAGTAACCCATTCCTTCTCCTACACGTTTTCTAGGAACTAGATCAACTGCAGCAGTACCGTTAACCGTAGTAGACCAACCCCAAGCAGCACCATGTACAAATCTGAGTAAAAGTAGTAGGACAACTACCTGTGTGAAAGGATAGATTAATGTCATTGCTAGTAATGATATCGATCCAATCAATATCAGTGGTTTTCGTGCCTGGCTCTGTAAAATATGACCAATAAATGGACGAATGAGGATCGCTGAAATCGAAAACATCGTTGTCACTAACCCGATTTGCAGACTACTCCCACCAATCGAACCGATATAATGAGGCAAATTAGGCAATAGCATTTGAAAGCTCATAAAGGTAAATAGATTTGCCAAAATTAAAAATATAAATGGACGTGTCCATAATTGTTCGGATTTAGCTACCATTAAATCATTCCTTGCAAATGTATTTCGAGTATAGAAACTTTTTTTATTGTACCACTCAGTAAGGAAATAGCAACAAAAATAGCTAACCCAGAGTGGATTAGCTATTTCTAATAACAGGTTAAATGTTCACTTTTTATGTCTGTTAAATAACATCCTTTTCGCCTTCAGGTTGCTTCTTTTTCCACTCATGGTAGAAATGAGAAATGATTGCTTTAACTACTGCATATGCAGGTATGATGAATAGTAATCCAAGAAAGCCTGCAATACTTCCAGCCGCAAGAATTAAAGTAATGATTGTTAACGGATGGAGCTTTAAAACACGTCCCATTACGTTAGGTGAAATGAAATTACTTTCAATTTGCTGAGCAATTACCATAACAACAAGCGCCCATACACCTATCATTGGGTTTTGGAAAAAACCTACGATAATAGCAGGTATCGCTGATAAAAATGGCCCTACAAACGGGATGAAGTTCATCAATAAACCAAACAACGCCAATGTTAATGAATATTGTAAGCCAATAATTAAATAGCCAATATACAACATAACACCAACACAGACACTGACAATAAATTGACCTTGAATAAAAGATGCTAGTGTGTGATTAATACTAGCCATTAAACGTGTGAAGCTTCTTTCTTTTGGTTCGCTTAGAAACTTTGATATAAAAGGTACTAATCGATCACCATCTTTCAGCATGAAGAAAAGAAAGAATGGTGTAAGTAGAAATGAAAAAACAAATCCGAATATTTGTCCGAAAAAGTTAAACAAAAACGATGTAATATCTTCTACATAAGTATCTAAATTTTCCGTGATTCGTTGAATTGGGTTTTCTAATTGTGGTGGAATAATATTTTGGTTTTGTTGCCAATAAGTCACTACACTTTGGAAGGCTTCCACCATTTTTGGTATGTTATCTAAAAATTTACTGAACTGCTGTTGAACGATAGGTGCGATAAAATTAACAGTGAAAAATCCAAGTATTAGAATTAATAGAAACACGACAATAATTCCTATGATTCTATTTACTTTATATTTTTCCAATAAATTAACAATTGGATTGGTGACATAAAAAATGACACCGGCAACAATAATTGGTACTGCAATAGCTCCGAGATAGGAAAATACAGGAGCAAACACGAAATCTGTAATTGAAATTAGATATATGAGTAGAAATACTAGAATAAAGCCTACAAGTATTCTAAACCATCTTTCCTTCATCAAATAAACCACTTCCTTTATCATTAGAATATTCTCTTATTTATTATAATAAATTGTATAAATCTAGCATAGCATATCTTATATAAGGGTGCCCGAAACTAGACTACTATAAACACAATAGTTTATGGAATGAATGAAATGTACGCTAGTAAAAAGTGGTGTTCTTAATAGAAAATAGCCTATAGGTGTGGTAGAATTTCACCATAACTGACATTATTAAGGAGGAAACGATATGACTTGGCAAGATACTTATCAAAAATGGAATACATATGAACCTTTAGATAAAGAATTGAGAAAAAAATTAGATGAAATTGGTAGTTCAGACAAAGAACTTGAGGATGCATTTTATAAAGAACTTACTTTTGGTACGGGTGGGATGAGAGGGATGCTTGGTCCCGGAACCAACCGTTTGAATATATATACGATTCGTAAGGCTGTTGAGGGCTTAGCAAATTACCTAGAAGATAATGTAGAGGATTGTTATTCACGTGGAGTAGCTGTTGCTTATGATTCCAGATACATGTCGAAGGAATTTGCCATTGAGACCGCTCGTGTCCTTGGTGCTCATGGCATTAAAACGTATGTATTCGAATCCTTGCGCCCAACACCCGTTTTATCTTTTGCCGTCAGATATTTATATGCATCAGCAGGGATTATGATAACAGCAAGTCACAATCCTCCAGAATATAACGGATTTAAAGTATATAACGAAGATGGTGGCCAACTTCCGCTTAAAGAGGCTGCAGAGGTCATTGAAAAGGTCCAAGAGGTAGGGAATGAGCTAACTGTCCCTGTTAAAAGTCAACAGGAAGTAGAAAAAAGCGACTTGCTTACTTGGGTTGGGGAAAAAATTGATCATGCATATTTACAGCAATTAAAAAAAATATCAAAATTAACAGCAACTGATATTAAGAAAAACGGTCCATTACAAATTGTCTTCACCCCTCTACATGGTACTTCTCATGATTCGGTTTTAGCTGGATTAAAGCAGTTAGGCTTTGAAGATATCCATGTAGTCCCTGAGCAGGCAGAACCAGATCCGGAATTTTCAACGGTGACATCACCAAACCCGGAAGAACATCAGGCGTTTACGATTGCTATTGAACAGGGGAAAGAACGTAATGCTGATATTTTAATTGGTGCAGACCCAGATGCAGACAGACTGGGTGTCGCTGTCAAGGATGGAAATGGGTCATACCAGGTATTAACAGGCAATCAATTAGGTACATTAATGCTTGATTATGTCCTATCTCATTCAACCGAGAATGAACGAGCAAACGGACGATTAATCAAAACAATCGTTACGACAGAAATGGGTCGTGCTGTAGCGAACCATTATGGTGTTGAAACAATTGACACGCTAACTGGCTTTAAATTTATTGGAGAAAAAATCAAACAGTTTGAATCAACGAATGAAAAGTTTCTGTTTGGCTATGAAGAGAGCTACGGTTACTTAATTGGTGATTTTGTGAGAGATAAAGACGCTGTTCAAGCGGCAATGATTGCATGCGAAATGGCGAGTTTCTGGAAAAAAGAAGGAAAAACGTTGCTAGAAGCAATCAATCAATTGTACGAAAAGCATGGGTACTATTTTGAAGACATGACCTCACTAACATTAAAGGGCAAAGATGGCGCTGAAAAAATTGGTGAAATCATGACTTATGTTAGAGACAATCCATTTACTGAAATTGGTGGACTAAAAGTAGAAAAAATCGAGGACTATCAAATACAGGAACGCACTATATTAGATTCAGGTAGTAAAGAGAAAATCAATCTACCTGTTGAAAATGTCGTCAAATACTTGCTAGAAAAAGACAGCTGGGTATGCTTACGACCATCTGGTACGGAGCCTAAGATTAAATGTTATTACGGTGTTTCTAGTAAATCACGATCAGAAAGTGCAACATTGTTAGAAAACCTGAAAAACGAAATGAATCAGCGAATTAATCAGATAGTTGAATCGTAGGAGAGCTTCATCCCTAGTGTTATTCAGAATCTACAGTTATTCGCCTCAATTCATCTAGTCGTATATTGAAAAATAGATAGGGGTAGTCTAGGGTGACAAGGTAAAGGGCAACCCCTATTGTAAAAATGTTGACTTTTTTAATTGATAAGGCTATGATGAAAAATAGATTAAAGGGGAGTAGCTGCACAATTAATGTCGTCATTACGAGAGTAAACTCTCCGGCTTAATTGGCAACTAAAACGTTGTTAGCGAGACCTTTACCACCTTTCGGTAAAGGTCTCTATTTTTATGGTCTTTGCCGTCTAGGTGGAGACCATTTTTGTATTTAAAAAGGAGTGAATATAGTGGATGCACAGCTTTTAATTGAGTATGGTTGGGTATTACTTGTATTGATTGGGTTAGAGGGTATTCTGGCAGCGGATAATGCATTAGTTTTAGCAATTATGGTTAAACATTTGCCTGATGAACAACGGAAAAAAGCACTATTTTATGGTTTGGCAGGGGCATTCGTACTACGATTTGGATCATTATTTGTTATTTCATTTCTCGTTGATGTTTGGCAAGTACAAGCAATCGGAGCGGCATACTTATTATTTATTTCAGGAAAACATCTCTATGATACATTCTTTTCTAAGAAAAAAGATGAGGTCGAAGAAGTGGCTAAAGAGGGCAGTGGGTTTTGGATGACTGTCTTTAAAGTAGAACTTGCCGATATCGCTTTTGCGGTCGACTCAATTCTTGCAGCAGTAGCACTAGCAGTAGCGTTACCGGCAACTGGACTTGGAACCGTTGGTAGCCTAGATACTGGACAATTTGCTGTTGTATTAGCAGGTGGTATGATTGGTCTTATTATTATGAGATTTGCAGCTAATGTGTTTGTTCGTTTACTTCACGACCGTCCAGGTTTAGAGGTTGCGGCATTCGTGATTGTTGGTTGGGTAGGAATTAAACTTGTAGTCAGCGTATTAGCACATGAAGACCTTCATATTTTACCGCATGACTTTGCACATTCCTTAGCATGGAAGCTGATCTTCTACCTTGTATTAGTAGCAATTGCAGCAGCAGGCTGGTTCCTTTCAGGTAGAAATAAAAACAAAAATGCAGAAGCATAGGATTTTAAACAAGACCGAGAAGATTTATTTCTCGGTCTTGTTTATTTACATAGAGAGCAAATAATTTTAAAAAGGATTATGATTAGTCTTAAAATGGAAATAGATAGAAATAGAAAGGGTGAACGGATTTGGCTACACATCATTTTCATTTAAAAGCGGATTGGCCAGGTGGGCGAAATAATGTCGGTTCGATTACTGCCGGAAATTTAAAAACGGAAATATCTATCCCGCCTGAAATGGATGGCCCTGGGATAGGAACAAATCCTGATGAAATGCTGTTAGGTGCTGCCTCGACTTGTTACATAATCACATTAGCAGCTATGATCGAACGTGCACAATTACCATTAGAGCAGATGGACCTAGAATCGATTGGAGTGGTTGATGTTACAAGCGGTGTATTTACGTATCAAAAAATAATACACAGACCAACAGTGATATTGAAAAGCGGTGCATCAACGGATGAATTAACAAAAGCAAAACAGCTAGTGGAACAGGCAGAGAAATCGTGTATGATCTCAAGAGCAATAAAAGGAAATGTTGAACTAGAGCTACAAGCAGAGGTCTATAGTGAACAATAACATCCGGGTGTCCTCAAATATTATCTATGAGGACGCCCGTTTTTTTGCTGATTAAAAGTGACGCAAAATCGATAGACTACGACGTAACTTTTCATGAACTTGGACTTGCTATCTTTCACTCTAATTGAATCGAGTGGCCTACGATCGCTTCGTCAGAATACTTCGCTTTCCGTGGGCACGGCCTAAAGCCTCAGAATCAAAAAACGATTCTTCCGGGGTCTTCGGACTCGTGGGACTGCGATTACTCGTCCCATCGAAAACCTTTTGCTGTTCCCACAGGACCAGGGATACTTCGAAAGCATTTGCATCGCACGAAGAAAATCGACCTTAATTTTCGAGGAGTCTTCGTATTCTGCCTACGCTAAGTAGTGGTGTTCTGATTAATGAAAACCTTAATACCGTCAAATCAACGTTTTATGGGGGTCTTCCCACTTGAACAAAAAGCTATTCTAAGCGGAGGAAATACACGAAGACTCCTGCGGGAGGAAAGGCATAGATGAGACCCCGCAGTGCGCAAGCACGAGGAGGCTCAGCAGCCACCCGCGGAAAGCGAAGTGTATTTCCACAGCGCTGAATTTAGCACTCATTTTAGAGAGAGTGGAAGAAAGCAAAAGTTACGTCGCAGTTTCTATCGACTACGAAGCTTTAAAATAGTAAAAGCGCCGAAAGTTTAAACATAAACTCGAAGGAACCGTTTTCGCTTCCAATAAATGCCTTTCTATGAAATAATGGTTTAAAAAAGTGGAGGTCATACGATGTCAAACTTTCAGGAATCTCTCGAAAAGTATGCAAAGCTAGCAATTGAAACCGGTGTTAATCTACAAACAGGACAAGGATTAATTTTGAATGCGCCAGTGGAAGCGGCTGAATTTGTAAGGCTAGTTGTCAAAGAGGCCTACGCAGCTGGTGCGAAGAATGTTCATGTTGAATGGAATGATGAGGATCTTACATATTTAAAAATGAAGCATGCACCAATGGAAGTGTTAGAGAACTTTCCGAAATGGCGCGCACAGGGCTTAGAAGAAATGGCAAAGGATGACTATGCATTATTAACAATTTATGGTGAAAATCCTGACTTGTTAAAAGATATCGACGCAGCTAGAATATCTGCCACTAGTAAGGCAGGGGCTGAGGCATTAACCGAATACCGTAATTTTATTATGAATGATAAAATCAGCTGGTCAATTGTCGGTTATCCAACAAGGTCTTGGGCAGAAAAAGTGTTTCCTGACGTTTCTAGTGATGAGGCACAACGTAAATTATGGGATAACATATTCAAAATCGTTAGAATTGATAAGGAAAGTCCGGTGGATGCTTGGAATAAACACAATGAAACATTACGGATAGCTAGAGAATATTTGAATGAAAAGCAGTACACCAAGCTTATCTATCAAACAGAAGGAACTGATTTAACAATCGAACTACCTAAAAACCATATATGGCATGGTGGATCGGCTGTATCTGAAACAGGCACTGAATTTAATCCTAATATGCCAACAGAAGAAGTATTCACAATGCCAGCCAAGTATGGTGTCAATGGAATAGTTTCGAGTACAAAGCCGTTGAGCTATGGTGGAAATCTTATCGACAAATTTAAATTAACATTTAAGGATGGTAAAGTTGTTGATTTCACTGCTGAACAAGGCGAAGAGTCATTAAAGCACCTTCTAGATACTGATGAAGATGGAGCACGTCGCCTAGGTGAAGTAGCACTTGTACCGCACCAATCACCTATTTCACAGTCCGGAATTATTTTTTACAATACGTTATTTGATGAAAATGCTTCCTGCCACTTAGCACTTGGTAAGGCTTATCCGACCAACATTGAAAATGGTCCAAACATGAGTGAACAAGAAATGGACAAGTTCGGAGTTAATGATAGCTTGGTTCATGAGGACTTTATGATTGGTTCTGCCACACTTAATATAGATGGGGTAACCGAAGATGGAAAAACAGAAGCAATTTTCAGAGATGGCAACTGGGCAATCTCTTTTGACTAAATGAAAATAGTGTGTGAAATGCTTGGGAACACCACCCAAGCATTTTTAATTATCGTCAACAAATTCCTTAACTAGCTGTAAGTCCTGCGTGCGACGTGTTTCCTGGTAGCTCGCGAATGGACAGCCGAGTTGTTTGACCCTATCTACTACTGTCTCAATCGTGAAATTAATTGGTGATAGGGAATCATTGACTTCTTTCCAAAACAGTGGCGTTGAAACTGTTGCTTGCTTGTTAATTCTCGGTGAATAAGGTGCAATTAATGTCTTGTCTTTGCCGTGCTGCACATAATCAATATATAAGCGGTTATGGCGGTTTTTTTTGAATCGCTCCGTCGTAAACAGGTCGGGGTGCTTTTTCTCTAGTAAATAGGCTATTGTTTGTGTGAATGTGGCGGTGTCTTTATATGTGATGCTACCTTTTGTTACAGGAATGTAGACCTGGAGTCCTTTATTGCCGGATGTTTTAACAAAGGATTTAAGTTGGAATTGATCAAGCAGTTCTTTAAGAAGCTGAGCGGCATAAATAGAAACAGGAAATTCCTCGATGCTAGGTGGATCTAAATCGAAAACAATCTCATTCGGCTTATTCTCCCCCATAAACTGGAATGGAACATGGTATTCTAATGCACCGTGGTTTCCAAACCAAATCAGAGCATCAACACTACCACAGTGCAGGAGTGTTTCCTCATCCGCTTTTAATCCTGCAACAAAATCTGGTGCGTAACTGGGTAAGTGTTTTTGAAAAAAAGATTCTTCATCAACCCCATCTGGACAGCGAATTACTGTTAATGCTTTATTTGTTAAAAAAGGTAGCATATATGGTGTGATTTCGCGCAAATAAAGTAACAAATCTCCTTTAGTCAGCCCTTTTTCCTCCCAGAATACTTTATCTTGCTTCGAAAGATCTACTGTATCTGGAAACATAGCGAGAGCACTTCTAACCTCATTATATGTACACTGTTCAGGTGTTAAATCTAATCTGAACTCTTTAAAGACGGGTTCTCTTAATTCTCCGTCTTTGACGTCTAAGCAATTTACATCGACACAAATAGCAGGCGGTAACTGGTAAACGTCACCAACTTTTGTCCCTTTAGAGGAAATGAATTTCTTTAATATAGTTAAATGCTCACCCTCCAACCCGTGTTTAAATTTACCTAGTGGTTCAAGCAAATGATTGTGATAGCTTGCAACTTCAAAATAGCCGTTTTCTTTGTTATATGTAGTCAGTACACCGGTGATTGTACGCCAGTTTTTAATTTTAAACCAATCACCATGTACCTTTCCTAAAGTATATTTACTATCCATTCGCTTAGCTACGATACCTTCTCCGTGGTGCTCAACTATCTGTTTCCATAGGTCACTTTCATTAGAATAACTGGAAATAAACCCTAAGCGTTCATTAAAGTATAACTCGCCCTCAACTCCTAAACCATCAAATAAATTCTTCAATTCTTTTTTTCTGGTTTGGTAGGTTTCTTTTGTAAGAGTTTTTCCATTCAAATCTAGTAAGTCAAACCCAAGTAAATGAGCGGGCCGGTCTAATGCTGCCTGCTTTATTTTATCATTTGATTTAAGTCGACCTCTTTGCTGTAATAGTGAAAAATTAGCTTGAAGTTTCGTGTTTAAAATAGCAATTTCTCCGTCTATTTTTAGAGGTAAATGAGAAGAGATTTTTCCTTGATTTTGTTTGCAATAACTAATAATTTCCGGGAAATTGTTGGTAAGATCTTTACCGTTTCTGCTAATTAAAAAAACATCATTTATCCCCCAATCTAACACGGCACGAAATCCATCATATTTGACTTCGTAGCCCCATTGTTTCCCTTGAGGAGATTCGTCACTTGGCTTTGGTTGCATTAATTTCAATTTAACCACCTCAAGCTGTAGTTTATGCATACTGATTGTTCTTAACCGTCTAGGATAGCAATTTTTTTAGCTGAGATGATAAGTTGACCTTGAAGGCAACACTGGGATAAAAGTAATTGAATCAGACAAACTAACATAAAAAGGAGGTCGTTCTTATGCACACAATGTGGAAAGGTACGATTAGCTTCGGCCTTGTTAATATACCCGTTAAATTACATGCCGCAACCGAAAATAAAGATGTGAAACTCCGCCAACTTCATAAAGAGTGTCAATCTCCGATTAAATACGAAAAGATGTGCCCGGTATGTGATAGAGAAATTGAAAACGATGAAATTGTAAAGGCATATGAATATGCAAAAAATAAATTTGTCGTCTTAACAGCTGAAGAAATTGAAGAGTTACAGGAAGAACAAACGGATAAATCGGTTGAAATAGTCGATTTTGTCCAATTGGAGGAGATTGATCCAATCTATTTTGAGAAGAGTTATTATTTATCACCGAATGAGGGTGGAGGTAAGGCATATTCCTTACTGCGAAAAGCGTTAGAGGAAACAGGGAAAATCGGGGTAGCCAAAATGATCATCAGGTCTAAAGAGCAATTGGCAGCAATTAGAGTCTATCAGAACACATTAATTGTTGAAACAATCCATTACCCTGATGAAGTCAGAAATGTACAAGACGTTCCAAATGTGCCAGAAGAAGTTGAACCAGTTAAAAAGGAATTGGATACCGCGAAACTGCTAATTGATCAGTTAACTGCGGAGTTTGACCCTGAGAAATATCAAGATGAATACCGAACAGCTTTACTCGATTTAATTGAAGAAAAGAAAAATCAAGATCAGACAACAACTGCTAAACAAAAGGAAGTTCCAAACAATGTAACAAATCTAATGGATGCGCTTGAAGCGTCGTTGGACCGGGCTAAAACAACTAAGCCAAAGCCAGCTGCAGAAAAGAAAAAAACAACGGCGAAAAAGACAACAGCTCCAAAAAGGGCAAATCCACAGAAAAAACAAACAAAAAAGAATGCGTAATAGATATCGTCCTACAGATCCTTCGTAGGGCGATTATTTATTAAATGGATCTTTTATAACGAGAGGATTTCCCGACTTTTCAGTATCATTAAAAGTTTTACAGTTTATTTACTCTTCATAACAATTCAGTAACAACCATACAAAAAAGCTCATTTCGGTGCGAAAATTATATACAGAAGGGTAATAGGTAAGTAATCTGTAAAAAAAGGAATGAGCATGTATGCAACGTGAAGCTTTTATTGATAATGCAAAGTTCTTTTTAATATTTTTGGTTGTCTTTGGTCATGTTATTCAACCAATGACAGCGAACTCAGAAACGATTGGAGTCATTTATCACTGGATTTACTTTTTTCATATGCCAGCTTTTATTTTTCTTGGCGGCTTTTTTGCAAAAGGATCGGGTAACAAAGGTTATTTAGCTAAATTGTTTAAAAAGCTTATCTATCCATATTTACTGTTTCAACTTATTTACACAGGCTATTACTTTTTAATTGGTATGGATGGATGGCAAACGACAGTCTTTAAACCACATTGGGCTCTATGGTTTTTACTAAGCTTGTTTTGCTGGCATCTACTTTTAATTGTGTTTAAGAAAATGCCGCCACTATTTAGTGTCGTAATTGCAATTGAAATTGGGATAATTATCGGGTATATAAGTGGAATTGGTCACACATTTAGTTTATCAAGAACCTTTGTATTTTTCCCGTTTTTCCTAATGGGATATTGGATATCAAAGGAGCAGTTGTTAAAGGTAAAGGCGAAGAGTGTAAAAGTTACTGCCATTTTTGTAATGGCAATTGTAGCAGCAGGAATTATAGTTGCACCAACCTTCTCAACCAGCTGGTTACTTGGTTCAGAGTCTTACGCATCAATGGGGTATCCTGAAATTGGAGGATTTATTCGATTAGGAGTTTACCTTGTTGCAATTTTAATGGCGGTAAGTATTATGGCCTGGGTGCCAACAAAAGAAAGTTTTGTCACAAAATTAGGGCAGAGAACCTTATACGTTTATTTGCTCCATGGCATCTTTATTCAGTTTTTTAGGCAGGCTGATTTATTTAGGGTGAACAATTTGTTGGATCTGATAGGACTGATAGTAATATCGTTTGCAGTTGTCTTACTACTTTCTAGCAAACCTACCCTGACTTATACCCAGCCACTTATAGAAGGGAAATTTTCGTTGTTAAAAAATCAATTCTCACAAAATAAACCTAGGAGAAGAGAGGTTCAAATCGATAAGTAAACGAATGTCCCTTACTATAAGGGGCATTCGTTATGTATATCGGGCTAAGATACGATCAACTGATGGTCCGTAACTTTCTCCGAAAATATTGAGGTGAACAAGCAGGTAGTATAGTTGGTATATAGGCTTTACTTCTTGATAGTTTCTAGGTAAAGGAAACACTTCTTCGTAAGCATGATAAAAATCCGATGAAAAACCACCAAATAATTCAGTGAAAGCAATTTCGAAGGCGTGATCGCCGTAAAAGACGGACGGGTCAATTAAATAAGGATTTCCATTTGCTCCTGTTAAGTAGTTTCCTCCCCATAAATCGCCGTGCAGCAAGGAAGCTTTTGGATGTTTGTCCATCCATTTGTCTAACGTACTTATTAGCTTTTCTAGACGTTCCCTTCTTTGTTTGAGCATACGTCCACGGCTAATGGCAAGTTCAAATTGAGGTACTAATCGCTGGTTTTGATAATAAGTTAGCCAGCTATCAAAATAACCATTTCTTTGAGTTAGTGTACCCACAAATGTATCTTCTTCAAAACCAAATTGTTCATTTGAATGAAGGTGCATTTGGGCTAATTGATTTCCAAGTAACGAACTAGTAGCATCTGCTTGATTCCCTTCAATCCAATCAAGAATCATCAAGCATTCTTCGCCGTTACGGGGCTCATCATAATAATATACATATGGAACGTGGATGGTTTTGGTTGATTCAATTAACGATAATCCTTTTGCCTCCACTCGAAAAAAATGCTCTGGAACCTGTTGATTGCCTTTAATAAAATACTGCTTAGCTTCTGTCTGTACATAGTAAGCTTCGTTAATGTCTCCTCCGGAAACCTGCTTAATGCATTTAATTTTTGTGTGATCACCAATTTTGGTTAAACCTGCTTCAATAAATGGTTTCATAAGTATTCCATCCTCATAGATAGTTTTTACTGGTATAATCTTATCAAAAAAATTTAGTGTATTTCAAAATAGTTGTATTATTTGTTTAATAGTGTAAAATAAAGGTAGATAAAAGAAAGCGCTTTCAATCATTGGAGGGGAAATAATGGTGGATTTTTCATGCTGGGAAGAAAGTGTTAAGGAAAATTTAGGGCGTAGCCTAGACCAAACCGAACGGGAATTTTTATTATGGGTCCATCAACAGGATAAAAAAGAGAAAGATGAAAAATTAGTTAAGAAGGAAAATAAAAAATATACATTTTTAGTATTTTAAGCCTTGGACATTGTCTAAGGCTTTTGTTCTGTTTTAGGGAGGATTTTAAAGTTCATCATATCCTGCGATTGCAGTCGTGGCGATAATTTTTTGTTTTTTGCGAAGAATAATCCTGACAATAAATACATAGTTATCTACGCTGACCTTTCGTATTAGCACTTTTTTGTGTACAATGAATAATCGATGGTTTCGATATGGAAAGGAGTTAAGGCTATATATGGAAAGAGAAAATTGGGCATCAAAATTAGGTTTTATGCTAGCCGCTATGGGATCTGCTGTAGGGCTGGGGAATATTTGGCGTTTTTCCTACGTTGTCGGTGAAAACGGCGGGGGAGCATTTTTAATCCTTTACTTAGCTAGTGTGCTAGTTATTGGTGTGCCGCTTTTATTGGCAGAAGTTAGTATTGGTAGGAAGGCGCAGAGTGATGTAGTCGGATCCTTCCAAAAACTAGCTCCAGGAAAGCCTTGGTTTTTAGCAGGTTTTTTCGGTGTTGTGGCATCATTTTTAATTTTGGGTTTTTACAGCGTTGTAGCAGGATGGTCAATGTATTATTTTTGGAATTATTTGACAGGAGAGCTTTTCGCAGTGCCGTCTGAGGGTTATGGTTTCATTTTTGATTCGTTTATTACATCTGTTTATCAACCCTTGTTTTGGCATGGACTATTTATGATTTTTACTATTTTTATAGTGTTAACTGGAGTAAAAAAAGGTATCGAATTTGCGAATAAGTTATTTATGCCAGCTCTTGCAATCTTACTGCTTCTTTTGGCAGGTTACAGTCTTTCTTTAGATGGTGCGATGGAAGGAGTACGATTTTTATTTCAACCTGATTGGTCTGTGTTAGATGACCCATCTGTGTATATAGCTGCTCTTGGACAAGCATTCTTTTCGTTGAGTTTAGGCGTAGGTACTATGATGACTTATGGGAGTTATTTGTCGAAACAGCATCGCTTGCCTGGGGCTACCGTTGGAATTGGAATTATGGATACATTTTTTGCAATTATTTCAGGTATTGTTATTTTTCCAGCAGTATTCGCATTTCAAATTCAACCGGATTCGGGTCCAGGGCTAGTATTTATCATTTTACCAGATATTTTTGCACAAATGCCTTTTGGTGGTTTGGTTGGAATTCTGTTTTTCTTATCGCTAACACTGGCAGCGATATCGTCTTCAATTTCATTATTAGAAGTGCCGGTTGCATATTTTATTAGAGTTAAGAAATGGAGTAGAAAATTTGCATCAATTGTGACGGGTTCTATCATGTTTGCTTTAGGTATAGCTGCTTCTTTAGGTATGGGTGGCTTGTCGCATATCACTCCAATTGGCGATTATAATATTATGGATTCCATGGATTTTGTTGCATCGAACATCTTATTACCATTTGGTGGACTTGCAATGGCCTTATTCATTGGATGGCATTTTACGAAGCAACAAGCCTTTGAGGCAACTGATCTAACTAATTCAGCCTTCCGTAACATTTGGTATTTGTTAATTCGTTATATTGTCCCGGTTTTAATCATTATAATTTTTTTGAATACTTTAGAGATTATTTAGTGAAAGATACCATTTTTTCATGGTATGCTTGGGTTTAGATTATATAGGGCAATAGGAGGCAGGATCGATGGCTATTTCCAGTCAAGCAGTCTTATCAAAGATGATCAAAGAATTACAGGTAGCGACTACAGTGAAAGACCAAGAAGCAGTCCGAGAACATGTACATGCAGTTCGGTTGCTGTGTGATTTACTATTGGACGACCCTGAAACGGTCGAAATAGACCAGGAACAAGAAATGAAGAAAATGATTGGCGCTACTGATCAGCAACCGATTAAGGATAAAAAATCTACACCATCGTTAGATCATGATGAAGGAAATGGAAAATCTATCTTTGATTTTTAAGCGGGGGAACAAAAATGAAACTTTTTTTAATTATTGGTGTGATTAATGGTTTTCTAGCCGTTGCCTTAGGAGCGTTTGGAACTCATGGGCTAGAGGGAAAACTATCTGAAAAAGCAATAAAGACATGGGAAAAGGCCGTTACGTATCAGATGTTTCATACGATGGCAATACTCGTTACTGGACTTTTATTGAATAAATTCCAAACACCTAGTTTTGTCATTGCTGGATGGTTTTTTGTTGTTGGTATTATTCTTTTTTCTGGAAGTTTATATATCTATGCACCTACAGGAATTAAGACGTTTGCAATGATTACTCCACTTGGTGGATTAGCCTTTTTAATAGGCTGGGTACTTCTAGGCTATGCAATAATCAAATTTATTTAATGTATAAAAATATAACAAAAACGATAATGATGAGAGCTCGTAATACTTGCTGGATAAACTGAAAACTATTTTGCTTTTTCCATTCTACTAATGCCTCGAAGGTAAAGCTAAGAGCTAAAGAAAAGCAAGTAAACAGTGCCAAAAGCAAATGACCATATACGAGCGCTATTGCACCTAAGATCAATGTTAAAAACATCATAAGCACCTGTAGTTGTTCAAATTGTTGATAAGGATGCTTCAATTGAATTGACCTCCTGTCCATGTTATAGAAGAAAATGAAACCCTTGCAGCATAATTAGTTATGGAAGCAAGGGTTTTTAAAATGGAGAAAAACTTTTAATTAGTCATTCATCTTGCTATTACCTTATCTAGGTGGATAGTTTGCGAACTGACCAGTGCCAGCACCTGCACCATATGGATATTGATACTGTATCTCTTCATCAAACGTAATATAATCCAAGTAAATCATTAATAAGATGTGTCGTTTACCTGTTTCTGGGTTGCTAATAATGATATGATCTCTTCCGGCTGCTTCAATAATGCCTTTAAAAACCATTGCATTCCAACGATCGTTATTTTCAAATGTCATGTAGATGGTTGCTAATTTCCCCCGGTTAAGTCGTAAGATATTTTCGATATATGATTCCTCTACTGGCAACATGCCTGGTACACCCTGCATCCCTGGCATGCCCTGCATCCCTTGAGGCATCCCGGCTTGCATCCCTGGTTGATAATAGCTAGGTTGTGAAGCTTGGGACATTGGTTGCTGTTGATAATATGGTGGCTGAACGTATCCATATCCTCCTTGACTCGGTTGACCAGCACCTATAGTTTGACCGCTGGCACCTGAAGGGTAACCACCAGCTCGCTTAGGCTGATCGCTACCAGTTGGTGCTTGTCGTTTCTCTTCACTCATGTTAAATTCCCTCTCCCTTTTTTAAAATTATGACTACTAACCCCTTAAGTAAAACTACTTTCTCTAGAGTTTTAAAAAACTTCTGGACATTCAGCTTGTGTCGGACTATAGAAACAGTGAGATTTATAACGCTCTGTATTCCACTGACCAAACCACTTAACAGGACAACTTCCTTCTGGAGAAAAACCAAAGAGAATTACTAGCTGTGTGGTACTTTTTACCGCTAATTACTTTTCTTGCAAGATCTAAATCTTGCGGTCTTGCGCGTTGGTAAAAGTAATCTTTCTTTGTTGCTTCAGGATCCGTCGGGGCTCTATATCATCAAAATCCAAACAACTTTTTCGTACACGGTTTACTCCAGTGTTTCCAGTCATTAGCATCCCGAGTTTGCCATCACCTTCTGCGTCAGCTCGCAAGTCAATCGAGCTAGCAGTTTAACATCTTCCTCAGTGCTTTGAATAACTGCCATTTAGGTCACCTCTCTTTGATGCAAAACATAATCATATGGAGCATGAATGATGTTATCTGCGCACATACTCTAATACACATATGTATGCAAAAAAATAAAAGGAATGATTAAAATTGGGAAATTACTTAGAAAAATTGGGTTTCGTTTATACCCAGAGTTAAACGAAGGGCGTGTTTTTAAAACTACCTCGCGTTATGCAAGTCACTACTTTAGTTTATGCTCTTGTGGTGATTGTTTTTATAAAACAAATCGTCACAGTTGATAGAAACTGCGACGTAACTTAAATGATGAGTGCATAATTCCTGTCCCGGAAATACACTCAAAAGGACCTTCATCACGTTCATGAAGGTTCTTCTTCATCTCTTTCACTACCAAAAGGACCTTCATCACGTTCATGAAGGTTCTTCTTCATCTCTTTCACTACCAAAAGGACCTTCATCACGTTCATGAAGGTTCTTCTTCATCTCCTTCACTACCAAAAGGATCTTCATCACGTTCATGAAGGTTCTTTTTCATCTCTTTCACTACCAAAAGGACCTTCATCACGTTCATGAAGGTTCTTCTTCATCTCTTTCACTACCAAAAGGATCTTCATCACGCTCATGAAGGTTCTTTTTCATCTCCTTCACTACCAAAAGGATCTTCATACTCTGATAAACAGCTTATGGATCACTTTAATTGATTATCCAAGAATATTTCATCCTACTTGTAAAACCACCTATCTGGTACCCACCACGTGCTTTCCAGTATGACGAGGCATGTTACGTCGGAGTTTATAGATTTTGTGGCAAAACGACAATATAAAAAGGCTGGCCGCTATATTTACGATAGCGGCCAGCCTATTAAGTCTTAACTATTAAACGTGAAGGAACGATGGTAATTCTTCATTTGTAAGAAGGTTACCAATATAGAAGGAACCAAATTCACCGTAGCGAGCAGTTACTTCATCAAAACGCATTTCTGAAACTAATTTTTTAATTTGTAATGCATCATGTGCGAATAGAGTAACGCTCCATTCCCAGTCGTCAAGTCCCATTGATCCGGTGATAATTTGACGAATTTTACCTGCATACTTTCTACCAGTCATTCCATGTTCATACATAAGTTTCTTTCTGTCCTCCATCGGAAGTGAGTACCAATTATCATTGCCTTGGCGACGCTTGTCCATTGGGTAGAAACATATGTGGTTCCATTTAGGAAGTCTTGGCTTTAGTCTTGCTTGTATTTCAGGAGTTTGTTCAGGGTCTTTTTCCCCTTCTTTAACCATGTATTTAGAAAGCTCAACAATAGATACATAAGAATAACTTTGAGCGGTGAAATCAGCCATCTTTGATTTATTAAAGGCTAATTCAACTTCATTCAATTCTTGCATTGTTGGGCGAAGAATCATAAACATAAAATCGGCTTTATGTCCTAATATGCTATAAAATGCGTGGCTCCCGTTTTTGTTTTGTTCAACTGTGTCCCACTTAGCTAATAAATCTTGAAACTCAGTAATAGCAGCTTGACGTTCTTCACTAGATGCAAGCTTCCAGGAAATCCAATCTATTGTTCTTAAGTCATGTAAACAATACCAACCATCCATGGTTTCTACTGCTTCAGCCAAAATAATCTCTCCTTCAATGTCGATTTATGTTTTTAATATAACATAATTAGGGAAAGATAATCATTAACAAAGCTACTAACTAAACGAATGAGTGTGAACTATTTCAAAGGCAAAAGCGCTGTCTATACTCATATCACAGGCAATAGCTAAATGAGGCATGAGATTCTCAGAATTATGAACAATTAATGACAGTGTGAAAAATCTGCTTATTAGGATTTTCGTATTGCTTTTAATCATACACAAAAAAGCGTATCATATATAACAGATAGAATATGGAGGGTTAAATTATGAGCGATTTATTTACTAAAATGAAAACAAGTTTAAAAGGAAATGATAGACGTATTGTATTTCCGGAAGGTTCAGATGAAAGAATATTAACTGCTGCCAGCCAGCTAGGAGCTGAAGGTATTTTAGCACCTGTACTAATCGGAAACGAAGATGAAGTGCAACAGAAGGCGCGAGATATCGGTGTCGATATTGCTAATACTGAAATAATTGATCCAACTAATTACTCTAAATTTGATGAGATGGTAACAAGCTTTGTTGAACGTCGTAAAGGAAAAGCAACTGAGGAAGATGCACGTAAAATACTTCTTGATGAAAATTACTTTGGAACGATGTTAATTTATATGAATGAAGCTGATGGTCTAGTTAGTGGTGCTGTTCATTCAACTGCTGATACAGTTCGACCAGCTCTACAAATAATCAAAACGAAGCCTGGGATTAAGAAAACTTCTGGGGTATTTATTATGGTTCGTGACGAGGAAAAATACGTGTTTGCCGATTGTGCAATTAATATTTCTCCAGAAAGTCAAGATTTAGCAGAAATTGCATTAGCAAGCGCAGATACTGCTGGCTTGTTTGACATTGAGCCACGTGTGGCAATGCTGAGCTTCTCAACAGCTGGTTCTGCACAATCAGATGAAACAGAAAAAGTAACGAATGCAGTTAAAATTGCAAAGGAACAAAATCCTGATCTTGTGTTAGATGGTGAGTTTCAATTTGATGCGGCATTCGTACCTTCTGTTGCCGAGAAAAAAGCACCTAATTCTATACTTAAAGGCGATGCGAACGTATTTATTTTCCCAAGTCTTGAAGCAGGGAACATAGGCTATAAAATTGCACAACGCTTAGGTAACTTTGATGCAGTTGGACCGATCTTACAAGGACTAAATAAACCAGTCAACGATCTATCAAGAGGCTGCGATTCAGAGGATGTTTATAAATTAGCAATTATCACTGCAGCACAATCTTTATAAACTTACACAAAAGCTCGAGCTACTAGCTCGGGCTTTTGCTTATTTTATGCTCTTTTCATCAGCAACGAAGTTCAGTATGATAAGTAAAAGAAGCTATACTTGATGCTAACTTATTCTCGCGCACGGCCACGTTATGCGCATTCAACGCGACTTAATTATCATTCGTATTAGGAGGGGGAAATGTATGTCTGAGATAGTTATTAAAAAAGTAATTCTCCATCGATTGGTTATGCAATTGAAGAATCCATTTTCAACAAGTTTTGGGACTTTTAAAGACAAGGACTTTTTTATTGTCGAAGTTGTTGATCAGCATGGTACACAGGGGTTTGGTGAGTCAGTTGCTTTTCCGGTCCCGTGGTACACAGAAGAGACTGTCGAAACGAATGCTCACGTGATTGAATCTTTTTTAATACCACTGCTGTTTGATGCACCCTTTACTCATCCTGAGCAAGTGGGGCAAAGGTTTCAATCAATCAGACGTAATAATATGGCTAAAGCAGCTGTCGAGGGTGCTATATGGGATTTGTATGCGAACAGAAGTAATCTTCCGTTAGCAAAGGTAATCGGGGGAACGAAACAAACGATTGATGTAGGTGTTAGTATTGGTATCCAGTCATCTACTTCTAAATTGGTAGAAATAATCAGTCAACATGTCCAGGAAGGGTATAAACGAGTTAAGTTGAAAATAAAACCAGGACAAGATCTTGAGGTGTTGGCAGAAGTCAGAAAAAAATTCCCGAACTTACCCTTAATGGTTGATGCCAATTCAGCTTATACGTTAAAGGACATTGATCGCTTAAAAGAGTTTGATAATTTTCATTTGCAAATGATTGAGCAGCCACTAGCCCATGATGATTTTATTGACCATGCCAAGCTACAATCCCAACTTGAAACGCCAATTTGTTTGGATGAGAGCATTCATACATACTCCGATACAAAAACAGCGATTGCACTTGGGAGCTGTCGAATTATTAATATTAAAGTAGGACGAGTTGGTGGTATTACAGAAGCGAAGAAAATTCATGACTATTGTGCGTCACGAAAAATTCCTGTCTGGTGTGGTGGTATGCTAGAGGCTGGTGTCGGTAGAGCGCATAGCCTGGCAATTGCGTCGTTGCCTCAATTTACTCTTCCGGGTGACACGTCTGCTTCAAACAGATACTTTGCAAAAGATATTATTCGACCGGAAGTGACGATGACAAATGGTACGGTGCAAATACCCATGCAGGCTGGAATCGGCTATCAGATTGACTGGGAAGCACTAGAGGAATATCGAATCGACAAAAAAGTATGGAATAACATGGAGGCTTAGATTCTAAAAAAGGGTTTAAACCGTATTATCGAAAATACAAAAAGCACTTAGAAATCTACGACAGATCTCCAAGTGCTTTTTTGTTTCTATCAATCATTTGCTCGAGTCTTTTTTGATAAGATACAAATTCTAGTTCGCTTAATCCACCAGTTTGCATCGATTGATCAACTTCTGTTAATTTAGTTAAGATCCTGTCTTTGACTTCATTGATAGTTAATTCATTATCTAAAAGCTGTGTCAATGATGCCATTGTTTCCGGGTGAATCGTAGGATACTCAAACTTCCCTTTTTCGCCTTGTGTCCCAATTTGGTAAAACTGCTTGATTAACTCTGCTCGATTTACCCCGTCACCTTCTACGCATAAATAAATTTGAACGGCAATCCCGTTCTTTACTCGGCGCTGGGAAATACCTGCGAATTTTTTGCCACCGATACTTAAATCATACTCTCCAGGGCAATAGGAGCCTGTTACTTCAAAAGCTTTTATGTTAGTAGTCAGGTCACTAAATAATTCTTCGATAAAATAAACCATTGCTTGGTATCCTTCACGAATTCCTACCTTTTTTATGTCAGGTAAAATGAATGACATGTTTAACACTCCAGAGTCTAAGACAACAGCTAACCCACCTGAATTTCTAACGATTGTTCGATAGCCTTGTTGTTGGAGAAACCTGACAGCATCTGGCATATTTGGCAACTTGGCATCAGCAATCCCAAGTACAATTGTCCTCTCATGTACCCAAAGTCGAACCGTTGGCGGTGATTCTTGATTTCCGACAGAAATCGCCAAGGCATCATCGATAGCGAACGAGCTCATCGGTGAGTCTGAAATTTCCGGATTCGTTTGATCAATATAGCGAAGATTAGAAGTTTGCAAAACACTTTTCCAATTTGACATCATCAGTACTCCTTCAATATCTATAAGCATTTCATAGTATAACAAAAAAGCTCAGGTTTAAGCGAAAAACATACAATCAAGTTGTTTATTTATCTATTAAAAGGGTAACTAACAAGATAATATGACTAATTCTAATCATTTAAAGCGAGCAGGGGTATAGTAACTAGTGAGAATCCTGTTGATTATTGGCGAAATAAGTGTAATTGCATCAATTTCATAATCACCTTATGCAGCAATTGTCATCCGCATATAGTTTGGGAACGGTCTATCCCAACTATATGCGGATGACAACTTGCAAAAAAACAGTATTATGAAATTGACTAAATAAAGAAAGTAATTAGCGTATTCTCATGAATTTAGTAGATAAACGTGTCATAACGACGATATCTATCTGTTTATACTATATAGGGGTAAACACCTGCCTTGTCCAAGCTCTTGCTTTTGTGATAGTCTATGCAACGGATTAATTTTAGTTGTCGGATCTATTGCAAAGGGTAATTTCAAGGAGAAATCTTGTGTCATATCAGCAATTGTGGACACAATAGAGTGTAGCAATTCGCCATTTAGCAGACAACTTTATTTAAAAACAATATAACTTTATGAAAGAGGAGGAGATGTATGTCACCGAAACCTAAAGGATTGACTTCATTTCGTGAGTCTTTAAAGACGCCGGTATTTTTAATTTCACTTATTTTTGCTGTTTTATTTGTTATACTTGGTACTGTTTTACCTGATTTTGAATCCTATATGAACACAACGTTTGAATGGGTTGTCACAAATCTTGGATGGACCTTTATCCTTGGAGGAAGTTTTTTCTTAATCATTACACTTTTTCTCATCATTAGTCCACTTGGAGAAATTCGACTAGGTGGAGATAATGAAGAACCAGAATACTCGACCCCGAGTTGGTTCGCGATGCTGTTTAGTGCTGGTATGGGGATTGGTTTGTTATTTTGGGGTGTGTCAGAACCGATAAACCATTATGATTGGCCAGCCAAGGGTGAAGGCGGTACTGCCGAAGCGGTACATATGGCCTTGCAATATTCATTTTTCCACTGGGGATTACACCCGTGGGCTATCTATGCAGTCGTAGCTGGTGCGCTAGCTTACTTCACATACAGAAAAGAATTGCCAATGCTCCTTAGTTCAACGTTAGAACCGATCCTTGGCAGAGATAACCTTAATGGAGGTTGGGGAAATACTGTCAACATTATTGGTGTTATTGCCACATTGTTTGGTATCTCAACCTCACTTGGCCTTGGCGTTATGCAAATTGGTGGTGGTATGGAAACATTATTTGGTTTTCCTAATAATACAACCCTTTGGCTAGTAATTATTGTTATCGTCACAACTTTAGCTATCCTATCAACGACAACAGGTATAGATAAGGGAATTAAGTGGTTAAGCCAAATCAACATGGGTGTTGCCGGACTACTATTACTATTTGTTTTGATATTAGGTCCAACACTATTTATTCTTAATGCCTTTACACATTCGATAGGTAGTTATTTACAAAATCTAATGTCAATGTCGTTTGGAATTGATGCTGCTGGAGAGGGTACAGAAGGTTGGTATGGTACCTGGACGATTTTTTACTGGGCTTGGTGGATTTCGTGGGCACCGTTTGTAGGTTCATTTATTGCCCGTGTTTCTAGAGGACGGACGATTCGAAGCTTCTCAATCGGGGTGTTACTCGTACCAACAGCTGTTAGTATGGTCTGGTTCAGTGTATTTGGTGGTACAGCACTGTATAGAGAGCACTTCACAGATGCAAGTATCCTTGATACTGTCATGAAGGATGAAGCATTAGGATTCTTCGCAATGCTAGGACAATTTCCATTTTCAGACCTACTTGTCGTTATTGCGATGATTTCTTTAACTGTCTTTTTCATTACATCTTCTGATTCTGGAACTTATGTAATCGGGATGTTAACATCAAAAGGAAATATGAACCCACCGATCCAGTTGCGTGTGACGTGGGGAATATTAGAAGGTGCCTTTGCCGCTGTATTACTTCTAGCTGGTGGGCTAGAAGCCTTACAGACCGCAGCCGTTGTTGGTGGCTTTCCGTTTATGATCATCATGTTCTTTATGATTTACTGTTTGATCAAGGCGATGTTTGCAGAACTAAGCGGGGGATCGTTACCAATGGAACGGCAACGCATCTATACGGCGCTTGAAGACCTGCGAAGTGAACGCAAAATTCAAGATGACGTCATCAATGAAAATGAAGAAGAATGGACAGAAAATAGTGAAGATCAAGAAAATAAGTAAAATATATCCCTTACCGACTTGACGGTAGGGGATTTTTTACGGTCCGGCACCTATCTCCGACAAGCTTCTATTAAGGAGAAAAATCTAGTTAATTTAGTCAATTTCATAATAATGCTTTTTTGAAAGTTTTCATCCACATATAGTTGGGATTACCGTTCCTAGACTATATGCGGATGACAATTGCTGCATAAGGTAAGTATGAAATTGATTCACTTTTAGTTCTATTTACAAATCATAGCTTGTCGCTTATTGTAGAGATAGTGCATATCTTGACTGCCCATTCTTATCTCAGATATCAATGATTGGTACGCTAATAACTAAAGGTATACACCCTAAAATTTTAGCAACAACAGAACAGCTTACGATAAATGTTTATTATTCTTTCATAGAAAGGATCAAAAGATGCCATACAAAGACGAGCAATTAAGTGAAGAGAAAGTATTTAAAGATCCCGTACATAGGTATATTCATGTCAAAGATCAGGTGGTTTGGGATTTAATCGGCACACCTGAATTCCAAAGACTTCGTAGAATAAAACAACTTGGCACCTCTTATTTGACGTTTCATGGTGCAGAGCATAGTCGCTTTAATCACTCATTAGGTGTGTACGAAATAGTCCGTCGAATTATTTATAATTTTGATGGAAGACCACACTGGAATACTGACGAGCGGTTGCTTTGTCTTTGTGCAGCACTCCTTCATGATTTAGGACATGGTCCATTTTCTCACTCATTCGAGAAAGTGTTTAAATTAGACCATGAGGATTTTACCAAAAAAATTATCCTTGGCGATACGCATGTCAATCAAATTTTGAGCAGGGTAAGTGATAATTTCGCACAAAACGTGGCTGATGTCATCAATAAAACGTATCAAGATAAACTAGTAGTTAGTCTAATTTCAAGTCAGATTGACGCCGACCGGATGGATTATTTGCAGCGCGATGCTTATTTTACAGGTGTAAGCTACGGTCACTTTGACATGGAGCGGATTTTACGTGTGATGCGTCCGATTGAAGATCAAGTCGTTATTAAAGAAACAGGCATGCACGCCGTCGAAGATTATATTATGAGTCGCTATCAAATGTATTGGCAAGTTTATTTTCATCCAGTAACGAGAAGTGCAGAAGTGATTTTGTCTAAAATATTACATCGTGTCAAACATTTGTACGAACAAAATTATAAATTTAGATTAAAGCCCACTCATTTCTTATCTTTATTTTTAGGGAACGCTACTGTTAAGGATTATTTGAGATTGGACGAGCCTGTCGTTCTCTACTATTTCCAAATGTGGATGGATGAACAGGACGAGATTTTGAGTGACTTGTGTGAAAGATTTTCTAATAGACATTTATTTAAATACATTGAGTTTAATCCCAATCAACAGATGAAGGAATGGATGGAATTATACAGTTTATTTAAAGCAGTCGGTATTAATCCAGAATATTATCTAGTCGATGATTCATCTTCAGATCTTCCTTATGATTTTTACCGTCCAGGTGAAGAGGAAGAACGATTGCCGATTCATTTACTTATGCCAAAGTCAAATGAATTAAGAGAATTATCTAGGCAGTCTGACATTGTCGAGTCGATTTCTGGAAAGAAGCGGACAGACCATAAATTGTATTTCCCGCAAGACTTTATTGAAGCATTACCAGAAGACAATAATAAAAAACGGATTTTTGAAATCCTATTTGACTAATAAACGGATATGTTTAAAGCTTCAGCATAAATTGTTCACCGATTTTTAAGACAAGGGGATGTTTGTTTTGTTGCCAAATCATGCAAAATTAATGAAATTCTTCTCGGCTTCAGATGAAGTGGTAGGAAGAAAGAAGTTACAAAAGATGATTTACATATTAAAAAAATGTGATATCCCATTCGAAGAGAAATATGAGTTTCATTTTTATGGACCTTATTCAGAAGAATTAACACTACGAATGGAAGAACTATGTAATTTAGGGTTCATTTCTGAAACAAAGGAAAAGAAAAGCAATTACTTTCAATATCGTTACAAGATGACTGACCAAGGTGAGGAATTCTTAAACCATTCGAATGTTCAAATCCCAGCAATTGATGGAATGGTAGCGAAAATGACTGATAAGAGTTCACGTTTCCTTGAACTAGTTTCTACTATGCTATACTTTGACGACCTAAAAAGACAAGAGGTAGAAGTTAAAGTTCAAACAGTAAAAAACAAGCAAAACTATACCGATAAGGACTTGCAAAGTGCATGGGCGTTTATCGATGAATTAAAAAATGCTTAATAAAGCTCTTACTATAGGAAATCGAGTGTATAACGGATAGATTATACACTCGATTTTTTTCATTCATGAGTTTAGCTAGGAGGTTAGAATAAGAATCTCTTTTTAGTTAATCCTCATTATCACCATCACCTGAAAATTGGGAAGCAGGAATTGGTGTGATTGGCTCTAGGCAAGTGATGCCACAGAAGCAATTCAAATCAACAGTTAAACAGATACCAGTAGCTTGAAAGTCTCTTATACTATTACCTGGGAAGAATCTACATACATCACTTACTCCACTGTCAGTTGGACCTGGAGTAGAGCCCCCTTCAGTTACCGGTAGTAATAATTCTAGTTTAACGCAGCAATCACTATCATCTACAAATTCTTTAGCGCGGAAAATTGGTGTTTCAACACAACCGAAGAAAGTATTTCCGGACGCGCCTAATTCCCCTTGAAATACACCACTTCCAATAAAAGGATTACAATCCTTACAATATAAGATGAAAGGGATTGTAGTATTCACATTATTGCCGGATTGTGGTGAAAGTAAATCCCGGATTGATTGTTTACAGCCGGTTGAACAACCGTTGTTATTCACTTCATCTTGAGCATCAACGATATCTCTTACTACATCACACACACATGCTTCGTTATTCAATTGATTATTCGACATAATAACACCCCCTTTGGTCTTCACTATAGATTATGATGGTGGATGTTAAATGCTTGTTCCAACACCTAGTTTGAAAACAAATAAGTTATTTGCCGCCGTTTATTTTATTGATAGATCATAGAGTATAATAATAGTATGTATTGCCAATTTTTGGACTATTGTCTAAAATATAACAGGTAGAACTTGATTTAACTTTGGGGGCAATCAAATGAGGATAGTAAAATTCTTGACCTACTATTTATTAGGGGTGCTCGGAATTATCGCGATTAGTAATGCGCCAGCACTACTAACAGGTGGTGGGAAGTTTCTAGACATTTCTTCATACCTAACAAATACATTCCAGTTAATCAAAGATTTTACGCAATTTGATAACTGGATATACATGTTTCAGGGACGAGAATTAAACATGCTAGAGTTTTTATGGGATCCGTATCTATATTCAATGAAATTATTAGTTGGGGCAATTTTACTTGGTTTTACGATTGCCTTAATTCTGGCAATACTAACTTTGTTTTTGCCACAACCATTGATAAACACTGTTAAAAGAGGATTAGGGTTAATTGAGGCAGTACCAGATTTAATGGTTGCCTTTTTGTTTCAAATTCTAGTAGTTTATATCTTCAAGCGAACAGATATCTTATTAATGAAATTTGTAACGCTAGGTGATCAACAGTTATATCTTGCGCCAATTGTTGTCTTATCGTTTTTGCCAATGATAGCGATGTACCGGGTAATTGTCTTATTAATGGAAGAAGAATTGACGAAGGATTATGTAGAATTTGCCCTTAGTAAGGGTGCAAGATACAATGCTATTATTTTCATTCACGTGCTCAGGAATATAGCGAAAAGTGTTTTTTTTCATTCAAAAATAATTATTTGGGCACTACTCTCAAGCCTTTTTGTGGTTGAGTATATCTTTAATATTAACGGAATATCTAGCTTTGTCATGGAAGATTTTAGACCAATGGTAATTGCGGTGGTGTTATTTATGATATATACACCATTATTTATCATTTACCAGGGTGTTGAAATATTCTTGTTCAAACAGTCCTATCAGTCTGAGTTTGTTCGACTTAAAAGAAAGTGGCAGAAGATAGCTTGGCCAAAGATACAGGTTTGGAGCTTGCTTGTCCGGGCAGTGAAAGAATTTAAGATTCATTTGAAAAATCCTAAATTTTCAGCTGGCTTTCTGGTAATCACAAGCATGGTAATCTATAGTATCGTTCATTCAATCATAAAAGAAGTACCAGTCGAACAATTTGTCTTGATCTATGATGATCAGGGTAATCTATTAAGTAGTAAGCCGCACCCCCCGTCAGAATATGTGCCGCTTGGAACAGATAGATTGGGCTATAGTATTCTCGATCAATTATTAGCCGGAGCAAAATATACGATTCTGTTTGCAAGTGCAATTGCTTTGATGCGGATGGTTATCGGATTTTTTCTAGCAATTCCTTTTGCGATGTTTATGAAAGATAGATGGCGTAAGGGAATTGAAAAGTTCGTCGATAGTATGCATTTTTTACCTATGACAATTATTGCAATTATTCTATTAAGACCAATATTGTTAGGGTCAACATCTGGCTTCAGCTATACATTTACCGAACGGATAGTAATCCACGCGGTTATTTTAACTTTGTTGGTAGTACCACTAGTGACAGTTTTAATTGGAAACGAAATTAAGCTTCTGATGGAGCAAGAATTTATCACTAGTGCTAGAGTATTAGGAGGAAATACAAAACACATTGTAACAAGACATCTAATGCCACATCTAGGCTCAAAGCTTGGTATTATCTTTGGCCAACAGTTTATCCAAGTGCTGCTTGTGTTAATTCATCTAGGGTTATTCAACTTGTTTTTAGGCGGGACAAGTGTGATGTACAATCAAATGTACCGAGCGCCAGATCATTCGGTTACATTTGAATGGTCAGGGTTGATAAGTAGCACAAGAGAAGCGTTAATGACGGGACACTATTGGATTATTGCACCGGTGTTCATTGCATTTATTGTTGTGATCATCTCGATGCAGTTAATTGTAGAAGGAATCCAAGATGTGCAGCAGGAACGTGTCGGGGTTCCGGTAAGAGGGAGTAGATGGCTAACAAGATTGTTTAAGAAAAGTAAAAAAAATCGACAGCAAGCTACACCATCTAAAGCGATCCAAGCGGATAGCTTCGACTTTGTGAAACCTATTGATAAATCGAGAAAGAGATAATAGATTTAAAAAGCCCTTGTTCGCTTAGAACAAGGGCTTTTTTAGATTATTCTTGGTCGCTTAACAGTTTTCCTGCAACCGCATAATGTTTTTTACTTAATTCTTCGATAAATACAACGACTTTTTCTTTCGGAGCTCCAGTCGTTTCAACTACCGCTTCAGTCACCTTCTCAACTAAAGCTCGCTTTTGTTCAT
This sequence comes from Aquibacillus saliphilus, assembly GCF_020404745.1. Taxonomy (GTDB): domain Bacteria; phylum Bacillota; class Bacilli; order Bacillales; family Amphibacillaceae; genus Aquibacillus; species Aquibacillus saliphilus. Next base: position 66,121 of record NZ_JAIZAP010000007.1, read on the forward strand.
CTGTACGTCCCTCGATCATTTCTACAGTTATGTACGGCATCGTAACAACTCCTTTTTTTCTATCATAAGTTATCAAAGAAACTGATGCTAGTACAACGTCCTAACAAATCAGGGGAGATGAAATGAACCCGTCTGGTATGCTAAACTAAAACTAGTTTAATGCAATTTAAATTAAGGTAGTTTTCTATAGCCCGTCGCTTATCCCAAGTATTGAATCTTAAACATGTAATTCCTATAAACTACGGCACAACCTACCGCTATGGAAATCAACATAGCAACCAAGGCGCAGTTTATATCAATAGCAACAAACTAAAATGGATAGTTAACTAAACATATAGTGACTTATTATCAAGGAGGTAAGAAAAAATGAGCGAAGAAGAATCTTCTAAAAAAAAGAAAAGTAATCAATTTACCATCATGAAGGATGACTCAACAGATGGACACGGTGGTTATGGTATAGGGGCAATTACGTTAGAAAATATCTCGCCAGTTATCGTCGATCCAAATGAAAATAGAGCTTTTGTTGATATGGATGCGATGCATGCGCGTAGTGAAATAGAAAGACGGGTAAAGTTCTTACCAAATAAAGATGAAGTACCAAACGGTAAGCTTTACTGGATCGTCTGGGTTACGGTAGAGCGTGGTGAAAATGGACCTTATTATTACGGTGTTGCAGGAAGTGAAGTCAGAGTGGATCGTTCAATTAAACGTGCATATAAGTCAATGCCAGAACACGTTACCCATATGGATAAGTCGATGAAAGGACACATAATTATCGAGCATATGGATCAACCATCAAAACAATTATTAGTCGATTTTCTACGTGAATTCAATGCGGATATGTGGGAAAATTCCACCGAAGAATTAAAAAATGCACTTCCAAATAAGTGAACTTTTTGTGAACATTGGTGAAATTGACGGAAACATCTTGTAGTTTTAATGAGGAATTTGTAAAATATGAAGAACATGGTTTTTCCATGTTTCTAGGACTAGAAAAAGGCCGGAATCTGATTCCGGCCTTTTTCTTTTGATTTGATTTTCTAGATTCTGCGCGTACCCTACGCTTTTGTCTTAGTTATTCCCTATGAAAGGGATCCAATCAAAGAAGCGTCCTAACCCTTTTTTATCTTCCTCATTATCATGTTGATCTTCTGTATCAATTTCTTCGGTCGATTCATCAGGTAAGTGGAGTGAACAATGAGTGGTTGGTTCTGTACCTTTAACGAAATACATTAGCCGTTGTTGTTCACAATAAGGACTTGCAAGGTCTCCGCTGCTAGGATCGACATAGGCTCCAACTACCCCTTCTGGTACGTCAAACGTTTTTAACGGCTCATTTTCATGAGCTTTCTCCATAAATTTCGCCCAAATATTTTTGGCATATTGGTGTTCGGCTGTTTTTTCAATCGGTCGATTGTCATCATAGCCAATCCAAACTCCGGTAACAACATCTGGGCTATAGCCAACCATCCAGCTATCCGAACGTGTCGTACCAGATTTACCTGCATATTGTCTTGTTAATTGGTCTGTAATAGAAGAGCCGGTGACACTGGTATAACCGTTAAGTGAGCGATCAAACATTCCAGTCATAAGATTAGTTAGGATAAAGGCTTTTCTTTTGTCTAACACAACTTCTGATTCTTGACTTGGACGCTCATATAACACGTTTCCTTTTATGTCTGTCACCTTATCAATTGTGTAGGGATCTATCTTTTTTCCGCCACTTGCGAGCATGCCATACCCTGCGACCATTTCTTTAACGGAGACTGCTTCTGTCCCAAGTGCTAGTGATGGAACAGCTTGCAGCTTGCTTTTAATCCCAAATTTACGAGCAGTTTCAACTAATCTCTCAGGTGTAAGAAACAAGTTTGTTTTAACCGCATAAACATTATCTGATACCGCGATTGCTTGTGCCAGCGTGATTGGTTTATCTGCATAATAGCCATTATAATTACTCGGCGCGTACACCGTTCCATCAGCAAGCTCAAAATTTGTTGGTTTACTCATCAAGGGTGTTGTCGCTGTATAGCCATTTTCTAAAGCTGTATAATATAAAAATGGTTTGAAAGCAGAACCGGGCATCCGTGATGCTTGAATCGCTCTGTTAAATTGACTAGTCTTGTAATCACTCCCGCCAATAATTGAGGTGATTGCACCACTGTTTGGATCAATAGACATGGCACCAATTTCGATGCTTGTTTCAACTGACATGGTACTGTTCACTGTTTTTTCTAGCTTTGATTGATAATCCACGTTTAGGGTTGTAAATACCTGATACCCACCAGAACGTATATCCTCTAAATCTTCATTAAGGATTCCACTAAGTTCTTTTAGGACGACATCTTGAAAGTGAGGGGCAATGGCTACTTTCTCACGTTCTTTAGGTTTCGTCAGTTGGATGTTTTCATGCTTGGCTAAAAATTGATCTTGTTCTGAAATAATTTCTTGATTTGCGAGTGATGCTAATATTTGTTCTTGTCTGTTTTTTGCATTTTGATAATTATGGAGCGGTGAATAAAGAGAAGGCCCCTTTGGAATTGCAGCAAGAAGTGCCGATTCTGCCAAACTTAAATCATCTGCCGATTTATTGAAAAAATAACGACTGGCAGCTTCAATGCCATAAGCTCCGTGTCCATAATAAATTGTATTTAAATAACCCTCTAAAATTTCTTTTTTATCATAGAATATTTCTAGCCGAATTGCATAAAATGCTTCCTTAATTTTTCTCGTCCATGTTTTCTCGTGAGATAAATATAAGTTTCTTGCATATTGCTGGGTTATTGTACTAGCCCCCTGAACCTTAGACATTGATTGAATATCTTTTAGTGCAGCACCTAGAATTCGTTTGAAGTCCAATCCGTTATGCTCATAAAAACGGCGGTCCTCGGTTGTAAGAGTTGCTTCAATTACTTTAGAATCAATAGCTTCAAGAGATACCCAATATCTAGATTCCGGTCCATGTTCTTCACCAATTACCTGATTAGAACTGCTATAATAAATGGTATTCTGATTGCTGGTAAGAGAGGGAGGACCTAAGCTGTATAGGTACGTGAAAGTAGCAACAGTCGATATCACCAATAAAAAGGTCATACTAACTGCCGCTAATAATAGCACGCGAAGGCGTTTATCTTTAATAGTAGAAATTCTTTTCTTCATCCATTTAAGCATAGGTATTCCCCTAAACAATTGTTTGTGAACAAATTTGAAAGAATAAGGATATGTTAGTACCATTATGGGAAAATGAATAAAGAATTAAACCTTCAAGTTAAAAGAAACCTATATTTACATATTTATTGGAAGAACGATAACGAGTAGTGTGAAGGAAAAACCGTTAGTGTCAAACACTCTTCTAGAATAAAAAGCTTGCTTTTTTCACGCAGTTCTTTATACTTTTCTTGGTTGATTCTAGTAGGATTAGTAACTATCATATAAAGTAGATGCAGGATAATTCTATTAAATGGCTGTTTTCTAAAAGAATGAAACCTAAGATTACTCGTCCCATGAACATATTTGTTGTTTATGACAAAATAGATAGAAACTGCGACATAACTGCTATGTTGATTTCCTTTTATATTCTTTATAAGATGAGTGCTACGTCAGCGCTGCGGAAAAACACTCGCTTTCCATGGGGAACACCTCAGCCTCCTCGCGAGCAAAAAGCGCTCACTGCGGGGTCTTCAGACTGTTCCTTTCCCATTGGAGTCTCGCATTTTTCCTCCGCTTACTTAGAATAGCTTTCTGTTCAAGTGGGAAGAACCCCATAAAACGTTGATTTGACGGTATTAAGGTATTCATTAATCAGAACACCACTACTTAGCGTAGGCCACTCGATTCAATTAGAGTGAAAGATAGCAAGTCCAAGTTCATGAAAAGTTACGTCGGAGTCTATAGAAACTGCGAAGATGAGATTCACATTTCCTAGATTATAAATAAAAGGAGTTTTACCAATGAGTTTATGGTTTACTGAAAAACAAACAAAAGACTTTGGCATCACGGCAAAGATTAATAAATCGCTTCACTCAGAAAAAACAGATTTCCAACAACTAGATATGCTTGAAACAGAAGAATGGGGTAACATGCTTGTTTTAGACGATATGGTGATGACGACGACCAAAGACGAATTCGTTTATCATGAGATGGTCGCGCATGTTCCATTATTTACCCATCCAAACCCAAAACACGTACTTGTTGTAGGTGGTGGTGACGGCGGTGTAATTCGCGAGATCCTTAAACACAAATCAATTGAAAAAGCTACGCTTGTTGAAATAGATGGCAAGGTTATTGAATACTCCAAAAAATATTTACCTGAAATTGCAGGAGAGCTAGACAATCCAAGGGTGGAAGTAAAGGTCGATGACGGCTTTATGCATATTGCTAAGAGTGAACGAGAATATGATGTAATCATGGTTGATTCAACGGAGCCAGTAGGTCCTGCTGTTAATTTATTTTCAAAAGGATTTTATTCTGGAATCTCAAAAGCATTAAAAGACGACGGGATATTCGTTGCGCAGACAGATAACCCATGGTTTAAAGCTGATTTAATTCATCAGGTCTACCATGATGTATCAGAAATTTTCCCGGTCACTAGGCTTTATACAGCAAACATTCCTACATATCCTAGTGGGCTGTGGACGTTTACAATCGGTAGTAAAATACATGATCCATTAAAAGTGAAGGCAGAACGATTTGAAGAGATTGATACAAAGTATTATACAGATGAGCTTCACTATGCTGCTTTTGCATTACCTAAATTTGTTAAAGATTTAACTAAGTGAGAGGGGAGTAATAACGATGCGATTTGATGAAGCCTATTCAGGAAAAGTTTTCATTATGTCTCGCCCATCAGCTGACAAAGCTGATGCAATAATTTACGGGATGCCGATGGATTGGACGGTAAGTTTTCGTCCTGGCTCACGGTTTGGTCCAAATAGAATTAGAGAAGCCTCACTTGGGTTAGAAGAATATAGCCCGTACATGGACAAACACATGGAAGAAGTGAATTACTTTGATGCTGGAGATATTCCCCTTCCATTTGGTAATCCAGGGCGTAGTATCGATATGATTCAGGATTATGTCGATAAAATTTTAGATCAAGGTAAATTTCCGCTAGGACTTGGCGGTGAACACCTAGTCAGCTGGCCTGTCATTAAATCGGTCTATCAAAAATATCCTGACATGGCACTAATTCATATTGATGCACATGCAGATTTGCGCGAAGAGTATGAAGGCGAACCGTTATCGCATTCTACCCCAGTTCGAAAAACGTGTGAGCTAATTGGTCCAGAGAATGTTTACTCATTTGGTATCCGATCTGGCTCAAGAGAAGAATTTCAGTATGCTAAGGACAGTGGGATGTACATGGCACGATACGATGTAGCAGAACCACTTAGTCAAGTGCTCCCTAAACTAAAAGGTAGAAATGTCTATGTGACAATAGACATTGATGTATTAGACCCAGCTTTCGCACCAGGGACAGGTACTGCTGAGGCAGGCGGGATTACCTCGAAAGAGTTGCTGAAGGCCATTCAATTAATAGCACAGTCTGACGTTAACGTTGTTGGTGCCGATTTAGTTGAGGTGGCACCCATCTATGATCCGACCGAACAAACGGCCATTGCTGCTAGTAAATTTGTCCGTGAAATACTACTTGGCTGGGTATAGATTTTAAACAAGAATTTCAGTGTACGAAAAAAATAAAAGACGCTCCTAACTGAAAAGGAGTGTCTTTTTCGAAATCAACTTTAGTCAGTAAATAGCGAAATTCGTATAACTATCACGAAAATCGCTTGCTCTGACTTGAGTTTTTGTCAATTCATTCTTATACTTATCAGGGAGTATCACATGCGTAAAGGGTGACATAATGGAAACAAGTAAAGTCCCAGTTAATATAAAATTAATTACAGAAATAAATGATACAGGTTCAAAAGATGTAACAACGATTGAGGAGACGGGAAATTTCTATCAAAAGGGAAATATCTCTGTCTTAACATTCACTGAGCATAGTGAAGACCAAGAAGATGTAAGTGCCATGATTACAATTTTGCAGGATAAAGTGAGCGTCAAGCGGACAGGTGCAGTTGATATGCATCAAGTGTTTAAGAAGAAAAAGAAGACAGAAAATACATTTAAACATGCTTATGGCACGATGCATATGGAAACATATACCGATCAAATTACATATGAACAATCAGCTAATGATAAAAAGGGTAAACTATTTATTAGCTATACAACTAGATTAAACGGTGAGATAGATAGAAGACATAGGCTAACACTATTTTTCACAAAATAACGAATAAAGAGGCGATATTCTAACAAGGTTATCGCACGTTTTAGTCCAGGATAGGCTAAGCTAAGGCTTTCGTAACTAAAGGAAGCAGGAGCGTTTAAAGAACAAGGAGGATTCCAAGTGAACATCTTAAAACAAACTCAAGAAAAATTGAAGGAAGAAATCGGTCGGGCAGTAATAAGTGCAAATTTAGCAAGCGAAGAGCAAATTCCAACAATCATCTTAGAGCTACCAAAAGATAAAGCGCATGGTGATTATGCGACAAATATTGCGATGAAGTTAGCAAAAATAGCGAAGAAGCCACCGAGAAAAATTGCAGAAGAAATTATTGAGCAATTTGACCAAACGAAAGCTTCAATAACTAAATTAGAAATAGCGGGACCAGGATTCATCAACTTCTTTATGGATAATAACTATTTAACCGATTTAATTCCGACAATACTTGACCAGGCAGCAAATTACGGGTCATCGACCGCAGGTAATGGTCAAAAAATTCAAGTTGAGTTTGTCTCAGCAAACCCAACAGGGGACCTGCACCTTGGACATGCCCGCGGGGCGGCTGTTGGGGATTCACTATGCAATGTGCTGAATTTTGCTGGTTACGATGTTTCAAGAGAGTACTATATTAATGATGCTGGAAATCAAATTGTAAACCTTGCGAATTCGGTTGAAGCACGCTATATGCAAGCACTAGGGAAAGAGTGGGAGATGCCAGAAGATGGCTATCACGGCAAGGACATCATCAATCTTGGCCAAAAGCTTGTTGACGAATATCAGGATCAATGGGCAAATAAAACCCAAGCTGAGCGTCTCGCTTTCTTTCGTGAATATGGCTTGAAATATGAACTGAAGAAATTAGAGGATGACCTAAAGCAGTTCCGTGTTCCATTTGATCATTGGTTTTCGGAAACATCGCTTTATGATGGTCAAAAAATTGAGCCAGCCTTAGAGACAATCAAGGAGAAGGGCTATATCTATCAACAAGACGGGGCAACATGGTTCCGTTCGACTGATTTTGGCGATGATAAAGACCGTGTTTTGATTAAACAAGATGGTACCTATACCTATCTAACACCGGATATTGCTTATCACAAAAATAAGTTGGACCGTGGCTTTGAAACACTGATCAACATTTGGGGAGCGGACCATCACGGATACATCCCAAGAGTGAATGCTGCTATCCAGGCGCTTGGTTACGATGCCGATACACTTGAAGTGGAAATTATCCAAATGGTTAACCTGCTTCAAAACGGTGAAAAAGTGAAAATGAGTAAGCGAACAGGAAAAGCTGTCACACTTAAAGAATTAATGGAAGAAGTCGGTGTTGACGCCATGCGTTACTTCTTCAATATGAGATCTAGTGATTCACACCTTGACTTTGATATGGACCTAGCTCGGTCACAGTCGAATGAAAATCCGGTCTTTTACGTTCAATACGCACATGCACGTATTAGTACAATGCTTAAGCAGGCAGAGCAAAAGGGTCTAGCAGATGGAAACTACGACGGATCGCTGCTAACTGCTGAGAAAGAGGAAGAGCTACTTAAAAAGCTTGGAGAATTTGCTCAAGTAGTTGAGGAAGCAGCAGACAAACGAAAGCCGCACCGGATTACCCAATACATCTTTGATCTTGCTTCAAGCTTGCATAGTTTTTATAATGCAGAAAAAGTATTGGATGACAATGAACTAGAAAGAACGAAAGCACGAATTGCATTAATGAAAGCAGTAAAGATAACACTTGCTAATGGATTAGCCTTAATTGGTGTTAGTGCTCCAGAAAGCATGTAACAACTAAAATGCAGGAACTTTAACCTCAAATAACAGTAAAAATAGAAAGCTTGGATAATGACATCCAAGCTTTCTATTTTTATAGGCTTTTAAACCATGAATACGCTTGTTAGGATTTGGTGTGTAAAAAACCTTTACTACTTCCAATAACTAGTGCTATTATTCTCTTTAAAAACATAAGGGGGAAGTCACTATGATTCGTCAGCTAACAGAAGAAGATGATGTTCTTTGTCAGCAGCTTATAAGGCAAAAACCAGCAGAAAACTTATTTATCATCGGTGATATTGAGGCATTTGGTTATCAGCAGGACTTTCAAAAAATATGGGGTGACTTTTCGGTAGATGGTGAACTACGAGCAATTCTTTTAAAGTACGAGGTGAACTTTATCCCGTTTGCACTTGGAGAATTTGATGTAGAAGGTTTTGCTAAAGTTATTAACGAAAATGAATATCAGGTTGTTTCCGGGTTAGACGATATCATTGAACAAATGGAACCATTTTTAAATAGAACTATTACTTCCAACCGCAAACTTTATTATGCAAAATGCAACCAACTAAAAGCAAACAATCAAAGTACAGACGAAAATGTAAAGTTAGTTTCGATTGATGATTTACCAAGGCTAGAACAGTTACTAAGAAGCGTTCCTGAATTTCAAGATCTGGAATTTAATTACCATAGTAAACAAAGAAATATCGAGAGTGGAGTTTCACGTAGTTATTATATTGAACAAGATGAAAGAATGGTATCAACGGTATCGACAGCGGCTGAAAATAGTATGTCAGCAATGATTGTAGGTGTAGGTACTGAAGCCGAGTACAAAAGAAGAGGTTACGCTACCAAGTGTCTAGTTCAGCTATGTCAGGATGTATTAGCTGAAGGAAAAGAGTTGTGCTTGTTCTATGACAATCCTGACGCAGGTAAGATCTATAAGCGAATTGGTTTTTCAGATATTGGATTTTGGAAGATGCTGAAGGTGAAATGATAAAGCTCTAGTAAAAATATTTTTTACGATTGTGTACGTCTAATCCAACGTATTTTCAGGATATATCTTTGATAGTAACTAGCTCCTTTCGTAATGTAGCTCTATTTGGTTTTTTCTCAGTGAACATTCTATCCAAATTAACCTACGATTTTACGAAATAGGGAGCTAGTTTTGTTATTTGCCTAAAAAATCCGTTCCATCATGGGTGCGAGATAATTATACAATCTGAATCCTAGATAAATCCCAACAATACCAACCACCCCAGCAAGAGCCGGAGGAGCAGGTATCGGTAATTTAAACCAGGCAAACAAGAATCCCACTACTAAACCAGTTACTAATGCTAATAGGACTTCTTTCATATTTAACCCTCCCTAATTAAGTTAACTTTCCATTGTGGTTTTATTTACACCTAGTGTTGCTTAGTTAGAGTAACGGTCTGACCAGTCTTGCAACCAAGCCTTCTAGTTTAACTTTTACGGACTGTTGTTGCATCCATTGTTCAGTAATAGGTCTACTGTTGTTGATATCCTTAAGGAATGCTGAACGAACAGAATTAATATCTTCATAAGAATCCATAATCACATTGATTTCTTTGTTTAAAAATACACTTCTCATGTCAAAATTAGCTGTACCTAGATCGCAAAAGGTTTCGTCAATAATAATTACCTTTGCATGATAGAATCCTTGATTGAACAAGAATACGTCGCCACCGGCTCTTGTTAACTCCCGGTAGTAAGGGAATCCAGCTGGCTTTACTAGTGGATGATCTGCTTTTTCAGGGACAATCACTTTAACGTCTATCCCCTTATATAGCGCAGTAAGTAGCGCATTAAACATTCTTTTACTTGGAATGAAATAGGGTGTGCCAATTAATATTTCGGATGTTGCATTATTAATCCACGAAACGAATTTGTCTTCTAACTGGCCACTTTCTGAAACGATGATATCTAATGATTTTGTTTGATGGCTAGTTTCCTGATCAGCCCCCTTATCTGTAATGTAGTCAACAGAAATAGGATTTCCCAAAGTAGCAGACGTATAGTCATAGTCAAATACTTGCTGAATAGTTGGAATCACCGCACCAGTCATGCGTATATGATAATCTCTCCATGGATCTCCAAGTTTAGGATCAGCTCCGATATATTCCTTTCCTATATTGAATCCGCCTATATAAGCAACCTCATGATCAATCACGGTAATTTTACGGTGATTTCTTCGGTTTAGTTTATAAAACAGAAACGGGAAACTAGGTTTGTCGCTGTAGATAAATTCAACGCCATTTGTTTTTAAATCGTTTATTATATCCTTTTTCAAACGAAAGCTCCCTATTCTGTCAACCATAAAGCGAACGGTTACCCCTTCTGTTGTTTTCTGTTTTAGCAGTGTGTAAAACTGTTTGCTGATATCATCATTTTTAACAATGAAAAAACTAATATCTACGTTGCTTTTAGCATTTCTTATATCATCAAAAAATAATTTGAAGAACCTATCCCCAGTGGTAATTAAATCAAAATCAGCTTTTTTCTTAGTGAAATTGAAAACAGGAGGGTGCTTTTGGTACATGCGTTGTCCAAAAAAGTAGTCAATAAACAGTAGGGCGATCACTAATAAAAATATAAACAAAAGCATATATAATACCACAACTATTCTCCTTTTAAGTATTACGTGTCGTTACTTTTCCCCATCTTTTAAAAAATAATGATAATAATAGGTAATTAAATGTTGACTGAATGTTCATTCATATTTTAAAGTATAAGTAAGACATTTAATAAATAGTATGGTAAAGGGAGTTAATCTGTGGATCATATTAGATAAAAATAGGGGGAGAACAATGGACGGATTATTGATGTTAAATTGGATTTTATTTATAGCAGTCACGGGCTACGGGTTTTATTTATTTGCACGTGTTGTTCGAACTCGAATCGCTTATATTAAATTAGGTAGAAGGTCAGAATTTGATGGACAAATCAAAAACAAAATAAGAAAAGTAATTATTAATGTTTTTGGTCAAAAAAAGCTGTTAAAAGATAAAAAATCAGGCATTATTCATGTCATGATGTTTTATGGTTTTATTCTTGTTCAGTTTGGCGCAATTGATTTTATTTATAAGGGACTCGTTCCAGGCTCCCATTTACCTTTAGGCCCATTTTATTCTGGTTTTACCTTCTTTCAAGAGCTTGTAACGTTAGTGATTTTAACTGCAGTTATTTTAGCCTTTTATCGCAGGTACATTGAAAAGCTAGCACGGTTAAAGCGTGGATTAAAAGCAGGACTGGTACTAATCTTTATTGGCTCGTTAATGATATCCGTGTTGCTAGGAAATGGAATGGATCTGATTTGGCACGGTCATGCGGGGGGATGGTCTGAACCTGTTGCAACCTTAATTGCAAGCGTTTTCTTTTTTGTCCCAAAGACAGCTGCAGCAGTAGTGTTCTTTATTTCTTGGTGGGTTCACTTGTTGGTGCTGTTAAGTTTCTTAGTCTACGTGCCACAATCCAAGCACGCCCATTTAATTGCTGCACCGATCAATGTGTTTTTAAGTAGAGAAACACCTCCAGGCAAACTCGAAAAAATTGATTTTGATGTAGATGAAGAAAAAGAAGAGGATATTTCTTTTGGAGTCGGTAAAATTGAGGATTTTAAACAGTTACAAATGATTGATTTCTACGCATGTGTCGAATGTGGACGGTGTACAGATGTATGTCCAGCTTCAGGTTCTGGAAAATTGTTATCTCCGATGCATTTGATTGTGAAATTACGAGATCACTTAACAAATACAGGAGCCGTCGTTACAGGCAAATCACCCTGGGTTCCGGCCTATGCATTTAACCATACAGAAGGAAACCAATTAGCGAAAATGGCCTCAGATGATACCAGACAAGAAATCGCTGCTAGTGTCGATCAAGTCGAAGACACGAGTCTTATTGGTGACGTCATTACTGAGGAAGAATTGTGGGCTTGTACGACATGTCGGAACTGTGAAGATGCATGCCCAGTAATGAATGAGCATGTCGATAAAATTATTGATTTACGTAGGTATCTGGTTATGACAGAAGGAAGAATGCCTGCTGATGCACAGCGTGCGATGATGAACATCGAGCGCCAAGGAAATCCTTGGGGACTGTCAAAACGGGATAAGGATAACTGGCGCGAACAGGATTCTTCTGTTCATATTCCAACTATTAAGGAATTGAAAAAAGAAGGAGAAACTTTTGAGTATTTATTTTGGGTAAGTTCAATGGGAGCATACGATAATCGTAGTCAAAAAATTGCGATGGCTTTTGCTAAATTGATGAACGAAGCAGGTGTGAAATTCGCAATTTTAGGTAACAAAGAAGCAAACTCTGGTGATACTGCTCGCAGAATTGGTAATGAATTTTTATTCCAAGAGCTCGCCGACAAGAACATTAAAGAGTTTCAAAAAAATGATATTAAAAAGATTGTCACCATTGATCCGCATGCATACAATATTTTTAAAAATGAATACCCTGATTTTGGATTAGAAGGAGTAGAGGTGCTTCACCATACCCAGTTGCTCTATGATTTACTCCAGTCAGGAAAAATTAAACCGCAAAAGCAAATTAATGAAAAACTGACCTATCATGACTCTTGTTACTTAGGTAGATATAACGGTGTCTACGATCCACCAAGAGAAATTTTGAAAAGCATCCCAGGGATTGAGTTAGTTGAAATGGATCGTAGTAGAGAAAACGGGATGTGTTGTGGTGCCGGTGGCGGACTGATGTGGATGGAAGAAGATACTGGTACACGGATGAATGTGGAACGAACAGAACAAGCGATACGAGTACAACCAACCATGATATCTAGTGCTTGTCCATTCTGCTTAACGATGATCAGTGATGGAACAAAAGCAAAAGAGGTAGATGAGGATATCAGTACGATGGATGTAGCTGAGATTCTGGCATTGTCTGTTTGTAGCGATAAGGAAGTAAAAACAGCATAAAGATAAAAAAAGCGAAGGAGTCACTATAATTTGTGGCTCCTTTGCTAGTTATTTGGTAACATATGTTTTAAGGAATTATCTATTTTAAATGACATTTAGAATGAAATAAAATTTTACAACAGAGGTGTACAGATGCAAAAACTAGTATTTTTTGTCGGAGTAGCAGGAACTGGAAAAACGACAGTAGCAAGAGAAGTAGCATTAACTAAACCTTGTGTATTTATTGATCGCGATACGGTTGGTGGCCGGTTTGTCGAGAAATTTTTAGAGATGAATGGAATGGATAAAAACGATCGTGATTCAGCGTTCTATAAAGAGCACATGAGAGATTTAGAGTATGATACATCCAAGGACATTTGCATTGAGAACTTAGCTGTTGGACAAGATGTCTTTATGATTTCTCCATTTACATCGGAACTTAAAAACAAAGAGTGGATTAAAGAAGTTATTAAGTCGAGTGGAAAAACAGAACAAGAAGTAGATGTCAAGGTTGTTGTTGTAACGTTAGATGATATCGATACACAAAGAGAACGAATTGAAGACAGAGGAACGGTTAGGGATTCATGGAAACTTGATAATTGGGATTCTTATGAAACAAGAGTAGACTTTACTCCAACAATTAATTGGGATATCCCAGAATCAAACGTTCTCATCTTTGATAATTCGGGGGACCTGACTTCTGAGAAAGTTGTAAAAGTTGTTAACTTTATAAAGAACTAGTATAGACTATCACAGTAATGTAAATAATTGTACTTCTTAAAGGCTACTTAATTCGGGGCTAATATTGCATTTTGATTTTCATAACAATATAATGTATGGTAGGCTTTTAAAACATTACGAAAAGTTATATACATCAATAAATGAGTAGCAAAAATAACTTTTACATAAAGGGGTGCTTAACCGTGGGCATAAAGGATTATACGAAAGATCATCTTGAAACGTTGTCTATGATTCAAATGGCAAATGAGATACTAATCGAAGAAAATAAAGCAACTGATTTCAGAGAAATGTTTGATCGAATCGCCAAAATGAAAAAATTTACTAAGGCGCAAAAAGATGAGAATATTGCTCAATTTTATACGGATATGAATACTGATGGACGATTCATGACAATCGGCTCGGGTTTATGGGGACTAAAGAACTGGTACCCAATTGAGCAAATAGAAGAAGAACTAACCGCAGCTCCGAAGAAAAAGAAAAAGAAAAAAGCGGCTGCTCCAAAGCGTAAAAAGAAGAAAAAGGTAGAAGTTTTTGAAGAAGAAGATCTAGATCTAGATGAAGAAGCTTTAGATTTTGATGATACCGATATCGATGATTACGACGATGCAGACGATGAATCTGATGATGACGAATCTGTAGATGATGATTACGATAGTGATTTTGACGATGATGATGACGACGATGATGATTCAACTGACAAAAAAGAAGATGACGACAAAGAAGAAAAATAACAAGCTTGACTTTCAGTTCTCAAATAAGTAAAATTCTATTTGGGCTCTATAAGTTATTTATTGTGATTATAAGCGTTCCCCTGTTAAATGGGGAGCGCTTTTTTATTTTTTTAGGCTTTTTTAAGAAAGAGTTGTTGCTTTTAAATTGTTAGGAATTGCTTTCATATTCTATCTAAGATGAGTGCTAAATCGTCGCTGCGGAAATACACTCGCTTTCCGCGGGTGGCTGGTGAGCCTCCTCGCGCTTCGCGCTGCGGGGTCTCACCTATGCCTTTCCTCCCGCAGGAGTCATCGTGTATTTCCTTCGCTTAGAATAGATTTCTGTTCAAGTTGGAAAAAACACGTTAAACGTTGATTTCTCGGTATATAGGCACTCATTAATCAGAACACCAATGTCCAGCCTAAGCAGAATACGGAGACTCCTGTGGGAACAGCACGAGTCCGAAGACCCCGGAAGAATCGTTTTTTGATTCTGAGGAGACTAAGGCCGTGCCCACGGAAAGCGAAGTATTCTGCTGAAGCGATCGTATGGCAGACAATTCAATTAGAGTGAAAGATAGCAAGAGCATGCAAAAGTTACGTCGTAGTCTATAGATTTCGTGTCAAAAACAGCGATCTTTTAGAAAAAGCCTAATTTTTTTACCATAAAAGATTTAAGAAAGCTTCCGAAGTAAATAGTAAAGCAAATGATTAAAGTATTTCATCAATCAAATACTATAATATATTAACCACAGAAAGAGGGATAAAGGGTGACAAAATACATTTTTGTAACTGGCGGAGTTGTTTCGTCAATCGGGAAAGGGATCACAGCAGCATCACTAGGTCGTCTACTTAAAAACAGAGGTTTGAAGGTTACTATTCAGAAATTTGATCCATACATTAACGTGGACCCAGGTACAATGAGTCCTTATCAACATGGTGAAGTTTTCGTAACAGAAGACGGGGCGGAGACAGATCTTGATTTAGGTCATTACGAGCGTTTTATTGACATTAATCTAAACAAGTACAGCAATATTACAACTGGGAAAATTTACTCGACAGTCATTAAAAAAGAACGTCGTGGCGATTATTTAGGTGGAACAGTTCAAGTTATTCCGCACATTACTAATGAAATAAAAGACAAAGTTTTTCAAGCTGGTAAACAAACAAATGCAGACATTGTTATCACAGAAATTGGTGGGACAGTTGGTGATATTGAATCCTTGCCATTCCTTGAAGCAATTCGTCAGATAAAAAGTGATATAGGTAGAGACAATGTGATGTATATCCACTGTACACTAGTGCCATATATTAAAGCTGCTGGTGAAATGAAGACTAAACCAACACAGCATAGTGTAAAAGAATTAAGATCACTTGGGATTCAACCAGATGTTATTGTCTTACGTACTGAGCTTGAAATTAGTCAAGAGATGAAGGAAAAGATTGCACTGTTCTGTGATATTGATGAAAAAGCAGTCATCGAAGCAGGAGATGCAGATACCCTTTATCAAATTCCACTTTCGCTTCAAGAGCAAAATTTAGATCAGTTAACATGTGACCATTTTGGTTTAGAGTGCGAACAAGCGGATATGACAGAGTGGAACGAGTTAGTAGACCGTGTAACAAACCTTAAAAAACAAGTAACAATTGGTCTTGTAGGAAAGTATGTTGAACTTCCAGATGCATATCTATCTGTCGTTGAAGCATTAAAACATGCAGGTTATTCATTCGATACAGATATTAATATTCGTTGGGTAAATGCTGAGGAAGTTACAGAAGATAACGTTGCAACATCCTTACAAGACGTTGATGGCATCCTTGTACCTGGTGGCTTCGGTGACCGGGGGATTGAAGGTAAAATTGAAGCGATTCGTTTTGCGAGAGAAAATAAAGTGCCATTCCTTGGGATTTGTTTAGGGATGCAATTAGCAACAGTTGAATTTGCACGTAATGTATTAAACTTAGAAGGTGCACATTCAGCTGAAATCGATCCAGGTACTCCGTATCCAATCATTGATCTACTACCTGAGCAAAAAGATGTTGCTGATTTAGGTGGTACATTAAGACTAGGTGTGTATCCATGTCGTTTGAAAGATGGAACGAAAACAAAAGCGGCTTATGATAATGAAGATGTTATTTATGAGCGTCATCGTCACAGATTTGAATTTAATAATCAGTACCGTGACCAAATGGAAGAAAAGGGTTTTATCTTTTCAGGAACAAGCCCGGATGGAAGACTTATTGAAACAGTAGAGTTAGCTGATCATCCATGGTTTGTAGCTTCACAGTTCCACCCTGAATTTAAATCTCGCCCGACAAAACCACAACAATTATTTTATGGTTTCATTGGCGCAACTGTTGAAAATAATGCTAAAATAGTACTAAAGGACTAACTATAAGTGGAAGCTCATGACACAATCTGCGTCATGAGCTTTTCTTTACCATTTTTTAGTTAAAATTAGGTATTATTGTATAAATAACCAGTTATTTCTAGTATTTCGGCCAAATTGCAGGATTTAGTGCTATTTTACTAGAAGGATAACTATAGTAGAAAACTAAATAGGGGGAAACAATGTGAAAACGGTAATGATTGTTGACGACCAACTTGGTATCAGATTACTATTAGAAGAGATCGTTAAGAGTGAAGGGTATCAAGTTGTATCGGCTGAAAATGGCAAACAAGCTTTAGAAAAAATAAGCATGAAAAAACCAGATTTGCTGATAGTTGATTTTAAATTACCAATTATTGACGGACATGAATTACTCAGACAATTAGAACAACAAGAACTACAAATTCCAGCGATTTTAATGAGTGGTATGGCCGAAGTTGCTGCAGAAAAAATAAAAGATTTAAAAATGGTTAAAGAAATATTTGCTAAGCCTTTCGATATTGAACATGTACGAAAACAAATTCATCGTCTTTTAGATGGAAAAAATTCATAATATATACATAATCTTTTTTAAAAAAGTAATACCTGTGAACAGGTGAATCGTGGGTTGCTTTCACTTGTTTATTTAGAATTAAATTTGTAAAAAAACATATAACTACATACAAGTGTCAAAAAAAATTCAGTAAGTAACCGCTTACTGTTGTTTTGATGAGTTGCACCATTGGTTTGGAGTTGGTATTCTTATACTATACCCAATCAAACAACGCGATATTGACTGGATATACCGAATCGTTTTTTTGTTACATATATTAAAGGAGGAAATTAAATGCCATTAGTATCAATGAAAGAAATGCTAGAAACTGCAAAAGCTAATAGTTATGCTGTCGGCCAATTCAACCTAAATAACTTAGAATACGTACAAGCTATTCTACAGGCTGCTGAGGAAGAAAAATCTCCGGTTATTCTTGGGGTTTCTGAAGGCGCTGGAAAATACATGGGTGGATTTAATGTTGTTGTTGCAATGGTTAAATCTCTTATGGATTCATATGGTACAACTGTACCAGTTGCAATTCACTTAGATCACGGTTCAAGCTTTGAAGCATGTTCAAAAGCTATTCACGCCGGATTCACATCGGTAATGATTGACGCTTCACATGGTCCATTTGATGAAAACGTAGCAACAACTTCTAAAGTTGTAGAATTAGCTCATATTCACGGTGTATCAGTTGAGGCTGAGCTAGGTGTTGTTGGTGGACAAGAAGATGACGTAATCGCTGATGGTGTTATCTATGCTGATCCAAAAGAATGTCAAGAGCTTGTAGAGCGTACAGGTATTGACTGTCTTGCTCCAGCACTAGGATCTGTTCACGGACCATATAAAGGTGAACCAAACCTAGGTTTCAAAGAAATGGAAGAAATCGGTTCTGCTGCTAGTGTTCCACTTGTACTTCACGGTGGTACTGGTATTCCAACTGCTGACATTAAACGTGCGATTTCTTATGGCACATCAAAAATCAATGTCAACACAGAGAACCAAATTCAACAGGCGAAAAAAGTACGCGAAGTATTGGCTGCACAACCAGACCAAATTGACCCACGTAAATACTTAGGGCCAAGTCGCGATGCAATTAAAGAAACAGTAATCGGTAAAATGCGTGAGTTCGGTTCTTCTAACCAAGCATAATTGCCTATCATATAATTCTAAGGACTATCCATTTGTGGGTAGTCTTTTTTATGGTCTAGTCTGCAAGATATAAATAGTTTATTAAGTTAAGGAATTCCATCAATTAGGTTGATTTGGGTGATATAGTAGGTCGCATCACAAAGCACAATAAATAGTAAATTTTCACAAAAACAAAGCAGTTTTTTCATCAAATACCTGAATAGATCATTGGTGAATGTGGATAAAAGTAGTACGGAAGAAGTTCAGTTACATCGTCCGCACTGTAATGAAACTATAATAGAGGCGAGAACTATCCCGAGTGAATAGCACTCACTTGAGGCGTAATTAGGTGCGGTAGCAATTTGAGTAAATTAGTTAAGTATAGTATAGTTTCGGTCTACTTAACTTTGGGTTATGGAAAAAAATGGAAACATAGGTGCAAGAATTGGAATTCGCTAATAGATTGCAACTACCAGGGTTTATCTCATGGATATAGATTATGGAAAAGGGGGAGTGATTTCATGATAGAGTTAAAAGGAGTGCTACCAGCTATAAGGAATATGAAGGATTTTGACAGAGTGATTGATAGTAAACTGGAGAATCTTATGTTCTTAGAGACAAGAATTTCTCAATTGGGTCATTTAGTGAAGTATTCAAAAGAAAATGGAAAAACTGTTTTTGTTCACATGGATTTAATTCAAGGATTAAAATCTGATGAATATGGGATGGAATATCTGATACGAAATTTAAAAGTCGATGGAATTGTTTCTACTAGGGGTAGCGTAATTGGCTTCGCCAAGAAAAATAATGTATTAACTATTCAACGTTTATTTGCCTTGGATAGTATGGGAATCAATCATAACATTGCGTTGACTAAAAAACATAGACCTGATTATATAGAAGTACTACCTGGTATAATGCCAACCATATTATCAGAAGTTCGTGAACGGACAAAGTTACCTATTATAGCTGGCGGTCTGATTCGTTCTAAACAGGATGTGGAAAATGCCTTTGAAGCTGGAGCTTCTGCAGTTACTACTTCACGATCAAAATTATGGGATTTGAACTAGTCATAAAATTATCATCGGTATTCAACGAAGGTTTGTGACTTTTTAAACATTTTAATCGAAAATGTATTGACTCCGCTTTCATTTAATATTATGATTACTTTATAACAAGTTAAAGAAATGTGATGGAGATATGGAGCCCACACACAAAAGTGTACTTTCCTAGGAAAGGGTACATTATTTTGTGTGTGGGCTTTTTTGTCTTCACCCTGACGGCCGTCCATTATTTGTTGTAGTTTATATTCTATTAACCATAGCATAAGGGGTGTTTGTTAATGTCGGAGTTTTTAGCTGAATTAATTGGAACTATGATTGTTGTCATTTTTGGTGGCGGTGTTGTTGCTGGTGTCGTATTAAAAAAATCGAAAGCAGAAGGTGCAGGCTGGATAGTTATTACGCTTGGATGGGGTTTAGCAGTTACAATGGCTGTTTATGCAGTAGGTCAATTTTCGGGGGCTCACGTTAATCCAGCGGTGACTTTGGGATTTGCCTCAGTAGGTGATTTTCCGTGGTCGAAAGTTCCATTATATGTTACTGCACAATTGGTTGGTGCTTTTATTGGTGGAGTAATTGTATTTCTAAATTACTTACCACACTGGAAAGAAACAAAAGATACTAGTGCGAAATTAGCTGTATTCTCAACGGAACCTGCAGTACGTAGCCCTTTCTCAAACTTAATTAGTGAATTAATTGGTACATTTGTGCTTGTTATGGGATTAATGTTTATTGGTGCAAATGAATTTACAGAAGGTTTAAATCCACTAATTGTAGGTGCATTAATTGTTGCGATTGGAATGTCACTGGGAGGGACAACCGGTTATGCAATTAATCCAGCTCGTGATTTAGGTCCAAGAATTGTCCATGCGCTACTTCCTATTCCGGGTAAAGGTGGATCGGATTGGGGTTATAGTTGGATTCCAGTTGTTGGTCCAATTTTCGGGGGAGTTTATGGGGCTGTTTTCTATAAAGCTATATTTTTAGCTGAATTTTCGATTTTATTCTGGATACTAAGTGCTGTTGTAGCCTTGATTTTGTTGGGTGCAGCATCATCCGAGCTGAAAAAGGATAGAACAACTATACATCAAGTCGAACGAAAAATCGTTTAAGGGGGATTTTACATGGAGAAGTATATTTTATCGATAGATCAAGGAACAACAAGCTCGCGAGCAATTCTTTTTAATCATGACGGTGAAATTAAAGGAACTGCTCAACATGAATTCGAACAATTTTTTCAGAAGCCAGGCTGGGTTGAGCATGATGCAAATGAAATTTGGACTTCAGTTTTAGGAGTTATTTCTGAGGTAATGCGTAAGGGTGACGTGGAACCTGCACAAATAGCAGGTATCGGCATTACCAACCAACGTGAAACAACAGTAGTTTGGGATAAAAATACAGGAAAGCCTATATATAAGGCACTTGTTTGGCAATCTCGTCAAACAGACGACATTTGTAAGGAACTCCGAGATCAGGGTCACAACGATCTCTTTAGAGAGAAAACGGGCTTACTAATTGATGCATATTTCTCCGGAACTAAAGTAAAATGGGTATTAGATAATGTTGAAGGTGCTAGAGAAAAAGCAGATAACGGAGATCTAATGTTCGGAACAATTGATACGTGGTTAATTTATAAACTAACTGGTGGTAAAAAACATGTGACCGACTACTCTAATGCTTCCCGTACATTAATGTATAATATTTATGATTTACAGTGGGATCAGGAATTATTAGATATTTTAACAGTGCCTGCTAGTATGCTACCGGAGGTCCATCAATCGTCTGAAATATATGGATACACTGTGGACTACCATTTCTATGGTTATCAAGTACCGATTGCCGGTGTTGCTGGTGACCAACAAGCAGCATTATTTGGACAAGCATGTTATGAGAGTGGTATGGCAAAGAACACGTATGGTACTGGATGTTTTATGTTAATGAATACTGGTGAAAAAGCTGTACCTTCTGAGCATGGTTTGCTTACAACGCTAGCTTGGGGTATAGATGGCAAGGTGGAGTATGCATTAGAAGGAAGTATTTTTGTTGCAGGTTCTGCTATTCAATGGTTACGTGATGGACTACGTATGTTCAGGGATGCAAAGGATAGTGAGGCATATGCAACAAGGGTTGATTCAAGCGGTGGCGTGTATATGGTGCCAGCATTTGTTGGTCTTGGTACACCATATTGGGATAGTGATGCTCGTGGTGCCGTATTTGGTATTACTCGTGGAACATCAAAAGAACACTTTGTCCGTGCAACACTAGAATCTCTTGCTTATCAAACAAAGGATGTATTAGATGCCATGATTGCTGATTCAGGGATAGAACTTAAAGCCTTGAGAGTAGATGGTGGAGCTGTTCATAATAACTTTTTAATGCAATTCCAAAGTGATATTCTTGGTGTGCCAGTCGAACGTCCAGTGGTAAGTGAAACAACAGCATTGGGTGCCGCCTACTTAGCTGGCTTAGCGGTTGGATATTGGGATAATCGTGAAGAAATTTCAAAACAGTGGAAGAAAGAAAAAACATATACATCTGAGATGACAAAAGAAAACAGTGATCAACTGTATCAAGGTTGGCAAAAAGCGGTTGAAGCGACAAGAAAGTTTAAATGATTTTCTGAAAATCCCTCATGGATGGTATAACAATTTCACAAGTTAATAGAATGGTGCGAAGACATGAGAGGCCACAAAAACTCTATAGATATAATCTTAGGGGTATTTGTGGTCTCTTCTTTCAATATGTATTTTTTCTGTGTAGATGAGGTACCCAGAAATGAATCGTTACGAATAGACAAAAGGAGCGATGAATGATGGAGTTTTCTAGTTTGAAAAGGAAAGAGATTTACGAAAAAATGATGAATCAAAGCAATGATTTAATCGTTATTGGTGGTGGAATTACTGGTGCCGGTATCGCCTTAGATGCTGCGAATAGAGGAATGAACGTAACCTTAGTAGATATGCAGGATTTTGCTGCAGGTACTTCAAGTAGATCTACGAAACTCGTTCATGGTGGATTACGTTATTTAAAACAATTTGAAGTAAAGATGGTTGCCGAAGTAGGAAAAGAACGTGCGATTGTATATGAGAATGGTCCGCACTTAACGACACCAGAGTGGATGATGCTTCCTTTTTATAAGGGTGGAACTTTTGGTCCTTTTTCAACCAATATTGGTCTTCGAGTTTATGATTTCCTTGCAGGTGTTAAAAAAAGTGAACGAAGAAAAATGTTTAGTAAAGAGGAGGCAATCAAACGAGAACCATTGTTAAAAGAGGATAATCTGAAAGGCGCTGGCTTCTACGTGGAGTATAAGACAGACGATGCTCGGTTAACTTTAGAAGTAATGAAAAAAGCGGTTGAAAAGGGTGCACTGGCTCTTAACTATGTCAAAGTAGAGCAGATGATCTATGAAAAAGGTAAGGTAATCGGTGTCGAAGTCGAGGATCAAATTGATCAAACCAAACATAGTATTTATTCGAAAACCATTGTTAATGCCGCCGGTCCTTGGGTAGATACACTAAGAGAAAAGGATCATTCTAAAAAAGGTAAGAGATTGAGGTTAACAAAAGGTATTCATTTAGTATTTGATGGAGAAAAATTCCCCTTAAAACAGGCACTATATTTTGATACGCCTGACGGAAGAATGGTATTTGCTATTCCACGTGAAGGCAAAACATATGTGGGTACCACCGACACGGTTTATGAGGGGAATATCGGTCATCCAACCATGACTGAATCAGATCGTGATTATGTGCTGAATGCTATTAAATTAATGTTCCCACATCTTTCAATCGGAGTAGAGGACGTTGAATCAAGCTGGGCCGGTCTCAGACCTTTGATTTATGAGGAAGGTAAAGATCCGTCAGAAATTTCTAGAAAAGATGAAATTTTTATATCGGATTCTGGATTTATTTCCATTGCGGGTGGTAAATTAACTGGTTACCGGAAAATGGCTGAAAGTATTGTCAACTTAGTATCTAAAAACCTTAAGAAAACGGAAGACATAATTTATTCGTATGCGTCAACGAAGCATCTTCCTATTTCAGGTGGAGATGTTGGAGGTTCTCAAGGTTTAACAACGTTTACTGCAGATAAAGTTGCAGAAGCTAAAAAAATTGGCATATCTGAGACAGATGCAAACCTCCTTATTCAACGTTATGGATCAAATATTTCTAGTATCTACGAGATATACCAAAATGAAAAAGAACAAGCTAAAGAAGCGCAGTTAGACCCGCTTTTATATGCTAAGGTTCGTTACTCAATTGATTATGAACTGTGCTATAAACCAGTCGATTTCTTTATTCGGCGAACAGGAGCATTATTTTTTGACATCGACTGGGTGAGAATGAATAAAGATTCGGTCATAAGCTATATGGCAAAACGACTAAACTGGTCTAATCAACAAATGAAAGGCTATGTCGATGAGCTAGAAACTTTTCTTTATGAAGCAAATAATCCAGTTCAAGAATATAAAGGTATAGCTGTAGATACAATAGCATTGTAAATAAAAAAAAGAGGTTAGCTCTAATCGTAGTAGGTAAGTTAAAGGGTTTACTACTGGGCTTAACTTCTTTGTTTGTTTTGCAAAGGTTGTAACTAGAACACTAGCCTCATGCACATGTTAGGTTTACAGCAACTCAAGGGACAGTATTCATCAACTCTTTTGAGAGATGGGATAAGTAAAGCGCTATATTTAAATAATTGAGGAGTTGTCATTATGAAAAAAATTATTAATGATCCAAATATGGTCGTAGAAGAAATGTTAAAAGGAATGGAAATTGCTTTTCCTAATCGTTTAAAAGTAGTACCAAACACTAAAGTAATCGTTCGAAAGGATGCACCAGTAGTCAACAAAGTAGCACTTGTAAGTGGAGGAGGTAGTGGTCATGAGCCTGCCCACGCTGGCTATATTGGAGCGGGAATGCTGGATGCTGCAGTTGTTGGTGAGGTATTCACCTCTCCTACACCGGATCAAGTCTATGAAGCTATTAAAGCAGTCGATGGTGGAGCGGGAGTCTTCTTGGTTATTAAAAACTACACCGGTGACGTAATGAATTTTGAAATGGCTGCAGAGCTGGCAGAAGCAGAAGGAATTAAGGTAGATAAGGTAGTAGTTAATGATGATGTTGCTGTAGAGGACAGCTCATTTACTACGGGGCGTCGAGGTATTGCAGGTACTGTTTTTGTTCATAAAATTGCAGGAGCTAAGGCCAAAACGGGTGCGACATTAGAAGAGGTGAAAAGGATTGCCGAAAAAGTGAATGACAATGTACGTTCGATGGGTATGGCCATCAGTCCGTGTACAGTTCCAGCGGCTGGAACACCTAGCTTTGAGTTAGCAGATAATGAAATGGAAATTGGCATAGGAATCCACGGTGAACCAGGAATTGAAAGGAAAGTAATCACTAGTGCTGACGAAATAGCTGATGAGCTAACACAAAAAATACTTGAAGATCTAGATTTTAACGATTCAGAGGTTGCAGTAATGATTAATGGATTAGGTTCAACACCTGAAATGGAACTTTTTATTATCAATGCAAAAGTGAATGAAATCCTAACAGAAAAAGGAATAAAGGTGTATAAGACATTTGTTGGTGAATACATGACGTCACTAGAAATGGCTGGGTGTTCCGTTACCCTTTTGAAATTGGACGATGAACTAAAACAATTACTCGATGCGGAATCAAGTGCTCCAGCATTTCGAGTTTAGGATGATGGAGGAGGAGTGTACCATGTTACTTACAGTTCAAGACAGCATAAATTGGATTAGACTTACCAATGGAAAAGTGCAAGAGAATAGGGAATACCTTACAACACTTGATCAAGCAATAGGTGACGGAGATCATGGAATTAACATGTCGCGTGGATTTAATGAGGTAATGAGCAAAGTTCATGTTTCAGAATATGAAACAGTAGCGGAAGTGTTCAAGGATGTGGCTATGACATTAATTAGTAAGGTCGGTGGTGCATCAGGTCCATTGTATGGGACAGCTTTTTTAAAGATGTCGACAGCTCTCAAAGGAAATGGAAAAGAGGTAGATTTTACATCCTTTACTAACGCAATTGATGAAGGGCTAAAAGGAATAGTAATGCGAGGGAAGGCAAAAGAAGGTGATAAAACAATGATTGATGTTTGGGCACCTGTACTTAAATTATTGAAAGAGAGTGAAGAAGTAGATCCGGAACAATTAGCTGTTACAGCAAAAGTCGCTGTCGAGGCTACAAAGCACATAAAAGCTACAAAAGGTCGAGCTGCTTATCTAGGTGATCGATCAATTGAACACATTGATCCAGGTGCTATGTCTTCTTACTATTTATTTGAAGCATTGGCGGAGGTTTTATCAACATAAAGGTGTTCTTCAAGTGCTCATTTTCAAAGAGGCGTAGCGAGCAGAACCCCTTAAAAACAATTTGAACAAAAGGAGCGCATATAAGGTATGTCAAACGTAGGAATTGTTTTGATTTCACATAGCCCTAAAGTGGTAGAAGGAATAAAGGATATCATTCGTCAAGTTATCCATAATGTACCGATTGAGCTGGCTGGAGGTACAGAGGATGACGAGATCGGAACAAGTGTAGATAAGATTCAACAAGCAATCAACCGAGCGCATAACGAAAAAGGAGTGCTATTGCTGTTTGACTTAGGCAGTGCAATGATGAATGCTGAGCTTGCGGTCGAATTATCCGACTATGACAACATTAAAGTAGCAGAAAATGTTCCTTTGTTAGAGGGAGCTTATGTGGCTGCAGTTGAATCAGGTCTAGGTAAATCAATAGATGAAGTACTTGAATCAGCTAAGGCGTGTCTTGACTTATAAAGAATAGAACGGAACCCCAAGGTTAATTTCTTCTTTGGGGTTTTTGTATGAGAAAAAAAGTAATATGGTTACGATGATTCTTTAAATTGATGCAGGCTCAAGCAATCTAAAAAACAAGTATCGTAGTAGCGGCCAAGAGTTCTCGGTGCTTTGATAACAAATGTGGATTGAAATAACACGGGACAGGTAAGAGCGAAAACGGTTATGCGAGTAAGTGCCATTAATATTGTTCCTTTACAAGCAAAAAAATTAGCTTGTTGGTTCAATTATATATATAATGATAAATAGTGCGAATTAACTTTCCGATACAATCCGAAATTCGACACTACCTGACAAACGTCGAGCTTTTCTACTAGCAAGTATCAATAGTGATTAATACAAGCTTTAATAATGTTCCTATATTTGTTAAAATTAATAATTAATATATAGTCAATTTCATAATACTGATGTTTTGCAATTATGAATTGATTCAATGTAAGAAATAATGTATTGTTTTGGTAAATTTGTGCAAACTAAGGTTGTTATAAATAGCTCCTTCTTTTTAATCTAAAAAGAAGGACAAAATGGCGGGTAAATATATATCCGTTTTTGTTACATCAACCTCGAAAAAGTGAGGAGTTTCCTATGCAAAAAATACTCGTAGAAGGAGGCTATCCTTTAAACGGTAAAGTAAGAGTCAGTGGAGCGAAAAATAGTGCAGTAGCACTGTTGCCTGCAGCTATACTAGCCGATTCAAAAGTCATCATTGAAGGATTGCCACAAATTTCAGATCTTGATATTTTAGGGGAGTTACTAGAAGAAATAGGAGGCACCGTCTCATGGAGTGGCAGTACGATTCACATTGATCCCAGTCGAATGACTTCAATGCCATTACCAAACGGTAAAGTGAAAAAACTCCGGGCTTCCTATTATTTTATGGGAGCTATGTTAGGTAGATTCAAAAAAGCTGTCATTGGCTTGCCGGGTGGTTGTCATCTTGGACCTCGGCCAATTGATCAACACATCAAAGGCTTCGAAGCTTTAGGTGCGAAGGTAACAAATGAACAAGGTGCGATCTATTTGCGTGCTGATGAACTCAGAGGTGCACGAATTTACTTAGATGTTGTAAGTGTCGGTGCTACAATTAATATTATGCTGGCAGCTGTTAGAGCAAAAGGTAAAACAATCATAGAGAATGCAGCAAGAGAACCTGAAATAATTGACGTAGCTACTTTATTAACTAGCATGGGTGCTAAGATTAAAGGTGCTGGTACCGATGTTATCCGAATTGAAGGTGTCGAAACATTAACAGGATGCATGCACACAATTATTCCGGACAGAATTGAAGCAGGTACTTACACAATTTTAGCTGCTGCTCAAGGTGAGAAAGTGCTAATTGATAATGTTATCCCTCAACATCTTGAACCAGTGTTAGCGAAGTTACGTGAAATGGGAGTTTCGATTGAAGAGGGGGATGAACAATTACTGGTCCAACCCGCGAAGAAACTAAAGAGTGTAGACATCAAAACGCTGGTGCATCCAGGGTTTCCAACTGATCTACAGCAACCATTCACATCACTTTTAACACGCGCAACAGGTACAGGCTTAGTGACAGATACGATTTACCAAGCAAGGTTTAAACATATTGACGAGTTGCGAAGAATGAATGCTCAAATTAAAGTAGAGGGTGGTTCAGCAATAATTACTGGCCCAGTCCAGCTAGAAGGTGCAAAGGTAAAAGCTAGTGACCTTCGTGCAGGGGCAGCTTTAATTGTGGCTGGATTAATGGCAGACGGCATAACGGAAATAACCGGACTTGAGCACATTGATCGGGGTTATGAACAAATAACTGAAAAATTATCCAATCTTGGTGCCAAGATATGGCGTGAAGAGATGACAGAAGCTGAAATAGAGCAATTCCAGAACTCTTAAAACAACAGGAACAGCTCTTGAAATTTTAACTCCAGAGGAAGCTAAGACACCTTAGCTTCCTCTCCTTTATAATCCCTAACCAATTAAAATTTATACTTATTTGCTATCTTCTGTATAAATAATCCAACTATTATTTTAAGAAGCACTATTATTTGTAGCGATATACAAGGAAAATGACGCAATTACTCAAAAAAATTCAAAAATGTACGAATATTATGTTATAACTTTGAATTTAAGTGTAAAATAGAGTTGAATAATCTAATTTTAACAGGTACTATTGAAGAGGTTTAACAAAATAGATTTAGGCAATCCTATCCATGACTCAAGAAATTAAAACTTCTATTCTAGCTTTATGCTTTCCATCCTATCTTCTTGGAATAGCTCAGTTGCTACGGAAATCCATACTCCACAGGAATTCTTCATCAAGTACTGACAGCTTTAAAAACCAATTTCCAGGTAAGAACTTCATTTCAGGAATTGCATTAATCCAATAGCTTATAACAGCATAATTTTTCAAAATAAATGTGTGCTACAGAAATACTCTGTAATACTATTTATATTTGATATGTAGTTATTTTCATTGATAGAGCCTGAACTTTTTTAACTATTACTTGATGTTTGTATTAAGTAGAACAAGATTTAAAAATATAAAATTAAATAGGTGTGGTGATTTTGTGGCTGAAGTAACAATAGCTCAATTAGAGTCAATGACATTAAAGGACCTCTATGCGAAAGCTAAAGAATTTAAAGTATCATATTATTCTAAATTAACGAAAAGAGAACTCACTTTTGCTATTTTAAAGGCTCAAGCTGAAAAAAGTGGATTCTTATTCATGGACGGAATTTTGGAAATTATTCCATCGGAAGGATTTGGATTTTTAAGACCCATTAATTATTCCCCGAGTGCTGAAGACATCTATATATCTGCTTCGCAAATACGTCGTTTCGATCTCCGTAATGGTGATTCAGTTTCAGGTAAAGTCCGTCCACCGAAGGAAAATGAAAGGTATTATGGCTTACTACACGTAGATGCTGTTAATGGGGAGAACCCTGAAATTGCAAAAGAACGTGTCCATTTTCCAGCATTAACACCGCTATATCCAGATCGTTTAATGCAATTAGAAACAGAAACAAAGAACATATCTACTCGCATTATTGATATGCTTACACCAGTAGGACATGGGCAGCGTGGCTTAATTGTAGCACCACCAAAAGCTGGTAAAACAATGCTATTAAAGCAAATTGCTAATAGTATTTCGAAGAACCATCCTGATACAAAGTTAATCATTCTATTAGTGGATGAGCGTCCTGAGGAAGTAACGGATATCGAACGGTCTGTTCATCCTGATGTTGATGTTGTTAGTTCTACATTTGATGAAGTACCAGAAAACCATATCAAAGTTTCAGAATTAGTCTTAGAACGAGCAATGCGTTTAGTAGAGCATAAGAAAGATGTAGTTATTTTAATGGATAGTATAACTCGATTAGCAAGAGCGTATAACCTAGTAATTCCGCCAAGTGGCCGAACACTATCCGGTGGTATTGACCCAGCAGCGTTCCATCGTCCAAAACGGTTCTTCGGGGCTGCACGAAATATTGAAGAAGGTGGAAGCTTTACAATCCTTGCTACCGCATTAGTAGATACTGGTTCGCGTATGGATGAAGTTATCTATGAAGAATTTAAAGGAACCGGTAATATGGAGCTGCACTTAGATAGAAACCTTGCAAACCGTCGTATTTTCCCTGCAATGGATATTGTAAGGTCAAGTACAAGGAAAGAAGAGCTATTACTTCCAAAAGATTATCTTGATAAGATGTGGATGATTAGAAAAACAATGCAAGACTCTCCAGATTTCCTTGAACGTTTCTTAAAGAAATTAAAAAATTCAAAGAATAATGAAGAATTCTTCCAAAATATGGACGAAGAAATGAAGCGAAAAGGGATGAACCGCAGATCCTAACAGAGAAACTTGTTTTGTTGATAGAGTAAAATTAGAAACAAGTTGTTGCAAAGCAATTTTTACACTGTTATAATCTTTCTGTATGAGTTTTATACTATTATAAAATATTGCCTTTATAGGTTAATATTTTTTAATGCTACAAAGCAAAATTGCTTTAGTAGCTCTACAATAACTCTGTTTCCAAGGGATTCAGGGCAAAAGGAGTGGAAAGACATGAAAAAGGATATTCATCCAGGTTACAGAAAAGTAGTATTCCTTGATACAAGTTCTGATTACAAATTTCTTACAGGATCAACAAAGTCTTCAGAAGAGACTATTGAATGGGAAGATGGTAACTCATACCCATTAATCCGTGTAGAAATCAGCTCAGATTCTCACCCTTTCTATACTGGCAAGCAAAAAGCTGACAAAGCTGGCGGCCGTGTAGACAGATTTAAGAAAAAATACAATCTTGGCTAAAAAGCGAAGCAGGCTCGTTCAGCCGAACGCTTCCTAGATTGAATAAAATCGGTATGGACTCTGTTCCAACCAAGATGAAACAGGCAAATTGTCTAACTTTTGCCTGTTTTTTTCTTTTTGAAAGTGCAAAAAATCAAAATTGCGCCCAAAATGATTTTGAAATCTTTTTTTAGGTTATTTTTTAAATAACCCTGATATTTATATAAATAAATGGTAAAATTTTATCAGATACTGACGAATAAATTAACAAATACTAATGGTTAATCACACAAAATAATAGTGCATTTTTCTAACTGATGAAGGGAGAGCCCGCGCGTGTATGTAATGAAACAAAGTGGATGGGTAGAACTTATTTGTGGCAGCATGTTTTCAGGTAAATCAGAGGAACTTATAAGGCGTGTCCGTCGTGCTACATATGGAAATCTGTCTGTAAGAGTCTACAAGCCTGCAATTGACAGCCGGTATTCAGAAGAGTCGGTGGTATCTCATAATGGTACGTCTGTTATGGCTCGCCCTGTTGATAGCTCCGAGGATATAATTAAACATATGGATAAAAACATAGACGTAGTAGGTATTGATGAAGTGCAGTTTTTTGATGAAAACATCGTCGAAATAGTTGATGAGTTAGCAAATCACGGTCACCGTGTGATCGTAGCTGGACTAGACACAGACTTCCGTGGTGTACCTTTTGGCCCAATGCCTAATTTAATGGCGTTAAGTGAAACGGTGACAAAATTAAATGCGATCTGCCCGATTTGTGGCTCGCCTGCTAGTAGAACGCAGCGGTTAATTAATGGAAAGCCCGCATCTTATGATGATCCGATTATTTTGGTTGGTGCCTCGGAATCATACGAACCAAGATGTCGTCACCACCACCAGGTCCCGAATCGTCCCATTCAAAAATGGAACATTGGTGCATCTAAAGTAGCTAACTATAAATAAGTATTTCTAACGAGCCTGAACTAATTCAGGCTCGTTTTGCTTCGCATAAAAATCCCCTCTAGATTTATCCGTAATTACTTTCAATCCCCCTAAATCTACCTTATAACTCTATGTTGATTTCCGTTACATGCAGTCACTTTCCGCGGTCAACGACTCCACTTCCTCTGTAGAAATCCGATTCCACTATAAATAAGGAAAAAGTTTCGTCATAGTATAGATGTTGTATTAAAAAAATAATTTTTTTTGATGGGACGAGAACCGCAGTCTGAATCTTTTAGAAAACAGCATAAATAAAATATAATTTGTTGAGCCAAATCTAATGTTTAATCGTCTAATAAGTATTAAAGAGTCAGACAGGGAAGGTGATTATAATCCAAAGGTTAGTGGCAAAAGCTCAAAAGGGTAGTGATAAAGCATTTCTAAAGCTTTTTAAGGAATACGAAGAAGATATATACCGAACTGCATATGTTTATGTCAAAAATCAGCATGATGCCTTAGATATAGTGCAAGAAACTGCATACAAAGCATTTAAGAATATTAACAGCTTAAAGAATCCTAACTACGTAAAGTCTTGGATAATCAAAATTGCAGTTAGTTGCTCGATTGATTTAATAAGGAAAAACAAGAAGGTTGTTCAACTTCACCCAGACCATGAACAGTTTATTGGGACTGAAGATCATAATATCCCTTTATCGATTACTCTTAACAACATATTGGAAGACCTCAATGAGACAGAAAAAAAAGTTATTCTTTTGAAATATTACTTCGGCTATACTTTTCATGAGATTTCTGAATTGGAGGATCTCCCGTTAGGAACGGTGAAATCCGTGGTTTATCGTGCATTAGCAAAGCTCCGTAACCAAGTAAGGAGGGACGATATGTATGAGCAATAAAATTAAACGCGAATTAGAAAATATTGATATACCAACTGAATTGCAAGATAGAGCTCGGCTTGGTGTTAATAAAGCAAAAGGTGAAATGGACCGAGACTCCTTTCACTTTATTAAAAACAAATGGGTAGTTACTTCTAGCGCTATTGTTTTGGGTTTCTTTTTACTAATAGGTTCTGCATTTATTTCACCAACAATGTCAGAAATCCTAGCGAAGGTCCCATTTTTAAACCTTATTCAATCCGAATCGATCGTAAAAATTGTTAGTGATGAATTAAAAGAACAAGGCTACCAGGTTCAAGGTGTAAGTGATTCTGCCTATCCAGATAAAATTATTTATGTTTCGATTGATGGTACTGATCAGTACTATGATGACGTTAAAGATCAGGTTAAGGATAAGACTGAAGAAATCCTAGGAGAGAGTAACTACGATGCTTTCTCAGTAGAGATAGAAAAATTCAAGGAACATCGTAACATTGAGCCGAACTTAGATGAAAAATCAAAACAATACATGGAAGAAACCGAAGTATTAATGGAAGCAATAAGCGAAAGATTAGATGCTGAAGGTTTTGAGATAACAACATTTGGTGTCACGCATAATCAATTTGATCACTATGTTCAGCTTGATATCCCAGATAATGAACCTAGAAACGGTGAATTAAAACAATTGATAGAAGAAGTGATTGGACAACATGATTTTGGTGATTTTGAAGTTAAACTAAATAAATATAACGAGGAACGAAGAGACCTCGAAATGGCTGTTAGTAGCAAAGTGATCGGGCCGCTTCATGAGGCACTTCGAGCGAGAGAAGAATTTCATACAAAAGGGATGGCATATTCTTTTCACCCTGCCCCATTACAAATAATTGTCAAAACAACGGTTAAAAGTACAGACAAAGATGCGAAAGAATTTGCAGCAGATCTTGAAACAACTGTTGAAAAATTTCTAGCCACCGAAGAAATTAAAAAGGTTATGAAGGATGAACCATATAAAATTATCATCCGAAGTTCAAATCAAAAGAAGCTAAACAAATAGTATTTAAACGAGCTCAATTTGAGCTCGTTTTTGTATTTATGGCGATTTACCCTCCTTTTTTTATATGCAAAAAATCTGTTCAGTAAAACCGAAACAATGCTCTCAATAGGTTATTCGCCCCGAGTTAGCCCTGATTCACCCCAGAAGTAGAACTATTCGCCTGAAAATCGAAATGATTCGCCCCAAATTCCAAATTATTCACCCCAAACGAAGAAAGATTCGCCTCGATCCAAATTCCGCACAACTTCTCTTGATAAAATTTCCACTACTTGGGAACACTAAATGGTAAGTGTAAATACTTAGAGGAGGTACCTGAATACTAATGAAACTTCGTGAAATTTTGTGTCTAGTTATCTTGTCAATACTACTTACAGCATGTCAGCAGGGCGACGATCGTTCTGAAGTTATCCGTGACCCTGAAGCGCCGCTTGGTCCTGATGAATTTGAGACGACTGATGAGGGCTTCACACAAATTAATCAGCCTGGACCTCGGACATTTGATCAGACAGGAGAAAGTGTGGATGTGATCAGAGACAAAAAAACAATTAAGCAGGCTGCTGAACGGATGCCAGATGTAAAGGTGCAATCGGTCTCCATCAATCAGTCTGATGCGTATGTAAGAGTGAAAATAAATGCGCCAATGAATGAATTTGAAAAAAAGGATTGGAGTTCCAATATAAAATCAGCTATTGAGGGTGTTACTCAGCGCTATGACGTCCATGTTAGCGTAGAATAACTAAAGCTTTAGTGTGAATTGTTAAAAAGCCTTTTGACGGGGGTTTTCTCCTGTACTATAATTAGACTGTTAAGGAGAAAGAGGTGGAAGTCTTGTTAGATCGATTAGAATCGCTAGAAACTCGTTATGATAAATTAAACGAATTATTAAGTGACCCAGATGTAATTAGTGATACACGTAAATTAAGAGAGTACTCTAAGGAGCAATCCGATTTAGAAGATGTCATTCAAGTGTACCGACAATATAAAGATGTTTCTTCCCAGTGGGATGATGCAAAAGTAATGCTTGAAGATAATCTAGACCAAGATATGTATGAAATGGTTAAATCCGAAATTACTGA
Organism: Aquibacillus saliphilus; assembly: GCF_020404745.1. Lineage (GTDB taxonomy): Bacteria > Bacillota > Bacilli > Bacillales > Amphibacillaceae > Aquibacillus > Aquibacillus saliphilus. The sequence continues at coordinate 100,778 of NZ_JAIZAP010000007.1, forward strand.
ACTAGCTGAACAAAAAGAAGAACTCGAGGAAAAGTTGAAGGTACTCCTTTTACCTAAGGATCCAAATGATGACAAAAACGTTATCATGGAAATCAGAGGGGCTGCTGGCGGTGATGAGGCAGCGTTGTTTGCTGGTGACTTATACCGTATGTACTCAAAGTATGCCGAGACACAAGGCTGGAAGCTTGATGTGATGGACGCCAACTCTACTGGTGTTGGTGGCTACAAAGAAATTATTTTTATGATTAACGGTAAAGGTGCTTATTCAAGCTTTAAATTCGAGAATGGTGCGCACCGTGTTCAACGTGTACCAGAAACTGAATCAGGCGGTCGTATTCATACTTCGACAGCAACGGTTGTTGTTATGCCAGAAGCAGAAGAAGTAGAAGTGGATGTACATGAAAAAGATATTCGAGTAGATACGTTTACTTCCAGTGGACCGGGTGGTCAGAGTGTTAACACAACAATGTCTGCCGTTCGACTAACACATATCCCAACAGGTACAGTTGTTTCGATTCAGGATGAGAAATCTCAAATTAAGAACAAAGAAAAAGCAATGAAAATCTTGCGTGCTCGTATTTATGATAGCGTTCGTCAAGAAGCACAGGATGAATACGATCAAACGCGACGTTCTGCTGTTGGTACTGGAGATCGTTCTGAGCGGATTCGCACCTATAATTTCCCGCAAAACCGTGTTACCGATCACCGTATTGGATTAACTATTCAAAAATTGGATCAGATTTTGGAAGGTAAAATGGGCGAATTTATAGAGGCGTTAATTATTGAAGAACAAACAAAGAAAATGGATCAACTAGGTGAATAATATGTCAGACAAACAAATGTATACTCATGAAGCCCTCCACTGGGCTTCTCTTTTTTTAACACAGCATAACCGTGAAACACGCATTGCTGAAATCTTGTTGCAACACCATTTAGGTATTAGTAGAGCCCAACTACTTGCTACCATGCGTGACCTAGTTCCAGGAGAAGTAATTCAAGCTTTTGAAAAGGATATCACGGCCCACGCCGAAACAGGTGTGCCTGTTCAACATTTGACTGGCGTGGAATCTTTTTATGGTAGACAGTTTGCTGTGAATAAACATGTACTTATCCCCAGACCTGAGACTGAAGAGTTAATCGTAGGTGTAGGTGAGTATCTTAACAGGAATCATTTGTCGGAGCCAGCTCAACTAGCGGATATTGGAACAGGCAGCGGAATTATTGCCATTACGTTAAAATTAGAGCATCCAGCTGTGGATATCTGGGCGAGTGACTATTCTGAAGATGCACTTGTCGTTGCTAAAAGTAATGCGGAAAAGTTACAGGCTGATCTTTACTTTAAGCAGGGAGACTTTCTGCAGCCGTTTATTGACGCAAATCAAAAGCTTGATGTTATCGTATCAAATCCACCCTATATTCCTTATAGTGAAAAGGATTCGCTATCAGATACGGTCAAAAATTATGACCCGGATCTAGCGCTTTTTGCCGAGCAACAAGGCTTAGCTGCGTATATGAAAATTGTTGAACAGGCTAAAAGTGTCGTGAAGGATCATGCCTTGATTGCTTTTGAAATAGGTTATCAACAAGGCAGGCAAGTAGCAGAGATAATCGAACATCATTTTCCAGACAGTACGATTGAAATTCGCAAAGATATTAACAATAAAGACCGGATGGTGTTTGCTGAAATAGGAAAAGCTTAAGTTCAGTTGTTGATAACTGAACTTATTTAGCTTTCACTAGCTAGTAGTTGGTAACAAAAAGTTAAGTGATGTGGATAACTAAATAAAAAATACTAGTTTATAAGTTTAAAAGATTAGTTACCTGCCCATACTGTGGATAAATCGTTAGTTGAAAGGGGCAGGAATCATGAAAAATTATCTTTTGGTATTTATAATGTTTTTACTATTATTCAGTTTATATCCAATCCAGGGTCAAGGCCAAGGAGAAAAGCCGCAATCATCAGATTACCAGGTTATCCCGGATGAAGCGATTCGCCTAAGAATATTAGCTAACAGCGATACCGATGAGGACCAAAAAATAAAACACACAATCCGAGATCAGGTTAATAAAGAAATTACTAAATGGGTCGAAGAAATTGCAGATATAGATGAAGCAAGACTGGTTATTCAAAAACGGTTAGATGAGATAGATCAACAAGTAGCGGCTACGTTGGAAGAAGAAGGTATCGACCAATCTTACCAAGTGCAGTACAGTGACGATGTCAAATTTCCGGCCAAGGTGTATGGAACGTATGTCTATCCCGCTGGCTCATATGAAGCAATTCTGATTAGCCTAGGCGAAGCAAAAGGAGCTAATTGGTGGTGTGTTTTATTTCCGCCACTATGCTTTTTAGATTTTTCGAACGGTACTAGTGTTGCCGAGGATGATAACGAAAAGCAAGAGTCAAATGAAGACAACGACGACGAAAAGGAAAAAGAAGTAAAGGTAGAATTTTTCTTTATGAAATGGTTTAGTTAAAATCTAGCATATCTCTCTCTATCAAACATAGAATAGTAATACAAATCTGATAGGGAGTGGAGACGAATGAAATTTGTAAGTACTTCAAAATTGGGAGAACAAGTACTAGAGCAATTCTTCGAAGACAAATGGGAGCAGTTTGAAAGCAAAACAAACTTATTGGAACACGGATATTTAGTAGAGTACAAACAGGAGTATAAAGCATATTTTGCCTTATCCCCAGTTGAAGAAAATAGCTATTGGTTAAAAAGCTTGTACATAAAAGAAGGAGTCCCAACAGCTTTTCCTTTAGCTATTATCGAAGCTGCAATTGCACTAGCTAATGAAAAAGCAGCCTCCAACCTATATGTATGCAGTCATCAGCAATCACTAAACTCGTTATTATCTCTATTAAACTTCGAATCACATCTTGTACCGCATTTTGCTTGGGACGAGATAAAAGACAATGGTGAATGGTGGAGAATAGATCCCGCTAAGGTTCCACATGTAAATACTTAAAAAAGCCGTTTTCTCAAAGAGTGGGACTGCGGTTACACGTCCCGCCAAAGTTATTTGTTGTTTTTGACATAAAATCTATAGACTCCGAGGTAACTACTGAGTTGATTTCCGCTCCGGACAGTCGCTTTCCGCGGGCAACGCTTCAACTTCCTCGGAAGAAAATCGCTTCCTTGAAAAAGGAAAACACTTTTTCTGCGTGCGATGTAAAATCATTGAAGCTTTCCTTGTCCTGCGGGATTTTCAGCTGCTCCTGCGGTTACTCGTCGCACGAAGAGCTTTGTTGCTTTTACCGCAGGAGTCGACTGCCCTCCGCTCCAATCAATCAGTACAACTATATTTATAAATAATAGGTGTTTAGTCAGTACTATACCAGCGTCCGCAGCTTAGAATAGTATCAGAACACCACTACTAAGCGTAGGCAGAATACGAAGACTCCTGTGGGAACAGCGAAAGGTTTTCGATGGGACGAGTAATCGCAGTCCCACGAGTCCGAAGACCCCGGAAGAATCGTTTTTTGATTCTGAGGAGGCTGAGGCCGTGCCCACGGAAAGCGAAGTATTCTGACGAAGCGATGATCGTATGGCACTCAATTCAATTAGAGTGGAACTAGCAGTTACGTCGTAGTTTCCATCAATAGCAATAAACACAAATAGAACAAACAATAAAAAATAATTATCCACATGTTTTACACAGTTGTCAGTTAACTCAGGGGATAACTTATTAACAATTGTTGATAATTGAGCAATTATTGTTAGCAACTAGTAAATGCATGTGGATAAGTTGTTGATAACATAATAAAAACTCAAAATTAATCAGCTCAAAACGATCCGGTTCCTTATCCTCTGTAAGGGATTTTTTTCTGTTAATTTTAGATTGTTCGACAAGCGAATGGGGTGATAAAAGGCTCTGTTAAAACGTTTCCAAAAAGATCCCTCCTGAAATTCATCTACCATATAATTTGTAGATAGTTTAAAATACCAGTACCACTTGCTAAAATCGATTGTTCGTTTCATAATGTGGATAAAGTGTTGATAATTCAGTTAATTTGCTATTTATCATGTTGATTTATCAGTAAAAGGAGAAAACAATGACTTACAAAACAAAGCTTTGGAAAATAGAAAACATAACAAAGGACGTACTGCAAATAGAAGCAGCTGCTAACTTATTAAAAAAGCTAGAAGTGGTTGCTTTTCCAACAGAAACAGTCTATGGCTTAGGTGCTGATGCAACTAATGAACAGGCTGTAGCTAAAATATTTCAGGCCAAAGGCAGACCGGCCGATAATCCGCTAATTGTTCACGTAGCTAATAAACAACAAATAGAACAGTACGTTACCCATGTCCCGGATGTTGCCAAGAAACTAATTCACGCGTTTATGCCTGGACCGCTGACGATAATTTTACCAAGTAACAATACAATTGCTACCAATGTCACTGCCGGGTTATCATCAATTGCAATTCGAATTCCATCTCATCCAGTGGCAAGACAATTGTTAGAAGTATGTCAACTTCCATTAGCGGCGCCAAGTGCAAATAAATCGGGTAAGCCAAGCCCAACAAGTGCCGATCATGTTGTTCAAGATTTAAACGGAAAAATCGCGGGTATTTTAGACGGTGGTACGACTGGGGTTGGTTTAGAGTCGACGGTCCTTGATTGCACAACCGAAATTCCGGTAATACTTAGACCAGGCGGGATAACTAAACAGCAAATTGAGCAGGTGGTAGGCATGGTTATGGTTGACCCTGCCTTAGTAGTAGAGGCTGATCAGCCAAAAGCACCAGGGATGAAATATAATCACTATCAACCGGATGCCCCGTTATCGCTAATCGATGGCGATGTCGACTTTTTCCAAGCACAAATTGATTCTGCTATTGCCGAGGGACTTAAAGTTGGTATCATGGCGAGTACTGAATTAGCCTCACTTATAGAAGCAGATAATATTAAAACGTGTGGATCTCGTACTGATTTAAAGGAAGTAGCGGTTCATTTATATGACACACTAAGAGCGTTTAAGAAAAGTGATGTTGACCTGATCTTATGTGAAACCTTTGAACAAACAGGTGTAGGAGAAGCGATTATGAATCGGCTTCATAAAGCGGCAACGAAAAAAGTTAACCAGACACTCTAGAGGCAACTGAATTTTAACCCCTGATTTCACATATTCCTCCTTGTCCATGCATATAGTGAAATAGCATGTCCGGGAGGAGGTTGGCAAGGGGATGACAGTGGTACATATAGGGGAGATATTTTCCCTACTACTCATGGCTACAGCCTTAGGGATGGACGCATTTTCAGTTAGTTTGGGAATGGGGATGCAGTCATTAAGGTTGAAGAGAATTTTTATGGTCGGATTAACGGTAGGGTTTTTCCATATGGCAATGCCGTTTGTCGGTATCATGTTAGGTCGGTTTATCTCTACAAAAATGGAAGGATTTGCCGTATTAGGAGGCGGATTGTTATTATTCGCACTAGGAGCACAAATGCTGCTAAATTCCTTTAATAGAGAAGAAAAATCACTGATGCGGACAACAGGAATTGGACTTATTTTATTTTCATTAAGTGTAAGCTTAGATAGTTTTTCGGTTGGTTTAAGTCTTGGAATGTCTGGTGTAAAAACTTTCCTGGCTTTGCTCCTTTTTGGCATTGCTAGCACGATTTTAACGTGGACTGGCCTTCTCCTGGGTAGAAAAGCACGAGGATTGCTCGGTGTCTATAGTGAACTACTTGGCGGAAGTATCCTTTGCGCATTTGGATTGAAAATAATATTTGGCTGATAAAAGCGCAGGCGCTATAAGTACGTGTTCAAAAATGAGGATGAAAAGCAAGCCAACGAAGAAATTCGAAGTGTCATTTTCACCGGAATTTTTGAACAACCTCTATAAGAAAATTTTTAAAAAATAATAAATGTGACTACCTAACACTGGGACTGTTCTCAACTACATTTAAAAGTGGTTGAGAACAGTCCCTACTTCTTTGTCGGAGGGCCGCGATTATGGTATAGTTTTGGTTAAAGAGTTGTTTGGAAAAGGAAGAAACAGTTGGGTACTATTGGATTTTTTGGAAGTTGTTATCCTGCTAATCTTCTCATCACCTGACCTAACATCTGAAGAAGCACAATATAACTGGAGGTTATTCGAATGAAGGTTTTGTTCATTTGTACTGGAAATACATGCCGAAGTCCAATGGCTGAAGCATTGCTTAGAAAAAAATTACCTTCTGTAGAAGTGAAATCTGCTGGGATTTATGCAAGTAATGGCCATCCAGCGTCACAAGGAACAATGGATGTTTTGAATCAAAAGGGAATAAGTTTTAACCATCAATCACAACCAGTAACAACTCAACTACTGGAATGGGCCGATCTCATCTTTACAATGACCTCAAGTCATAAACAAGCACTAGCACTTCAATACCCGACCGTACATGATAAATTATTTACCTTTAAAGAATATATTCACCAAGAAGACAATGATACATGGGATAAGTTGAAGAAAGCTTATGCCGATTTAGAAGAAAAACGTGCGGATTTTATTAGTAAAAGAGGCAAGGAACTAGAGCAAAATGAAATGGACCGGGCAATGTATGATCATTTACAAAAAGAGATAAGCGAAATTCAAGTTTTGGAGCTTAGCCTTCCTAATAATGATGTTGCAGATCCGTTTGGCGGTTCTGGTACTGATTACCTTAAAACCCTTAATGAAATTGAAAAATATGTTGAACTTCTAATCAAAAAAATAGACAATAAATAATAGAATCAATTTCATAATTACCTTATGCAGTAATTGTCATCCTAATATAGTTTGGGAACCGTCTATTCCAACTATATTAGGATGACAATTACAAAAAGTCAGTATTATGAAATTGACTAAATAACCTAAAAATAAATCACATCAAACATGTTAAAGGGGAGAAGTAATGAAGAGGAAGGTAAAGTTTGATCTTCGCTTGAAGTTAGTTACCTTTACAACTTTATTAGCGGTCATCACTTATTCAACTAGTGCACTTTTTATTTACTTTATTTACGATTACATTAAATCTTTTTGGGCGATCTCAGAATCATTGTTTATTGTAATTATCTTATTATTAGGAATTATTTGGTCTGGAATTCTTGCGTTTTTTGCAAGCCAATTTATTACCAAACCACTAATTAATTTAGAACAGGTAGTTACAAAAGCAGCAAATGGAGACCTAAATCAAGAGGTATTGATTCCGAAATCTGATGATGAAATCCGTTCGTTAGCTTTGGCATTCAACACGATGCTAACAAGTTTCAGGAAAATAATTGCTAACATTGAAGTTAATTTTGGAAAAACAAATACATCTGTTCAAGAAATGAAACAAGTCGCTTCTAGGACTGCTACGCAAACAAGTCAAATTGAACAAGCTATCTTACAAATATCAGCTGGTGCAGAAAGTTCATCGGATGCGATTTTACAGACTGTCGACTCTATTGACACCTCAACACAGTTAGCTGGGCAGGTAAAGGAAAAAGCAGCATTATCCAAACAAAAATCAGAAGCGATGGTCGAACAATTATCGAACAGCAAACAAGTTATACATACACTAGTACAGGGAATACAATCATTAGCATCTGGACAAGAAAAGTCGCTACAAGACGTTGACCGGTTAGAAAAAAATGCAATGGAAGTAGAAAATATCATTTCTATGGTTGGAGAAATTTCTAACCAAACAAATCTGCTAGCACTAAACGCATCGATTGAAGCAGCACGAGCGGGAGAGCATGGAAAAGGCTTTGCTGTTGTGGCTGATGAGGTTCGAAAGCTCGCTGACCAAAGCTCGCGAGCTGTTCAAGGGATTTCTGATTTAATTGGAAATATTCAACAAGATGTTCGTCTTGTCGTTAGTAGTATGACTGATCAAGTCTCGTTTGCTAAAATTGAGGCACAAAAAGGCGAAGCAACAAATGAGACAATAGAAACGATGTCATATTCGATAGAAGAAGTGGCAACAACTATACAAGATATATTTGAGCTAGTAGAAAAACAATTGGATGAAATAAAAGAAACCTCTAAACAATCACAAGAAGTATCAGTTATTGCCCAAGAAACATCAGCCGGTGCCGAGGAAATGAGTGCATCGATTCAAGAACAAACAGCTGTTACTGAAAATTTGGAGGAGCTTGCGATTGTGTTACAAGAGCAGGCGAAAGTATTGAAAAGCAGGATCAGTCAATTTCAGACATAACATAAAACAAGTGAAAAAAGGAGCGTTATCATGAAAGTTATTTTAGCATCTGACCATGGTGGAATCAATATCAGCAAAGAGATTGCATCTTTATTAACAGAAATGAATATTGAGTTTGAAGATATCGGCTGTAATTGTGAAGATTCTGTCGACTATCCGGACTATGCAATTCCGGCTGCAGAACGGGTTGCGAGTGGTGAATTCGATAAGGGGATTTTGATTTGTGGAACTGGAATTGGTATGTCTATCTCTGCCAATAAAGTAAAAGGGATCAGGGCAGCACTTGTTCATGACGTCTTTAGTGCTAAAGCAACTAGAGAACATAATGACACCAATATGATTACTATGGGTGAACGTGTAATTGGATCAGGCTTAGCAAGAGAAATTGTTAAAACATGGTTAGAAACGGATTTCCTTGCTGGGCGTCACGCAACAAGGATTGGCAAAGTGTCTGATTACGAAAACAGGTAAAAATGCTTCTTGAGAGGTTGTTTGATATGGATCAGCTAAAAAAAGACATTACTGCAATTGTTGATGAGTGGACATCTAATGGGTATTTGGAAAAAGGTCACCTTTTTGTGATTGGCTGTTCGACAAGTGAAGTAGCAGGTCAACATATTGGTACCTCAGGTAGTGAGGAGATTGCTGCAGTCCTATTTGAACAGTTAGACAGATTGAAAACTCAATCTGGTGTTGAGCTTGCCTATCAATGCTGTGAGCACCTCAACCGTGCCTTAGTGGTTGAGAAGGAAACGCTAATAAGCCGTGGGTATGAAGAGGTTTCAGCAATACCTGTTCCAAAGGCCGGTGGCTCAATGGCATCCTATGCCTACAAACACTTTGATAATCCAGTAGTTGTCGAGACAATCGCTGCTGACGCTGGCATTGATATTGGTGAAACAATGATTGGGATGCACATCAAGCGTGTCGCGGTACCGCTACGGCTAGCACAGAGAAATCTGGGAAATGCTAGAGTGAATGCTGCAAGAACTCGTCCGAAGTTAATCGGTGGTAAACGAGCTGTTTATCCTGATGATAAAGCGAGCAATCAGTGTCATTAATTAGGAAACTGGTCAAACTACAAGTGAGTAACGTGAAACTTTCTTCCGTCCTTGGTTCTTTTTAGACTTTTTACGGATAAATAAGTTAACGCGAAAAATATACAAAAATGTACAAGGGGGCAATACTGTTATGGAACACGTAAAGAAAAATGACCAAGAACTATTTAAAGCCATCGAGGATGAAAGAAATCGCCAAAATGACAAGATCGAACTAATCGCATCTGAGAATTTTGTTTCACAAGCTGTCATGGAAGCTCAAGGATCTGTTTTGACTAATAAGTATGCAGAAGGATACCCTGGCAAGCGTTATTACGGTGGCTGTGAATATGTCGATGTTGCTGAAAATTTAGCGCGTGACCGTGCGAAGCAATTATTCGGAGCAGAGCATGCTAATGTTCAACCACATTCTGGTGCACAAGCAAATATGGCCGTTTATTTTACTGTCCTTGAGCCTGGTGACACTGTTCTAGGGATGAACTTGAGCCATGGTGGTCATTTGACTCATGGTAGCCCAGTTAATTTTAGTGGAACATTGTACAATTTTGAGGAGTACGGTGTTGATAAAGAAACGGAAGTCATTGACTATGATGCATTACGTGAAAAAGCGAAAGAAGTAAAGCCTAAATTAATCGTTGCTGGAGCGAGTGCCTATCCTCGTACGATTAACTTTAAAACGTTCAGAGAAATTGCTGATGAAGTCGGCGCCTATTTAATGGTTGATATGGCACACATTGCAGGGCTTGTAGCTAGTGGTCTTCACCCTGATCCTGTTCCATATGCAGATTTTGTCACAACAACAACGCACAAAACGTTGCGTGGCCCACGTGGTGGTATGATTTTATGTAAAGAAGAGTTTGCTAAGAAGATTGATAAGTCTGTCTTCCCAGGTATGCAAGGTGGTCCGCTTATGCATGTAATCGCAGCAAAAGCAATGGCTTTTAAAGAGGCACTTCAAGACGACTTCCGTACCTATTCACAAAATATCATCGATAACGCCAAACGTTTTGGTGAAGCTCTACAAAAAGAAGGTGTTCGCCTTGTTTCAGACGGAACAGACAATCACCTATTATTACTTGATGTTCGTGGCCTCGGCTTAAACGGGAAGGATGCTGAAAAAGCGTTAGATGATATTGGTGTTACTACCAATAAAAACACTATCCCGTTTGACCCTGAAAGTCCATTTGTAACAAGTGGTATTCGTGTTGGTACGGCAGCTGTTACCACACGTGGTTTTGGATTAGAAGAAATGGATGAGGTTGCAGCAATTATTGCATTTACATTAAACAATCACGATGATGAAGAAAAATTAAAAGAAGCTAAGGCACGCGTAAAGGATTTGACAGGCAAATTCCCACTTTACAAGTAAAAGTATATCCCTTGTCAGGAGTTCTTCTGGCAAGGGATATTTCTTAGCGTATTTTGTAAAACTACGGTAGGTAGCTACTTTTCACCCCAGATACCAAAAATATCGACAAACATCGATAACATTGCTTGATATATAGTCATTTTTTCAGTACAATTTTAAGGATGTAAATAATTCAAAGGAGTGATCGGAACGTGGGAAATGTTTATGTACTGGATCATCCATTAATACAACACAAATTAACCTACATAAGAAGAAAAACAACTGGAACAAAGGAATTTCGTGAACTAGTTGATGAAGTAGCAGGACTAATGGCTTTTGAAATTACTAGAGACTTACCAGTTGAGGAAACGACTGTAGAAACACCAGTCACAACTGCGACAACGAAAGTACTAAGTGGTAAGAAAATTGGACTGATTCCAATTTTACGTGCTGGTCTAGGAATGGTCGATGGTATCCTACGTATGATTCCAGCTGCGAAGGTTGGTCATGTTGGTTTATATCGCGACCCTGAAACATTAAAGCCTACCGAATACTATATTAAACTGCCGTCTGATATTGCAGAACGTGAACTGATTGTTATCGATCCGATGTTAGCAACGGGTGGATCAGCGAACGACGCTATTTATTCATTGAAAAAACGTGGTGCTACAAATATTAAATTAATGTGCCTAGTGGCTGCTCCTGAAGGTATTGAAGTAATTAAAGAAGAACATCCTGACGTTGATATCTATCTTGCGGCATTAGACGAAAAACTAGATGATCACGGGTATATCGTACCTGGCTTAGGTGATGCAGGCGATCGTTTATTCGGAACGAAGTAATAGAACTTTACAGGAGTGAATTTGATGGGTAATAAAATTAAAGTTATGGCTATATTTGGTACAAGACCGGAAGCAATCAAGATGGCTCCACTTGTTTTAGAATTAAAAAAGCGACCTGAGCAGTTTGAGGTAATTGTTACGGTTACCGCTCAACACCGTGAAATGCTTGACCAGGTGCTTGATATTTTCGGAATTACACCAGATTTTGATTTAAACATCATGAAGTCTAGACAAACGCTTGCTCAAATTACCACCAGAGCATTAGAAGGTCTCGACCTGGTCATGCAAGAAACGAAGCCTGATATTGTCCTCGTTCATGGTGATACGACAACAACATTTGCTGCATCACTCGCTGCTTACTACAATCAAATATCTGTAGGCCATGTCGAAGCGGGCCTTCGAACATGGAATAAATATTCACCATACCCAGAAGAGATGAATCGCCAACTTACTGGCGTTGTTGCTGATTTGCATTTTTCTCCAACAACTCAATCGAAACAGAATTTAATAGAAGAAAATAAGCGTGAAGACCGGATTTTCGTTACCGGTAATACAGCAATTGATGCACTGAAAACTACAGTTAACCAAGATTATTCTAGTCAGGTACTGGACGGGATTGGTAATAAACGACTCGTATTAATGACTGCCCACCGCAGAGAAAATCTTGGACAGAACATGAAGCAAATGTTCCGGGCAATCAAGCGACTAGTTGAAACGCATGACGATATTCATGTCGTTTACCCAGTCCACTTAAATCCAGCTGTACAAGAGACAGCGAACGAGATCCTAGGAAATGATGATCGCATTCAATTAATTGAGCCATTAGGAGTAGTTGATTTCCACAACTTCGCTTCACGTGCTTACTTAATTTTAACTGATTCAGGTGGAGTTCAAGAGGAGGCGCCGTCTCTAGGTGTTCCGGTCCTTGTCCTTCGCGATACAACAGAGCGACCAGAAGGAATCAACGCAGGTACTCTGAAATTAGCTGGTACCGAAGAAGATAATATTTTTAACCTAGCACATGAACTACTTTCAGACAAAGAAGCGCATCAAAAAATGTCCAAAGCCTCCAATCCATATGGCGATGGACAAGCATCAGCTAGAATAGCAGACGCAATCCGCTATTTCTTTGATCAAACAGAAGAAAAACCAGCATCATTTAATGTATAAGGCAAAGAGCTACCCTGTTGGGTGGCTCTTTCTGCTTTCTGCTTGATAATACTTGGTCGATTCGCCCTAAAAGTGAGCGGATTCACCTCAAATATTTGGTGATTCGCCTCAATGCCGCGTTTATTCGCCCCAAACTAGCAAAGATTCGGCTCAAATGTGAATTTATTCGCCTTTATCGTCCCATGGTGATGAGCTTTCCCATCAGGTGGCACTTGAATAAACCCTATCTTTTGTTCTGCCCATAGTTATCAGGTCCATGTTAGTTAGTATTTTGTTTGCGACCTTAGTTGAATCGAGGTGAAGAAATTCTCTGCACTGCTTATTAGTAATTGTCGGGCTTATTATCTGAAAATGGTCTTGAATTGCAATTTCGTGGGCATTCTTAAACTTTAATTTGCAAGTAGTACAATACCATTCACCGTGTTTGCGAATCATCGGAAGTGATAAACAAGTGGGGCATTGTACTCCTGTCAGAATATCAGTTTGAGGAATTTTATATGCAGCTAAGATGTCAATCGAAAGGGGAGTGTGTTTCCGAATAATCTTTTTGGAGATTGATTTAGGGTTAAAATCAATGCGACCATTATTACGATACTTTCGCTCAATCTCTAAAATTTTATCAACAACATTTTCAACGTGTAAGACTTTTTGATAAATAGTAGTATCACGTGCATTTGTTGTTAGTACGGTTGAAGGATTACCAATTGCAATGATATGTTCAACCGGTATTTTCGGGAATTTCATTGTAAGTAACCACAACTTAAGCTGTCCCTCTTGGTATTTAACCTGTGTTAACGGGTTTCTGAATCCTTCTTCTGTTTGGTTGATTTTTCTAACTAGCTGGTTGAAAGTTGTATCAAAGAATAATGTTCCGGAGATATTTTTCACTTCGATAATTAGGAGGAAATGTGGAGAGATAACGAGGGTATCCATTTGAAAAAATAAAGGTCCGTTCTGTAAACGAATATCCTGCAAAATCGTAAATCGATCATCAGGTAGTCTCTGCAGTTGATAAGCTAATGCTTGTTCACCGCGGTAACCAGCCGTCCTCCTAGATAAGTCATCTTCAATCGCAGTTCGCTTTGGATGGAAATTTGGAAGTCTCCGTAGCAGAGTTTCATCCTGGGTAATTCGTAATGGAATAGTGTTTTGTTTAAGTATCAATCGAACTCCTCCTATTTAAATAAATATAGTTAATTAAATTCTATATTTTACAAAAAACTCCTGCTTTAAGCTGAAAAAGTTATATTACCGAGCTCGGCGTATGGTCTTTACTTAAAGTAGGCACTTAATTCGCCTCGGTTTTAGTGGTATTCGCCCTGAGTCTCAAGTGATTCACCCAAGTATCGCGTTTATTCACCCCAAACTAGCAAAGATTCGCCTCAAAAAAGGATTAATTCGCCTTTATCGGTGTTGAGCGACTCTTGGATTGATTCGCTCAAAATCCAACTTATTCGCCCAAACACCGGTTTTCATGCATGAATTTAGGCTAAGTCACAGATACTAACAGGTAAAAACGGGGGAGAACTCTACTCATGAAATTGCCGCAAATATCACTTTTAACAATTACCCTATTAATGATCCTCCTACCAGCACCAATAACAGCTCAGGATAAAGACCTGCAGTCGATTATTATTGAAGTAGATGGTGATCCATATATGCATAAGCAATATATTGAGGATTACCACCCTTTTATAGAGGTCGTCCAGGTATATGACACATTGCTGAATGGGCTGGCACTAAGAGCTAAGCCGGCTAAATTAGCGAAAATGGAAGACCTTGATTTCGTTGAAAATGTCTATCAAGTCCGCACGTACCAAACGCAATCGATTAATAAAAGCATTCCATTTTTAAAACAAAATCAGGATAGTATCTTGTCAAATGAATTTACAGGTAAGGGTGTCAAAATTGGCGTAGTTGATACTGGGATTGATCATACGCATCCAGACTTAATCGCGAATTATAAAGGTGGCTATGACGTAGTTGATTTAGACGACGATCCAATGGAAACTCAAGGTGACCAGGGGGAGCCAACACTTCATGGTACACATGTATCTGGAATCATTGCCGCAAATGGCGAGATGAAAGGGGTGGCACCTGAAGCTGAGTTGTATGGATATAGAGCGCTAGGTCCGGGTGGGCGGGGGACATCGATTCAGGTGATTGCCGCGATTGAAAAAGCGGTGAAGGATGAGATGGATATCATCAACTTATCCCTCGGTAACTCAGTCAATGGTCCGGACTGGCCGACTAGCATTGCTGTCAATCGCGCTGTCGAGTTTGGTGTATCGCTCGTGATTGCTAATGGGAATGCAGGGCCGAATAACTGGACAGTTGGATCACCGGCTACTTCCACCACAGCAATTTCAGTCGGGGCATCGACACCTCCGCTCAAGGTTCCATATCTTCATGATACATTTTTAAATAAAAAAATTATGATGGCACCATTAATGGGAGCACCAGTATGGGACCTATCCAAAGATTACCCAATCATCGATGGTGGAGCAGGTGAACAAGAACTGACTAACGTAAGAGATAAAATAGTTTTGTTCAAACGAGGAGAAATTCCATTTGCCCAAAAAGTTAGAATGGCCGAGCAGGCTGGCGCAAAAGCGGTGATTATTTACAATAATGAAGATGGTTTGTTTCAAGGGTCTGTTGATGATGGACAAGAGGAGGTAACAATTCCGGCAACCACTATTTCGAAAAAAGAAGGAGAATGGTTAAAGAAACATATCGTTGAAAAGGACAAGTGGATTGACACAAACTATCAAAAGTCCGAGGATGAGATGGCTGATTTTAGCTCCCGTGGTCCGGTTACAGCCAATTGGCAAATAAAACCTGAAATCGTTGCCCCTGGTGCAGCGATTACCAGCACCGTACCTGGTGGCTACATGGAGCTACAAGGAACGAGCATGGCGGCACCCCATGTAGCAGGAGGGCTCGCGCTAATCAAACAGGCCCATCCAGACTGGTCACCGGAACAGTTGAAGGGGGCGCTGCTAACCTCGGCACTACCGCTTTCAAAAGGAACGAAGCTGTACGATCCAATCGTTCAAGGAATGGGGCGAATGCAACCACAACAAGCAATCGAAACGAATACAATCATTCATAACCCACTGCTTTCGTTCGGTAAAATAGAAGAGTACAAAGAAACACAGACTGTCGAACTAGAAATTGAGAATGTATCTGACCAGGATCAAGATTATTTTTTTCAGATTCCGAAACAAACAGGTGGGCTTCGTTGGTATCTGCCGAAGAAATTTACTGTCAAAAAAAATGAGACCAAAACAGTGCCTGTAGAAGTTTCTATTAACAGTTCTAAGCTAAAGACAGGGTTACATCAAGGTTGGTTGACGTTAAAACAACAGTCATCATCGTATCGTTTACCATATTTGTTCCTTAATAAAGAAGGAGATTTTCCAAAAGCGATGGGAATTGAATTTTCACTGAAAACCTTCTCTGATGATCAATACCAGTACCGAATTTATTTACCAGAAAAAGTGAAAATACTTACAGTTGATCTATACAATCCACATTCATTAGCATTTGACCGGACATTACTTGAGTTGGAGGAGGTTGGACAAGGAATCGTTGAAGGGACTATTGAAAAAAGAGATGCAGGTTCATCAGGTAACTATTTGGCGAACGTTACAATTGAAACAATCGATGGCGAAAAATCTGATTATCAAACGGAATTAGTGATTGATTTTCCAGAATAGCTAAAGAAGTGATCGTAGGGTGCAAAAAAGTGAGTTCTGTTTTTAGAAAAGTTCACAGAATTGTTGATATATTCACAGGTTGATTTCGCTTATAATGAAAGGCAGAGCATGATAAGAAATTGGTAAGGGAAATCTTATAAATAGATGGTTTTTTGATAATATTTTCCATTGGTAGTTTTACCGCCAAACCAATTGACATTGTAGCACCCCTATTGTATGCTAATTTAGTGTGGAATGATAAGGGTTTCACTGTGATAAATATCACTGCGAAACAAACCAAACTGTGATAGGGGAGGTTGTACTTGAGCCAAAATAAAGATAACCCGTTTCGAGGTATGGCTTTGACAAGTGGAATTTTGTCACAACTTGTCGGTGGACCACTCGTAGGGATATTAATAGGAACATGGCTTGATGACCAATTTTCTACAAAACCACTATTTTTAGTGCTCATGCTTTTATTAGGTATGGGATCTGGTACATATGGAACCATTCATTTAGTTCGAAAATACACGGGAGACGAATAAAAATGCAGTATGATAACATGATAACCCGTCAGCGTAAATGGATGTTCTATCTTCTCGCCGCCATCGTACTTGGAGCCGGATTAACTCCGTACCCTCGTATTTTCCTCGGCCTCCTCCTAGGAGCTGTATTAAGCTTTTATAACTTATGGCTAATGCAAAGGAAAATCAACCAATTTGGACAGGCAGTCGCAGGTAATCGCTCTTATAGGGGTGGAATAGGAACATTCACCCGATTAGCTACTGCTGCACTAGCTGTATTGATTGCCCTCCGTTTTGAGGAACAATTCCACCTGATGGCAGTAATTATTGGATTAGTGGCACATTACTTTGTCATTATGATAGATTTTGCACTATTTAAATCTAGAGACTAGCACAGGGAAGAGAGGTGAAGCAATTGGATCATGAATCACCGTTGTACCACGATTTATGGGGTATTTCATGGCTTGACTTTAACTTGTCGACAGTCGCCATGACTATTATTTCATCGATCATAGTCTTTATAATTTGTGTTTTAGCAAGTCGTAAACTTCAAATGAAGCCGACTGGTTTCCAAAACTTTATGGAATGGATTGTAGATTTCGTTAAAGGCATTATTGGGGACACGATGGATTGGCGAACTGGTAAAGTATTTTTACCACTAGGTCTTACCTTGATGGCATATATCTTTGTCAGTAACATCTTAGGTGTTATAACCATGGGGGTATATGATCATGAGTTATGGTGGAAATCGCCAACATCTGATGCTGGTCTTACATTAACATTATCGACTATGGTTATCGTTTTAACACATTTTTATGGAATTAAAATTAGAGGTGTCAAGGCATATGGAAAAACATTTGTCGAACCTGTGCCATTTTTATTCCCGCTAAAAGTAGTTGAGGAGATTGCAAATACCTTAACACTCGGTTTACGTCTGTTTGGTAACATTTTTGCCGGTGAGATACTTCTCTCATTGATCGCCAAACTGGCATTTTCTTTTGGTGCAATCAGTATCGTAGGTGCAATAATCCCTATGATTGCATGGCAAGGATTTAGTTTGTTTATTGGAGCAATCCAAGCATTTATTTTCACTATGTTAACAATGGTTTACATGTCTCACAAAGTGAGTTCAGACCATTAATAATTAGTAAACAAAATTTATAGGGTATATATTTTAAAGGAGGAAATTTATAATGGGAGCTTTAGCAGCTGCAATAGCAGTAGGATTAGCGGCACTTGGTGCTGGTTTAGGTAACGGAATGATTGTAAGTCGTACAGTTGAGGGTATCGCGCGTCAACCAGAACTTCGCGGACCACTTCAAACAACAATGTTTATTGGTGTAGCACTAGTAGAGGCGATTCCTATTTTCGCCGTAGTAATTGCATTTATGGTTATGTAATTTAACTTTATATACTATCAGTGCTGTTGATAGTATAAGAAAAACGTAGGCTTTCGTCATCACTGGCGAGAAGCCCAGTTTTTCTAATAAATAAAGTGGCGAAGTTCGTCTAAGACAATCTTCGCCATTCCTTGTGTTTTACTTTATTTTAATACTTAGTATATGAAATAACCTGTAAAAAGCGATACCGATAGCCTGAAAGGAGTGAAGACTGTGCAGTCATATGCAAGCTTTCTTGTCATAGGTGCAGATGTTGGTGGACTACAAGTAGGAAACATGCTTGTGCAACTAGTATCCTTTTTAATTCTATTGGCCCTTTTAAAGAAATACGCATGGGGACCATTAATGAATAAAATGGAAGAACGTGAAAACCACATTTCAAATGAAATAGATATTGCTGAAAAAAATCGTACAGATGCTGAAAAGGCGTCGCGTGAAGCTTCAGCAGAATTGAAGCAAACTCGCCAAGAAGCTCAATCAATTATCGAGGATGCAAGACTTGCTGGCCAAAAGCAAGAACAACAGATTATTGAAGCGGCACGTGTTGCAGCAGAAAGCATTAAAAAGTCAGCAAAAGAAGATATCGAAAAAGAAAAAGAAAATGCAATCAAAGCACTTCAAGATCAGGTTGCTACTTTATCTGTTCAAATTGCAACTAAAGTAATTGAGAAAGAAATTAATGCACAGGATCAAGAGAAGTTGATTAGTGAATACATTAAAGAGCTAGGAGAAGAACGATGAGTAAAGCAACTGTATCAAAACGTTATGCCGAGGCTCTGTTTCAACTAGCAAACGAAAAAAACAAATTAGATTTTCTAGAACCTGAACTTCTAACTGTTAAAGAAGTTTTTCAAAATAACAAAGATCTTCTTGCATTCTTGAAGCATCCAAAAGTAAGAAGTGATAAAAAGAAGCAGCTTATCGATGAAGCTTTTAAAGGTTTTTCTTCAGAAGTAATCAACACACTTAAAGTGCTTGTTGAACGTAATAATGAAGAGGCTGTCTCATCTGTTGTTGATCATTTTATTACATTAGTACACGATGCGAAGGGAATTGCAGAAGCAAAAGTATATTCGATACGTGAACTGTCAGATCAAGAAATGGATCAGTTATCGAATGTATTTTCGAAAAAGCTCAATTTAAAATCTTTGAATATGGTGAACTTCGTTGATCCAACCATTCTTGGAGGAGTAAGACTTAAGATTGGTAACACGATTTACGATGGAACAATCAAAGGTAAATTAGAGCGACTCGAACGCAATATAGTATCTGCTAATTAACAAATGATAGGGGTGAAATGGCATGAGCATTAAAGCTGAAGAGATCAGTGCGCTGATTAAGCAGCAAATTGAAAATTACGAGTCTGACATTGAAGTCAATAATGTTGGTACAGTTATCGAAATTGGTGACGGTATCGCACGTGCTCATGGACTAGACGATGTTATGTCTGGTGAGCTCGTTGAATTCTCAAACGGTGTCATGGGTATGGCACAAAACTTGGAAGAAAGTAATGTCGGTATTGTTATTTTAGGGCCATACACAGAAATTAAAGAAGGTGACGAAGTTCGTCGTACTGGACGTATCATGGAAGTGCCAGTAGGTGAGGAACTTCTAGGACGTGTTGTTAACTCGCTTGGCCAACCAGTTGATGGAAAAGGTCCCGTTGAAACAACGAGAACACGACCAATTGAATCGCCAGCACCCGGTGTTATGGATCGTAAATCAGTACATGAACCAGTTCAAACAGGGATCAAGGCAATTGATGCATTGGTACCAATTGGCCGTGGTCAGCGTGAGCTAATTATTGGTGATCGTCAAACAGGTAAAACAACTGTTGCAATTGACGCAATCATCAACCAACAAGACCAAGATATGATTTGTGTTTATGTTGCGATTGGTCAAAAAGATTCAACAGTACGTGGAACAGTGGAAACACTTCGTAAACACGGTGCCCTTGATTACACAATCGTTGTAAATGCTGGTGCATCTGAACCTGCACCACTTCAGTACCTAGCGCCATATGCTGGGGTTTCAATGGGTGAAGAGTTCATGTATAACGGAAAACACGTACTAGTAGTATATGATGACCTTTCGAAACAAGCGAATGCTTACCGTGAGTTATCTCTACTATTAAAACGTCCTCCAGGCCGTGAAGCATTCCCAGGTGACGTATTCTACTTACACTCTCGTTTATTAGAGCGTGCAGCTAAGTTAAGTGATGATAAGGGTGGAGGATCGCTAACAGCCCTTCCATTCGTTGAAACACAAGCTGGTGATATTTCAGCTTACATTCCAACAAACGTAATTTCGATTACAGATGGACAAATCTTCTTGCAATCTGACTTGTTCTTCTCAGGTGTACGTCCTGCGATTAACCCAGGTCTATCGGTATCACGTGTTGGTGGTTCAGCCCAAATTAAAGCGATGAAAAAAGTAGCCGGAACGCTACGTCTAGACCTAGCTTCGTTCCGTGAACTAGAATCATTCGCACAATTTGGATCTGACCTTGATAAAGCTACTCAAGCGAAACTAAACCGTGGTGCACGTACAGTAGAAGTATTAAAACAAGGCTTGCATAAGCCACTTGTTGTTGAAAAGCAAGTAATGATTATTTATGCACTAGTTAATGGCTACTTAGATGAAGTACCACTAGAGGATATTACTCGTTTTGAAACGGAATTTCATGCTTGGTTAGATGGAAATAGATCTGATCTACTTAAATCAATCCGTGAGACTGGTAACCTTGGTGAAAAAGAAGACATGAACGGTGCAGTTGAAGAATTCAAGAAAACATTTGTTATCTCAGAATAAGAACAAAAGCGCAGGCGCCTTGCTCACCACCGACAAGCTTAAGAAAAGCATCGGCGTGGCGTTCTCTGCCACAGAGAGGATTTTCTTAAGACCTCGAGGTGGTAGGCGCCGGAGCTGGACGTGGCAAAGCTTTGGAATTAATTATCCACAGCAGTCCATTTTATAATTTCCTAGACAAAATATAAATTTGAATAAAAAGTATCGGGTGAAATCAATTTTGGTTTTAACTTCACTTTTTAAACAACTGCTACGTAAACCTTTTTAAGAAAGGGCGGTGAAACATAAGTGGCATCTTTAAGAGGTATCCAAACAAGGATAAGCTCAACGAAAAAAACAAAACAAATCACCAAAGCAATGCAGATGGTTTCTGGCTCTAAGCTAAACAAAGCAGAAAATAATGCAAAAGCGTTTGTTCCTTACAGTGAAAAAATACAAGAGGTTGTGACGGGGATTGCCGGTAGTGGCGAGGATGCTGAACACCCAATGCTACAGCAAAGGGATGTGAAAAAGACAGCATATTTCGTTATTACATCTGATAAAGGCTTAGCAGGTCCTTACAATAGTAATGTACTTAGGGCTGTTTACCGAACAATTCAGGAACGTCATACATCTCAAGATGAATATACAGTAATTGTCGTTGGCCGTGTCGGACGTGACTTCTTCAAAAAGCGTGACATTCCAATTTCCAACGAAATTATTGGACTATCTGATCAACCAGATTTTACAGACATTAAAGATCTTACTTCCGAGACTGTCCAGTTATATACGGATGAGGAAATTGATGAATTAATCATATTCTACAATCACTATATTAGTGCCATCTCACAAGAAGTATCTTCTAAAAAGCTATTACCACTTACTAACTTGAGTGAAGGTAGTAGTATGGCAGTTAGCTCCTATGAGTACGAGCCAAATCAAGAAGAAATCTTAAATGTTTTATTACCACAATACGCTGAAAGCTTGATTTACGGTGCTCTACTCGATAGTAAAGCAAGTGAGCATGCTTCACGTATGACGGCAATGCAAAGTGCAACAGATAATGCAAATGATCTAATTGACGATCTGTCATTGCAATATAACAGAGCACGACAAGCTGCAATTACTCAAGAAATTACCGAAATTGTTGGGGGAGCAGCAGCCCAAGAATAATCAAAGAAAGCGTAAGCGCCTGTTTACCCCGACTAGCTTAAGACGAGCCTCTATGTGGCGTTATTTGCCACAAAGAGGATTGACTTAAGACCTCGAGGGGTAGGCGCTGGAGCTAGACTATTATTGGTAAGTATGATTGATGAAAGAAAGTTAGGAGGGAAATCGATGAGCAAAGGACGCGTTACGCAAGTCATGGGACCTGTAGTCGACGTAAAGTTCGAAGATGGACAGCTACCCGAAATTTATAACGCATTGCAAGTCCAATTACAGAATGAAGAAGGCACTACCCTTACGTTAGAAGTTGCTTTACACCTTGGTGGCGATAGTGTCCGTACAATCTCGATGTCATCAACTGAAGGTATACAGCGTGGTGCAGAAGTAGTAGATACTGGTTCTCCAATCACGGTTCCTGTAGGTGATGTTACATTAGGTCGGATCTTTAATGTACTAGGTAAAGAAATTGACTTAGATGATAAATTAGCAAGCGACGTTCGTCGTGATCCAATCCACCGCCTGTCTCCAAAATTTGAAAGTTTATCTACAGAAACTGAAATTTTAGAAACAGGTATCAAAGTAGTAGACTTACTCGCACCTTATATTAAAGGTGGTAAGATTGGTCTATTCGGTGGTGCAGGTGTTGGTAAAACAGTACTTATCCAGGAGCTTATCAATAACATTGCTCAAGAACACGGTGGTATTTCGGTATTCGCTGGTGTAGGTGAGCGTACTCGTGAAGGTAATGACCTTTACTATGAAATGAAAGATTCTGGCGTTATCGAAAAAACAGCGATGGTATTCGGTCAAATGAACGAACCACCAGGAGCCCGTATGCGTGTTGCACTAACTGGTCTTACAATGGCGGAGTACTTCCGTGATGACCAAGGACAAGACGTTCTATTATTTATCGATAACATTTTCCGTTTCACACAAGCAGGTTCAGAGGTATCAGCACTACTAGGCCGTATGCCATCTGCCGTTGGTTACCAACCAACACTTGCTACTGAAATGGGACAATTACAAGAGCGTATTACATCTACGGAAAAAGGTTCTGTTACATCGATCCAGGCGATTTACGTACCTGCCGATGACTATACAGACCCAGCGCCAGCAACTACGTTTGCGCACTTAGATGCAACAACAAACTTGGACCGTAAACTTTCAGAGCAAGGTATCTATCCTGCCGTGGATCCACTAGCATCAACATCGCGTGCTCTTGACCCTGAAGTAGTTGGTGAAGACCACTACAACGTAGCGCGTGAAGTTCAACGTACATTACAAAAGTATAAAGAATTACAAGATATTATCGCAATCCTTGGTATGGATGAGTTATCTGATGAAGATAAATTAACTGTATCTCGTGCGCGTCGTATTCAATTCTTCTTATCTCAGAACTTCCACGTAGCTGAACAATTTACAGGCCAAAAAGGTTCGTATGTTCCAGTACAAGAAACCGTTAATGGTTTCAAAGAAATTCTTGATGGTAAATACGATGATCTTCCAGAAGACGCATTCCGTCTAGTAGGACGCATCGAAGAAGTAGTAGAAAAAGCAAAACAAATGGCATAAATATAAGTAAGCGGAGCGGGCTTGGTCAGGCGCGAAACGCATAAGCAGAGCGCCGCAAGTGACCTGCAATTGGTCACTGGAGGTGAACTGCTTATGACGCGAGCGACTAGCCCGCGCAGCTAACCTAAGTAAGCGTAATGGGCTCGCCAAGATGCGACACGCATAAGCAAGGCACCTACAAGTCCACGTTCTTAGGACTTGTAGGTGAATTGCTTATGACGCGAGCATCTAGCCCATGAAGCTAATCTAAGTAAGCGTAATGGGCTCGCCCAGCTGAACTAACTAAACGAACCAATTAAGACCTAAACACTGGATTGATATCCCATAGTGCCTAAGCAATAGATGTGATGTTTCTTAAAACATCCTTCATTCCAAGCCCAAGGAGGGGTTGCATTGAAAACACTAACTGTGAGTGTTGTCACTCCTGATGGCCCTGTTTTGGAAGATACATTTGAAATGGTAAGTTGTAAGGCTGAGAATGGTGAGCTTGGTATTTTGCCAGGACACATTCCGCTCGTTGCACCGTTAACAATTAGTGCAGTGCGTTTGAAAGGTAATAATCATACAGAAAGAATAGCTGTGAGTGGTGGATTTCTTGAGGTTAGACCTGATAAAGTTACCATTCTCGCTCAATCTGCTGAAAAGCCTTCAGATATTAACGTAGAGCGTGCGCGTAAGGCAAAAGAACGTGCAGAACGACGTCTTCAAGCCAAACAAGATGATATTGATTTCAGACGGGCTGAGTATTCACTTAGACGTGCAATAAATCGTCTAGAAGTGATTGAAGAAAAAAGATAGTTAATTGTAAAATAATGTAAAAGACTTCAAACGTTGGAAAGTCCAGGTTTGAAGTCTTTTTCTTTGGCTCTTTTCCTACATGTTTGCTTTTAAATTATCGCAGTTGATATGAAAACGAAACAAAATATACCGATTTTATACAAGTTTGGGAAAAATTACACTTTTTTCAGGAAATCCGTAAGCCTCCTCACATTGATTCGCCTCAAAAATGTGTGAATTCTACCCTAATACTAAATTATTCGCCCCAAATACGCATTTATTCGCCTCAAAAGAGTAAAGATTCGCCCCAAACCGCCACTTATTCGCCTTTATAGTAGTAACTGGCAACTTGTCCAGTAACTGGAATACTTGGCGCGTCACAATCAACAAATAATTTCGGTGGCACGAGTAACCGCGGTCTCAATCTTTAAAAAGTAAACATTTTAATTACATCAGTTATATCGTATTTTGTAGGAATTTCCCGGGAAATATCAGTTTTTGTCGGTTAATGTTGGTAACTACTCGTTGATTTGTTTATAAAACTAAAAAATTTACCAAATAGATGCATCAATTGACAAATGCTTACGTACGTGGCAAAGTTTAATTGGCTAAACTAAGTGGAAGTAGGTGTTATAGGATGCTAATGCAAACATTAGGTCAAACAGCATTGATTAGTATGATTTCACATATTATCTTTATTATTATTACATGGCAAGTACTACAAGCTGTTAAAATCGATCCATTGCTAAAGAAAGAGCGTGTATTTGAAGCGCGAATCTTACTGATATTTTTAACAATTACAATCGGTACATCAGTAAGTAGATTTTTCCTAGACTTCTTGCAGTGGTCTCAACAACTAAATCTACTTTTCTAATCTTTGATTTCTTGTCATAGATTGTTGATAACTAAATTGTATGTATATGAACTCTCCTGACCATACTTATCACTAATAAGTAATTAAAGGGGAGTTTTTTATGAATTCAAAGGTTATTCTCGTTTTATTCACGATCACTTTACTAATACTATTTTTTATCCCAAATACAAATGCGTCAACAGCGTCTCCACTAAGGGAAATTGATGACATGGTAAATCTATTAGATCAAGATAATCTTAGTTTGCAAACGTGGGAAGTTATAACCAAAGAAAAAATGGGTAGAGATAGAGTGTTAGAGATTAAGAGAAAGATAGAAAAGATTTATCCGAAATCAAAATTTAAAGTAGAAAAGACGGAACAAGTAACAAAGTTTTCGATAGACCTCCATAAAAATGGCGACATTCACGAACGTTTTGAGGTAATCGTTCCGTCTAATACCAATCACGATGCAGAGATTATTTATATGCTTAGCGGGTCCATCTGGGACGAGCAAGTTGAAATCTACTATTCAAAAAAAATGGAAAGATTTTTAAATAATGTATTTACAGGGAAATCTACAATATTCTCTTGTGTATCAGTACAAACAAATGGTATTATGAGTAGTGATTATTTGTTTGAAAGAGTAAGTGAAAAGTTAAATGTTCAAACACTAGATTATATAGAAGAAGAAAATTTAGCAGTCCTATCTGGATATACAGATCATTGGGATTATTTCTTATCCATCTCGGACAAACCAATGAATGTACAATTAGCCGCTCGCGTAGGATTGGGCGGGAAAACAATCGTTACAATAGGAACACCTATCATTACTACTGAATATTAATAATAGTGAAATTGGACGCAGAGGAGAATGAACCTTGGAGAAAATCATCGTCCGTGGTGGAAGGCAGTTAAATGGCTCAGTCAAAGTAGAAGGCGCAAAGAATGCCGTATTGCCTGTCATCGCAGCAAGTATCATTGCAAGTGAAGGAAAAAGCGTTATTCATGAAGTTCCAGCCCTTGCTGATGTTTTTACCATTAAAGAAGTTCTAAGTCACATGAACGCAGATATAAGTTTTGATAACAATAAAATAACCGTTGATGCAACACAACCACTTAAAACCGAAGCGCCATTTGAATACGTAAGAAAAATGCGTGCATCCGTTCTTGTGTTAGGTCCATTACTAGCAAGATATGGTCATGCTAAGGTTGCGATGCCTGGGGGATGTGCAATTGGATCCCGTCCCATTGATCTTCACCTGAAAGGCTTTGAAGCGATGGGAGCAAAGGTGCATGTTGGCAACGGATTTGTTGAAGTTCATGCTAATGGTCGTTTGCAAGGCGCAAAAATTTATTTAGACGTTCCAAGTGTAGGTGCCACTGAAAATATCATTATGGCAGCTGCATTAGCAGAAGGTAAAACAATACTAGAAAACTGTGCCAAAGAGCCAGAAATTGTAGATTTAGCAAATTTCCTAAATAAAATGGGTGCCAAAATTGTTGGTGCTGGTACTGAAATAATTAAAATTGAAGGGGTTGAAACCCTTCACGGTGCAGAACACACAATTATCCCAGACCGCATTGAGGCAGGAACATTTATGGTTGCAGCTGCAATTACAGGTGGTAACGTTTTAGTTAGAGGTGCAGAACTTGAGCATTTACGTTCTTTAGTTTCGAAGATGGAAGAAATGGGTGTTACGATACAAGAAGAAGCAGATGGCCTTAGAGTTATTGGCCCTAAAAGATTAAAATCAACAGATCTTAAAACATTACCACACCCAGGCTTTCCAACTGATATGCAATCGCAAATGATGGCGTTGATGTTGAATGCTCATGGAACAAGTGTGATTACAGAAACTGTCTTTGAAAATCGCTTCATGCACGTAGAAGAATTTCGTCGTATGAATGCAAAGCTCAAGATTGAAGGTCGCAGTGTCATCGTAGAAGGCCCTGTAACACTGCAAGGAGCCGAAGTCGCAGCAACTGACTTAAGAGCAGGGGCGGCACTTATTTTGGCTGGATTAACTGCAGAGGGATATACGCGTGTAACTGAACTGAAGCATTTAGATCGCGGCTATGTAGATTTAACTGAGAAGTTCGCACAAATAGGTGCAGATATTGAACGTGTTAATGATGAAGAAGAAGTCATTGTCGATTCCGCTGAACATCAACATAGTTCTGTATCCTAATAATTTGATAAACAACAACTAACACAGAGACTGCCGGGTTAAGGCAGTCTTTGTTTTGTTTATCTTAAAATAAGGCTCTTTCCTAAAAGATTTTTGTTTTTGTCACAAAAACTGCATCAGAAGAGTGGTAAATCGGCGCTGCAGAATGCGCACTCACCCCGGATTTATTCTCACTCCGTGATCCGGAATGCGCACTCACCCTGGATTTATTCTCACTCCGCGTCCCGGAATGCGCGCTCACCCCGGATTTATTCTCACTCCGCGTCCCGGAATGCGCGCTCACCCCGGATTTATTCTCACTCAGCTTCCCAGAATGCGCACTCACCCTGGATTTATTCTCACTCCGTGACCCGGAATGCGCACTCACCTCGGAATTATTCTCACTCCGTGACCCGGAATGCGCGCTCACCCCGGATTTATTCTCACTCCGTGACCCTGAATGCGCACTCACCCTGGATTTATTCTCACACAGGGAAACTCGATTCAATTAAAGTGGAAGAAAGTGAAGTTACGTCGCTTTTTCTGTCAACTACGAAGATTTTAAAACAACTTGTGAAGCAGATACATGTTCATTTAATATCTAAATTGAAAAAATATCGGTATGTGAAAATAATATTTTTTCTAAACTTATCGAACCCACAAGTAACCCCATAATCCCACTTATCAATTTATTACAAACTCCTTTGCATAGTTCGGGCCATATTCCTATTTTCTCGAATATTTATTGACCTGACATCATATAGATGAAGAAGTGCGTTTATTTGTGTTATTGCCGTATATGTACCTTAATTTTAAAAGTGAATGAGGTGAGGCTATCATACTGCCAAGCAGGATTAAACAAGGGGACACGATTGGAATAATTGCCCCAGCAAGTCCTCCTGACCTTGAGAAATTACAAATTGGAATCGCATTTCTGAAATCTTTAGGATTACAAGTTAAAATTGGCAACCATATCTCAGCTGTCCATGGATACCTCGCAGGCACAGACCAAGCTCGAATTGCTGAATTGCACACGATGTTTGCTGATAAGTCTATAAAGGGCATTATTTGCGCTTGTGGAGGGTATGGGACTGCCAGA
Source organism: Aquibacillus saliphilus (assembly GCF_020404745.1). GTDB lineage: Bacteria > Bacillota > Bacilli > Bacillales > Amphibacillaceae > Aquibacillus > Aquibacillus saliphilus. The sequence goes on from NZ_JAIZAP010000007.1 coordinate 129,422, forward strand.
TTAGCTGATGGCTTAGACTATTCGCTTATTGCAAACAATCCGAAAGTTTTTTGGGGTTATAGTGATATCACCTTCTTGCACACAGCCATAAACAAACATTCAGAATTAGTAACATTCCACGGACCGATGCTCAGTTCAGATATCGCAGGAAAAGAATTTGATGGACTATCAAAGCAAATGTTCCTCCAATTATTTACACCAAATCAAATAATCTACTCAGAAAAGATATCAAAGTTAGATGTGTTGGCTGAAGGGACAGCAAACGGAGTTATCGTCGGGGGCAATTTAACTTTGCTTACAAGTAGCTTAAAAACACCTTTCGAGATTGATACATTAGGTAAGTTACTATTAATCGAAGATGTCGATGAAGAACCATACCGGATTGACGCTATGCTTAATCAATTACGACTTGCGGGTAAGTTAGCTGATGCGGTCGGTATTGTTATTGGTAACTTTAAAGTCCCAATCCAAAAACATAAAAAACCAACATTAACATTAGAGCAAGTATTGGATGATTATTTTGCAAACTTGAATAAACCAGTAATAAAAGGGTTTCATATTGGGCACTGTTTGCCTCATATAGCAATTCCGTTAGGAGTACAGGCGAAACTATCAACTGAAAATAAGACATTAAAGATAGCACCAGGAGTAATGTAAAGAAAGTTTTTGTTCATTTACTAGTGTTTAATCGTTCATTCTTTTCAAAAATATATTCTCTTTTAAATTCTAGTTCTAATAGTTTATCTAACTGTATAAATTTAAGTAATAGATGAGCTAGAGAAGGAGGCCACCTATGAAAAGATGGAAAAAAAGAAAACGCCCAACTAGATATGGCAAATATGAATGGAAGATACCAAGTATCATAGTAGTTGTAAGTTTAGTATCAATCATACTAGTAATCCCAACAGTTATTGTTATCCCGTTCATCCAAGCAGACACAGATCAATCAAAATCAGTCAACACGACAGTAGTGGAAGAAAATAATCCGGTAGTACTAGAGGCAAGTGATTCTCCTTTTTCGGTGAACGTATTCCGAACAAAGTCGGAAAAAATAGAAACAGTTCCACTCGAGGAATATGTCACTAGAGTAGTTGCTTCTGAAATGCCAGCTGATTTCGAACTGGAAGCATTGAAAGCACAAGCGCTGGCTGCACGAACTTATATCGTCAATTACTTGATGTATAAACAAGAAAATAACTTACCAGAAGGATCGGATGTATCAGATACGGTACAACATCAAGTATATAAAAATGATGGTGACTTGCGTTCGCAGTGGGGCACGGACTATAACTGGAAACTAAATAAAATTAAAAAAGCGGTATCTGAAACAATCGGTGAAGTCGTAACGTATCAAGGTGTTCCAATAACTCCTGCCTTTTTTTCAACAAGTAATGGGTACACAGAGGACTCAGAGAAATACTGGGCGAATGAATTACCTTATTTAAGAAGCGTTGAAAGCCCTTGGGATAAAGAGTCCCCAAAATATTTAGATCAAAAGGTACTAACAATTGATCAGGTGGAGCAAGCGCTAGGAGTTCAAATTGATGTGTCCACTGATTTTCAAATAAAACGAACAGAAAGTAACCGCGTTGCAGAAATAGCTTTAGGGGGTAAAACCTTTACAGGTAGAGATGTAAGAGAGGACTTGGAACTTCGCTCTAGCGATTTTGAAATAGAATACAAAAATAATCACTTGATATTTACAACAAAAGGCTTCGGCCACGGAGTAGGTATGAGTCAATACGGTGCTAACGGAATGGCTAAAGAAGGAAAAAATTATAAAGAAATTATTACCTACTACTACCAAGGAGCGGAAGTAGATGAAGTGACCACAACTGCACCAAAGCTAGCAGCAAAGAAATAGTGAAGTAGAGAGGCTAAATACCTCTCTGCTTTATATTTATTTAGAAAATGAAAGCCCCTCCCTTCTTTATTGGTGAATGAGAATAACAAAGCCTCGAATGCTTATAACTCTCCGGAAAAACTTATAATGAAGCTCCGAATGCGCATAATTCCCTGTTTAGCGCTGATAAGCCTAAGTAAACATGCATAACAAATTTCGAATGCTCATAACTTCTCAGTAAACGATCAAAAACCACGTCAAATCAACATGTAAAGCAGTAATCCGCACTACTAAATTAGTGCAAATTTAAGTTTTTAATGAAAAAATGTATAATTTTTAAACTTTGTCGAAAAATAAATCTAAAAAAATTTTGTGTTTCATGTATATATCTTCCTGTTTCTGATCAGAATGATTGCTGAGGTGATGATCAATGAAAGAGGAAAATGAGAACGTTCCAAAAAAAGGTTGGAGACGTATCTTGGGCAAGAAGTGGTTTTTTCCAGCAGTATATCTTACCATCGCGGCATTACTATTAACAGGGGTCTTATGGTATCAAAATTTAGATAATCAAGTACCTGAGGCAACCGAAGAGTCAGAGACTGAACTAGACAGTGATTTTATCACGGGTAACAATCCAGTTGGGTTTGATGAAGACTCTGAAGCAGTAATGGAACAACAAGAAGTTTTGAAGATGCCTGTATCGGAAGAAAGTCAGTCAGAAATTGTAACGAAGTTCTACGACTATAACGCAGATAGTGAGGATCAATTACAAGCACTTGTTCTATACAACAATAAATACTATCAGAGTAAAGGTGTAGATGTTGCGTCTGCGGATGGCGAAGCTTTCGATGTAACGGCCGCATTAAGTGGTACAGTAATAGAAGTGAAGGAAGATCCACTTTTAGGTAATGTCATTAAAATGGAACACCAAAATGATATTACAACATACTACGCGAGCCTAGAAGAAGTACTAGTCGAAGTTGATGCCGAAGTAAAGCAAGGTGATGTGATTGGTTCAGCTGGACAAAATCTATTTGGTCAAGCAAGTGGAACGCACGTTCATTTCGAAGTTCGTAAACAAGATGAGCCGGTTAATCCAGAAAACTATTTTAACCAACCGGTAAGTCAGGTAGAAGCTCCAAATAAGAGCGAGGACAACACAGAACAAGAAATGGATGAAAGCGAAACAGATGCAGTTGAGGAAGAAGATGGAACCGAAGGAGATGCTGAAGAAGGCACTAGCGGTGAAAACACAGAATCTTCAGCAGCAATGGCAAACGCATAAATAGAAGAAAAATAACCTTGGGTGAGAACCTAAGGTTATTTTTTCTTTTTCTGAGGGGTGTCACCAAAAGCTAGACTTTTTTGAGACATCCTCTTCTTTTCTATGTGCTTTCGTATTTTTTACTTGAGTGAACCTCAAACGACCACCCTCATCACTATATGTAAGATTTCTTTGCCGAAAATCTTAAATCATAATACGGAAAAGAAGGGAAAATTTTTGTACATAAATGGCACCTCCGAGGAAAGTATATAATTGAATCTAAAAAAGTAGGAGGTCTTCATTTTGCCTAATCAAAATCAAAATCAAAATCAGAATCAAATGCAAAGTGGTACGCAAATGCCACAAAATATGGCTAGCGGAGCAATTAATCATAATCATGGTGCTCACGAGATTCTTGACTCACATGAATTAATTGGTTGCTTAATCGGTGTGTTGGAGCACTATCAACTGTACGATCAACAGATTCAGGATCAGGAATTAAAGGATATTCTACAACGCCAATCTTCATTTATGACGCAACTGTATAACACAGTCGTGGAAAGTTTCAGTACTGGTCAAGATCCAACGGTGCCAACACAGCAATATAACATGCAGCAAAGCAACGAGGTTACTTATGGGGTGAAAGCTGGTCAGCCGAAAAAACCAAAACAGTCTGTCAGCGAGTTTACCGATGAATGTTATTCTTCATTCATGTTAGGTCAAACAAAAGCAGCCTGCTCTACTTTTACCATGGCGGCAGCTGAGATGAACAATCCAGTCTTACGTCGTGTCCTTGGCGATAGTGTACCGAACCTAATTGAAATGAGCTATGAGCTATTCTTATATCAAAACAAAAAAGGGTATTATCAAGTTCCACAACTAAAAGAGCAAGATATGAACATTATGCTGCAGGCTTATACGAAATCCCCGCAACAAGGGATGCATTAAGTAATGAATGTAGGTAGAAGGGATTTTCCCTTATACCTACATTTTTTATAACCTACGTGTTAACTTCCACCCGAATCAATTCAGATCGTTGACGAGTCCAAGGAGGCATGTAACGGATAATGCAATGATCGATATGATTTGAAAATAAGCAGCTCTATTTAACTATACAGTTATAACTATCATTTCAAGTTACTTCCAAATGTTAAATAAAAAAACTTTGTGAATAGTAGATTATATCTATTGAATTAAAAAAATAGTGTGAAATAATGAATAAATAGTCTGAAAAGTAGTAGTTTTATGACAACCAATCAAATATCCACAATAGGTTAACAATTTTGCTATCTAAAGAGCGAGTTGCTAGATAAATCCATAGGTAGGTTTGAATAGCACTTACCATTTCTGAATAAATGATCATAGGAGTGAGCTCATGAGTGGAAATACAGGTAATTCAAGTGCATTACAGAACCTATCAGATGATTACCGAGAGTATCTAAGCTTAAATCATTTTATTACCCTAAATAAGACCTTGGATGAGAGAACAATGATAGAACAATGTCGGGTCTTTTGTTTGCAATCTGAAATAGAGTCTGTTCGCCGGACAGGGATGGAATTTCTCTATATGAATGGTTTTTATGACGACCTAGAACAATTAATTTTAAAGAATAGTAAAAGTGTAAGTAAAGTTGACCGAGAATGGGCAGAAGTCTATCAGCTCATGCTAGCTTCGAAGGAGAGCATTCTTTCCTTACATCAATTAAAAGAACAATCATATAAAATAGATACAACTATACCAGAGCTTAAATGCCTATTGCATTTTATAAAAGTGAATATAGACTACATGGCATATCAGTATGACAGTCTTGGTTATTACCTTGATGAGATAAAAGAATTAATTTACGAAATAGAGTGCCCAGTACTATCCTCACTCTATGAAACAAGACTAAACGCTGTCTTGTTTACTTATTTCTGGAAAAGGAATCAGTTAATTCTAGCAAGAAAGCATGCTTACAAGGCAATTAACAATACAATTAGTATTGAAAGAAAGGCAAAGGTACATATCAATCTTGGTCTAACATATATTTATGATGATTTTGCATCGTCTGCATACCATTTGAATGAAGCGCTGAAAATTACTGAAAAGTTTAATATGCCTCAGTTAACAACGAGTATTATTGAAAAAAATTACCCGTTTGTCTGTGCTCATTTTGGGAAAATTGGTAAATTACAGACAAATGATCCCAGTGAGATGGCTCATATTGAAATTGCAAAAGGTAATTTAAAAGCAGCAACGGATATTTTAACAACGATACCAACAACACCGTTCAGAAAATATTACCTGGGCTTAGCTACGGGTAGTGAAAATCTATTGTTAGAGTCGTGCAATGAATTTATTGAACAAAGAAGCGATTTTTTCTTTGCTAAGTTACCGATTATTGCTATGGAAAAATAGAACTTTGGTTTACATAAACTAAAAAAACGATATATATAATCCGTCTCAAGTCTCGCCAAATCACTGGTGGGGCTTTTTTTATTCGTATATCCTTTCAAGCCTGTTAGTCATAATCAAGGAAATTGTAGCATCGTTTACTCGTATATAGCTAAAAAGAGCTAGGTCATCAGGCTTGTCAATGTTACAAACTTGTCAGATTAAAATAATTTTATTCATATTCATTCAGTTATGTTAATAAAATGTTACAAACCAAGCAATCAAGAAAGGTCTAAGGTGAGTGAGAGTGTAATTAATCATCGAATAGAACACAGCAGCGGTACCACACTTCATTAGTACATATACCATTAGCTAAAGCGCCCACAATCATAAAGTTTTTTTGTCTCATTTTACACCTTGGACATCCAACTCAGGGAGGCGAGTGGTGTGCATGACTACATCAAAGAGAGAACGATCAGGATCGGAAAGCATCTTGTGGAAACAAAGAAAACTGTCCGCGTTATTGCAAAGGAATTTGGCGTTTCCAAAAGCACGGTCCACAAGGATTTAACAGAAAGATTGCCAGAAATAAACCCCGAACTAGCTACTGAAGTAAAAAATATCCTCGATCATCATAAGGCAATCCGTCATTTGCGTGGTGGTGAAGCAACAAAAATGAAATACAAGCTCAGTACAGAACTAGAACGACCTCCAAGCGAACCAGTAGGTTAAAGGGTAAGATCCTCCCTATTGATATATGCATTTATAGTAGCTAATGCAGACGATCTGGATATGCAGTTTGTCTGCATTAATCTATCCATCTTTTAGCTGTGAATTACAAATTGTACGTTTTTAATTTTAAACTACTAAAATTTACAATTTGTGATATTATATATAGTTAGAGGCATTGTGTCCTCTTGACGGATACATAGTAGCTAAATTAGGCAGGGAGGATTCAAAACTCATGTTTGCTAGGGATATTGGGATAGATCTTGGAACAGCTAATGTATTAATACACGTAAAAGGCAAAGGAATTGTACTAAATGAGCCCTCGGTTGTTGCCATGGATCGTATGACAGGCAAGGTACTTGAAGTTGGTGAAGATGCCAGACGAATGGTCGGACGAACACCAGGGAATATCGAAGCAATTCGCCCGTTAAAAGACGGAGTAATTGCTGATTTTGATGTGACTGAAGCAATGTTACGCTACTTTATAAATAAAATTAATGTTCGAGGATTTCTTTCCAAGCCCCGCATGCTAATTTGTTGCCCGACAAATATTACAAAAGTGGAACAAAAAGCAATAAGAGAAGCGGCTGAGAAATCAGGCGGTAAAAGAATATACTTAGAAGAAGAACCAAAGGTAGCGGCGATTGGCGCAGGCATGGATATTTTCCAACCTAGCGGCAATATGATTGTTGATATCGGTGGTGGAACTACTGACGTAGCAGTGCTCTCCATGGGAGATATTGTTACTGCCCAGTCCATAAAAATGGCTGGTGATAAATTTGATGCTGAAATACTTAATTATGTGAAAAGAAAATATAAACTTCTTATTGGTGAACGTACATCAGAAGATATTAAAATAAATATAGCAACTGCTTTTAAAGGTTCTCGTAATGAAGAAATTGATATTCGCGGACGTGATATGGTTAGTGGATTACCACGCACAATCACACTTCATTCAGGCGAAATAGAAGAGGCGCTCAGGGAATCAGTAGCGCTAATTATCCAAGCAGCCAAAGTTGTGTTAGAACAAACGCCACCAGAATTATCTGCAGATATTATCGACCGTGGAGTGATTTTAACCGGTGGAGGGGCAATGTTACACGGATTAGACCAACTATTAGCAGATGAATTAAAAGTGCCTGTCTTTTTAGCGGAGGATCCGATGGACTGTGTTGCTAAGGGTACTGGCATTATGTTAGAGAACATTGATCGCATTGAAAAAAAGAAACTAAGTTAACTAAAATTAGTGTTTAGCAGAAATTATTTGCAAAATTTGTAGGAATCAGTCATACACACTTAGAGCTTAGGAGAGGGGAGTATCTATGTTAAGAGGTTATTATACTGCGGCAGCTGGAATGATTGCACAGCAACGTCGTCAAGAAACGTTATCCAATAATATAACGAATGCGACGACCCCAGGTTATAAACAAGATCAAGCGTCATTGCGTGCATTTCCAGAGCTGTTAATCGAGCGAATGGAATCAAAGCGACTTCCAACGTCAACGAATCTAAACATTCCCATGCAGTCTCGGATTGGATCAATTAATTCTGGCGTATACGTAGAAGAAATTACTCCTGATTTTGCTCAAGGTGGACTGAAAGAAACAGGGATTACCACCGACATGGCTCTTGTTAATGGTCAGATGCCTGATGAAAACGGAAATATATTCTTTACCGTCACAAATCAAGACGGTGAACAACGTTACACTAGGAATGGGAATTTTACTGTCGATGGACAGGGATTTTTGGTTTCTAACCATGGTCACTACATACTAGACCAAGCAGGAGATAGAATTGCAACAGATGGAATGCAGTTCAATGTAACAGCAGAGGGAACCATCCAACTAGATGGCGAAAATATACCACTTGCTGTCGCATATAGTTCAAATGCCAATGAGTTGGTGAAAGAAGGTCAGGATTTGTTTCGACTAGCAGAAGATGGACAAGAGTTAGTCGATGCGCGTCAGAATCCAGCAACGACTTTTACTATCCAACAGAAATTTCTTGAAACCTCGAATGTCGATGCCAATCAAACGATGACAGATATGATGCAAGCATATCGTTCATTTGAGATGAATCAAAATGTCTTAAAGGCTTACGACCAAAGCATGGATAAGGCTGTTAATGAAATCGCACGACTACGGTAGGGAGGGTTTGTTATGAGTAGAATGGCAATTCAGGCTGCGGTCACAATGGGGCAGCTGCAAAATAAATTAGATACGATTGGAAACAATATGGCGAATTCGAATACAACAGGGTATAAGAGTCGTCAAGCTGAATTCTCGTCACTATTATTTCAACAGCTAGATAACATATCACGCCCACCGGAGCAAAACGAGCGGTTAACACCAGACGGAATCAGGGTTGGTAATGGAGCGAAACTAGGACAAACTAATCTTAATTTTGCGCAAGGACAAATTACCGAAACAGGCCGAGAGCTTGACCTTGCTTTATTAAAAGATAATCACCTTTTTCAAGTAGATGTTACTGAAAATGGAAATACGGAAACACAATTAACTCGTTCCGGGACGTTTTATGTCAATCCTTTAAATGATGGAACAGTCATGCTTACCAACAAACAGGGGCACCCAGTTGTTGGAGACAACGGACCAATTATTTTTGCTGATGATTTTGAATCAATCCAAATATCAGGCAACGGAATAGTTCAAACCACTAGAAATGGGGTAACCCAAGACGTGGGGCAATTAGCAATTGTTGAGGCAGTTCGCCCCCGTATGTTAGAAGCAGTTGGCAACAATAACTTCAGACTTGCTAATACAGAGGGACAACAGTTTGATATTAACGAGATACTAACGCAAATTGCACAGAATGACGTTGAAGTGAAAAGCAAGTCATTAGAAGCATCAAATGTCGATCTCGCTAAACAAATGTCCGAACTTACGCTGACACAACGTGCATATCAATTTAACGCTAGAACCATTTCTATGAATGATCAAATGATGGGATTAGTTAATCAATTACGGTAACATCTTTAAATAGAGTTCAAAAGTTGACGAACAAGCACAATTTAATGTCTAAAGTATCTTATTGATACGTGAGGACCAAATAACAATTATTTGGTCTGTTGAACATCACTTTAGGAATTATTAAGTAAGGAGTCAATCGAACCATGCCAACCACCGAATCGAAAAAATCTGAAGCCAAGCAAGATTCCGTTAAACGTAAAGAGCAAAAGCAACTTCAGAAACAAGAAAAAAAATTAGGGAAACAACAAAACAAGCAGTCTAACAATGGAGATAAAGATCAAAGAAAAAAACGTCGTGAAGAGAAAAAAATGAACAAACGGCCTATCCGACGTATTTTACCAATCTGGTTAAAAGTGATTTTGGTTTTGGTCCTTTCATTTGTAGCGCTAATTATTGGTCTTGTGGTCGGTTATGGCATTTTAGGCGATGGCAATCCTACAGAGGTACTTAATTTTGATACTTGGCAGCATATATTGGATATTGTAATTGGTGAAGGATAATCTAACAATCAAAAGAAGTTAATCGTACCCGGGTAATAAAGCATCCCTGTTTATAGACGATTAACTTTTTACTGTTTTCAAACTAGATAAAACTTTATCAGAAAGGAGAGGTGTACATTGTTTGATATTCAAAAAATCAAAGAAACAATTCCACATCGTTACCCTTTTTTACTCGTCGATGAAATTACAGAAATTGAGGATGATAAACGGGTGGTGGGTAAGAAAAACGTCACAATTAACGAACCATTTTTCCAAGGGCATTTTCCGGATTATCCAGTAATGCCTGGAGTTTTAATCGTAGAGGCGCTAGCACAGGTAGGTGCAGTTGCGATTTTAAACAAAGAAGAAAACAAAGGGAAAATTGGATTTCTTGCCGGCATCGATAAGTGTCGTTTCAAGCGCCAAGTAAAACCAGGTGATCAATTAAAACTAGAAGTTGAAATCGTCCGTCTCAAAGGCCCAATCGGCAAAGGGAAAGCGACAGCAACTGTTGACGGAGAATTAGCTTGTGAAGCAGAAATAATGTTTGCGATAAAATAATAACCAAAGATAAAAACAATCCATATCAAGGATTGTTTTTTATTTTTGGTAAAGGCTAATTTCAAAAGTATTATGGCTTATAAGGATCCGCAGTTGATAGAAATTGCGACAAAATATAACGATTTCTACCACTTTGGGGAAAATTACGCTTTTTGCTGGAGATCAGTGAGCCTCCTCTCGTTGATTCGCCTGAAAAATGTGTGAATTCAACCCTAATACTAAACTATTCGCCCCAAATACCCATTTATTCGCCCCAAAAGAGCAAAGATTCGCCCCAAACATGCATTTATTCGCCTTTATAGCAGTCGCCTGGCTTCTGCTAGGAGATTGTTGCCAATAGCACGCACCACTCTTCTCATCCGCCTTACAAAGTGGAATACTTGGCGAGGTTTGGTCGCAACTGTGGCGCATTCTATATCTTTATGTCAAAAATAAAAATCATTAAAAAGTCTTGGTTAATCACAAGATATTCCTTACCCACATGTATATTTTTGTCCATTCTGAAGAAATCTAATCGCGACCGTTTTATATCTCAACTCGATAAAACCGGTCAGTTTTAACGAGGTGAAACTGGATATCTTACCTTGGAAGAAATCATTAAGCAGGTATTCGGAAATTTTCTCGGGAATTGGGAAAGCTAATATAGACTAAAGTTACAAGGAGGAAAAACCCAATGGATAAAAAATGGTTATTAAAGATTGGTACCCCATTGTTTGCACTTTCACTAGCAACAGCATGTGCTGGTAACGAAGAAGAAGAAACCCCACCAACAGATGAAGAGGCGCCAGCCGACGAAATTGAAGAAGAAATGGACGATGCGGTCGATCCTGAAAACGGTGGAGAAGATGGCGGGAATGGAGAAACAGATCAAAATTTAGAAGATGAAGGTACAAATGGAAATCAAGGTGAAGAAGGTACGAATGGTGGACAAGGCGAAGAGGGTACAAACGGAGGTCAAGGTGAAGACAATGGCCTGACAGATGAAAACATGGGTGATGATATTACCAACGAAGATACTATGGGTGACGAAGAAGGAAATGGAAACAATTAATCTTCTTGACAGACTGAGGGATCCAGTTTTACTGGATCTCTCTTCTTTTTGATGTAAATGTAAAATTTTTCTAGTAACCAAAATTATATCATAGCAAAACAGACGCACAGTTTGAATCTATTTTTAGTAACTTTTAAAAAATTGACATATTTATACAACAAAAACACCATTTAATTTACAAATTATAACCAATTTCTTAGTTATATAGTATTATATTTCTTGTAACATAATATTTTAACACTAAAAAAGACACCAGGAGGAAAGAGAATGGAACAAATATTTACAAAACAGTATCATATTTCGAACGATACAATGACAATTGAACCAAAGTCTGTTGAAAATTATCGAACACTAATTGTAGAACCGGGTAAACAAATTTACACAACGAGAAGCCTAAATCAAATTTTAAATGATAGCTGCATCAGATCTGGTGCATCTTTAGATGGGAGAAGAATGGCAGCAGGAAAAATACTAGAAACAAGCAAAAAGATTCCAGTACCAGTAAGTCCAGAGCAAAATATCTATTTGATGCCAACTTGTGCAATAAAAGAAAAAGAATGTGCATATATTTCATTTATCCACATTAAACACTATTCTGAACAAGACAAGAAAACGCTGGTTGTTTTTAACAATGGGTATAAGATAATCGTTGATACCTCAAGAAAATCGTTTAATCAATTATATAATCGCACGTCAAACATAATGGTCTACTTTAATTATAAAAATCAATTTTAAGATACAAGTGTCCCTAAAACATACTTAGCATAAAGCTAGTCATAACAAAAAGGCTTGCAAGAAACTGTAAACGCTTTCTAAACAAGCCTTTTAAATGATTGAATCATCATTTAGATAGAGTTAATAAAATTGTTAACGGATTTTAATATTAAGCATCGATTCCCGTATGGTATCATAGAATGAAGCATCATTAGCCTCCCAGAAATACTTCAAATAAAAAGGAGGAATACGAGATGGTACAAAAAGGTTATCATGCTGCTGGTGATATTAAAAAGGTGTTAATCGATAATCAAAAGCAACTAGTCGAGAATACAAATGGGCAAAATTATCAAGTATATACATTTTTACATGAACAGTTTCACAGCGGTGACACTAAAAACAACGGACTATTTCATTTTGTCTGCCGGTCCTTCTACAATCTGGACAATCTTAGTGTAACAGCTGAATTTGAGCAAAAGTATTTTGAACTGATTGAACGAGAAAGACTAAACGACAACAGGCCAAATATTGTAGAGATAACGAATGCTCTTTACCAAGTTAAAAATAGGAACGGCAATCCATCCATGAAGTTTCCGCTCGTGATCAGTATGCTCCATCTCAAAAATCCCTATTTCCCAACCTTTGATAATAATGTTGCAACTTTATTTGGGTTTACATCTACTAATCACTTAGCAGGATTTAATAGAAAAATGAAACGGTTGATTGAACAATACCGCCATTTATTTGTTACCTACCAACAATTGCTTGGTGATTCTGATATCATTAATTTAATTAATCAAATCGAGAAAAAAATGAACGATAACAAGTATAGTCGGTTACCAAAGATAAAGAAGTTAGATTTGCTTATTAACGAGGCAACAGAATTATTGAAGTAACAACAGTTGCAAACGAATTGTACAAAATGGTATAGTATAAAAAGTGATGACTGACTGGTCAGTGAGTGGTGATTTAACCACAAAAGCGGATCGGTCATATTTCTTTTGTTTGAACAGATGTGACTGACTAGTCAGTCACAAAAATAACCGTGAAATGAAAATAGGTGAGAAATAGATGAACGAAAAAAAGAAGAAGATTATCGAAGAAAGCATTAAATTATTTGCCAAAAAAGGGTTTCATGCGACATCGATTCAACAAATCGTTGATGAAAGCAACGTATCAAAAGGAGCTTTTTATTTATACTTCAAGTCAAAAGAAGATTTAACGGTAGCCATTTTTGAGTATTATTCATCCGTTATCTTTGAAAGGATAGGCAAAATAGTAGCAAACGAAAAAGATCCGACACAAAGTCTTATCCGCCAAACTGAGGTTTTCTTAGAAATGTTAAGTGATCACAAAGAATACATTATTATGCACTTCAGGGATAATCTACAGTTAGGCGACAAATTAGATCATTTCATTTTGAACATGAATAAGCAGAGCTATGAATGGACAAAAATGAATTTACTTCAAATCTATGGTGATGATGTTGAGCCTTACATAGTTGATGCGTCAATCCAGTTAGATGGCGTGCTACAAAGTTATTGCAAGAGCATAGTACTCCATGATTTAAAAATAAATTCAGGAGGATTAGCTGCCTTTATTGTTAAGCGGTTAGATGATCTCGTCCAAGGAATGCTCAACAGTGGAGATACGCCTCAATTTACCGTTGAACAGTTAAGCTATCACAGCTTATGTAAGAATGAAAGTCCAACAGAAAGTGACCAAGTAAATGATCTAATCGATCAAATCAAAGAGAAATTAAACCAGTTACCTTTAGATGTCGATACGAACAAACAGCTGAAAGAAGCTGCTCAATTAATAACTAGTGAACTAGCTAAGCAAAATCCGAAAATGGTTATTATCCAAGGAATGCTTACTCATTTTCAAGCAATCCCAGAATTAAAGCTTGAATGCGAACAAATTGCTAACATTTTAACTATTAACTTATTATTGCAGGATTAAAGAGAGGGGATTATTATGAAGAAATTTTTACTGCCAATGGTTGCATTAATGCTGCTACTGGCTGCATGTACAGAGGATGATACATCAGATAAGCAAGAAACAGAAAGAGTAACGCCGGTAGAGGTAGGCGAAGTCATTCAACAAGACTTAGTTGTTGAGAAAAGATTCTACGGTAGAACAATGCCTGAAGAAAATACACCAGTCGTATCACAAGCTCCAGGGGAAATTGACTCACTAGAAGTAGCTAAAGGTGATCAAGTCGAAGAGGAAGACCTGCTGGCAACAGTTAAACGAGCAGATGGACGCGGTACAATTGATATTGAAGCTCCTTCTAGTGGCGAAGTATCAACCTTAAATGCAAAAGAAGGTGGCATGGTATCAAATACGGATCCATTTGCCATGATTGTAAATATAGATACGATTAAAATCCAACTAAATGTAACGGCTGAAAATCTTTCTATCTTCGAAGATAATGACGAAGCCACTGTTCGTTTTGATTCAATTGATTTAGAAGAAAAAGCCGAGATAGACTATGTGCCTTCCGTTGCTGGTGAGACAGGTTTATACACAGTAGAACTATCTGTAGATAATAAAGATAAGAAAATTAAGCCTGGTATGACAGCTGTCGTTTATTTGCCAGAAAGTGTTGTTAAAGATTCATTACAAATCCCTACAACTGCTTTAGTTGAGGAAACGGATCAAGCGTATGTTTATAAAATTGAAGATGATAAGGCAACGAAGGTTAAGATTACAGTTATCGAATCAAAGTCAGACCTAACAGCAATTGAAGGAGAAATAAGTGCGGGGGATACAGTAGTAACAAGTGGTCAACTAACCCTGACAGACGGCAGTAAAGTAGACATCATGAAGGAGGAAGGTTAACCGTGAAGTTAGTAGATACCTCCGTCCGGCGCCCTGTCGGCGTAATCATGATTGTACTTGCAATTATTGCAATCGGCTTTATTTCAGTTAGAAACTTAGCAATTGATCTTTTTCCGGAAATTGATTTACCAATTGCTGTAGTCGCAACCAGTTACCAAGATGCAGCTCCACAAGAGGTAGAGAAACAAGTTAGTCAACCACTTGAAGCCTCATTAAGTACGATAGAAGGGGTGCAAACAATTCAATCACAATCGCAATCAGGCTCATCGCTTGTGATTATGATGTTTGATAATGGAACAAATCTTGACAATGCCTTACTCGAGGTAAGGGAAAGTGTTGATCAGGTAAAAGGAATGCTACCGGAAAGTGCGGGAGATCCAAGTGTACTAAGATTTAATCCGAATCAATTGCCAATTATGTGGGTTGGTCTAACAGGTGACGATACCGTTAAATTACAGCAAATTGCTGAAGACCAAATCGTACCACATTTTGAACGTCAAGGTGGCGTAGCTTCTGTTACTATTGAAGGTGGGGAAGAACGCGTCATTGAACTAGAATTAGATAGAGCGAAACTTGCGCAATATGGTGTGAATTCCGGGGTCATCATGCAGGCATTAAGCGGTGCAAATCAATCCGGATCCGCAGGTGTTGTAGCTAAAGGTGATAAGGACTTACAAGTTCGAATAAACGGAGACTATACCTCTGTTGACGATATTAAACAAACAATTGTTCAAACACCACAAGGAGCTACCATTCATGTTGAAGATGTCGCAACCGTAAATGACACCTTCCAAAAGTCAGGGAGATCGCTTGTTAACGGAGAAGAGGCCGTTGTATTATCAATATTGAAACAGTCGGATGGAAATACAGTAGAAGTATCTGACAACGTCGCAGCAGGTATTGAAGAGTTACAAAAAGACCTGCCGTCAGATGTGAACCTTGAAGTGGTAGTAGATACATCGACATTTGTTAAACAGTCGATTTCGTCAGTTATCCAAAACATGGTTCTAGGTGGGGTATTTGCCTTACTGATTCTGTTGCTATTTTTAAAGAGTTTTCGCGCAACAATTGTAATTGGAGTATCGATTCCAATTGCAATTATCTCAACTTTTACATTACTGTATTTTACAGGAGAAACATTAAACGTATTAACCATGGGTGGATTAGCGCTCGGGGTAGGTATGATGGTCGACAGCTCGATTGTTATTTTGGAAAATATTGTGTCCTACCGACAACGTGGCTATAGTATGGTAGAATCCGCCAAAAAAGGTGCGTCTGAATTAGCTCCTGCAGTAATTGCCTCGACAACAACAACATTGGTCGTATTTTTACCAATCGTGTTTGTAGATGGAATTGCATCAGAGCTATTTACACCACTCGCGCTGACAGTAGCGTTTGCTTTAATCGCATCACTAATTGTTTCCATCACATTAATCCCGATGCTTTCATCGAAGCTATTGTCAAAAGCAATGGAGGATAATGGCCGCAGGTATTGGTTTGACCGATTTTTAGACAAAGTCAATAACGGCTATAAATCAATTCTTAAACGAGTATTGAAATTCAGAAAAACAACAATTGCTGCTACAGTTATAGCGATTGTAGCTAGTCTTGCTTTATTTCCATTGATTGGAACTGAATTCATTCCAGAAGGAGATCAAGGCCAACTAAGTGTTAATTTAGAAACACCAGTTGGAACATCCAGTCAAAAAACAGAAGAAATAGCAGAGCAAGTTAATGACCGATTAGAAGCCTATCAAGATGTCATTGACGTAAGTTACGTGACAATGGCAAGTGGTGATCCGTCTGCTAGCATGATGGGCGGAGGAAGTAGTAATTCAGCTTCTTATACCATTCAACTTGTATCATCAGGCGAACGTGAACAGTCAACAGATCAAATTATGCAAAAAATTGATCAGGATTTAAGCGACATCGTTGGTGCTGAAGTTACCGTAAGTGCTATGGGCGCTGGTGCCATGGGATCAGGTAATCCAATTTCAATTAGCATTAATGGTCCAGAGCATGATGTATTAAGAGAACTTGCAGAGCAAGTAATCTATACTGTTTCAGATGTAGAAGGGGTTATTAACCCGTCAACATCTGTGTCAGATACACAGCCAGAATTAAACGTGACTGTTGACCGAGAGGTTGCCGCTCAGTACGGGTTAACCCATCAAGAAGTCATGAATCAAGTCCGCACGGGATTCACCGGTCAAACGGTCATGCAATACCGTGAAGATGGAGATGAGATGAACGTAACACTCATCTACCCTGAAGATGAACGCAGTACCATTAGTGATTTAGAAACTATGATGATTCAAAATCAACAAGGAACAATGGTGTCACTTTCATCCATTGCAGACTTTGAACAAATACAAGGACCATCAAGTTTATCTAGAGAAAATCAACAAAGACAAGTAAATGTAACAACAGAAATTGTCGACCGCGACCTAGGAAGTGTTAGTGCCGATGTTGAAGCTGCACTTGATAATATGAACTTCCCAGACGATTACAGTTACTCTGTCGGTGGTGAAGCGGAAGATATGGCAGAAGCCTTTGGTGACCTATCCATTGCGCTTGTCCTATCGATTTTCCTAGTTTTCGCAGTGATGGCAATCCAGTTTGAGAACTTCCTATTCCCATTAATCATCATGTTCTCGTTGCCAGCAACTGTCGTCGGTGTACTAGGAGGACTATTTATAACAGGCACACCACTGAGCATAACCGCCTTCATTGGGATCATTATGCTCGCCGGTATCGTAGTTAACAACGCCATCGTACTCGTTGACTACATCAATATCGTCAGACGTCGAGGTGTCGAGCGGTATGAAGCAATACTAGAAGCAGGTGTCAGCAGAATGCGTCCAATTCTAATGACAACACTAACCACAATCCTAGCGATGATTCCATTAGCATTAGGACTAGGTGAAGGTGCCGAAACACAACAACCATTAGCAATCACCGTTATCTTCGGCCTAGCAGTATCCAGTCTGTTTACATTACTGCTAATACCGGTTGTCTACACGTTATTTGATGACCTATCAGACAAAATTAAAGGATTATTTACTAAAAAAGATAAAACGACTGAAGTATAAGCAAAAAAGAAGGAGCATCCAGAGGTGGATGCTCACTTTTTTTAAGTAATGACGTGCGGTCCGAACGTGATTCGCCTCAAGTTTGGAAGGATTCTCCCTAAGTTTTCGGTGATTCGCCCCAAACTTCAGATTATTCGCCCCAAATTCACAGGAATTCGCCCCAAACTTGAAATTATTCGCCTAAAACGGGCAATAATACAAGGAGGCCCTCGAATTATGTTAAGATAAATGAAAATCGAATTCATAATCAAATTAATCTTAAAGATCGACAACTATCAAAATTAAGCAGGGATATCTAATGTTAAATTATCTTTTGTTAAATATAAACAACCTCATAATAGCATTTCTATTATCATTAATATCAACATTACTTCTCGTCTATCCGATAAAGAAACTGGCGATGAAATTTAAAGTAATGGATATACCCGATTATAGAAAAATCCATATTACACCGACGCCTAGGCTCGGTGGTTTAGCAATATTTTTAGGAACTTGTATAGGATTAGTTTATTTACAACCTACACATGAACATTTTCCTGAGATTATTATTGGCGCATTAATTATTGTAGCAACCGGCATTTTAGATGATAAATTTCAGATTAGACCTATCATAAAACTGTCTGGTCAATTGTTGGCAGCAGGAGTTTTAGTTTATAGTGGATTAATTATTGAAAGGATCACACTGCCATTTATTGGTCTAATTGAACTTCAAAATTTCAGCATTATTATTACCGTTCTATGGGTTGTAGGAATTGCCAACGCAATAAATCTAATTGATGGATTAGATGGTTTAGCATCTGGAGTTTCAACAATTGCTCTGACAAGTATTCTTATTATGGCAGTAGCAGACCATAGCTTAATTGTGGTTTATTTCTGTATTGTTCTAATTGGAAGTAATCTCGGATTTCTTTTTCACAATTTCCACCCAGCAAAAATATATATGGGTGATACAGGCTCGATGTTTTTAGGGTATTCAATCGCAGTTATATCCATGTTAGGGTTATTCAAAAATGTTACATTGTTTAGCTTCGTAATTCCTGTGATCGTCCTAGCAGTGCCTATTTTTGATACACTATTTTCTATTCTAAGACGGATGGTAAATAAAGAAGGTATAATGATGCCGGATAAAAAGCATATCCATTATCAATTGTTAGCAGTAGGGTTTAGTCATAAAAATACAGTTCTCTTCTTATATGCCTTCAGTGCCGTTTTTGGAGCATTAGCTATCTTATTTTCTAATGCATCATTAGGTTTATCTCTAATTATTACCTTAATACTTCTTTTCTTATTGCAGCTATTTGCGGAACTAGTAGGGGTTATCGGGAAGGGAAGGAAGCCTTTATTGGATTTAAGTAAAAAAATGCTTAAGAGGTTAAAGTTAATGTGAATAATTTTAAGTTGAATTTTCACTTAAGTTTAAATGCTCTCTTAAAGTGCGGCTAACTGCATTTACAGAGGATTGTTCGGTGGTGATATATGAGACGCCATTAATCATGGCCGGACGTCCTTCAATAGTAAGTTCTTCAATCGTAGATGTATCAAAACTTCCATACTCTTGATAGAAATTTAGTAACTCTTTTAGCTTCATGTTAGAGACAATAGTATTACCATATTCTTCAGCTAAATCATCGAATTTGAATACGGTGGTTGGAGAAGCTAATTTTGAGATAATTGCTTTTATAATCTCTTTCTGCCTTTCTCCTCTACCTATATCGCCTTCTGGGTCCTGCATTCTCATTCGTGCAAATCCTAGAGCTTGTTCCCCGTCTAATTGCATATCGCCTTTTGTATAGTACAGTTTCCCGTTATCTACATCGCTATCTTCTGAGAAATCAAACGGAACATTAACATTAATACCTCCTATAATATCCACTACATTTTTAAAACCTTCAAAATTAACAGTTGTATAATAATCAATAGGTATATTAAGAAATTTCTCTACTGTGTTGATGGTCATTGCAGGACCGCCAAACACGTAGGAATGATTAATCTTGTCCTTTTTATCCATGCCAGCAATAGGAACTAGCGTATCTCTTGGAATACTTAACATTTTCATGGTTTCATTACTTTGATTAAAAGTAACCACAATAATCGCGTCAGCTCTACCATTACTTGCAGTAGCGGAATAATCCTCTATCCCAAGGAGTAGGACCGAAATAGGGTCTTTTGCAATAGATACAGCTTTCTTTCTTAAATCAGATTTTTCTCTCCCTAAGTCGTCATAAGAATCCTCAGTAGCAGCGTAGCCTTGATAAAATAGGTAGCTTACCGTGCCAAGAATACCGATAGCTAATAGTAGCAAGACAATCTTTAATGTTCCGATAAAATGTTTCTTTTTCTTGTTTGTTTTTAGTTCATGTCTGTCCATTAGTATTCTCCTTAAATCGTATAAAATAATAGAGTAAACAAGTTTGGCAAATTAAAATTAGCTTTTTAATGTTAATATAACCGAAAATACTAAACGCTAATACAATTATAGGAGATTTATAATGAGGATTAGAAAGCAATGGACCTCCTGTAATAAACGTAGTTGTTATTATCTGAAGGTATATACTTATAATCGGTGTATATCTTAATAACTCATTCGCCTCAGATAATTTTACTTTGATAGCATCCGTTTATAATTTGCATAACGTGTCTAAAATAAAAGTAATAGTAGCTGTTAGTTTGGCACTCAAATTTCGTAATTTATTTCCCCAACTTCCATCACTATTAAATCTATCAAAAACATAAGTGGAGGCAGGGACCTTGAATAAAACGGTGAAATATTTAACATATAAGTCATTGAATAAAATATATCAACTTAAATATGGTGCACTAAAGTCTAACAAATCAAACCGCAGGATTATGTTCTTTCCGGAAATACCTCGGGAATTTTACTGTGTAAGCAGAATTTGTCGACTTCTTAAAATAGAAATGATTGGCTACAGTTCTTCTATTAACCCTCCATTAGTAATTGCTTTTGAAGATTCCACTGAATCCAACTTAGATGTTAATGAATATATAAAACGAACACATAGGGTCGATTTTACTGCAGACATCCTAAATGTAGATTGTACCAATATAAGTAAGAGTTACGTAGGAGAAATTTTTAAAACGGTTTTTAATTATTCATTGAATGTCGATCCTACTGAATTTACAGGTGAAGTTGTAAAAAAGTCAGATATAAATGGTTTACATGATGGGCAAATAATAAGCTGTCCAGTTGAGGAATCAAAAGTGGATAAGGAAGCTTCTTATACAGTTCTTGTCGATAATACGATAACCGAGGATGACAATACTGTAGAAGATTTAAGGGTTTCTATTATGGGAGGGCAAATTCCATTAGTTTATCAGAAAAGAAGAAATATAAGTAATAGATTTGCAAATGTTAACGAATCAATAATCATCGGAAATAAGGATAGGCTTTTTAGCAAGGAAGAGCAATCGAATATTTTAGAGTTTTCTGATAGGATGGGACTTAATCTTGGCGAACTAGACATCTTAAGAGATAAAAAAACGAAGCGGATCTATATAGTTGATGTTAACAAGACAATGACAGGTCCACCTCCACAATTAACTCGAAAAGACTTTTTGCGAGCGTTATTAATACTAGCGAATGGTTTCGAAAAGAATATTGTAACTAAACAAAACTTGGAAACTTAGGTGAAAATATGTCTTTTTTTAAAAATTCCTTGTGGTCATTTACAGGTCAAGTAGGTATTCAGTTTCTTGGAGTATTAACGAACATTGTGCTAGCAAGAATGCTATATCCTGAGATTTTTGGTGTACTAGGGATGGCAATGGTATTTGCGGGTGTTGTTATCATTACCCAAGAAGCTGGACTGAGTTCATACATAGTATATAAAACGCCGCTAACAAAACCTTTGGTTAGTACTAGCTTTTGGTTGAACGTTATCTTATCATTTCTATTATCCGCATTATTATTTTCTCTCTCGGGACTGATTGGTGACTTTTATAATAATACCCAGGTAACTGCAATAGTAAAATTTATTGCAATAGGTTCATTCCTTGGTGGATTTTTTATCACAAGTCGTGCAGTTTTAATGAGGGAAAAGAATTTCAAATTAATTGCAAAAGTTGATTTAATTAGTGAATTAATCGCTAGTATTTCGGCAATTATCCTAGCTGTTCTAGGCTATCATTTATTAGCGATTTCAGTAAGGTATGTAATGAGACCGGCATTACAATCTATTATCTATCTATCAATAAAAGGAAAAGACGTATTAGGGAAGTTTGATATCAAATCGATGAAATCTATTGTTCCGTATAGTAGTAATGTATTAGGTACTCAATTGATGGCATACATGAACAATAATATCGATTATCTGTTTGTTGGTAGAATCTATGGAAGTTATACGTTAGGTTTATACACAATGGCTTGGCAATGGGGTTCATTAATAAGGTTTTATATCGCGGGTTCTATAGGTAAAGTAGCTTTTCCTGAATTGTCTAGATTGAACAATGATTACGAAGCAATAAAAGTTAAATATTTAGACCTGACAAGAAAATTGGCATTCATCGCTTTTCCGATATGCTTTGGTATATCAGCAGTAGCCGATAGCTTTATTGTTATCTTTTATGGGGTGGAATGGAAAAACGTTGGTCCTCTATTACAAATTCTAGTACTCTCAGGTGCTATTAATGCAGTGGGTAGTATTGGAGGACAAGTTTTCCGCGCAACTGGCCGGCCGAAAATAGAACTCATTCTAAGTAGTATCGTTTTCGTTTCCTCTTTACTTTTACTTTTTATCGCTACACGTTTTTCTATTATTTATGTTGCGATAGCAGAAGTTATAAAACTTTCCATCTTAGAGTCATTTAAAGTTAAATTCCTAATAAATCATATTAATTTGAAAGTGAAAGAACTTGTTAGCGTTATCTATGGAAGCTTACTTTCAGCACTAGTAATGTTTGGTGTTGTCAAAGGTATTCAGTTGTTTATTGGGAGCCTCTATGTATCCTTTATCATCTCAATCGTAGTTGGATTTTTGACATATATGCTCGTCTCGAATTTGATCAATAAAACCATGCTTAATTGGGCGTTGTCAAAGCTCAAATTTAATAGATGAAAAGTAGAAATGGTTGCAAACCGCGGCCATTTTTTTGGTGGTTATAGAAGCTGTTTTTACTATAATTTACATGCTGATTTAGTCCATGCCCCGTGTTAAGCATTGGATTAACCCTCAAAACGCAATTCTTTATTATTCAAAAGACCGATTAGGACAAAGAACACGATCATTGATTCGATATTGAAGAAAGATTCTGCAACATATCCCATCACTGCATAAGCAACAACAATACTGTTTATCGTAGCAGCAAGGATTTTTTTGTCGATACGCTTCCTTTTATTAATTGAAATTAAAAAAGTTCGCACGAGTAGATAAATGAGAAATAGTCCATAGACAATCATACCTAGGATTCCATATCGGGCTAATATATATAGATAAGTATTATCGGCGAATGATAACCCCTGTTTCATAGGTCCTATACCTACGATAGGGGATTGTTTGAATTTATCGATGTTAATTTCCCAGTAATAATATCTACTTTTGAAACTTCCTACCGACTCAAGTGATTCCTTTACTCTTTGTCGTCTATCATAGTCGCTCTCATCATAGGAATGGTTGTCTGAGTAACCTCCAGATCCGAGATCAAGTGTATTTGTGATACTAGTTACTGCTGAACCAAGATAGGGAATGTGAGGTATTAAAATAAATCCAATTCCGACAAATACAAGTAATGCAATGGTTGTTTTTATCAGGATCTTTTTAATAGAAGTAACTCTAATCATTAACTGATAAAGACCAATATATATTACTATTCCAAATCCTGTTATTACCGTAGTTCTTGAAGTTGTTAGAAATAGACTAACGATAGTTAATAACGTTAGGCTATAAAGCATTATCGCATGTTTATTGGCAGTTATTTTATACATATATAGGATCGACAATAAGCCAATCAACACAATGAGTAAAAACGATCCGTAAACATTTGGGTTTCCTAAAGTACTAGTGATACGTTGCTGATCAACAATCATCATATGTAGGCTACTGCTCTTCGTATATAAAAGACCGATGTGATTATTACTATTAAACAAATTAAAGAACTGAACAATACCAAATAACTCGATTGTTAATATCGTCCACATCGCTATCGAAATGAATTTATTTAAATCATAAATAAAAAATAATGCGAACAAATAAAACGTGAAATAATAAACGTATCTGTACAGTTCATAAATATCGGTCAGTGCTGTATCCTCTGGAAATAGGATACTTCCATAAATGGTTGAAATAGTAACGCTGAGGCAGGAAATAATAAGGAATAAGACCACAAAATCTCGTTTCAAGATAGTAATCCAATTCTTTAAACGGCGATCTTGGATTAAATAATAGCATAAAAAAAGAAAGCTAATACCAAGAATCGACAGGTCGATTAGCTTTATCGAGATACTACCAAACAGAATTCCTGGGGCAGGAGCAAGTAGTACCATTAACAGCAAAAAGGAACTGATTTGTGTTGAGTTGAAATTCTTCATCGCTTAAAAATCTCCCTATCGTCTACAAGTAACCAATAATAATTACACAAAGATTAGTAGTTGAAAAATGCTAGAAAACAGTTAGCTATCGAGCGTTTTTCTTTAATCAAATTATAATTCTTTATAATGAATGCTACCAACAGTACTAGTCCTTGAAATCTTCCAAACAAACGTTTGAACATGGGTCCCTTACCAACTAATGTTTCCACGTCGAATATATGCAAAGTATCCTTTATCGGGTGATACGATAGTAGTTTAGGCACATAGTCAATCTGGTATCCTTTGTTTTTTAAATCCATTAGAAATATGTTTTCTTCCCCGGACTTATATCTAGTGCCAAGTCCAAATGATTCATCAAAGCCAATGGTATAATCGGGAACTCTTTTCGTTTGAACGAAAATATCGATCGATGCTTGTTGTAAAACTCTTCTCCTTGAAATATTGTTTTCTTCCTCAACGGGATAAACTTTAGGATATCTGTTTTTAATCGGATCCTTATGCATAAAGCAAGCTATTTGCCGTGAAGGACGTTTAAAAAATTGTTCTATATATTCAAAAGCATCTTCTTTATACCAACAATCGTCATCAGAAAAGGTAAGAATATCCCCGTTTACATGTTCTAAACCAACATTTCTTGCAAGAGATAGCCCTCGTTTGTCTAGTTCAATATGGTTAAAAGAAAAACTATATCCGGCTAGCAGGGTGTTTATGACATTGTGATTGTCTTGGCTGATAACAATTAGCTCAAAGTCTTGATTCGTCTGGCTCTCTAAACTATTAAATAGTTGCTTAAGGTCTTGTTGAGATGTCCCGAGTGTTGGTAACAAGAGTGAAATCATTTTCGAGTCTCCTTATCTAAAAGCCTTATACAAGATTGGTATCTATTTTGACTTGGATTTTAAAACCTCGTCGGAATGGTAATAACTATAGAATCTATAAGTTAATCGATAAAAGAAAGAGTGTAGTCCTTTCAACTATAGCAATCGAATGCTAAAAACGATGTCTTTTGTTATTAAGTTTTAGTCAATTAATCTTTACCAACACTTAAAAATTAAATGGAAGATTTGATGTTATTATTTACATGCTTTAGACAAAACAAACGTGGGAGTGCAGAATTCTTATTTGAAAATGACCTTTTATAGGAAGACGTAAGCACAAAGGATGATTTTGTTGAAAATTTTATACATGTCTTGGTTCTCATCAGGAGAAGGATCGAAAATTCATGCCAAAGAGTTTGCTCATGCAATGGAGCTATTAGGAAACGATGTAATTACAAAAGACCTGTCTATCAATAACACGCAATATACAAATGTCAATAACTCAGTGAACAAGGAGAAAAACCGTCGTTCAAGTGTACTAAGAGAATTGAAATCATTAGTAATGGTGGTGATTCGATTTTTAAGATTAATTTACTATTTGATTCTGTATAAGCCTGAACTGATTATCTATCGGTACTCAATCTATGATATAAGCGGAATTTTAGCTGCTAAATTATATAAAGTACCAATTGTATATGAAATCAATGGCTCGATTGAATATGAGCGGAACATTGCCAATAGGTTTTATCTTAAACAATTAGTTACTGCTTCTGAACAATATATTTTCAACGAATCAAACTTAGTATTACTAGTATCAAATGAGTTAAAACGGTATTTTTCCAATAAAAACTATTACCTTGAAAACACCTTAGTTGTTCCAAATGGCGTAGATATGGACAAATTTACTGTTAATACCACGTTGCCAAAAGAAATAGAAAGTATTAAACAATTATGGTCGACCAAGAAGGTCATTGGTTTTTTAGGTAGCTTGAAGTCTTGGCATGGAGCAGAGAGAATCATTGAGATCTTTCCAGACATCCTTGAAAAAAATAAAGAGGTAAGGTATTTAATCATTGGTGATGGGGATAGAAGAGCTGAGACTGAATCGAAAATTAAGCAATATAATTTGCAAGACTATGTTTATATAACGGGTTTTCAGGACTATACTATAATACCTTCCATACTAGATGTGATTGATATTGCAGTAGCTCCGTATCATACCATTGATTTCTTTCACTTTTCTCCACTTAAGGTTATGGAATACATGGCAAAAGGAAAACCGGTGGTTGCTCCTGCGCTAGGTCAATGTGTTGATTTAATTGGACATGACCATGGCATTTTGCTGAAGGAAAATACGGATGCATGTCTCACCAATTCAATCTTAACACTAGTAATGGATGAACATTTGGCTAGGAATATGGGGATAAAAGCTCGCAAGTTCATTGAACAAAACTACACATGGAAACAGAATGCAAGAAGGATTGAAGAAGCATTACAAGGAAAACGTATAAGGAGACCTAGGTGATGACGAGAAACGAGTCATTAGTATCCATTATTACCCCAGCTTTTAATTCAGAAAGATTTATTGGATCGACAATTGATTCGGTAAAAAAACAAACGTATTTAAATTGGGAAATGATTATCATTGATGATTGTTCCACTGATCGAACTGTTGAGCTTGTGGAAGAGAAGAGGCAAAAAGACGATCGGATTAAACTGATTCGCCTAGCGGAAAATAGTGGGGCAGCTGTTGCTAGAAATGCTGGCATTAATAGTGCTCAGGGTAAATTTATAGCTTTTTTAGATAGTGATGATCTATGGACAGATAATAAATTAGAAGAACAAATCCTTTTTATGACTAAAAACAATTATGCGTTTACTTTTAGTAGCTATTCAATTATGGATGAAGAAGGTAATGTCAATCAAGTTAAAAAGATTTTTGTTCCAAAAGAAGTTACATACAAATCATTGCTTAGGAGCCCTGGGACAGTAGGCTGTTTAACTGTCATACTAGATAAGGATAAAATAGAAGATGTTGAGATGCCCAATATTAAATCAAGACAAGACTTTGCATTATGGCTGAAGATACTTCGAAGCGGGAAAAAAGCATTTGGTTTAAACAAAACGTTAGCACATTACCGAAAAGTATCAGGCTCTATTTCTAGTAATAAAATAAAGGCAGCCCAAAAAAATTGGCATGTGTATCGCAGGCTGGAAAAATTAAATACGGTCAGCGCCTCTTGGTATTTTGCTAACTATGCTGTTCGTGCCATCAAAAAAACCTATTTTTAGTTGTTGAGATCTCCAAACTACACCCGGTGCTGCATTTTTGGTTCCGGGTATTTTTCCTGAACAGATATAGTTCTCGTAAATTTTTCTGGGCTAAGTTACAAATGAAGCTTGTTAAGAGGAGGTGAATCAAGTGTTAGCTAAACTGGTGTTCTTAGTTGGTACATTAATAAGAAATAAGAAGATATTTTCAAGTCTACGATTTTTAAGGAAAACAGATAAATGGGACATCAAACAATTAGAGAAATACCAGCTCAAAAAATGTCGAGAATTATTAAATTGGGCTTATAATAACTCTGAATTTTACCGAGAGAAGTTCAATGAATATCATGTAACTCCAGACCAACTTAAAACATTAGCAGATTTAAAAAAGTTTCCTGTTACAGAGAAATCGGACTTATTAAATTTTAATAATGACATACAAATAAATAAAGGCTTTAGAAAGTTATTTTTTTCGGAGACTTCAGGTAGCACTGGTCAACCATTGGTTTTTTATCGAGACCAGGAATGGGATGCCAGACATCGGTCAGCCATTTTTAGAGGCTACTCGTGGTATAACGTAAAACCATGGGAGCGAAATGGTTACTTTTGGGGCTATAATATCGATGCCAAAAAAAGCAGAAAAATAAAGCTAGCAGATTTTTTAGTTAACAGATTTCGATTGTTCTCCTATAAAGAAGAGGATGTACTGAATTTCACTAATAAGTTAAAGAAAGCGGCTTATCTTGAAGGCTATTCATCAATGATTTATCAAGTGGCGAAAATAGTTAATCAAAAGGGCGTACCTGAAAAGTACAATCTAAAAATGATTAAAGGCACATCAGAAAAGATCTTTGATAAGTATCATGAAGAAGTTAGAAAGGCATTTGGTAAGAAAATAATTAATGAATACGGTGCAGCTGAAGCGGGAATTATTGCATTTGAATGCCCAGCAGGGAACATGCATATTACGATGGAAAATGTAATCGTTGAAGAAGAAAATGGTGAAGCAATTATAACTAATTTACTGTCAAAATCCTTTCCAATTGTTCGATACAAATTAGGTGATTACATAAAGGTAAATAAAGAAAAGAAGTGTTCGTGTGGACGAGAGCATTCTATTATTGAAGCTGTCATGGGAAGGATAGGAAAATCAATCAAAGGTAAAAAAGACAACTATCCTAGCTTAGTCTTTTATTATGTATTTAAAAACTTGGCCTTAAATGAAAAGTTAACGTTAAATTACCAAGCCCACCAGGATAAAGTTGGCGAAATACTAGTCTACGTCGAGAAGAAGTTAACCGGTAAGGAAAAGATGTTAGTGAAAAAAGAATTCGAGAAATATTTACAACATGATGTCAAAGTTGAACTGCAGGATGGACATCAGATAGAAAGAAGAGATGGAAAGATGAAGGACTTCGTTTCTAATTTGGATTAGGAGTGGGACTTTTGATAATAGTAGTTACTGGTCGAGCAGGTTACATTCAAGGCTAAACAGGAGTTAGACTGGTCAGCAGATAGAGATCTTGTGACTATGTGTGAAGGTGCATGGAGATGGCAGTTGAAAAATAATACTGGTGTTTAATTTGGCTGATATAGGGAAATGGTCTATTCTTGTCTTAAGAATTTACATGTATTTTACTTTTAAATGTGCTATAGTAACTAGAGCACATTTGAATTAATTTACAAAAAATTAATAATCAATTTCATAATACTTATTTACTGCCATCCAGGATTACCTTTTCTATATGGCTTGATATTGTGATTATGAAATTAACTCATATATGAAACTTTTAGTCTTAGTTAACGTCTAATTATATGTACGTTATATTAAGTTTGGTATGGTCTCAGGGGGAAAGTTAAGATGGAATATGTAGCTATAGTATTAATATGCTTGATTATATCAATTTCGATAACACCATTTATAAAAAAATTCGCACTTTATATTGGAGCAGTTGATCAACCAGATCATAGGAAAGTCCATTTAAAGACAATGCCACGTTTAGGCGGATTGGCGATTTTTATTAGCTTTATGGTTGGGTTTGTGGTCTTTAATCCAGATAGTCCCTACTTTTGGCCAATTCTAGCTGGTGCAATACTGATTACGGCAACAGGAATACTAGATGATTTATATAATTTATCAGCAAAGATTAAGTTTGTAAGTCAAATAGTAGCAGCAAGCATTGTCGTTCTAGGTGGAGCTCAAATTAATTTCATCAACTTACCTTTTGGAGAGACACTCGAGTTTGGTTACTTTGCTATTCCTATTTCGATCCTCTGGATTGTTGGGATTACTAATGCGATAAATTTACTTGATGGTCTAGATGGGTTAGCTGCTGGAGTATCCTCAATTGCGTTACTTACAATTGCAGGACTGGCAATCTCACTAGGAGATATTTTTGTTGCCTTTATTGGATTTATGCTTTTAGGTAGCACACTAGGATTTCTTGCGTATAATTTCCATCCAGCAAAGATATTTATGGGTGATACCGGTGCTTTATTTTTAGGTTATATGATAGGTGTCTTGTCTGTTTTAGGATTTAAAAATGCAACGTTATTTTCTCTTATCGTTCCGATTACCATTTTAGGTGTACCAATTTTAGACACATTTTTTGCAATTGTCCGTCGTTACATTCAAAAAAAGCCGTTGTCTTCACCAGATAAGTTACATTTACATCATTGCTTACTTAAACTTGGATTTGGACACCGTCAAACAGTAATTTTAATTTATGCGATGAGCGCATTATTTAGTGTAGCAGCAATTATCTTCACGAAGTCGACGATGTGGGGATCAATGATTACATTCTTTGCGCTTGCATTACTTATTGAAATAACAGTTGAAATGACAGGTATTATTAGTGATAAATACAGACCGATACTTAGTTTGGTAAAAGGAAGTAAAGTGAAAAAATAAACCATCTCAAAAGAGGTGGTTTTTTTGCATTTACATAGCACTTTCTGTAACGTTCTTGGTAAGAACTAGTCTTTCATTAGCAGGATTCAACGGTAGAATCTCACGTTGTATGAATTTGGAATTCATTAGTGCGATATTCAGTTATCTATTTACTTTAGAGATAATCTTTCATACTCTAAAGATCGTATCTAAAACTTCTGATATAATGAAATTACTTCTTTATAAGGTGGTGGTTACCTCTGGGAAAGATGATAATTGTTATTTCTTTATTATTAATCTTCACTGGTTGTACTGGGAATGAAATAAATGATTCATATTCTTGGACCGAAAATAAATTTATTGCTCATGCGGCTGGTGATATAGATGGTGTCGTGTACACAAACAGCCTTGAGGCCTTTCGAAAAAGTTATGAGGAAGGTTATAGGTTATTTGAAATTGATATTTCAATAACAAGTGATGGTGAATTAGTTGCTCGTCATGGTTGGGAAGAAAACTACGGACAGGATAATTTTGTGACAAACAAACCTCTTTCTTATGAGAAGTTTATGAGTCTTCCATACTATGACAAGTACACGGCTATGGATTTTAAAATGATTATCAAATTGTTAGAAGAATTTAAAGATATTTATTTAATTTTAGATGGAAAAGTCACATCTGTAGAAGATACAAAAGTAATTTATAAAGAGGTTGGAGAAGCTACTAGAGATATGGCCAAGAGTGATTTTAACAGACTTATTCCACAATTATTTTACGAAGACAATCTTTCAGTTATTAGGCAATATGGATTTCATGATTTGATTTATGTAATAGGTCGTGAAGAGTACACAAATAGTTCTATTATTCAGTTTTGTGAAGACAATGATATTCGTGTCGTAAGCCTATCTCGAAAGAGAGCGAATGAAAGGTTCATTCAAAAGTTGGCTGTTAAGGATATAAATGTTTATATTTACACTCTTAATGATGTAGATGAAATGAAAAGTTATAAAGAGATAGGCGTTCATGGCTATTTTACGGATTTAGTTAAACCAGATACTTTCTAAGACGAATTTGGAGATGATGAGAGACATATCAATGTACATGTAAGAGGGATGAAGCAAACCCTTGATTCTACCTATGGTAAAATCAAGGGGAAATCAATTACAATTTGAATTTGATTTGTTATAGGGGGTAGTAATCTTTTCTCATCCGAATTTAAATACTATTTTAATTAGTTGCCTCAACTTGTTCTTCTTCTTGACCATAAACCGATTTAATAATGTTTTCGCTAGCATTCCCTCTGGAATACTGGTTCCACTGCGTTGCATAAGCACTTACTTTGTCCATGTCAAATTGATTTTTCTTGATCTCTTTGATAACCTCACCTGTAGTTTTAGCTACTGGTCCAGGTAAATTGGACTGATAATCTTCCCAGAAACCTCGTGAAGTTGTATAACTATCTAAGTCATAAGTGAAAAATATCATTGGCTTGCCTAGAAGTGAATACTCGAATGGAATCGACGAATAATCAGTAATCAATAAATCAGTCACTAAAAGTAGTTGATTAATATTTTGATAACCAGATACATCATAAACAAAATCAGGATATTTATTTTCTAACCTAAACTTGACTGCTGGGTGTAAACGCAGTAAGAGCACATAGTCATCGCTTAATTCCTGATACATTTGTTCAACCTCTAAAAAGATATTAGGAGAATTCAACTCTCCATCTCTAAAGGTAGGTGCATACATTATTACCTTTTTCCCCTTTATAGCTGGCAAGGATGAATATACAGCACTTTTGCTCCTATTCACCTTATCAGTGTCAAAAAAGAAGTCAGTCCGTGGTATCCCAGTACGCAAAATGTTCTCATTAGTTAATCCGAAACTTTGTCGGAAAATAGTACTCATTTTCTCTGAACCAACAACGACATAGTCAAATCTTTCATATACATCTTTAAAGCGTTGTTTTGCTCGTTCACTACGAAGTTGAATAGAGGGATCCATTAATCCAAACTTCTTGATAGCGCCTGCTGCATGCCACAATTGTACACAAACAACGTTTGACTTAAAGTCTGTTACAGATAAAAATCCAAAGTAATTGTCAGTAAACACTACTTTGGACGTGGCTAAGTGATAGATTGATTGAAAGAAATGATTAAGATTCCCTGTTTCAAAGTCTAGTACTTTCAGATTTTCACTTTCTTCGAATGTTACTCGACAACTAGCCTTCTTTAAAATAATGATCTGTTCGTTTGATGATTTCTGTAGTTGTTCAGAAACATATTCTACATTATCACCAAATGATGCAACAAAAGTTGTTTTCTCTTTTAATGAAAATAGTTTGCAAATGTTAAAGATTATCCTGAAAATAAATAGATAGCTAGAGATAATTAATTCTCTAGCCATTGTTTGCTTTACCAAGTTCAGTTTTGATTTGAGTAGTGGAGATACCAACCGTACGTGGTAAGTAAATAACTTCACAATAGTCTTCCAAGAAGTCAAATTTACCTTCCCAGTCATCTCCCATGACAAATATATCAATCTCGTGTTTTTTCACATCATCAATTTTTTGTTCCCATTCATGTTCAGGTATAACCGCATCTACATATCGGATTGCTTCTAAGATTATTTTTCTATTTTCATAGCTATGAAAAGCTTTTTTATTTTTAATTGCATTGAATTCATCAGAAGAAATGGCAACAGTTAAATGGTCACCAAGCTCTTTAGCACGACGCAGAATATTTATATGTCCATTATGAATTAAATCGAATGTGCCATAAGTGATTATTTTCTTCAATTTCTATTCCTCCTAAGATAAAGATATTAGTATTATCAAATATCTATTAAAACTTAAAACTATATTAACACATGAACTTTACAGTGTGTTTACACTAACTTTACAATTCTTATTAGTTCATTGTAATCTTTCTCGATTGAACATACAAGTGGTAAAAGTTGTGTTTAGATGATAGTAGTGAAAAATTGCTATGTAATTATCATTTATTTTAAGAGAGTGAAAATATTAAATTATTATAAGTTCCATGCATGGAAGGAATCATAGAGGATTATAGAGTTTTAAAAAGCCTAAGTCTATATAGACTTAGGCTAGATATTTACTTGAATTTAGGTATATCAAAATTCAAGGTTGCATTTGGTAGCATATCATACAAAGATTTAATTCTAGCTACTTGCTTCGACGGCCAACCAATGTCGGTCGCATATTGATGAGTTCCAGGACTAATAGGATTCCATTTCATTTTGTATAAAGTGTTTTGGTTGTATTTATTATCCATATATTTATTGGATATCCATTTCGCTCCACCAATAATTGCTTTTTCTTTAGTTGTCCATCCCTCTTGGAAGGCTTTCTTTGTTGCTCCGTTGATTGGATTGCTATCATAGGCAGCTATACCAAACATATTATAAACTTTGGTTGAACCAGAAGGAGCACTACTGCTCTTAGTAATAAGGTTACCATTACTATCTCGAAGTACATTACCATTTTGATCTACATAAATACCGTTGGCAAGTGTAGAACCACCGTTACCTGTCTCTAAAAATGCATGAGCAACGAGGTACACTTCGTTGACATTGGAATTATTACTAGCAGAAATAAAGGTTTCTGCTGTTCCGTCAAGAATTCCTTTGTTAGCTAAAACTGGCTTTAAATCATTAGCTGATAAGCCAGCAGATCCTGACAACACTAGAAATTGAAATTCATCTTGATTACTTGGATTAGCATAATATTTTACATCGTTACGTTTGGCATTCCGCCAAGGTCCAATGCCAATTTTGTACCATTTTGTGTCCCCACTCACCGCACTACCAGTAACTTCACTGAGAATACCGACTTCAGTTCCACTACTAAGTTTAGCATAGATATGACTACTTGTATTTGCTTCTTCTCGGATGTTGCTGGTAGTAGTTAATTTTGCTGCTTTTGTTTCTTTAACAACTAAAGAGCTGTGAACATACAATGTGGCATCTTTATATTTTATCTCATACCACTTCGTATCACCACCTATAGATTCACCTTCAACCTCTTTAACAACTTCAATAGCTGTCCCAGTGTTAACTTTATATTCTACAGTTGCATCCCCGCCACTGGTATTGGGTTCTGTACGAAGTCGAACGCCATCACCTGAGATAGCATCACTAGTTTCAATATTAACAAGTGAACTGTGAACATAGGCGGGATTATTACGATATTTATCTGTTTGTGGTCCACCTTTGTTTAGTTGTGCAGTAACAAATTCGTCTAAGGTATGGTTATAAGTAGTGGTAGTAGAAGTTTCTTTTTCCTGACTGACATCTGACTTAGTAATGTAGCCAGTATGGGTTTTTCCGTTAATGTAGACGGTAGCTTTATACCATTCAGAAGTGAAAGATTGGTATTTCAACTTTTCCCCCCTACTATAGGATTTTAATTTATTTGAATAGGTACTAGCTTTGGAATAAATAGTAGTTGGTTTAGCGTAACCATACAAGGTATCTGGATTAGTGTCACCAGTTTCGACATCTCTCTTCTGGATGTAACCATCTTTAAGGCTACCATTAATATAGACGCTAGCTTTATACAATTCAGAAGTGAAAGATTCATACTTTAAGATGGACCCTTTGTCATAAGACTTCAGTTTACTAGAATACGTAGACCCTTTTGAATAAACAGTAGTCGGAGCTTCAGTAGCAACACCATAAAGTGTACTAGGATTAGTGTCACCAGTTTCGACATCTTTCTTCTGGATGTAACCATCTTTAAGGCTACCATTAATATAGACACTAGCTTTATACAATTCAGAAGTGAAAGATTCGTACTTTAAGATGGACCCTTTGTCATAAGACTTCAGTTTACTAGAATACGTAGACCCTTTTGAATAAACAGTAGTCGGGGCTTCAGTAGCAACACCATAAAGTGTACTAGGATTAGTGTCACCAGTTTCGACGTCTTTCTTCTGGATGTAACCATCTTTAAGGCTACCATTAATATAGACACTAGCTTTATACAATTCAGAAGTGAAAGATTCGTACTTTAAGATGGATCCTTTGTCATAAGACTTCAGTTTATTAGTATACGTAGACCCTTTTGAATAAACAGTAGTCGGAGCTTCAGTAGCAACACCATAAAGTGTACTAGGATTAACATCACCAGTTTCGACATCTTTCTTCTGGATGTAACCATCTTTAAGGCTACCATTAATATAGACACTAGCTTTATACCATTCAGAAGTGAAAGATTCGTACTTTAAGATGGATCCTTTGTCATAAGACTTCAGTTTATTAGAATCCGTAGACCCTTTTGAATAAACAGTAGTCGGAGCTTCAGTAGTAACACCATGAAGCGTACTAGGATTAACATCTCCATTTTCGACATCTTTCTTCTGGATGTAACCAGTATGAGGCTTTCCGTTAATATAGACGGTGGCTTTATACCAATCATCTGAATAGGATTGGTATTTTAAGATAGATCCCTTGTCATACGACTTTAACTTTTCGGAACTTGATGATGTATTTGCATAAACTATAGTTTGTTCAGCTATACTAACTCCATAATAAGTTGTAGCACCTAAAGTATTGGTTGGAAAGATAAATCCGATTAAAAGTAGTGTAATAACAAAGACGATATTTAATTTTAGTTTACTCACTTATTAGGCCTCCAATCCATGGTTTCATTTCTATAATGTTGATTATCTATTAATAAGAGAATTCAACTTTAAAAGATAATCTTGAAAAATAATAGATTCACTATGCCAACATTAGAAATGTTACATGTAAGATGATGTTTATATTTATATTCCTCCCTACTATATTAAAGTTAATATTTCTCAGAATCTATTATCCCAGTTATTACAAAAAATGTTAAGTATATTTTGACATTCTTTAATTTTTTTTGTAGAAAATGAAACTTTTGATGGTCTATTTTGGTAGTTTTTGTCTTAAATATTAAAAGGAATATACATATTGTGACATAAGTTGAATTTAATGATGATAAGAATTATAATTATCTTTCAGAAATAAAAAATCAAACTAAACTATAAAGATTACATAAAAAGAAGGGGTTAGTATGAACAAAATAAAGTCCAAGGTTCGTCAAATCTTGAAGGGAACTAAAAGTCCAAAGAAGTCACCTATAAAGTTAAAGCAGAAACTTACTATTATACAAGCTAATCAAAGATTGACGATTAATGGTTGTTTGAGAAAACCCCATTATCAGGTTAAGGAATTATGGTTTGTATCTCGTATCGACAGAGGTAGAGTCATTAAAATACCTATGAAATCAATCTCCTCTGAATTTAGTTTTGAAATTGATTATGAACAGTTAATTGATATGAATCAATGGGGAGAAAGAGATGTTTTTGATCTATACTTGAATATCATAATTTCTAAAGATGATATTGATGAAAGGGAGTATAACTCATTACAAACTAAGTCTGAAACAGTTATCCAAGAGCTTGAGGAAACTTTTGAATATAGAGTTAGACTAGGGAAATTTGAAGAAACGATTCGTAAAGGATTCCAACCTATTGAAATTTTTGATTCTAAGTATTTGTTTTATATCTCTACAAAAGGGAATATCTCGGTAAAAATAAATCATGATGTCAGACCAAATCTAAAAATGAAACTACAATCTATAACTACAAATAAACATTCTATGGACATAAGTGGAAAAGTATTTACTAAAAATTCCGATGTAACAAATGCCAAGCTGGTTATCAGGGGTAGAGATAATAATAGTAGAGTAGAATATCCAACCACGCTTAATCCAATTGTGGAAGAAATAAAGAGAAAATTTGGGCTAAATAGATATCAATTTAATAATCATATAAATTTCAATGAGTTATTCAACGAAAATCAACTGAACGAAGATATATATGATATATATTTGGAGTTGGAATTACATGACCATGAAGACCCCATACTCATAAGAGTTGGTAATCCAACGTATAAAAACATCAAGTTTAAAAAAGATATTAGTGCTATAAGAAATAGGGATGTTTTTGCTATTAGTCCATACTACACTGTCAAAAAATTTAATTTGTCTTTACAAATAGACCAATTTGATCGCTCTGAATACAACTATTTACAGAGAATGATGAGGTGGTCTTGGTTAATCAGACCATTTTATAAAAACAAAAACATTTGGATTGTAGGAGAAAGACCTTATAAAGCACAAGATACTGGATATCATTTTTTTAAATATTCAAGAGAAAAACATAAGAATAAAAATATATATTATGTCATTGATGAGAATTCACCTGAACTGAAAAACATTAAAGATCTTGGTAACATTCTATACTATAAATCCAAAAAGCATATTAAGTACACACTGATGTCAACACGTGTTATTTCTTCTCATCATCCAGATTACATTTATCCTTTAAGAACAAGTGAATTTAAGAATAAGGTGAAAGCATATAAGGTTTTTCTTCAACATGGAGTAATTGGAACGAAAAATACTGTTCATTTTTATGGGAAAAAATCTCCTAGCTTTTATACAGATTTATTTCTAACAAGTTCAAAATTCGAAAAAAATCTTATTATAAACGACTTCGGTTATAAACCAAGCGAAGTAGAGGTGACGGGTTTATCAAGATTCGATTCCCTATTTAATTCTGATATTAAAGAAGAACGTCAATTATTGATTATACCAACATGGCGTGAGTGGTTAGTAACGGATGAAAAATTTTTAGCTAGTATATATTTTGAACGATATAGAAGCTTGGTAAATGATCCCTACTTGCATCAATTAGCTAAAGAATACAATTTTGAAGTTGTTTTTTGTCTACACCCGAACATGCAAAAATTCACATCATATTTTAAAGATGCCCCGGTTAAAGTAATTAATCAAGGGGAAGAGGATGTCCAGGATTTATTAAAAGAAAGTTCTATGATGATAACTGATTACTCAAGTGTAGCTTTTGACTTTAGCTTCTTGGAAAAACCAATTGTGTATTATCAATTTGACCGTCAAAGATTTATTGGAAAAAAAGGCTCTCATTTAGATTTAGATAATGATTTACCTGGAGATATTGTTTATGAACATGAAGCAATATTAGGACTGGTTGAGGAGTATGCTAAATCGAATTTCAAAATGAAGGAATCGTTAAGAATTAGAGCAGCAAAATTCTTAGATTATAAAGACCAATTATCTTCAGAAAGAATTTATCAGGCAATAGACAACTTTACAAAAGATAAAGGTAATCGTATTCTAGAAAGCAATATTTACAAAAAAATATTTAAACGCTATAGAAAAAGCAAATATTATTATCCTAGTATGCGATTGTTTTATAACTTAGGTAAGAAAATTCTTCCGGTAGATGAAAAATTAATATTGTTTGAAAGTGGGGTTGGTAAACAATACTCAGACAGCCCGCGCTACATTTATGAGGAATTAGTAAGGAGGAATTTAGGTTATAAATTTGTCTGGGTTACCAACCAAAAAATACCTTTTCATGACAATAATACAATTAAAATCAAACGGTTAAGCCCATCGTATTTTTATTATTTGGTAAAAGCAAGGTTTTGGGTTAATAATCAGAACTTCCCTACTTATATTATAAAAAGGCCAGAAACTACTTATATTCAAACTTGGCATGGAACACCACTGAAAAAGATGCTGTTTGATATAGAAAATGTTCAAGGGCGTAGTGATGATTATCTGGATCGAGTCTACCGGGCTACACAAACGTGGGATTATCTGATATCACCTAGTCCATATGCATCGGAAGCTTTCAGAAGTGCATTTAAATATGAAGGAAATATCATGGAAATAGGTTATCCTAGAAACGATATTTTTTATAATAGTGCATCCTTAGATATAGCAAGTAGAGTTAAAAGTAAATTGAACATTCCTAAAGACAAAAAAGTAATTCTTTATGCACCAACATTTAGAGATGATCAAACATCAAAAAAGAACAAGTTTTTATTTGAGATTCAACTTGATCTAGAGAAAATGAAAGAAACATTAGGTGATGAATATGTTTTATTACTCAGAATGCATGTTGTGGTTAGTAATAAATTAAAAATCCCTAAAGAGTTAACTGATTTTGCAATTGATGCTTCGAAATACTCAGACATACAAGAGCTATACCTAATAACTGATGTATTAGTTACCGATTACTCATCGGTAATGTTTGATTTTGCGAATACTAGGAAGCCAATTCTTTACTTCACGTATGACTTAGATTTATACCGTGACCAAATTAGAGGATTTTATATGAATTTTGAAAAGGAAGCGCCAGGTCCACTCTTAAAATCAACCGATGAAGTAGTTAATAGTATTAACAATATAAAGTCTGTTTCAGATGAATATAAAGATTTATATGATAGCTTTGTTGAGAATTATTGTGCATTGGAAGATGGGAATGCTAGTGCACGTTTAGTAAACTTAATATTTGATAAGTCAAAATAGGACTAGAAAGAAACAATCAAGTTTATTGATTGTTTCTTTCTGTGAAACAACTTGTTTTTTATATAAATAATTGTTCAACACGCAAGAAGAAAGTGTTTTATATTCAGAAAAAGCAATTAACTGTTATTTAAAAAATCATGAAACTGGATTATAAGTATAAAATGAAGTATTCATTCCTCTTCATGCTTAGTGTAGTATATAATTCAAGCGAATAACTTAATAGAGAAAGTATAAAATGAAATGTTATATCAGATTGATAATTGAACACGAGGTGAATATTTTGAAGAAAGTGTCTATTATAGTTCCGGTATATAATACTTCTGAGTTCCTAGACGATTGCATTAGTTCTATAATCAATCAAACATACCAGGAATTAGAAATTCTAGTTGTTAATGACGGTTCTGATGAATCTTCTAGTGAGAAATGCAAAGAAATTCAAGACAAGGATTCTCGGATAAAGTATTTCAGTCTTGCTCAGAAAAGTGGGGTTGGTGCTGCTCGGAATTATGGAATTAAAAAATCTACGGGAGAATATATTTACTTTTTAGATAGTGATGATTATCTTGCCGAGGACGGTATTGAAATACTTGTAAATAGCATTAAAGGAAGAGATATCATCTCAGGAAAAATGAAAAAGACTAATTTGAGTCGTTCAGAGGTTCTAGAAAAAGACTTAAATGAAGATGAAAATGAATTAGGATACATACCTTCTCTCCAGGGCAGTGAAAGTGTAAACTTGGATATAAGTGATGCTTATGTGTATCAAAAAAAAAGAGGGGAAGTTTTTAGGAATGGGTCTATAATACATCGATTAATCGCTAAAAAATTTGTTGAAAAGTATGATTTAAAGTTTTCTGAGGAAATTACAAACTACTCCGATTTCAGCTTAATAATACCTATTTTAGTTCACAACGAGGAAATACCTTATCAATCTAGCTCGGTTTACTTCAAAAGAAGGCGAAATGACCCAATTTCAAACCCATCAATTTCTCAGTTGCCTATAGAACAAAGGATAAGTGATTTCTTAACAAGTTATTTAATACTGAGAGAAAAGTACCAATCTGATGATGTGGCAACTGCATATTTAGATAATCATTTACTGGAAATTTATAGAAAACAAATCGTAACGGCATTTAAAAACCCCGAAAACATAGACTATTTATTTGATCAACTTAAAAAATGCATAATTAAAGTAGATTCCAAAAGAATAAAGTCGAATGGCATAATCTTAAGGCGAGAAGTTAATGCTTTGAAAATTGGAGACATTGATAAATATAAATCAATAAGTAAAAATCATCATCGATTAAGATATCTAAAACAAGCAATTAGAAGTAGACAAAAATTATATCTTTATCTATATAGAACGATATTTATGAGACAGCCGATTAAAGAGAATCTAGTTGTGTTTGAAAGTTTCTTAGGGAAGAATTATTCAGATAATCCAAAACACATATATGAATATATGGTTAAAAATAATTACAATTGTGAATATGTGTGGATTTTTAATGAAACAGATAAAGAAATCCCTGGAAATGCTAAGCAGGTGAAAAGGTCTAGTTTGAAATATTATTACTATTTGGCAAGAGCGAAGTATTGGGTTAGCAACTCTAGAATGCCGAAACAATTGAACAAACGAGAAGGTAATATATATTTACAAACCTGGCATGGAACACCCTTGAAAAAGTTAGTATTTGATATGAAGGATGTCCATTCAGCTAATCCGAACTATAAACGCGATTTTTATATTCAATCAAGAAGGTGGGATTATTTAGTATCTCCAAATAAATATTCCTCTGAAGTTTTTAAAAGTGCATTTAAATATGAAGAAAAATTACTAGAATTCGGATATCCCAGAAATGATATTTTATATACACAAAATAATGCGAGTCGAATTCAAGAATTAAAAAAGAAACTTAAAATACCTGCCAACAAAAAAGTCATACTATATGCTCCTACTTGGAGAGACAACGAGTATTTTGGTGCTGGCAAATATAAGTTTACCTTAAAACTTGATTTAGAAAAAATGAATCAACAACTAGGCGATGAATATGTAGTTGTTCTTCGAATGCACTACTTTATTGCAAATCAACTTGATATTTCGGAGTTTGAAAACTTTGCCTATGACTTGTCGAAATATGATGATATAGCTGAATTGTATTTAATCTCCGATATTTTAATAACTGATTATTCATCCGTATTTTTCGATTACGCAAATCTTAAAAGGCCGATATTATTTTTTACCTACGATTTAGAGTTATATCAAGATACACTAAGAGGTTTCTATTTTGATATCGAAAAAGAAGCGCCTGGACCGTTATTAAAGACAACAAATCAAGTGATTGATTCGATTCATAATGTGGACGAGTTAAATGTCGATTATAAAGAAAGATATCAAAGATTTTATGATAAATTTTGTTCATGGGATGACGGTCACGCTTCTGAAAAAGTCGTTAAAAAGGTTTTTAATAAGAATTGAAAATTGAAACTTTATAAACTTGGCTATTTAACTTGATGGAATTTTAATTCTTATAGAAGAAACGAACTTTTTTACTAAATTTAATATAATTAATATATTCAAGTCCGTTTCTAGGGGAATTAGGGGTGACTTTATTGAAATGCAATCCTTTAAAAATTGTATCTAAATTAAGTATAGTTATAAGAAGATCAATACTATTACAAAAAACATATAATCTCGCTTTTAAGCTGGTTGGCTATCTACCAGTACATGAAAAACTTATTGTCTTCGAAAGTTTTTTAGGAAAGCAATATAGTGATAATCCAAGGGCTATTTATGAATATCTAGTCCAAAGTAATGCCGATTATAAAATACTCTGGAGTTTTGATAAAAGTAATGCAGACAAATTTGAAGATAAAAAGATCCATACTATAAAGCGGTTATCGTTAAAATGGTTATTAGTTATGCCGAGGGCAAAGTATTGGGTTACGAATAGTAGATTACCACTATGGATTCCTAAACCGAAACATACAACGTACTTGCAAACTTGGCATGGAACTCCATTGAAAAAACTTGCAATTGATATTAATGATATCCATATGCCGGGCACAGATACAAAAGAATACAAGCAGGATTTCATAAAGGAATCAAACAAATGGGATTATCTAATATCACCGAATCGGTATTCTACAGATATTTTCAGAAGAGCTTTTGCTTTTAATAATGAAATGATTGAATCCGGATATCCCCGTAACGATTTTCTTATTAATAGTAATACAGCAGAAACGATTGATTTAATAAAATTGAAAAATAATTTGCCATTTGACAAAAAGGTTATCTTATATGCTCCAACTTGGCGTGATAATCAGTTTCATGAGCGAGGGAAGTATAAATTTGATTTACAACTTGACCTAGAACAACTCAGGAATGAGTTAGGCGATAACTACATAATAGTATTGCGAATGCATTACTTAGTCGCTGAGAACATGGATCTAACACCTTTTGAGGGTTTTGCTTATGACTTTTCTTATTATGAGGATATAAGAGAGTTGTATTTAGTATCTGATATACTCATAACAGACTATTCATCTGTGTTTTTTGATTATGCGAACTTAAAGCGGCCGATAATATTTTTTGTTTATGATATAGAAGAATATCGAGATAAACTAAGAGGTTTTTATTTTGACTTTGAAGAAAATGCGCCTGGACCTTTAGTTCGAGAGACGGATGAGGTAATCAGTTGCATTAAGACTATTGATATTGAGGGATATAGGCGGTCACAGGAGTTTGATGACTTTTATGAAAAATTCTGTAGCCTAGAAGATGGACTGGCTTCAAAAAGAGTTGTTGAAGAAGTATTTAAAGTCTAATTGCTTGTCTTCTAAAGGCTTGTCTATCTGAAAGGTAGCAAGTCTTTTCGTTTCGTCAATATTGTTTTTTATAGTCTTAATTAG
This sequence comes from Aquibacillus saliphilus, assembly GCF_020404745.1. Classification (GTDB taxonomy): domain Bacteria; phylum Bacillota; class Bacilli; order Bacillales; family Amphibacillaceae; genus Aquibacillus; species Aquibacillus saliphilus. The sequence goes on from NZ_JAIZAP010000007.1 coordinate 173,198, forward strand.
TATAATTTGATAAGTGTTCATGAAAATGTTGTTTAGGAAGGAAAAATATATATGAAATCCGCAATTATAGTCTTAAAAGAACAAGTAAAACATTTTTATTTAGTTCGAAGACTTTCGGTATATGAATTAAAAAGTTCAAATAATAATAGTTATTTAGGAATGGCTTGGGAAATAATAAATCCACTAATATTAATAGCGATCTATTGGTTCGTTTTTGGATATGGTATTAGACAACGATCAGGCGTAGAATTAGAAAATGGCTTTGAGGTGCCTTTTTTGCAGTGGATGCTATGTGGACTGATTGTTTGGTTCTTTTTTTATCAGTCTACAATTCAAGCATCAAAGTCAATTTATTCTAGGATAAAAATGCTTGCTAAAATGAACTTTCCGATGAGTGTAATCCCGAACTTCGTTATTTTCTCAAGGTTTTATGTTCATCTATGTATGATTATAATTACCATTGTTATTTTCCAAATATCAGGGTATTACATCAATTTATATTACTTGCAACTAATATATTTTGTAATTGCTACATTGATATTCGCCTATTCATTAGCTTTAGTAACATCTACGTTATCTACGGTCATTAGAGATGTTCATTTGTTTTTGACGGCAACCTTACGAATGGTCCTATATTTATCACCAATCCTATGGACTTTTTCTTCAATAGATAATGAGCTAATACAAATGATAATGAAGTTGAATCCATTGTATTACCTTATTGAAGGGTATCGAGCCGGATTTTTTGGGTTAGGTTGGTACTTCATTGAAAATTGGGAGTTCACATTATATTTTTGGGCAGTTACAATTATTCTTTTTTTAGTTGGTTCAAGGCTCCATGTTAAATTTAGAAGACACTTTGTCGATTTTCTATAATGAGAGGATATTATATGGATAATTCAATTGTTGTAAAAAATATATCAAAAAAATATAAGTTGTATAAAGATTCTGGAGAGAGATTAAAGGATCTGATATTTCCGAAAGATTATGGAGATGACTTCTATGCTTTAAACAACATTAATTTTGAGGCTATTAAAGGTGATGTTATTGGGTTTGTCGGTATTAACGGTTCTGGTAAATCTACATTATCTAATATTATTGGTGGTGTAGTGCCAGAAACATCAGGCACTGTTACAGTAAATGGTCAAGCTGCTTTAATTTCAGTTTCGACAGGCTTGAAAAAAGAACTTACGGGTAGAGATAATATCGAGTTAAAATGTTTGATGTTAGGTTTTTCGAAAAAAGAAATAAATCAACTCGAGCCTGAAATTATCGAATTTGCAGAATTGGAAAGGTTTATTGATCAACCTGTTAAGTCTTATTCGAGTGGAATGAAAACCCGATTAGGGTTTGCAATTTCTGTCAGTATTGATCCAGATATCTTAATAATTGATGAGGCATTATCTGTAGGGGATAAAGCATTTGCAGCAAAAAGTTTAGAGAAAATGAAAAAATTTAAAGAAAAAGGTAAAACTATGATTTTTGTAAGTCACTCAATCGGGCAAATGAAAGAATTCTGTGAAAAAATACTTTGGTTGGAGTATGGAACTGTAAAAGACTATGGAAGTGTTGAAGAAGTTTTACCAAAGTATGAAGAGTTCTTAAAGAAATTTAAAAAGATGTCTAATAAAGAAAGGAAACAGTATAGAGAGAATGCAATAGAGAAACAGGGAAAGGTAATCCGTTAGGATATCATAAGGTGCTTAGGATGCTTAGGAGTAATCCATAGACTTGTCTTTAATTATTATCTTAAAAATCATTCGCTAAGTAAAGTAACATAAACAACTTGACGCATTTATGGGTTTTGGTAGAGGTGTTAGAATTATCGCCCCGAAAAAGTTGTGTTAGTCCTCTTAAGAAGCATCTATTGCAAGTCATTATAGGGAGTCTATGATTTCTGAATCATAGACTCCAAGTTATATATGTTTGGAAGCATGGATTGATCCATTAATGACAAAAATCTCCACTACCTGACTATAAGGATTTATTGTATTCCTTATGATATATACAACAATTACTATTTTTTTAGTTTGTCATTTTTTCTTTTGTGATTTTAATAATTAAGGCATTTATTACTAATTGTCGCAAATTTGTTTTAATGTCATAATAGATTAGAACGTGTCGAAAAATACCAACTTCTATTCAGGTGTAAGTAGTATTCTAATTCTAGTAGACAGCTTTACTAGAATTGTTTGCTAATAGTTTGTTAATTTTTGAGAAGTTGCTATAGAAAGGTTGTCTAATATGACAAATGAGCGGGTAACGATAATGGATATACCTTTTTTAAATATAAGTAAACTTGACCTATTTAATCAGGTTATTTACCCAAACCTTCATAAGAATGAAAAAAAATATATGGTAACAGCTAACCCTGAAATAGTTATGTTAGCAAAGGAAAATGCTGATTTTAAAAATATTGTCAAACAAGCTGACTACATTGTACCTGATGGAACCGGGATTGTGATTGCTTCAAAAATAATTGGAGAGCCCATAGTTGAGCGTTTGCCTGGATTTGATATTATGACGCAGTTGATTGGTTATGCAGAGGAAAATGAATTAAGTTGTTACTTTCTAGGTGCGAGTCAATCGATAAATCAAAAATTCATAACGAGGATTAAAGAATTGCACCCACATTTGCTTATTGCAGGAAATTATCACGGTTTTTTTGATTTAGATGATGAAAAAGTGGTACAAGCAGTCAGAAAAGCAAATCCTGATTTAGTTTTTGTTGCTCTAGGTTCACCAAGGCAAGAAACTTGGATCACAAAGCATTATCATAAGTTCAACAAAGGCTTTTTTATGGGTGTTGGAGGAAGCTTTGATGTTATTGCGGGTGAAGTCAAACGTGCTCCAGAGCTATGGATTAAGTTGAATTTAGAATGGTTGTATCGATTAGTTAAACAACCTTTTCGGTGGAGAAGAATACTAAAGGTATTTGAATTTATGCTAAGAGTAATAACCAGAAGGTTTTAATTCGAATATTTACTATAATAAAAGCCGGTTGGGAATCTATTAGACTCCCAACCGGCTTTTATTAATTTATGCTTTCTGTTTCATCATCTATATTTGCTGTTGTTTTTGGAATCAACCCTAGATGTTCTTTCAAAATTTGTCTTTTATCAGAAACGTCTTCTTCATCTAACTCATAGTAGTAGGCATCGGTCCATAAATCGTGACCTTTGAGATTAAGAGTTTCCATATCTAAGCCGCCACTTGAGCCATAAGAAACGAAACTTTTAATTTGATTAAATGTCATGTTTGTTGTCATGTTGTTACCAACAGCTTCCATGACATCATCTATTTTTAGAATAGAATTGATGGAAACAGATCTTTTTACGATTGCTTTAATAATTTCCTGTTGTCGTTTCCCACGTTCAATGTCGTTATCTTGTTTACGAGTACGAGCTAAAGCTAAGGCTTCCTCTCCATTGAGCATTTGTTCTCCTGGCATCAAATGGATTGCATTTGCCACATCCTCTGAATTTTGTTCAGATAACTCATATGGTACTTCAACTTCAATTCCATCAAGGGCATTCACTACATCAATAAAGGATTCGAAATTTAATTTAACATAGTAGTCAATCGGAATCTCTAATAATGATTCAACTGTTTCAATAGAGGCTGTAACACCACCATATGAATGTGCATGATTAATTTTTGATTTATAACCAACTTCAGGTATATAAACATAAGAGTCCCTTGGGATGCTCAACATTTTGACGCTTTTTTCTTCTTTATTAAGTGTGGCAACAATTAATGCATCTGAAAGACCATTACTCTCATTATTCTTAGCTCGTTTCTCACTTTGGTCAACACCAACAAATAAAATGGAAACATCATCAACACTAGGGTCAACCTCAGTGTCTCTTAGATCTGAACCATTACGGCCATCATCTTCATAGGAACCTTCCACAACGTTTTCAGCTTTATTTATAAGGACAGCACCATAAACTGTTGTTGCAGTAATTAAAATAAGAATAGGTGCTAATATATACATTATTTTTCTTCGTTTTTTCTTTTTAAGTTTTCTAATTCTAGTCTTTTCTTCATTCGACATCAATCTATCCCCTTAAATGTACATTATTAAAAAAGCATTACTTTCTATTTTACTATGAATAGGCTGTTACGTACAATAACATTTTCATTACAAAACTGTATAAAGCTGGACAGCCTTTTTAATATCGTTAATCTAACTATATGCATACTACAATATATTACTAATATTCACTTTGAACCTTTTTTATTACTTTTGAACTGATATAATAAATAATAACTAGATTTATGGAGGGTTGTTTTTGAGGTATAAACTATTAATTAATATCCTATTTTTTATTGGATTGATTGGCTTGGTCTATCAACCTATCTTTACGTCAGCAGAAGAAGTGGAAGCACCCAGAGCGGTATCTATGGATGGAACGCTTCTGGTATATGCCGATAAAGATGTTGAATCAGAAGTATTAATAGAATACGATGTGGGTGCCATTATCACGTACCAGGAAGATGGAAATGCCGATAATTGGTTACATACAGAAGTGATTATTGATAAAGAAAAAAAGAGTGGTTTTGTACATAAGGACGACGTTACATTGATAGAATCCGGGTCACAAGATTTTTATGGTGTAGTAATTCATGATGTGATGAGTGTTTATCAAAAGCCAGTTGAGGGTTCTACTGTAATGAAATCTATGGAAAAAGGTACATTAGTATCTTATCGACCCTTTACTAATGGTTGGTATGAAGTGGTAGTAAAAGTTGAAGAGGAAGAAACGATAGGTTACATAGTTACAGAAGGCATTGAAGAGCCTGTGAATGATTCGAGCTCTTTATCTGGAATTGCTCTTAATGATGAAACACATGTTTACATGAAAGCTTCTAAGGATTCTGTGTCGCTGAAGAGTTATCCGAAAGGAAAACTATTATATTATAAAACTTTTATAACTGGTTGGTATAAAGCCGTTGTGTATGTGGATGGTGAATGGCACACAGGCTACATATCTCAAGAAGATGTGGAAAAACCAGTTCAGGAGCAGCAAAATTTATCAGGAATAACTTCAAACAATCAGACTAATGTCTATTTTCTCGCGAGTAAGAATAGTGATATAGTGAAAAGCTATCCAAAAGGAAAACTATTATATTATAAAACTTTTATAACTGGTTGGTATGAAGCTGTTGTGTACGCGGATGGCGACTGGCGCACAGGTTACATATCTCAAGAAGATGTGGAAGAACCAGTTCAGAACCAGCAAAATTTATCAGGTATTGCGCTGAAAAATAAAACAAACGTATACTCTAATGCAAATGAAAATTCAAAAATAATAAAAGACTTTCCGCAAGGTAATACGTTATCGTATAAAACGTTCATTGATGGATGGTACGAAGCTATTGTATTTATAAATGGAGAAGCCACTACTGGTTATATATCTACTTCTGATGTGGAGCAACCTATTGAAAATCAAGAAAGTCTGAAAGGTGTCTCGACAAACTCTGCTACTAATGTGTATAAACGCCCTAGTAGACATGGCTCTCCCTTGAAGTCTTATGAGACTGGACGAATGCTATATTATAAGACGTATTTAGACAATTGGTATGAAGCGTTGGTTTATGTGAATGGAAATGCTCGAACGGGATACATTCATGTCAATGATGTGGAATCGCCTGTTGAGAATCAAAAAAGTTCATCAGGATACGCTGTAAGGGAAACGTATGTGTATTCCAACCCTAGTAAAGGTAGTAGCTCTTTGAAATCTTACGAACAAGGTAGTTTGCTATATTATAAAACATTTTTAAGTGAATGGTATGAAGCGGTCATATATAAAAACAATGTAAAATACACTGGTTACATCCATAAAAGTGATATTGAAGAACCTGTCAATGATCAAGAAAAATTAGCAGGTTATGCATTAAACAGAACCCATATCTATTCAAAACCAGGCAAGAATAGTCAGTCATTGAAATCTTATCAAGAAGGTAGTTTATTGTACTATAAAACTTTTTTAGATAATTGGTATGAAGCATTAATTTATAAAAATGGAGAAAAGCATATCGGTTACATCCACAAAAACGATGTTGAAGTACCTGTAGATAATCAAGAGAAACTAAGAGGGTATGCATACCATTCTAAAGTAAAAGTTTATTCAGCTCCTAGTAAGAGCAGGTTAGTGTTGAAATCTTATAATGAAGGTAAACTATTATACTATAAAACCTTTCTGGAAGATTGGTATCAAGCCTTAGTATATGTAAACGGAGAAGCGCAAACTGGTTTTATTCATAAAAATGACGTAATAGATGAGAATGCTAATCAGAAGAAATTAGACGGGATAGCAGTAAGAGACAAGACTTTTGTTTATAATAGATCTTCAAGAAATTCAAAAAAACTGAAGGGATATGACTTCGGTTCGAAATTGATTTACAAATCCTTTACTTCAAATTGGTATGAAGCAAGTGTTTTCATAGATGGGAAAAAACATGATGGTTATATTCATAAGAATGATGTCGTAGAAGAGATGGTGGATATTGGCGCAATTGTTAACCCTAAGAAAGTCTATTCCTACAATCAAATGGTCCATGACATAACCAAGTTGAAGAAAGCCTATCCAGGAGTTATTCGAACTGATGTAATTGGTAAATCGGTTGAAGGGCGCGATCTACATTTAGTTAAAGTGGGGACCGGAGATAAAAAGATTACAATCAACTCATCCCACCATGCACGAGAATGGATCACAACTAATTTGGTTATGAACCAAATTGATGAGTATAGTAGAGCTTTTGTCAATGGAGCAAAAATCGATGGTTATAATGTTCGAGATTTGCTCAGTCAAGTAACCATCTATTATGTACCTATGGTAAACCCAGACGGGGTGACCTTGAATCAATTTGGAGCGAATGGCTTCAGTAATAAATCTCAATTAATCAGATTGAATAATGGTAGTACAAATTTTACTGCGTGGAAAGCCAATTCAAGAGGAGTAGACTTGAATAGACAATATCCTGCTGGGTGGGAAACTATCAGAAACGTTGCTTCAAGCCCAGGACCAGACAGCTATAAAGGCACAGCGCCATTGATTGAGCCTGAAGTACGAGCACTTTACAATTTCACAAAGAAACATAACTTTAAATCACATGTAGCCTATCATTCTTCCGGTGAAATTTTATATTGGGCTTACAACTCAACTGGGAGATTAAGAGAAGCATTTCGTGAAATTGCGGAAAAGATCAGTGATAAAACTGGTTATAGTCTATACCATCCTAGCAATCCAAGTGGTGGAGGTTATACTGATTGGATTATTGATACATTAAAAAAACCTGGTTTTACTCCTGAAGTCTCCCCACATGTTGGGAATAGGCCAGTCCCCTTAAGTAATTATAATCGAATTTGGAACCAAAATAATTCTATTGGGTTGATGTTAGCAAAAGAGGCACTTAAATAAGATAAACCAGATAATCCTACCAATTAAACTTGGTAGGATTATTTTTTTGGTTATTTACATCTTTTCTTCAAATTATCTCCTGTTAACTCAAGTGTTCTATAAATAATTTGTTTCTCAAGTAATAAAAGTATTTTAACTTTGGATCAAATACTGGAAATTTTTTTAAATTGTAGGTAGTGAATAAATTAGCGACTTAGCTGGTTTTATCCCGGACTTAAAACGATAAAAATAAGTGGTTTAAGATTTAAATATTAAGTTGTACTAAATCAATTTGTTCTTTATAAAATTAAAAACTAGTTTACAGTTCGTTATAAAGAATGTATTATGAATATATAGAACTTGTGATGAATATAAATGTTAGAAGTGATTTATATTGGTAATCAACTTAAACAGAAAGATTACTTAAAAGAAAATATGAGGTGATTGTATGGGTAATGTTAGTTGTATTTTGTTATCTGGCGGTATTGGGACTCGAATGAAATTAGCAACACCGAAGCAGTTCTTGTTAGTTGGTGGAAAACCACTCTTAGTCCATGTGCTTGAGCGTATTGATACAATCGAAGAAATTAACGAGATAATTATTCCATCACCGAAAGACTATATGAAACATACGGAGGAAGTATTAAATAATTTTGGATTTAGTACGCCGATTCGTTGTATAGAAGGTGGAGCAACTAGACAAGAATCTGTCTGTAAAGGATTGTTGGAAGTTTCAAATGAACAATCAATTATTCATGAGGCAGTTCGGCCATTTGTAACAAGGGAAGAATTTGTAGAACTTATTCAAAATCAAGATGAAGCGGCTATTTTTGGCCTAGATATACCATTTACGGTATTGGGAGGTAATGATTATATCGAAGAGAATTTAGAACGCAATTACCTCATAAATGTACAACTTCCACAGAGATTCCCTACAGAAAAACTATTAGCTGCACATTTGAATGCTACATCAAAAGGACTTTCCTTTACTGATGATGCTAGTCTTTATTTTGATTTTTACAAATCAAGGGTGAAAGTAATAAAAGGAAGCGAATATAATTTAAAAATCACTAATCCTATTGATAGAAACATAGCTGAGGTTATTTATAAAGAATACATACTTGGGGGGAATGGCAATGTCTACAATGTCTAAAACATGTATCATTTCAGGGGCAAGTAGAGGTATTGGGAGATCGATTGCTATTGCTCTCAGTAATAGACAGGATATTACTAACTTTATAATCGTGTCACGCACAGAGGATGGATTACAAGAAACAGCTCAACTGATGAATCCTACCAAGAATGTGGTGTACTATGCAATGGATTTAACGGATTATGAAGCAGTGCAAGAGCTGATTGAAACAGTTGGTGAACGATATGGTAGTATTGATTATCTTCTAAACGTAGCGGGATATGCCGAGCCTAAATCGTTGTTAGAAACGTCAGTAGAGAACTGGGAAATGACCTATAAAGTAAATGTTCACTCTATTTTCTTTCTGACAAAAGAAGTCGTTAGATTCATGAAAAAAACCGGTGGGAAGATTCTCAATGTTGCCTCTACAGCTGGGAGTAGTCCTCGCCCGGGTTGGTTGGCATACTCTTCGTCAAAAGCAGCTATTATAAGTATGTCGCAAACATTATCAGATGAACTATCTGAGTATGGAATATTAGTTTATTGTATTTCACCAGGTCGCTGTGCAACGGAGTTAAGACGAGCGCTAGCACCAGACGAAGATCAAAGTACGATTATGCAACCGGAACACGTTGCGGAAATAGTTGATAATTTATTATCTGATAACGGTATTTGTTTGGATGGACAAGATATCACTGTACGTAAACAAATGACTAAAGTATCGAGCTCGAAATAAGTTTCATTTTTTATAAATGACTGAAGGGGTAATTAAAACAGATGTATATAAATGAATATCAATTCGATGTCATTCAAACAGTACTGCTTCTCATAATTTTAATATTTTTAATCACGAATCGGCTTAAGGTATTCATCAAATTGTTTAAGAGAACGATAATTATCTCCATCCATGGTTTTTCAAAACTATTTCCTAAATCAAATAGAATAGTCATATTTGGTTCGGAGAATGGAAATGGTTTTAGAGGTAATCCAATGTACATTTTCTTAGAGATGGTGAAAAATCCCGAAATCCGTTGTATTTGGATTGCCAAAAGTGAGTCAATTGTTCGTAACTTAAATGAACGAGGATATGAAGCATATTTAGCTAATTCACGACGAGGAATTTACTATCAACTAAGAGCAAGGTTAGCAATTCACTCTCATGCGATCAACGACGATTTTAACAATAGATTTTTAGGTGGTGTAATTTCCTATAATACTTGGCACGGGGTAGGACTTAAGAAGGTTTGGGGTGCGAATAAAAAGACGTATTCTTATAAAGTGATCAATGAAAAAAGCAGGCTGAAACGATTTTTCGGTATGTTAGTTGTTAGAACCAATCTAGGAAAAAAAAGCTATGTTGTATCAACAAGTGAAAAGGTAACTTCTTATTATCCTGAAACATTCTTAACGAGTAACAAGCGTATTTTAGAATTGGGACAGGTACGTAATGATGTTTTCTACCAGGAGACTGATGAGGATTTGCAAATACCAAAGTGGTACAAAGATAATAACGTGATCCTTTATATGCCTACACATCGAGGAAAAGGGAAATTGGATAGTAATGTAAATGAAGTCTTTAATTTTGAAGAATTGAACCATTTTTGTGAAGAAATGAATGTAAAATTTGTTTTTAAAAGACACATGTATAGTGAAGGAAATGTTCCGACACGGTATCAGAATATTATCGATATAAGTAATGAAACGTTCGATCCGCAGTTCTTATTAAAATATGCCGAAATGCTTGTGACAGATTATTCAAGTTGTTATACAGACTACTTATTATTAGATAGACCAGTTGTTTTTTATTGCTACGATTTAACTAACTATTTAAAGAGTTCTAATGAAATGTACCATGATTATTTTGATGTAACACCTGGTCCTAGACCAAAGGAATTTTCCGGGATGCTTGATGCTATTAAGGAAAGCCTGGAGAATCCGTCGATTTATGCGAATGAGCGAAAACGTGTTTTGAATATTTTCTATTCCAAACAGAATCAAGGTAAGGTGTTAGAAAAACAAGTGAATTATATTTATAACAATCTATTAAAGTAAACCGTTAATGAAGTAAGACATTATTCTTTTTTGGAGTTTCAAAGAATAATGCCTTTTCTTTTATCACTAGATAATTTAATTAACCTTCACTGATTGGTACAACTAAACATAAATGAAGTAAAGTGACAATGACTATTGCTTCACTTTGTTTATCTGTAAAGGATGAGATTATATTGAATCTTGTAAGGTTGGCGCCTACATTAGTAGTGAAATATCTTGTTATAATAATCTATAAGGTTATCTGTCTTTTTTTGAAAGTAAAACCAAATAAAATAACTTTCGCCTCTTATCGTGCAGAAGAGCTATCGGGCAATCTCTATTCTGTTTGGAATGAGATTAATTTAAACTACCCTCAATATGACTGTCACTTTGCTCTGAAAAAGTTTCACAGCTCTTTTTTAGGGAAGTTTGATTATGTTGTCCATATGGTAAAAGCAACTTATCATCTGGCAACTTCTGCTTATTTTATTATTGATGATTTTTATTTGCCTGCTTATATGATAAAGGTAAGAAAAAACACAGAGATTATCCAGTTGTGGCATGCAGCAGGTGCGCTAAAGAAATTTGGTTATAGTACGGTAGGTAAGTCATTTGGCCCAAGTATTGACTATTTAAAACATGTGAAAATCCATTCAAATTATTCATCGGTATTTGTTAGTTCATCCGAAGTAATACCATACTATGCAGAGGCATTTAATATTCCTTCTGAACGTATATATCCGTTTGGGACGCCAAGAACAGATACCTTTTTTTCTGCTAGCTTCAAGAAAATAACGGAATCAAACTTTTATAAAGAGTACCCAGAATTAAGAAATAAGAAAATCATATTATATGCACCTACATATCGCGGTAAAAGTCACTATCAAGCTGATTACGTAAGTCCAATAGATTTTGAGAAGATGGAAAAAGAGCTGAAGGATGACGGATATGCTTTAGTTGTTCATCTTCATCCTTATATGAAACCCGGAACAGACCTGATTGGTCAAAGTGGAGACTTTTTGTATCATGTTAGACAGAACTTTCATATACAGGAACTTTTAATAATGACCGATATTTTAATCACAGATTATTCAACAGTTTTTTTTGACTTTAGCTTACTAGAAAGGCCGATAGTCTTTTTTGCTGATGATATAGAAGACTATGTTGAGCAACGAGATTTCTACTATGACTACCAAGACTTAATTCCAGGTCCTTTGTTTAGTAAAACTAATCAGTTAACAGAATGTATTAAAAGTAAAAGGTTTGATCTTGGTAAAGTAAAAACTTTTAAAGACCGTTTTTTTGATTACCAAGATGGTAAGTCGACAGAAAGAATTGTCCAGTTCATTCTTAGGAAGTAAGAAAGGAAATTAAATGTTAAAGATAACCAATTATTTACAAATTGTTTGTTGTATGTTAAAGTGTATAAGTCTAATCTTTAATATACTTTAACAGTTTCAAACGGTTACATAAGTTGAAACTTAACAGGGAAATACGTGACTGAAAATCTTGAAAAGAAAAATTCTTAATATAATAGTAAAATTTTTATTGTGGAGGAAAAACATGCAAACGAAAGCAAATGATCGAGAACAGCTGAAAAGCATACTGACAAGTGTATATAATAAAGGCAACAATGGAGCATCTTTGCAAGATGTTATGAATGAATTAAAAAATGAGCTAACTAAAATAAATAGAGTTGCAACAGTATCTAGTAAGTAAATAAAAGAGACAAGCAAACGTATCAAACGTATGCTTGTCTCTTTTGTTTTTTGCTATAATAGCTGCTATTTATATATTGTAATTAATTATTCACTTTTGTTTTAAAGAGATTCGTAAATGGTACCGATACTTTCAATAAGAAAGCAAAATACCCTACAAGTACAATATTTGCAGTGTACTGCCAGTAGTGGTGAAATTCATAGATTTGCTGAAAGCTATCTGTCTCCCAAAAGATGACGATGGAAAATAACGCTAAATAAACGTATTTCAAAAAACACACCTCCAAATGAATATTGTAATTTATTTTCAGCAGAAATACTATACTTTTTTTATTATTTTCAAACTAATCCGCTTTTATTATTCTTTTGTAACAAAACCTTCCTATACAAACCTAACCACAACACTTCTCTAATAACACGAAAAAAAGTAAAACTATTGGCCTAATGATAAATTCTAGTCATCCAGAAACAATTCAACAAAGAAAGGAATACATTTGTGATAGTTAACATCTACTTATTACACAAAGTATCTTAAATAGACCGTTAAATTATTATCCAGATACTTTATAGGCAGGTAATTATACTCTTATGGAGAGGTGAAGAATGAAAATTGCAATAGCGGGTACGGGATATGTAGGTTTATCGAATGCAATTTTACTAGCTCAACAAAATGAGGTAGTTGCAATTGATATCGTTGAAGAAAAGGTAGATATGATAAATAGAAAAAAGTCACCAATTGTAGATAAGGAAATGGAAGAGTTTTTAACCACAAAAGAATTAAATCTTGTTGCTACAACAGATAAGAGTAAGGCATATGAAGAAGCGAAGTTTGTTATTATTGCTACCCCTACGGATTATGACCCTGAACGGAATTTTTTTAATACAGAAACTGTTGAAAGTGTAATAGATGATGTTCGGACAATTAATCCCAATGCTGTAGTGGTTATTAAATCGACGGTTCCAGTAGGATATACGAGAGACATTAAGAAAAAACTGCAAATCGATAATATTATTTTCTCACCAGAATTCCTTCGAGAGGGAAAGGCTTTATATGACAATTTATATCCATCAAGAATAGTTGTTGGCGAACAGTCCAAACGAGCAGAGGAATTTGCTGAGCTGTTGCTTAGTGGGGCAAACAAGAAGGATATCCCTGTTTTATTTACTGATTCAACCGAAGCAGAAGCAGTAAAGCTATTTTCGAATACATACTTAGCGCTTAGGGTGGCATTTTTCAATGAATTAGATACGTATGCAGAAGAAAAAGGATTAAACTCAAAACAAATTATCGAAGGTGTAGGTTTAGATCCGAGAATAGGTGATTATTATAATAACCCTTCATTCGGATACGGAGGATATTGTTTACCAAAAGATACAATGCAACTTCGGGCAAATTATCAAGATGTCCCTAATAATTTAATTAGTGCAATTGTAGAAGCAAATCATACTAGAAAAAATTTCATTTCCTCGAAAATTATTGAAAGAAACCCTTCTATAGTAGGGATATATAGACTTACAATGAAAACCAATTCTGATAATTTCAGAGCATCAGCAATACAAGGGATTATGAAAAGAATTAAAGCAAAAGGTATAGAATTAGTCATATTTGAGCCAGTGCTTGAAGATGACTTCTTTTATAATTCAAGAGTCATTAAAGATTTAGATGAATTTAAAAAAGTATCGGATGTCATCGTATCAAATAGACTGCATTCAGAACTAGTGGATGTTGAAGAAAAGGTATATACGAGAGATTTATATAGTAGAGATTAGATTAATGACAATCTTGTTTCAAACTAGCTTGTTAAAATTCCGATAAGACACCATAAGGTTTATAGCAATCGCTTGATTATAGAATTCTGAGTAATATCTCATACGAACTCTATAGGTAACCTGAACCAATTTGCTTGGAAGTCAATAAAAACGAGGACTTTCTACGACATTATCTGATAAAATTAATAGAAATTCAGATGAACTAGTAGAGGGGCGACATAGATGAAATACTATCGTCAGTTAACTCATATTGTGGTAATAGCCTTGTTAAGCTATCTGCTTATAAGTCCAACAAGTGCGAGTGGTGAGAGCCAGCAATCGACAGATGTTATTGTAGGCTACAGTAATGAACAAGGAAAAGAAGAGATAATAAATAATAGTATCGAAGTAATACATGAGTTTAAACATATCAATGCGGTTACTGTAACTATGCCGAAAAGTGTTTTAGCAAATTTAAGTGGAAATAAAAATATCACCTATATAGAAGAAAATATTTCTGTGAAACTATCAGAAGAAGATGTTGTGTCGGAAAAGGATCTAGGTAGAGAGATTGATAGTGAGTTGTATTGGAATATTGAAGCAATTGGTTCTACATTTGCTTGGGAAGAAGGATATACAGGTGAAGGTGTGAAGGTTGCTGTTATTGACACCGGTATTTCACCACACGAGGATTTAACTATTGCGGGAGGATTCTCAACTGTTGATTATACCACTGAGTGGTTGGACGATAACGGTCATGGTACACATATCGCCGGGATCATTGGATCTCTAAAGAATAATACAGGTGTTGTTGGTGTTGCCCCTAATGTTAGTCTTTATGCTGTAAAAGGGTTGGATGACCAGGGAGAAGGCAATATGACTGATTTAATAGAAGCGATCGACTGGTCTATTCAAAATGAGATGGATATAATTAATTTTTCTTTTGGTACAAAAAATGAAAGTGATGCATATAGAGCAATAACAGAAGAGGCGTATAATAACAATATTTTAATGGTCGGGTCTGGTGGTAATGATGGTAGCGATGTGCCAGTAACTTTTCCAGCAGCCTATCAAGATGTGATTGCTGTCTCAGCTGTAAACGAGGAGCTTCAAATTACTGAATTTTCTTCAGCTGGTGTTGAAATTGAGTTTGCTGCACCTGGAGTTAATGTGCTAAGCACGTCTCTAAATAATAGTTATGTGTACCGGGATGGTACATCGCAATCGGCTCCACATGTTACAGGTATGCTAGCACTTTTAAAACAAAAGTTCCCGGACATGACCAATAGAGAGTTGCGAGAAGAACTAAAGAACTATGTAGAGGATTTAGGAGAGCCTGGAAGAGATGTCTCGTTTGGTCACGGAGTGCTCAATTACAAGATGTCAGATAGACAGCCTCCTGCAGAAGTAACGGGCATATCGATCAGTGATGTCACTACGGAATCTTTTACCGCTGATTGGACACAGCCATCCGATTCCGATTTCAAAAAGACAAAAGTGTATTTAGATGATGAATTGCTAACTTTTACTCAAGAGGAAAATAAGTACACGTTTGATGGATTAATACCAAATACGGAGTACTCTTTGTCGTTTAAAACAGTCGATAACTTTGGGAATGAATCATCTGGAACTACCAAAGTGGTCCACACATTAGAGGTTGAAAAAAAGGAAGAAGCTGACAAAGAAAAAGAAGAAGAGAAAACAGATAAAGCTAACGATGAACCGACTGAAAATGAAAGTGAAGAAATAAATAAGAGTATAGATGATGTTAAGCCGAAAAAAGATACAAATGATAGTACTGAAAAAGAGAGTAGTAATAATACAGAAAATGTAAATAATTCTACTAGCAAAATGAACGCTACTGAACAAGCTGTTACTGTTCGGGAGTCATCACAATCGGGTGTCTCAGTGGAAGGTATTGATGAAGAAGAGTTGGATGAGGGTAGTACAGAAGCTGATGCGAGTGAAGATGTGGTAGAAGTTAGAGTTGACGATAATTCTAATGAGGATGAACAGGTTGATGAAGAGAACGAAAAACAAGAGAAAAGCGATTCGTTCTTTAGTATGATCGTGGACGCAATCAAACGTCTCTTTAAGTTAATTGGAAGTTTGTTTAGAAATCTGTTTTTTATCTAATCTTCATTTAGTAAAGATTCAATAAAATTCGCATGAAGTTAAAAAAGAGAGGTGCGTTCAGGTGAATAAAAGCTGGGAAAGCGCAATTGAGTCACTTTCCCAAATCTCGATTACTTCAAGTTCGAATAATGAACCTGTAATGATAGACGGTAGCTCTGAGGATCTTAGGTGTGTTGGTGTCGGGACAGATGCAGCTGTTTTTCAGTTCCTTCATGCCCCAGAGTATGCATTTAAACTATATGCGGATAGCAAATTTTCGAAGATAGAAATTGAGGAAAGTGTTTATGATGTTTTAGGTGATTCCACCTACTTTTCAAAGTGTTATGCCTCTTATGATAAATTTCTTGTCCTTAGTTATGAGGAGGGGGTTACTCTCTATGATTGTCTCCTCCAAGGCATTCATGTACCGGAACAGGTGATAGTAGATGTGGAGAAGGCGAGAGAGTATGTACGGGAAAAGGGATTAAATCCACGCGATATCCATTTGAAAAATATCTTACTACAAAACGGAAGAGCAAAGATTATTGATGTCTCGGAATATGTTCAGGCAGGAAATGATTTTCGTTGGGAACATTTGAAAAGTGCATACGAGTATTATCATCTTATTGATGGTAAGTCTGTACCGTATTGGTTATTAGAAGCGATTCGTAAATGGTATAACCAGTGGAATAAGTATGCTTATACCTTTGATGAGTTTATGAAGTATGTATTAAGGAATACAACCTTTAGAAAATAAACTAGAACACAACCATTCTGTTGTGTTCTAGTTCTATTACTTATTATTTGTGAACTTCAATCGATTATCCATCGAGTGATAGGCATATAGCTTGTTAATTCTTTTTGCTTTTTCGCCTGTTACAATTCCCGCGAATAATGATTTTGCAGCCGTTTTAGGGTCTGTATATAAGTAAATTCCTTCAGGTTCACTAAATTCTTTTTCGTATTCACCTGATGCTCCTTTACCAAAGCTAACTCTCATGCGTTTTTTAATAGCTTTCGTTTTTAAATCAAATAGGGTGATCTCACGGTCGTGGTTTACCGAGTTAGCATCTCCAGAATACCAGTAAAGGTCATCGCCATCTAAGGACATACCTTGGAAATATTCTAAATCTTGCGGGATAGAAATGGAATGAAGTACTTGGTTGATACCGTTTTTAATATCATCTAAATTCCGTATTTCAATTGTACTTGTTCCAGTTCCAACCCGAAAAGCAATTCGGTTATTTTTTTGCTCCGTAACTGGAAAAACATGCTCGCTCGTAAACGTATCGTACCTTGTTAAGGCTATTGAAGATGCAGTAAGTGTATTTCCTCCAACATATTTAAATCGAACGAGATCATGCCCTACCACATTTCCTGATTCATCTAATTTATCGTAGCTTGACCATATATATACATCCGTATCGCTATTTTCAATACCGAATGTTGTTCCATGTCCACCATTCTTTAGAACCATGCTATCAAGGTAAACCCCATCAATTGTATATCTGGATAATCGGTAACTTTCTGAGGGTTCGGATGAAGGAATTACCTGGGATACGTAAAGTTCATTCGTTGATTCGTTCATAACAAAACATTGCATGACAGTTATTTCTGGTAATGGAAGCTTCCCGTGGAAAGTTGGAGAAATGGTCGTGAAGTCAACATTTTTTAAAGAGCTATCAGACTCTGTAGTTTCGGCAGTTGTTTCGCTAGGCATCCCAAATAGTAATGAAAGAATAAAAAGCATAGAGCCTATTGAATGAATGATAACCAAAATAACACTCCTACTAAGAACGTTTTTCTTAGTATGGAATGTTTTTTAATTCTTTATTAGTGGGTTTTAATTAAACTGTTCATCGATCAATTATTCCACCTAGAACCAGCCCTTGCGCTTAAACCAAACATACATCATTCCAGCAAGCACCAGCATCACCGCTAGCACAATGAAATAGCCATATTGCCACTCTAGCTCGGGCATAAAAAGAAAGTTCATCCCATAAATCCCGGCGATAAATGTTAGTGGTGCGAAAATCGAGGTGATGATCGTTAATACTTTCATTACTTCATTCGTTTGGTGCGAGTTAATGGATAAGTAATTATCGCGGATATCATTAGTAATTTCGCGATTTGAAGCAACCATATCGGATAGTTTGAGTAGATGGTCGTATATATCAGCAAAGTATTCCTTACGCTGGTGGATTCCTTCTAAATGACTAGAGTTCAGCATCCTGTAAAATAGATCGCGAACAGGATTGATGGTATGGCGTAACCGAAGTAACTCATGCCTGAGATCAAACAGCTTATCTAGCAGAACATTCATCGGTTGATCATCAGGATTTTCCTCAACCTCGTCAAGCTCATCCTCAATCTCGTAAATAATCGGAAAGTAATGATCGACGATATTGTCTAATACTTCGTAAAAAACTCGGTATCTATCCCAATCAAATGTCTTCTCATTCTTGAGTAATCGCTCGCGTGTTTGATTAATTTCTTTAGAATCATTGTTGTGATAGGTTACGATGAAATCTTCTCCGATAAAGAAATCATGCTCCTGCTTTGATAGATCTGTTGGGTTAATGGCATGCATAACAAAGAAGGTGAAATCATCATAATAATCAAGTTTCGGTCGTTGAAGGCTCTGCATGCAATCTTCAATCGCCAATGGATGGAAGTGTAACTTTTCGTCTAGTAGTTTATTCTCGTCACTAGTTGGCTGACTGAAATCAATCCAGTACCAACTATAATCAATTGTCTGTAGCTCAACAATTGTGTTTAACATAATATTTTCTTTTTCATGAGTTATTGCAATAATTCGAATCATATATCATTGCCCCTTTATATGAATCAATTGCATAATTACCTTATGAAGCAATTGTCATCCGTATATAGTTTTAGGACGGTCTATCCCAACTATATGCGGATGACAATTGCAAGAAATCAGTAGTATGTAATTGACTTATATAATGAAGTTTAAATGAAAGTAACCTGATGAAGCAAGCAACAATTGTAGATGTCGTGATCCGATCATTAATACTTGAAACCATTTCCACATATAATCGTAAAAAGGACAAGGGGAGGATGGATACTATGACGAGTTTCTTTTGGATAGCGGCCGGTTTAGCGGCATTTGGATATTTTATTGGGGAAGGACTTAAGAATTTTGGTAATCCCGGGGCAGCATCATCGATATTAGATGATGGAGATGATCATCCTCAATTTATTAAACAGAGGGATTTGCATTGGCATATAAATATTGATAAACAAGACGTTGAATCATTTCTTGAAAAGTATCCAGATGTGCCGTGTACAGAGGTGAATGGAAATATCTATTTTCCATATAAAAAATTAATGGAATGGTTGATGAATAAAGAGGATTTTTAAACTTTCATTTTAATAAAGTAGGTGAAAAACAGAGACCCCTTTCCGGTGTGAATGTAACTTTTCAGGAGCTTTCCTGTTGATGTTGTTGTGCATAGTAAAACGATGTGAAGCAAGACCCGACCCCACCCATCGGCGCTGCTGGGGCCAGGCCCATTAAGAAGGGCTAAGCTTAGATGTTTGGCTCGAATGTTTGGCAGTCTGTTTCTTCTTGGCTGGACGCTTCTTTACCTCTGTGGCTGACCACGTAGATGGCATCCGCAGAGCATTTGTTACCCTTTGCCCAGTAATGACAGTTTTTTACCTCGCATAATACATCTTGAGCCATGCTTCACACCTCCTATAACTATAGAATTCCGATTTCAATAATAATCATTCATTATTTTAGGCAGAATTTTTTATGATTTAGTTCCAATTTGTGGAGGGAGAAAATGAACACGATTGGAATTATGTTAATCCGCGCGTGTTGCTAATACGTCGTAGTTGATAGAAACTGCGACGTAACGCTTGTCAGGATTTGCTTTCATCTGCACTAAATAAATCGAGGGCCGCTGAGTGAGAATAAAACCAGATTGAGTGCGCATTCCGGGTCGCTGAGTGAGAATAAAACCAGGTTGAGTGCGCATTCCGGGACGCCGAGTGAGAATAAATCCAGGTTGAGTGCTCATTCCGGGACGCCGAGTGAGAATAAATCCAGATTGAGTGCGCATTCCGGGCCGCCGAGTGAGAATAAATCCAGGTTGAGTGCGCATTCCGGGTCGCTGAGTGAGAATAAAACCAGATTGAGTGCGCATTCCGGGACGCCGATTCAGCACTCAACTCTTAG
>NZ_JAIZAP010000008.1 GCF_020404745.1 Aquibacillus saliphilus
AGATGAGACTTCCCATCATTTTAAATGAGTAAGATCCCTCAGAGACGATGAGGTTGATAGGTTCGAGGTGGAAGCGTGGTGACACGTGTAGCTGACGAATACTAATAGATCGAGGACTTAACTAAAAAATTATAAAGCGTAGACGACCGGTTAAATCCGACTGGATAAGTAAGACCACGTAAAGGCTGGTTTTTAGCCTTGGAGAGGGATTGCTTATAACAGCGAGGATTTGGGAGTCGAAGCTAGAATGATAAAGCGAAAGCGACTGATCAAAAGCGTACGGATAGATAAGACAGCATGTAGTTCTCGACCTTTGAGGACGAAATGATGGATTACCTATACGATAGCTTTTAGGAGCTGTAGCTAGAATAATAAAGCGTAAAGATTGATGTCTTGTTCTTCTTATCTAGTTTTGAAGGTGCATAGCCTTTAAATATACCTGTTGGTCTAGTGGCAATAGCGGAGAGGTCACACCTGTTCCCATGCCGAACACAGTAGTTAAGCTCTCCAGCGCCCATGGTAGTTGGGGCTTTGCCCCTGCGAGAGTAGGACGCCGCTAGGCAAATGAAAGCCACCGAAAAAGATTTAATAATCTTTTTCGGTGGCTTTTTGTTTTGTGAAATCATAGCTATCTGTAAGTGGATAACTAAGTTATTCGTCTCCAGTTTTGGTAAAATAAGAAACACTCTTACCCAGTCAATTCTCTTAACGGATAAGAGTGAGAACGAATTTAATTAGCATTTGCTTCCCAAGCGGCATTCATACCAGCAACACGACCAGTTACCATCGCAGAGGTTATATTATATCCGCCAGTGTAACCGTGGATATCTAATATCTCGCCACAGAAGTATAGACCAGGCATTATCTTAGATTGCATGGTGTTTGGTATAACTTCTTTTGTTGAGACCCCGCCTCCGGTTACAAAGGCTTTCTCAATCGGTTGACTACCATTTACTACAAACTGGAAATGTTTGAAATCACTTATTAAATTTCTTATCTTTTCCCGGGAAATATTAGCAGTCTTATCTTCATTATTAATCTCGTTTCTTGAAAGTAGAAAGTCCAAGTATCTTTCAGGAACCAATCCTTTAAATATGTTTTTAACATTTTTCTTTGGATTATTATCTATAATTTGTATGTATTCATTATACAAAGACTGCTCTTTTTCTTTAGGTAGTGCATCAATCTCCAATAGTACTTCTTCATTTCCTTTCATCATTTCTTTAACAACAAATTGAGAACATCTTAATACAGCAGGACCGGATACCCCGAAATGAGTGAAAAGCATGTCCATTTGGTGAGTAATGATTGGTTTCTTTTTGTTGTTTAAAACAGATAAACCAATATCTCTTAGTGCTAATCCTTGTAATTTCTTTTCTTTAATAAAACCTTCATTTGATAAGAGAGGTACTTCGGTAGGGTAAATATCTGTTATGGTATGTCCGGCTTTCCTAGCCCAAGCATATCCATCACCAGTACTACCAGTATGAGGAACTGCTTTGCCACCAACAGCTAGTACGACTGCTTTTGTCTTGAACTTTTCATTTGTTTTTAAAATAACTGAGTGCTCTTGTTCTTGACTATCAAAATGAATTGATTTAACTGGACAATCAGTTTTAATTGTTACATTTAGCTCCTTTAGGCGGTTAATTAAAGCATCAACTACACTTTTTGCTGAATTACTTACGGGAAACATTCTACCATGATCCTCTTCTTTTAAATGGACGCCAAGATCTTCAAAAAAATCAATAATATCATAATTATTAAATACAGAAAAAGCACTATATAAAAAACGTCCGTTTCCTGGTATATGTTTAATTACTTCATCTTGTGGAAGTCTGTTAGTCACATTACAACGTCCGCCACCAGAGATAGCTAATTTTTTTCCGAGTTTGTGTCCTTTATCGATAAGAATTGTATTGGCACCATTCTCTGCTGCCGCAATAGCAGCCATTAAACCCGAAGGTCCTCCTCCAATAACCGTAACGTGATATGACAATGATTTCATTCCTTTCTTCATGTACGCAAAATTAGAAATAATACATTTTATTTTCTCCTAATAATAGTGTTATATCCTATTACATAGTATCAAACATGTTCGTTTTTTAATATATAGAAGATTTATTGTTGTAAAATAATATCCTTTTAAAATAAATTTGAAAAGGACTGACTTAAGTCATTAGACTAATCAAGGGAAAACAATTATGATAGAAGACATGACTTTGTGATAAAATGAATTCATTCGACAAAATAATAGGTGCAGGTGAAAATATGGCAACATCAAATATACTTCGTGGTACGATGTTATTAACTTCAGGAATTTTTATTTCGAAATTTTTAGGGATGATTTATGTAATACCTTTTGAATGGCTTGTAGGTGAAAAAGGATCAGCTTTATACTTTTACGCGTACAATCCTTATAATATATTATTAAGTATATCAACTGTAGGAGTTCCTTTAGCTGTTTCTAAATTTGTAGCAAAATATAATACGTTAGGTGATTATGAAACCGGAAGAAGGATGTTTAAATCAGGAATTCTACTAATGGCGGTAACTGGTTTCATTGCTTTCTTAACATTATTTTTTAGTGCGGAATTTTTAGCTACAAGGATGTTATCAGAAAATGGATCTTCTGGTAACTCAGTTGAGGATGCAACGATGGTTATTCAGATGGTAAGCTTTGCATTAATAATCATCCCTAGTATGAGTATTGTCAGAGGATTCTTTCAAGGCTACGAATCAATGGGACCAACTGCTCTATCTCAGGTAGTAGAACAAATTGCTCGTATTGTGTTTTTATTGATAGCTGCTTACCTTATACTAAATGTGTATAATGGTACGATTGCTATGGCAGTTGGATTTGCAACATTTGCAGCCTTTATTGGTGCGATAGCTTCTTGTTTTGTTTTATTTATTTATTGGAAAAAAAGAAAGCCATATTTAGATAAGAAGATTCAGCAACAACAGGTTTCTTATAATCTCCCAATGAAGGATTTATTCATAGAATTATTTCGTTATGCTGGACCATTTATCTTAGTTGGTATTGCTACTTCTTTATACCAATTAGTAGATCAATTTACGTTTAACCGCACGATGGTTGATATAGGTTTTAGTCAAAGTGAAGCAGAAAATGCATTAGGTAGTTTCAACTTTTTGAGTCATAAGCTGGTTATTATTCCAGTGACACTTGCAACAGGGTTGTCGTTAGCAATGTTACCAGCGATTACAAAGTCATATACCGAACAAAAACGCGATCAAATGTTAAAACAGATGAATCAATCGTTCCAAATAATCATCTTATTTGTTCTGCCGGCCGTGGTAGGATTGTCAATTCTTTCTAATGAAGCTTATGGGTCGCTATATGGGCTTAATAATATAGAGACCTATGGCGCCTTACTCGGATGGTACGCACCAGTTGGGATATTCTTTGCGTTATTCACTGTAAGTTCTGCTGTTTTGCAAGGTATAGATAAACAAAAATTTGCAGTGATAAGCTTGTCTATAGGACTATTAATAAAAATATCATTAAACATTCCATTTATACATTTATTTGGCGCAAAGGGAGCTATATTAACTACACTTTTAACTGTAGCGACCGTTGTAACATTGAATATGTGGAAGATTAAAACTGCTGTAAACTTTCCTTTACGAGAATTAACAAAGAGATCAATGCTAATTGCAATTTTCACTACGATAATGGGCATAATTGTTTGGTTGCTTAAATGGGGATTAGGTTTCTTTATCTCATACTCTGATGGAAGATTAGAAGCTATTATAGTTCTTTTTGTAGGAGTTTTAACCGGTATATTGATCTATTTATGGCTGAGCTATCAGTCAACATTGTTAGAGAGAGTACTTGGAAACAGAGTCCGTGTGTTTGACCGTTTTTTAAAGAAATAATAGTGTGAATCGAATTCCGTGCATGTAAGGGTAAAATGTGTAATTAGACTATTGGTCCCAGTTTAAATGCTAATTATCCTTCAGGAGGGGTGATAAAGCCCTTTAAAAGGAGATTTAACATTATATTGTAGGAGGAAATAAATGAGAATAGATAAGCTGCTTTCAAATATGGGTTATGGCAGTCGCAAAGAAGTGAAAAATCTGCTAAAAAAAGGGGCAGTACGAAAAGGTGATGAGTTGATTAAAAATAGTCAATCACACGTGGATCCCAAGCAGGATATAATTAAAGTTTATGGTGAACTAGTCGAATATAAAGAATATGTTTATTTAATGATGAACAAACCACCTGGTTATATATCGGCTACAGAAGACGCGAGAGACCAAACAGTAGTAGACTTATTAGAACCAGAGGATGTAGTGTTTGATCCTTTTCCAGTAGGAAGACTTGATAAAGATACAGAAGGATTATTGTTACTTACCAATGATGGTAAACTGGCACATCAACTTTTATCACCTAAAAAAAAGGTCGGTAAAACGTATTACGCAAAAATTTCCGGGCGAGTTTCTAATGAAGATATTATCTTGTTTGAACAAGGTGTAACACTAGAAGATGGTTATGTGACTAAGCCTGCTGAATTAAAAATACTAACCAGGGGAGAAATATCAGAGATTGAAGTAACCATTACAGAGGGTAAATTCCATCAAGTAAAAAGAATGTTTCAATCAGTAGGTAAGGAAGTTATCTATTTAAAACGGTTAACGATGGGGAGCTTAACTCTAGATACAGAATTACAACTTGGTGAATATCGTGAGTTATCAGATGAGGAATACGGCAAATTAAGACAATAAGACAATAGCGAAGCATAAGCTAGTTCAAAAATAGGGCTGACTATTGTAAAGTCAGCCCATTGTTCTATAATTACATTCAAGAAATTTTAACTTTTTTCTTAGTGATTTTCCATCTACCCCGGTTAGGACTAATAACAAGACCATTATGTTCAAGGACGTTCAAATCCCTCTGAACAGTTCGATCAGTAATACCAAATTCCTCTGCTAGTTCTGTTGTCGATACTGTGCCATTTTCTCTAATATACAGATATTCAGCTTTTACTCGAGTAAGCATACGGGTTGTTGATTGATTCAAAAAACCACTCCTTATGTTCATTCATTAGACATGTGGTGAATGTGAATCTAGAAGTTATTTTAATTTTACACCTTTTTGCTAGGAAAAACCAGATGTTGATTCTAATTTAACAGATAATTCTAACTTCACCCTAATTAACGAGCGGATAATTTTACCGAAATATCAAAAGTGTGGCAACTAGAAATAGCGTATCGTTACCTGTAATGATATTCAAAAACATTCCCTTCGTATAGGGGATGAAACTAATCAATGGTTAAACTTGATACTCTCTTACCGAAATTTCACTATATATTATAGTTAGAGGAGGAATTATATGTTTATAATAAAAAAATTGATATTGAAAGCTGTGAAAATTCCTAATAGTCTACTTTTATTTACAAGTCTTTTCTTAATTGCGACAACTTCAGTTTTAGTTGTACTAGTTGAAAACGAAACATTTCCATCCTTTTTTGATGGTTTTTGGTGGGTAATGACTACGGTAACTACTGTTGGTTACGGGGATTATTATCCAGTATCTGTTGGTGGGAGACTTATCGCTATATTCTTATACATATTTGGTATTGGTATTATTGGGATTGTTATTGGTAAAGTAGTAGATGGGTTAGCTAGTTTCAGGAGAAAAAGACTGGAGGGTGATATTGTGTTCGAAGAAAAGAATCATTATATTATTATTGGATGGTCACAAAAAGCTAAATTCGCTATAAAAGAAATGTTGGATACAAATCCAAAGATAGAAATTGTAATTATTGATGAATTGGAAAAAGCACCACTTTTAGATGATAATATTCACTATGTTAAAGGGAACGTATCAGACCATGAAACACTTTTAAAAGCTAACATAAAAGAAGCGAAGGTTGTACTAGTCTTTGGGGATGGTCAACTTACTAATAATCAACTAATAGATGGTAAAACACTTTTAATTGCTTCAGCAGTAGAATCAATCGCACCAAACGTCCATACTATTGTTGAAGTAATGGAAGAGAATCACATTAAAAATTTTCAGTATATGAATGTAGATGAATTTATTATTTCGAATGAAACAATTTCATCCCTTTTTGTAAGATCAGCATTTAGGAATGGAATATCTAGTGTATATAATCAGTTACTAAGTCGATCACATGGCGATGATTTGTATCTCATTCCTAAATCTCCTAATTGGTCAACTTACCGAGACGCTTTTAATGGCCTCCTAGAAGTTGGAGCCACTTTAATAGCGGATAAAAATAATTTGAGTATTAATCGAATGCTTAGTGAAAAGTTACCAGAAGACGCAGAGTTATATGCCATCTGTGATAAGGAAACACAACAAAAGTTGTTTAAGAAACAAAGTGAACTTTAATCATAGTTTAATTTTCCCCCCTCAGCCATAAGTAGTTTGACGTTTAAATCAAATCTTGATTTTTAAAATAAGAACTTGAGTAATTTATTCAAAAAATAGTGTATTGGAGGTTATTTTATGTCACAAAACCAACATTATTTTATTGCAGTTCCTATTAAAAACTCCACACAACAATGGCTTAGAAATTGGCAAAGTCAATTAATTGAGGCGAGTAATTTTTCTTATAAGAGTTGGACTGATCCTGAAGATTTACATGTCACATTAAAGTTTTTGGGACCAGTTTCAAAAGATACAGTAATTCAGTTAAGTAATAATCTTGAGCAAAATGTTCAAATGAGTAATTTCAATCTGACTATAGGAAGATTAGGCACATTTGGTAATCCTAATAAACCAAGGGTTTTGTGGGCTGGGGTAGAAGATAATGAGCATCTAAAACAACTATTTCATGAGGTAGAGAATACATGTGTTGATTTTGGCTTTAATAAAGAGAATAGACGTTATCATCCCCATATAACACTTGCTAAAAAGTGGAATGGGCAAATTATTGACAGTAGTACTCTAAGCGAGATAGTAACCTCCTACAAGGAAGTAAAGGAGATTAAGGTGGACTGTTTTGTTATTTACCTTATTCATCCAAGTAAAACACCAAAGTATGAAGTTGTAAAAGAAATAAAGTTTAGCTAAAGAGGTGGAAAATTGGCTCAACTAATTAAAATACAAGATTATATTTCCAGGTACCAAAGGGACATCTTTCATTATCCAGGCCAGTTTATTCGTTTGAAAAATGAAAATTGGAAAAAACTCTTATATACCTGGCAAATGGAGCAAGAAACTAAAAATCAATTATATGTTGACGATGTTGAAGAGAGCAATTTTTCAAAATGGAAAAGTTTCTTTAAAAAAAGAGAAAAAATAGATGAAGAATATAACGAAGATGATAAAACAGATATCCCCAAAACCGAAACTGCCTTAAAACAGTACTTTTTGGATAACCTAATTTCATTCCAACTAAATTGGGCTTCAACGACTGTTAGTGAAATGTCTTTTTTAGATAGAGAACTTCGAACAGATTTTACTCTAAAGTACTTTTTACAACGTTTTCCTGATACTTTTCTATTGTTTTATAAGCCGATTTTTGATTTGAAAAAGATTTCCTTAGAGACTGACTTGATTTTAATTAGTCCATTAGGGATTGAAATCATTCAAATACTAGAAGTTGATTCTAGTACATCTATTATTGTTGGAGACGAACGTACATGGTACTTAGAGGAAAATAACATACAAAGTAGAATTCTAAGTCCTATCATCTCTTTGAAACGTACAGAACAAGTGATAAAGAGCATTTTAAACAAGTACGAACTAAAATTTCCAATTAAAAAAACAGTTTTATCCAGAACTAATGTAATAGATTATAATAGCGAACCGTTTAATACACAGTATATAGATAGTAAACGACACGAAAAGTGGCTAACTGAAAAGAGAAGCCTAGTATCTCCGTTGAAACATAGGCAGCTTAAAGTTTGTGAGTGTTTATTAAAGCATTGTTATACATCAGCTGTAAGACGGCCGGAATGGAACGAAGAAAACGATATTTCTCCGTTCTAACAGTTAAATAGTTTAATAGGGAGCTAAAGTTATGTATATTTTCATAGTGAACACCGTAGCGGGGAGAGGACAGGGATTAAAGATCTTTAACAAATTGAAAAAACAGGACATTTTCAATCAGATTCGTTCACGTAGTTTTATAACTGAATATCCAGGACATGCTGAATTACTCGCAAAACAAGCTGTTAAGATGTATCCTAGTAAAATCACCTCAATAATTGTAATTGGTGGCGATGGAACACTACATGAAGTATTAAATGGATTAGGTAATTACAACAATGTTTCATTATCCTTTATCCCAGCAGGATCAGGAAATGATTTTGCTAGAGGATATCATATCAAAGGTAATCCCTGTGAAATATTTAAACGGATAGTTGAAGGGAAATCTAAGTCGTTTTGGCCTGGTAGTTTTTCAGTTAATGAACGAGTTAATGAGCGACGAACGCAAGTACCGAGACTATTTGCCAATAGTATTGGGTTTGGTTTCGACGCTGAAATTGTAAAGGCTGCTCAGCATGCTAATTACAAGAGGTGGATAAATAAATTAAGGTTATCTAGAATAATCTACGCGATTGCTACGGTCGATGTACTAAGGAACTTCCAGCCCAAATCAGTTGATCTGGTAGTTGATGGAAAAAAGAAGAAAATAGATAATGTTTGGATGGTTTCCGTAACGAATCACCCCTATTATGGTGGTGGGATGAAAATTATTCCAGGCACAAAAAATCAGCCAGATGTTTTCCCGGTGCTTCTAGTTGCTAATATTTCACCTTGGAAGGTTTTAGCTTTATTCTTGACCGTTTTTTGGGGTGGACATATTAGGTTTAAAGAAGTGTCTGTAGAATACGTTTCTAGTCTACAAGTCTATTCGGAATCTATTTTAGAATACCAGGTTGATGGACAATCTGGCACTTGTCATTCCTGTCGTATTACAAAAGAAAGTAATGCTAGAGAAATATATGGCATAGCTTTTTAAAATAATTTTCTTGAAACACCTTCTAGTTTGCGTTAACCTATTTTTATCACTCTTTTTTATAATGAAATATTTTTCAACCGTGATTAAGGTACGTTGAAACGTGTTTAACAAATAAAAACTAAACTTAACTATAACAAAGCTAAGACGCAAGTTTTTAATCTTTATTCATTTGCACAGACGACAATAAAGCAATTATAAAATATTAACTTTGATAGATTTGAGGAAAATAAGGTGAAAAGTTTGGAACATACACTTGGTAAAGAATATACGATAAC
Source organism: Aquibacillus saliphilus (assembly GCF_020404745.1). Taxonomy (GTDB): domain Bacteria; phylum Bacillota; class Bacilli; order Bacillales; family Amphibacillaceae; genus Aquibacillus; species Aquibacillus saliphilus. The sequence continues at coordinate 9,240 of NZ_JAIZAP010000008.1, forward strand.
ACCTGCTGGGGGTTCAACTGGAGAAGCTTATTTCGCAAAAAGTGAAACAAAAAGTCTTTTTCTGAAACGCAACTCCTCACCTTTTTTGGCAGTTTTATCTGCAGAAGGTATTGTTCCAAAACTAGTGTGGACAAAAAGAATGGAGAATGGAGACGTAATTACTGCGCAGGAAGTGTTAGATGGTCGTGAGCTTACTCCAGAAGAAATGAAACACCCTAAAGTAGCAAAATTATTAAGTAAAATTCATCATTCAACGGAATTATTAGATATGTTAATGCGAATTGGAAAAAAGCCACTCAAACCTAAAGAAATCTTTATAGAGTTAAAAAAAAGTGTTGATCAAAATTCAGTGGAAATGGTTCATACAGAAATTCATCAAGGAATTGATTATCTTGAAAAAATGTTACCCGATATAGATTCTGACATGCAAGTTGTATGTCATTGTGATATGAATCATAATAATTGGCTTCTTTCGGGGAATGGACAATTATATTTAATTGACTGGGACAATGCAAGAGTTGGTGACCCGGCAATGGATATAGGTACAGTACTGCAATCATATATTCCAGAGAATGAATGGAATTATTGGTTGGAAAGTTATGGTGTTGAAAAAAATAAACAGCTAATAAATCGAATGTATTGGTATCTAATTGCAGAATCAATTTCTTACATCAATTGGCATAATAGCAGATTTGAAAAAAAGGAGGCCGCTCAACGCTTGAAAGAATTGAAGCGGCTTATCCAACGTGTTAGTGAGTACTAGTGAACTCGATAACATTAACCCAGTTTTTAAGATTTTCTTGATTGGTAGTAATATGTTCATCAAGATTTTGTACTAGTTCACCTTGCCTGCCATAATTGTAAATCTCTGGTAATAACTGCACTAATTCTTGGTTACTAATTGTTTCTTTTACCATCATAGATTGTACAATTCTCTTTATTTGTTGGCATTCCGATACACTTCCACAGCAATCCTCAGATTGTTCACTTAAAAGATCTTGTAATAATGCCATTTGATCATAAACATTTAATGCCATAGGAGTACCCCACCTTTTTATTTTATTTTTCTCAGATAGGTAATTATTTATACAAAAAAGGACTGCGTTTTGATCAAACGCAGTCCTTTTTTGCATAATCCTGATAGAATTCTGTTATTCCATTATGTTACATAAAAAACATTATATTTATAATTGAGGTGCGTACTTAACCTTTTTCTGTTTAACTTCTGGATCAACCATCTGGTTAAGTTTTTCAACGGGATATATAAATAAAGAATATCCTATGAACATTAATGTGAATAAAGCCAAAAATCCAATATCTGCAAGACGTGCTAATAAATTCAAATGATTCACTCCGTTTTATTATTTTTTCTGATTGTTTAATCATATAACTGTAAGCGCAACCATTCAAAGTATTCTTGGCATCTATAATGAGTTATCTAATGGTGTGTCCTATTATCTTGCCGATATATCTTTGATATAGATACTATTGATACCAAATGATCCCTTATACTCCATATAACTAAAAAATTGCCGATATTCTACTTGTTAAATAAAATTAAGTGAAAATATATCTAAGTCTTGAACTTTTGTTTGAAAACATGGTATCGTTTAAATCGATATACAAAAATAAAGGAGATAAACTTTATGCGCGCAAGAAATAAGCCTTGGGCTGATGATTTTCTATTAGAAAATAGCCATGTAGTCGAGCTAGAACCTTTTGATTATAAAAAAAATTGGTCAAACGTCTTTGAGAATAATAATCCGATCCATTTAGAGATTGGAACAGGAAAAGGCCAGTTTATTACAGGTATGGCTAAACAACAAAAAGATGTGAATTTTATAGGAATTGAAGTAGCAAAAAATATTATAGTGAGTGCTGTCCAAAAAGTATTGGAATCCGGTCAAAACAATATTCGCTTAATTAATAAAAATGCAGAGGACATCCGAGAATTTTTTGGGGAGAGTGAAGTAGATAAAATTTATTTAAACTTTTCTGATCCTTGGCCCAAAAGTCGACATGAAAAACGAAGATTAACATTTCACACGTTTCTTGAACAATACCAACATATACTAACGGAAAATGGTGAAATCATTCTTAAAACGGATAATAGAAGTTTATTCGAATATTCGTTGGTAAGCTTTTCAAAGTTTGGTATGGAAATTGATGAAGTAGTTCTTGATCTTCACAATCACAGTGATCCGTTAAATGTCATGACCGAATATGAAGAAAAGTTTTCGGCAAAAGGACAACCGATTTTTAGATGTAGAGCCCATTTTAAGTGATTTAAAAAGGACTAAGTTATTATCGACTTAGTCCTTTTGATATTCTAGTTATTTTGATAAAGAAGAAGTTTTTAAAACGTTTATGCAGATTGAGCTGAATCTAAAATTGTACCAGTATCTGCATCTACAAAAAACTCATATTGCTGGTTTTCGCCGTTAATATTTCTTGTTACTCCACCGCGATATACGATATATGTCAGCTCGTTTTTGACCAATTCTTCTGGTTTCATGTATATCCAAGAACCGCTAATCGGGCCTTGCTTCTTAAATGTTTCTTTTGCTGACTTCAATGCTTTCTCTGGAGATACGTAACGAGTACTAACTAATTGTTCTTTAATTACTAAACCTGCAAGAGCACCTAATCCGGCTGCAATCACTATTTTTTTCCAATTCATACTATTTGTCACCTCAGGTTAAGATTTTAGTATTAGTATACCTGAATTAAGAAAAAATAGAAAACCTATAATTAATAAAAGTGGAAAGGTTCCCATCTATCAGATAGAATAAATAGAAGATTATATTGTTGGAGGTATTACATATGAGAAAGGAAACACTAGAATTGTTTCGTACACTAACTGAACTTCAAGGTGCTGCTGGTAATGAACACCTTGTGAGAAATTTCATGAAAGAAGAGCTCGAAAAATATTCGGATGAAGTTATCCAAGATCGACTTGGTGGAGTTTTTGGAGTGAAACAAGGTAAGGGTCCAAAGGTTATGGTTGCTGGACATATGGATGAAGTTGGTTTTATGGTAACACAAATTACGAAAAACGGTATGATTCGTTTTCAACCATTAGGAGGCTGGTGGTCACAAGTACTGTTAGCACAACGGGTCCAGGTAATGACTGATAGTGGTCCGATTACAGGTGTAATAGGATCAATCCCTCCTCATAATTTGACACCAGAGCAAAGAAAGAAGCCAATGGAACAAAAGAATATGCTAATTGATATTGGTGCAGATGACGAAGACGACGCAAAAAAAATTGGTGTTAAACCTGGTCAACAAATAGTACCGATTACGCCCTTTACACCGATGGCTAATGATAAAAAGATTCTTGCAAAGGCTTGGGATAACAGATATGGTTGTGGATTAGCAGTTGAATTATTGAAAGAATTACAAGGTGAAAACTTACCTAATCAGTTATATTCTGGTGCAACTGTACAAGAAGAAGTTGGTTTAAGAGGTGCACAAGTCGCTGCCAATATGATAAAGCCAGATATTTTCTATGCATTAGATGCTTCCCCAGCTAATGATATGTCTGGAGATGATAAGGAGTATGGTCAACTTGGTAAAGGTGCATTGTTACGTATTTTTGATCGTTCAATGATTACACACCGTGGTATTCGCGACTTCATCCTAGATACGGCAGAATCAAATAAAATACCATATCAATATTTTATATCACAAGGTGGAACAGATGCAGGGAGAGTCCATCTAACAAATGAAGGCGTCCCGTCTGCAGTAGTTGGAATTTGTTCTAGATATATTCATACTCATGCTTCGATTATACATGTTGATGATTATGCAGCAGCTAAGGAACTAATAGTTAAATTAGTGAAAACGACAGATAATAACGCTGTAGAGCAAATACAGAAAAATGGCTAATCATCTCTGAATAAGTTGTTAATTTATAAGGACTAACTGATAGGATAATGCAACCTAATATGTTGGTCCTTCTTTTAATTGTATTAGCGAGATAAATACAACAGCGTTTTAGTTTGGTAAATTATATTTTTAGAAAAGGATGACCAGAATGAAAGTGTTTATTGGCTCAAAAAACCCAGCAAAAATAAAAGCAGTTACAAATGTATTTCCTCATTATGAAATGAAAGAGGTTGATGTGTCATCTAAAGTTTCATTACAGCCTTATTCTGATGAAGAAACACTGGAAGGTGCAATTAACCGAGCGACAGAATGTTCCTCACTTGCTAAAGGCGCATTAGGTATAGGTTTAGAGGGTGGGGTAATGGAACTTGATACAGGGATGTTTTTATGTAACTGGGGTGCCTTGGTCGATGAATCTGGAGAACTTTACGTTGCTGGTGGTGCAAGAATTCCTTTACCTACAGCAGTTAAAAATCAGTTGGATAAAGGAAGTGAGTTAGGAGAAGTAATGGACGATTACACAAAAATGAAAGAAGTAAGGAAAAGAGAAGGTGCGGTGGGTATTTTTACCAATGAAATGGTAAGTAGAGAAGAAATGTTCACACATGTATTAAAATTATTAAAGGGTCAATATGAATTTCATCAGAAGAACGCTAAGATTTAATCTTAGCGTTCTAAATTTGTAATTAAATTTTAGAGGAAGCAGTAGTTAATTACTTCAAGTGCTTGATCAATATTTTCAACTGTAACATTAGAATTATTAGATAATTCCTTTAACGGATGAATTAGAGATTCCGGTCTTACAATAATAGTTGGTTTATTTAAAGTGATAGCAGTTGCCGCATCCATTGCTGTATTCCACTGTTTATATTTTTCGCCAAAAAGCGCGATAACAACATCAGATTTTTGCATTAGCACCTTAGTCCTAAAATTATTAATGGCTGAGGCAGCATCATCTTTTTGCAGATTTCCTGGTTGTTTGCCTAAGATAGCCTCACCAATGTTATCAGAGTCCTCGTGATTTTCCTGTGGTCCAACAAAAACAATTGGTAGATTTCTCTCACTAGCTTTAGCTTTCAATTGTTGCCGCCAATCATCATGAATTTGTCCGGCTAAATAGACTGTTAATTCCATCATTATGCCTCCAAGTGAAAATATAGTAAATATTGTCATATAACTTTATTATATACTGTTTCGTCCGGTCTATCAAAGTTTGAATTACAATCTGACACAAAAATGAAATAAATCATATCTTGTCAAATCGGCTATTAATAGTATTATAGTAAGGGGGAAAAGAACTAGATTTGTCAGGAGGGAATCTTATGATCAAGAGTAAGGCTAGTCTATATATTATTACCTCAATAATAGTAATATCTGTCTTAACGGGTTGTAGCCTTGTGTCAGAAGAAGAAGCTTTAGCAGATGCGCACGAAGTTGCAGCTAAAACTTTCAAACAAGAGACAATCGAAACAAATACTGACTTAGAACATTTTTCTTTGTATTTACCGGCTGGATTTGAAGTTACTGATGAAACACAAAGTAATTTAATTTTAGAAAATGATGATCAAACATATATCTTGTTCTACAATGCACTAGAAGATACAACGAGTGAATTAAATTACCAGGCTGCAGCAACTGGTGGGAATTCGACTTTATTGGAGTCTTTTGATGATGAAGATAGATTCGGTTATATCAAGGTTTTAGCAATTGAAGAACATAACTATGAGCTACAGGTTGGCGTGGGTGGAGTTAAAATAACTACCCATACCTCAAAAGGTAAACTAAAAGAAAACTCTGAGGAAATGATGAGTATGGCTACCTCAATTGCATACACTTCACAAAATTAAGAAAAACACGAATTTCTGTTAAGGAATTCGTGCTTTTGATTATTAAATCGTCACTTGAGATTATGAACTTATCTTCTGATTATATTCATCAATAGATTCTATATATTTCTTGGTTTCTTCACCGTTCTGATCCAATGCTTGTTTATCATCTATACCATTTTCACTTATTTTTTCTACGGTGTCGGATTTAGCAGTTGCAAGAATGAATTGACCTACTTCTGCAGAAAGCTCTTGAGATAGTCCTTGTAAATCGATAGCTGCTTCATTTACTTGCTCGATAGATTTTGATTGTGTTTCACTAGAAGCAGTCATTTCCTCTGCAGTTGCAACTGCCTCTTCAGAAATTATACTAATCTCATGCAACTTGTCCTTTAAGTTGTTATTAACGCTGTTGACATCTTGAATGGAGTCTCTAACATTTTTAATTTTTGAATTCATATCATAAATATGGTTGGAAATTCGATTGAAAGCGTCTTTTGTTTGAGAAACAGTATTTTTTTGTGTTTGTTGATATTGATCAAACTGTCCGGCGTCTTCAGTTAATACGTTCATCTGTTTATTTATCGTGTTGACTAGTTGATATATTTGTCCAGCCTCATTTTTTGATCGCTCTGCTAACTTTCTTACTTCAGCTGCAACAACTGCAAATCCTTTTCCACTCTCCCCAGCCCTGGCAGATTCTATCGCAGCATTTAATGCAAGTAAATTTGTACTATCTGCGATTTCTTCGATTGCAGTTACAATCGTGGATATTTGACGGGATTGATTGGCTGTCTCTTGTATTCGATTAGTTAAATGGACTGCTAATTCTATAAATGAAGAGGAAGTGCTTTCTAACTCATTCATGGTCTTAAGACCGTTATTACCTTCTTGTTCAGCTTGCTTAAGTGATAAGGATATTTCCTCTGTAGCTGAACTACTTTCAGCTATTGCATCAGAAACATCTTCGATTAATTTAGTGCTTTCATCGATTTGAAATGCTTGTTGTTGGGAACCTGCTGCAACATGGTTAATAGATTCATTCACCTCTTCAGCTTGAGCAGTCGATTGTTCTGATACAGCTGCTAAATTGGAAGAGGAGTCGCTTAATACTTTTGAGGCTTTTTGAACCTTTACCATTGATCCTTCCATTTTGTTAGCCATATAATTAAATGTTTCAGCAAGTTCAGCCATTTCGTCCTTCGTTTTAATTAGAACTCGATGGGACAAATCTCCATTACCGATCTTCTTCGCACCTATCTTTAGTGTTTGAATCGACCTAGAGATGGAGCGTATCAGGATAATTCCAGTAATAATCACAATTAAAAGTAATATTGAACCGATGATAGCAAATAATATAATTAAATTTTGTTTTGATTGTTCTTGGGAGCTATTAATTTCTTTATTAATAGATGTTGCACTAGCTTTCACATCTGAAACCTTTGCCGCAACTTCAGAGGCAACGTTTTCAAATGAACGCTTAATACCATGTGCTTGAGTTAACGTGTTGGATACAGAATGAACGGATTGTTGATATTTTAATAAGTTAGTGCTTATACTGCTCTTTTGATCGTCATTAATAACAGGACTGTTACTAAGCGAAGACAATTCACGAATAGCTAGATCAAATCCCTTGCTCTCCTGTTGGGCGTTATCGTTTAAATAATCTTGCTCTTCTATTTTAATTTGTAGAACAGTGTTCATTAATTCCTGATTTTCTGTCAATTCTATCGTTTGATACAAATTTTGATAAGAGTCATCGATATTTTTGAGCAAGCCTTCTTCTTCAGAAAAACCGACTAATCGATACATATTCACCATAGGTTTTAGTTGTTCAATATATGTACCCGCACTTTCTGTTATAGCAAAGAAATCGCTCACAATCTCTGGGTACTGAGAATGACTAGCAGTATATGTAGTTGCTAATTCTTGTAAACCTTCGATAGATTCTCTCATTTGCTCTGAATTATCTTCTGTAGGATCAAAAAAGAATTGTTGCTCTTTTTGCCTTGTTACGGCTAATTCATTACTAAGTCTTTCACTATGAATAAGAGCTTGCTTTAGTGAGTCACTTTCCTTTGACCACTTTGTTTGTTGATTAAAGAAATAAATTGTAAAACTACCTAATACAACAACACTTAAAATTGTTAGAATAAGTATATAGCGAAGTCTATTACGGATTGAATGCAAAAAAATCCCCCCTGTTTATCTATTTAAGGTTTAGAACTTTCAATTGAAAAACTTTTGTAGACTCCCACTGTCAGCTTTTAGTGGGAGATTGGGAGATCAAGTTGTAGCATTGAACCCATTACTGAAAGAATTTTCAAATTATATTATAATTATAGAGACAATTAATATGGATTACAATTCCAATTTAATATTTTGTCGGAAATTAGTTAGAGGGAGCTGAGGTAAGTATTTTAATTATGTAGAGTGAAAATTAGTTGCGCAAAAAGGAGATTACAAATGAAGAAATTTTTAGTTAAAAAAGGGGTATCGATATCACCTAAAGCTTACTTTATTACGGCGCTAAGTTATATGGCATTAGGACTTTTTTCTTCACTTATTATTGGCTTAATAATTAAAACAATAGGAGAGCAACTTGAAAAGCTCCTAGGGGAGATTGAACTCTTCACCTGGCTTATAGAAATGGGAGCATTTGCGATGGATCCCAAAATCGTTGGTGGAGCTATAGGTGTAGCTATTGCCTACGGGTTAAAAGCTCCCCCTCTAGTGGTTTTTTCAGCCTTGTTTGCAGGTGCGTATGGATATGATTTAGGCGGACCAGCAGGAAGTTATGTAGCAGCTCTATTTGCAACAGAGTTTGGTAAATTGATTTATAAAGAAACGAGAATCGATATCATTTTAACTCCATTAGTAACGATTGCAGTCGGCTTTGCTACTGGAAAACTTATTGGTCCACCAATTAATACATTTATGACAGGATTCGGGAGTATAATTAATTGGTCTACCGAGCAACAGCCACTAATTATGGGAATCATTGTTGCAGTTTTAATGGGATGGGCATTGACAGCGCCAATCTCAAGCTTAGCTATTGCTATGATGCTATCAATTGATGGGATAGCAGCAGGAGCAGCGACTGTAGGTTGTGCTGCACAGATGGTCGGGTTTGCCGTTTCTAGTTACCGTGATAATGGTATGGGTGGTGTCATTGCTCAAGGTATTGGTACCTCAATGTTACAAGTAGCAAATGTTATAAAAAAACCAATCATCATTCTTCCACCTACAATTGCAGGTGCAATTATGGCACCTTTTGCTAGTGTCTGGTTTGAGATGACAAATAATTCATTAGGTGCCGGAATGGGAACTGCTGGATTTGTTGGTCAAATTATGACCTTTGAATCTATGGGCTTTAGCATAAATATTTTTTGGGTTATTTTAGTAATACATATCGTTGGCCCTGCGATTATTAGTTTGCTTATTTCAGAAGTATTCCGTAAAAAAGGATGGATCAAACCTGGTGATATGGAAATAAATTATGAGTAATAAGGAGTAGATGTTGATATGAAAAATTTGCAAACAAATGAACAACTAGAGAGCTATTTGAATGGGAAAACCATCTTAATGTTTTCTGCTGACTGGTGCCCAGATTGTCGAATAATTGAACCAATTCTACCTGAAATAGAGGAGAAATATAACCACTATACTTTTATTCATGTTGACCGGGATCAATTTATTGACGTTTGTCAGAAATATGATGTTTTTGGAATACCGAGCTTTATTGCCTTTGAAAAGGGAGAAGAAGTCGGGCGACTTATAAGTAAGGATCGTAAAACAAAAGATGAAATTGAGACATTTATTGACAGCATTGATTCTTAAATAATTAGCAATAGAATCAATTTCGCAATTACTTTATGCGGATGACAATTGCAAAAATCATTATTATGAATTGAGTAAGTAAAAAACCCTATTCTATACAGATAAGGGTTTTTTACTTACTCAAATAAATTTATAGCGTGTATTTTTTGAAATTCCTGCTGAGAAGTGTTATTTATAGATAGGCTATGTTTTAAAACTTATATAAATAATGCTAAAATAAATAATAGTTATTTTCTTCCCTTAAGGAGGAATGTTTTATGAAAATGACGAGCATAAAAATGAAAAACATTTTAGATGAGAGATTGAATAACCCTGATTGGCATACTTCTTTTAATAGGGATAAAGACATTTTTCGAGTTGAGTGGAAAGATACAAAACGAGGAATATCAATTACGATCCCAAATGTAATTTCCAAGTATGAACAAAAAGGGGAAGAAGCTTTAGCGGATTTAGAGTATCATATTAAAGAAGCCTTGAAAATAATGAACGAAGAACACGAATTAACTGGTGAAGAAAAAAATATTTATCCAGTCATTCGTTCTACTTCTTTTCCAACCAAAACAAAGGCTGGTTTGAAACTAGTATATACGGAACACACTGCGGAAACGCGGATATTTTATGCTTTAGACTTAGGCAAAACCTATAAATTGATCGATGAAGATATGCTAAAGAAAGAATCATGGACAATTGAACGAATAAGGGAAATTTCAATATTTAATATTCGCTCATTACCATCAAAAGTAAAACAGGACAGAGTAGCTGATAATGACTTTTATTTTATGTCAAGCCAGGATGGTTATGATGCTAGTAGAATTTTGAATGAATCATTACTTGAAGAAATGAAGGCAAATAGTAAAGGTGAATTAGCAGTAGCGGTTCCACATCAAGACGTATTGATTATTGCTGATATCCAAAATGATATGGGATATGACATTTTAGCACAAATGATGATGAAATTTTTTGCAGAGGGTAGGGTGCCTATCACTTCTTTACCATTTATATATGAGGATAAACATTTAGAACCAATCTTTATATTAGCAAAAAATAGACCTACTAATAGTAGTAAACCCAGAAGGGATGAATAAGAGATGGATGTTTTTTATAATGAAAAAGGAATAGGAGATGTGTTAATTTTTCCTATCAAGCAGGGTGAAAGGTACACAACCGGTTATGAGAAATATGGCGATGTAGTTAAGATTATTAATAAAGAAGATGAGACGGTCCTTGGGTATAATATCTTTAATGCATCTAAATACTTTCGTTTAAATGAAACGGGTAAAATAACTCTAACGAATGATTTATTGGACGATATAAAACTTCTCTTTAAGACAAATGGTCTGGAAGATTCTTTAACAGTTGATATTACACCGAAGTTCGTAGTTGGCTATGTAGCAGAAAAAAAACCACATGAAAATGCAGATAAACTAAGTGTTTGTATGGTAGATATTGGTAATGAAACATTACAAATTGTTTGTGGCGCACCTAATATCGAAAAAAATCAAAAAGTAGTAGTGGCAAAAGTAGGTGCTATTATGCCAAGTGGCATGGAAATCAAGCCGACAGAACTAAGAGGAGTGGAATCAAAAGGTATGATTTGCTCTCAAAAAGAACTTGGACTTCCGGATGCTCCCAAAGAAAAAGGAATATATGTTTTGGATGATAGCTATCATTCTGGACAACCATTTGAATTTTAAAAGGATAAACCTTTGTCATAAGATTAACTTGACAAAGGTTTATTTAATGAGGCAAATTCTCAAAAGAAAAAATCATCATGGTTACAAGGTATTTTGGACCGGGTTGTAGCTTAATCCTTCTTTAATCCATATTATTTATCCCAAGGATGTAAATAAACTGTTAGAATACTATTAAGATAGAAATTGATAGAAAGTGTGGAAGATTATGTGGAAACAATTTAAGAATAAGCTAAAAGAGTTATTTGATACTGACGTAACTGAATCAGAAGAAGACTCAACTAGCAAGGTAGAAGGCAGAGATAACAACAGTTTACATACTAGAATGGCTTACAGATATCCTAGTGACAGGTCATTTAATTTTCCTGCCATCCCAGATAAGTCTCAAGAAGAAAAAAAACAACGGTATAAAAGTGCTCCAAGCCAAAGAGAACAGGAAAAGAATGATTTCAAAATAGAGAAAACAAATTCAAGAAATAATAAGGCAGAACCAGAAAAGAAGAAATTTGAGCCAACAGATGTACCATCACCAGTGCATGGTTTTAATAAAAGAGCTATGTCGAATAAAGCTAAGGAAATAGAAAAGATACCTGCCTATTTACGAAAAGAAAAGCTGCAAATTGAAAATGAAAAAGATGAAAAGTTACCGCTAGTGAAGAATGAAATGCCTGACGTTTCATCTTATTCAAATAATGAAACATTAAGTATGGAAATGGTTAACGACGAGTCAGTAATCGACTCTCAAAAAAAAGAAGAAGTAACTTCAAACGAGAGTGAAAAATTAACTACCAATGAAGATGAAGGTAAGTCAAACAGCCAATTAACAAATGCTGAGATTAAAGAAGTTCAAGATGACACTACTCATAAGAGTGAACTAGAAAAAAAAGAAGAAGCAACTTCAAAAGAGAGTGAAAGATTAACTACCAATGAAGATGAAAGTAAGCCAGACAACCAATTAACGAGTCTTGAGATTAAAGAAGATCAAGATGACACTACTCATACGAGAGAACTTGAAAAAAACACAATTAGTAACTCAGCTAATTCTGACAGAACTTCCCATAGTAACAAAAAATCTGTTCCTTTTAATGTAATTATGACACCTAGAGATAAAAAAACTAGGATTGAACAGAATAGAACTCAAATACAACAACCGAATCAGATAGAAAAAAAGTATGAGAAAACTAATGTGGTAAGAGATTTCAGGCCTCCATTACATTTGTTGAGTGATCAATTAGAACGTACAAATGAAGATGATTCCTGGGTTATAGAACAATCAGAGTTATTAGAGACTACCTTGAAACAATTTCATGTTCGAGCAAAGGTAGTTAATGCTATGAGTGGGCCATCGATTACTCGTTTCGAAATCCAACCTGATCCCGGTGTGAAGGTTAGTAAAATAAAAAACTTGAGTGACGATATTAAATTAAACATGTCAGCAAAAGAAATTAGAATGGAAGCACCAATCCCAGGTAAAAATACAATTGGTATAGAGATTCCTAACCCTGTCTCTCAAGCTGTTGGTTTGCAGGAGATATTTGAAGCGAAGGTCTTTCAAGATGATTCAACCTCATTACTAGTTGCCCTAGGGTTAGATATAGCGGGGAGAGCAAAAGTAACTAATTTGAAAAAGATGCCACACGGGTTAATCGCAGGTGCAACAGGTTCAGGTAAAAGTGTATGCATCAATACAATCCTAATAAGTTTACTTTATAAAGCTAGTCATGAAGATGTACGATTTTTACTAATAGACCCTAAAATGGTCGAATTAGCTCCATACAACGGTCTTCCACATCTAGTTTCACCAGTAATTACAGATGTGAAAGCTGCAACTGCCGCTTTGAAGTGGGCAGTTGCTGAAATGGAAGAGCGTTATGAAAAATTTGTACGTGAAGGCGCTCGTGACATTGAACGCTATAATGAGAAGATGTTAAAGCAGAATCGAAAAGAGGATAAATTACCATACCTTGTAATTGTAATTGATGAACTGGCTGATTTAATGATGGTATCCCCACAAGATGTTGAGGATGCAATATGTAGAATAGCTCAAAAGGCAAGAGCATGTGGCATTCATTTATTGTTAGCTACTCAACGACCATCAGTAGATGTTATTACAGGCTTAATTAAAGCAAATATTCCAACTAGGATTGCGTTTAGTGTCTCTTCACAGGTTGATTCTAGAACAATTCTTGATACAAGTGGGGCTGAAAAATTACTCGGTAAGGGCGATATGTTGTTCTTAGAAAACGGAGTAAGACAAGCAATTAGAATTCAAGGGGCGTTTGTCTCTGATGATGAAATAGAAAGAGTAACCAATTTCGCTAAAAAACAAGCTCCTCCGAACTATCTATTTGAACAGGAGCAATTACTCCAGCAGTTAACTACAGAGGAAGAAGAGGATGAAATATATCTAGAGGCTATCGAATTTGTTTCGCAACAAAATGGAGCAAGTGCTTCCTTACTTCAGCGTAGATTTAAGATAGGATATAATAGGGCAGCGAGGTTAATTGATCATATGCAGGCAAATGGTATTATCTCAGATCAAAAGGGTAGTAAACCACGTGATGTACTTATATCAAAATCAGATGTTGACGAGTTAATTCATCCAGCGTCAACAGGTAGATAAATCGTCTTCTAATGACTAAATATGAGATATTTGAAGTGAGATAGTAAAAAAGTAGTATTACACACAGCAATTGTTCTTGTCATACATGGCAAGAACAATTGGTATGCTCAGAATGTTTTTATACACATGTGTGAAATAACTTGTCGATGTTCGACTATTCTTATATGATAGACAATAACTATTAATCATAGAAATTATCTTACTTTGAAATTTAGTGAGCTGTGTATGAAGAGAGATAGGAGCTATTGTATGAAAGAAATCACTCTAAAATTAAATGGACAAATTAAGCGACTTACAAATAAAACATTTAAATTTGATGAACGGATAAAGGAAGGGTGGTTTTCTGCAGTCTATTTTCTGAAAACAAAGGAGATTGCTGAAAAAGTTATCCCAAATAATGAAATTACCATGCAATTTTTTCAGAAAAATCAGGCTGTTTTATGTGGTACAGATGAAGCTATAGCTTTGTTACATACCTTTGCCAAAAACCCAGAAAAATTAGAAATACATTCGCTTAAGGATGGAGATAAAATAAATCCTTATGAAACAGTATTGACTGTAACTGGACCATATCAGTATTTTGGCTATTTAGAAGGTATAATTGATGGTATTTTGGCCAGAAGAACGTCTGTCGCTACGAATGTATATAATGTGGTAAAAGCCGCGAGAACATCAGGAAAACAAAAACCAATTATTTTTATGGGAGATAGAGATGATCATTATACCCAACAAGCTGGAGATGGTTATGCTGCATTTATTGGTGGATCTACTGCTCAAGCAACACATGCTATGAATGAGTGGTGGGGAAAACAAGGAATGGGTACGATGCCCCATGCAATGATTCAAATGTTCGAAGGGGATGTAGTCGCAGCTTCAAAAGCATATAAGGAAATCTATCCAAATGATGAATTGATGGTATTAGTTGATTACAATAATGACGTTATTTCAGATTCACTAAAAGTAGCTCGAGTATTCAAAGAAGAGTTAAAAGGTGTTCGGATCGATACATCTAAAAATATGGTTGATAAATATTTCCTGAGAAATCAGCATTTAATGGGTACATTTGATCCTAGAGGTGTAAACCCTGAATTAGTATTTGCATTAAGAAAAGCGCTGGACCAAGAAGGATTCGGCCATGTGAAGATCATTGCAAGTGGTGGATTTACTGAGGGACGAATTCGTGAATTTGAAACATTAAATGTACCGATTGATATGTATGGGGTTGGAAGAAATCTTTTGAACGTTCATATTGGCTTCACTGGGGACAATGTTTTACTTAACGGAATTCATCAGGCTAAAGAAGGTAGACAATATCGATCTAATCCACGTCTTGAGAAAGTCGAATACAATAAATAAATAATGAATGATTAAAGAAGATAATAAAAGAAATTTAACAGGGTTATTCAACTAGTAGATTCGATTTGCTATAATGATTAAATAGTTAACGAATGTTATCAATAATGTAGAGTAAATCACCCATTTTTTGGAGGTTCTTGTTTATGACAACTTACCATTTCATTGGTATTAAAGGGACTGGAATGAGTGCATTAGCACAAATTCTTAATGATTCTGGAGAAAAAGTACAAGGTTCAGATGTAGAAAAGGTATTTTTCACTCAGGAAGTACTTGAGGAAAAAAATATCCCTATTCTCCCTTTTTCAAAGAATAACATCGAAGAAGGATTAACAATAATTGCAGGTAATGCATTTAGTGATGATCACGAGGAAATAATTGAAGCGAAGCGTCAAGGCCTTCCATTTTTTAGATATCACGAATTTTTAGGCGAATGGTTAAAGCAATATACAAGTATAGCAGTAACTGGAGCACACGGAAAAACTTCGACTACAGGATTATTAGCACATGTCTTGAACCAAACATTTTCAATTTCTTATTTAATTGGTGATGGCACAGGAATGGGGCATGTCGATAGTAGTTATTTCGTGTTTGAAGCATGTGAATACCGAAGACATTTTCTTAAGTATGAACCAGACTATGCTATTATGACGAATATTGATTTTGATCATCCTGATTATTTTGAAAATATTGATGACGTCTTCCAGTCTTTTCAAGAAATGTCAGATCGCGTTAAAAAGGGAATTATTGCTTGTGGCGATGATGAGTACTTACAACGCATCCAAGCAAAGGTACCAGTAATGTATTATGGTTTCTCTGATACGAATGATTTTCAAGCACAGAATGTATTTGAAAGTGACGGAGGAACTACCTTTGATGTATTTGTAAGGAATACTTATTACGATACTTTTACTATCCCGACCTATGGTAATCATAGTGTACTGAACGCATTAGCAGTTATTGCTATTTGTCATTATGAAGGAATGGAAGCAGAAGATATCAAGAAAATCCATTCATTTAAAGGCGTTAAGCGAAGGTTTACTGAGAAAGTAGTTGGGAATCAAATTCTAATTGATGATTATGCGCATCATCCAAAAGAAATTGAGGCTACGGTTGATTCTGCCAGGAAGAAATACCCATCCAAGTCAGTAATTGCAATTTTTCAGCCACATACGTTTACTAGAACAAAGACGTTTTTGCAGGAGTTTGCTGAGAGTCTTGAATTGGCCGATCACATTTATCTGTGCGATATTTTTGGTTCTGCACGTGAATCAGATGGGAAGCTAACTATAAATGATTTAAAAGATTTAATTGATAATTGTAACATCATAGATATCGATCATACAGAAGTATTGAAAAAACATAAGGATAGTGTACTTATTTTTATGGGTGCTGGTGATATTCCGAAATTCCAGCAGGCGTATGAAAATAAATTAAAGAACTTATAAGAAAAATATAATTTATTTTTGTAATTAAAGGTATATAGCTATTAAATATAGAAATAATTAAGTAAGATAAAAAAAAGAAGGTAACTTACCTTCTTTTTTTATAACCAAATTTAATCGAATAGTAATGTAAGCAGTTAACTTATTCTTTAAAGACTAAATGCTTTATATAGAAATACTTGGAAATTGTCAAGGTTTGTTTATTTAGTAATGTGTGTCATGTGTGTTATCATTAAAGAAAGCTAATGGGTTTCTAATTTTATCTTGAGTTGTATAATTTCTGTAAAAAAGTTCAATTTATAAAATGTTTAACTTAATAGCATTGGGGTAAATGTTTAATAAGGTTCTGTACAATCATTAGTTTACATAAAAGACGAAGATATCGTTATCATTTATTAAATGCAGTGTATGTATCCTCGAACTACTAATCATATAAAGCAAAAGGAGTTGGTCAAGTAAATGGTGAATTTACTTTATATCGCAGCATTAATTGCAGCAGTTGCATTTGCCGTGCTTGTTATCTATTTAGCAAGAGTTTTGAAAGCAACACAACGAACATTGATACATGTAGCGGACACTTTAGAAGGTCTTGAAAAGCAAATGGAGGGTATTACGGTAGAAACAACTGCACTGTTAAACAAGACAAATAAATTAGCAGAAGATATTAATGATAAATCTGTGAAAATGAATACTGTTGTAGATAGTGTTAAAGGTATTGGGGATACAATTAACGATTTTAATAATTCAATTCGATCCTTATCTTCTAGTGTATTAACTGTATCAGAAGAAGAAAGTGACAGAACTGCTCAAGCAATGAAGTGGGGAACCTTTTTTGTGGATCTTTGGAAAAAGCGAAAAAGTTAAAAATAATAAAAATATATCTTGGGAGGAAAAACTATGAGTAATCAAGAAGAACAAAATCAAAACATTAACAGTAAGGACTTTTTAATTGGTTCATTAATCGGAGGAATTGTAGGTGCTTCTGCCGCATTGCTTTTCGCTCCAAAAGCTGGTAAAGAGCTAAGAAGTGACATTAATCAGGGAGCAGGTTATGTTAAAGAACGTGCTAATGAATGGAAAGATGTTGCATATGAAAAAGGAACTGACTGGAAGGATTATGCAAAAGACACTTCTGCTCAACTTTCTCAGAATGTATCCGAAAAATCACAAGTAATAGGTGATAAAGTAAAGCAAACCTCTGATTCTATACAAGAAAGAGTAAAGGATTTGAGAAATAAAGATGAAGACCCAGAAAAGGCTGCTGAAGAAGTTGCACAAGCGATTGAGGATGCAGCAGATGAAATTGAAAAACAACAAGAAGAAGATAAATCTAGTTTATAAGCTTTAACCTAAGCCAATTTATAGCTATTTGGACAGTAATTGTTCAAATAGCTTTTTTGTATGGATGATTTTTGAAAAGGTTAGGTCATGTCCATTACTAGAAGTGACATAGAAATTTAATTTATATTAATTTGTTGCAATACTCTATTTGCTGATTCATCTACTATTGAGTGTGAAAATCCATTATCGAAAATTTGGTTATGCCGCTTCAATTTTGAAATTAAAAAAAGAATATACTAAATATTATAAACATACGGGTGACAAGAGCTATTATTTTAGCTATAATTATCCGTAATTATTAAAAAATATCATATTTTTCAATAACATAAAAAAAACCGGGGGTAATTTTAAATGAGTAATGAACAATTGGATCAGTTACGCGGAAAATTAGATCAGGTTAATCTTGAAATTTTGGATTTAATAAATAGTCGGGCAGAGCTCGTACAGGACATTGGCCAAGTTAAAGAAAAACAAGGTGCTAATCGATTTGATCCTGTTCGAGAGCGAGATATGTTGAATTTAATCACTAAGCATAATAGTGGTCCATTTGAAAATTCAACAATCACTCACCTCTTTAAGGAAATATTTAAAGCGGGTCTAGAGTTGCAAGAAGATGATCACAGTAAACAACTGCTGGTTTCACGTAAAAGTAAACCCGAAGATACAGTTATTGAAATTAATGGAGAAAAGTTCGGTGATGGGAATCAACACTTTATTATGGGGCCTTGTGCGGTTGAGAGCTATGAACAAGTAGCTCAAGTTGCAGAAGCGATTAAAAAACAAGGGTTAAAGCTACTTCGGGGTGGTGCTTTTAAGCCAAGGACTTCGCCATATGATTTTCAAGGATTAGGTTTTGAAGGATTGAAAATACTAAAGAGAGTAGCAGACGAATATGATTTAGCTGTTGTTAGTGAAATTGTAAATCCTGCTGATATTGAAAAAGCAGTTGAATATATTGATGTTATTCAAATAGGCGCTAGAAATATGCAAAACTTTGAATTGTTAAAAGCAGCAGGTGAAGTTGATAAGCCAGTCTTGCTAAAAAGAGGTATGTCAGCGACAATTGCTGAATTTATAAATGCAGCAGAATACATTATTTCAAAAGGTAATGGAAATATCATATTGTGTGAACGTGGGATTAGAACTTATGAGAAAGCAACACGAAACACATTAGATATCACAGCTGTACCAATACTAAAACAAGAAACACACCTACCTGTAATGGTTGATGTAACCCATTCTACGGGTAGAAGGGATCTTTTACTACCTGCAGCAAAAGCTGCATTAGCTATCGGAGCAGATGGCGTAATGGCTGAAGTACATCCCGATCCTGCTGTAGCATTATCTGATGCTGCGCAACAAATGGATATTGACACTTTTGATGCTTTCATGAAGGAATTGTTAAAAAAATAACTGGTAATAATACAAGCTTCTGCCTATTTAGATCAGGTGGGGGCTTTCTTTTTAACGTGTTAATACATATATGAGAGTAGTCGACTTTTACCAGTAGAACTGATTCGTTTTTTGTGTTCCCTTAGGTAACTTATACTTAGTTGTTTTGTTATTGGACTTTTTTGGTTATGATAAACTAACAAGACTTGTAATCGTCGATTTAATTAGTCCTTTTTACCCAAAAAATAATATTTTCCTAGTAATTTGGTATAATGGAAAGTGAAATGAATGTTGATATAATGAAAATGGTATATAATGAAATTTGTCGAATCGTTGCGGAACAATTAATTGTATCGTATGATAAATGAAAAAGCAGAACGAAATTGAATAGAATCTAGGAGGTAAGAATGTTATGAATATAACAATATATGACGTAGCTAGAGAAGCTAATGTCTCAATGGCGACGGTTTCTCGTGTGGTTAATGGAAATCCAAATGTGAAACCAACAACAAGGAAAAAGGTTTTAAACACAATAGAACGATTAGGGTATCGTCCAAATGCAGTTGCAAGAGGATTAGCTAGTAAGAAGACTACTACAGTTGGAGTAATCATACCTGATATATCTAGTATATTCTTCTCGGAACTTGCTAGAGGTATTGACGATATTGCAACAATGTACAAATATAATATTATATTAAGTAATTCAGACCAAAATAAAGACCGAGAATTAAAATTAATTAATACAATGTTGGAAAAACAAGTTGATGGTATTGTATATATGGGTGGGAAAGTAACGGAAGAACATGTGCAACATTTTAAAAGCTCTCCGGTACCAGTTGCCCTAGCTGCTACTATCGATGAGACTGAGCAAATACCATCTGTTAATATTGACTATGAACAAGCAGCATACGAAGCATCTAAATTACTAATTGATAATGGTACAAAGCACCCTGCATATATATCTGGTCAAGAGGATACGGCAATAAGTATTCAAAAATATAATGGGTATCTTCGTGCCTTAAAAGAAACCAACCAAGAACTAAATGAACAGCTTATTGTAAAAGGTGACTTTACATATGACTCAGGTATAGAAGCTGTGGAACAATTGCTAGAAGTTGATAGCAAAATATCAGCTATATTTGTAGCATCGGATGAGATGGCTCTCGGAGCTATCCACGGAATACAAGATAAGGGTTTGAGTGTACCGGACGATGTTGAGATTTTTGGATTTGATAACACTAGACTTGCTACAATGATTCGACCTACTCTTTCTACGGTCGTCCAACCGATGTATGATATTGGTGCAGTTGCGATGAGATTATTAACTAAATATATGAGTAAAGAGGAAGTAGAAGAGCAAAATGTAATCTTACCTCATCGAATTATCGAAAGAAACTCAACAAAATAAATAATATGCCGATACTAATACAAGAATAGATATTATTAAACAACAAATTCTTGGTGCAATAATCCCCTTGACCCAAGTTTGTTCAACAGCTAGGGAGAGAGATTATGAAAAAAAGAGATATTTTGACTCCAATTGGAATCACACTAGGTTTTGTCATGCTAATGTTTGGTATCCTTTCAAGTGGTGGTAGCGGCGGGTTTCTATCTTTTCTGCAGCTTTCTTCTATCCTAATAGTTATAGGAGGGCTTTTTGCAGCCCTTTTAATTAACTTTAACTTAGAACAAATTAAGCTTACTCGCCATGTTGTCAAAGAAGCGTTTAACAAAAATGAACAAAGTCTTAATGATTTAATTGAATTATTTGTTCGGTTATCTGAAAGAGCTCGTAGAGAAGGCTTATTAGCATTAGAAAATGAACTGGACGATGTAACTGATCCATTTATTAACAAAGGAGTTTTATTGGCAGTCGATGGTATTGAACCGGAAGTAATTAATGATATTATGAGTGCTGAAATTACTGCTATGGAGGAAAGACATCAAAGTGGTAGAGCAATAATCGAAAAGGCTGGGGAGTATGCACCAGCTTGGGGAATGATTGGAACTCTGATTGGTTTAGTGCTAATGCTAAATAATTTGACAGATCCAACTACGCTCGGTCCGAATATGGCCGTAGCATTGTTGACCACCTTTTACGGTACAGTATTAGCAAATCTAGTCTTTATCCCGATGGCAGGGAAGCTAGAGAATAAGACAAATGAAGAAATTTTCTTGAAACAGATTGTAATTGAGGGTGTTATTGGAGTTCAGTCAGGACAGAATCCGAGAATATTAAAAGAGAAATTAAGTGCATTTCTATCAAAAGAGATGACGAAAAAAGATTCAGAAGAAGAGTATATGGAGGAAACTATCAATGAAGCTTAGAAAGAAAAAGCGTATTGATAAAGGTTCTCCCAAATGGATGGTTACATATGCTGATATGGTGACGCTAATATTGGTATTTTTTATTTTACTGTTTTCCATGTCTCAAATTGATCTAGTAAAATTTCAAGCGATTTCTGAATCATTTCGCAATCGGATGATTTTCGATTATTATCCTTCACCGGTTCCAATGGAAAACCCTACAGAGCATACTGATGTACAAAAGAAAAATGAGGGTTCAACTGATTATAAAAATGCTCCTGAGGAGTCAAGCAAACAGCAAGATAATAATCAAACAGGTAGTCAACAAGAAGATTCTCTCGGGAATCTACTAGAAGAAGTCGAAGCATTTCTAGATGAAAACCAATTGAATAATGTAATTAGTGCAAATCGTACTGATCAGGGCGTTGTTCTAATTTTACAAGAAAAATTATTGTTTGAATCAGCAAAAGCAAATATACTTGATACCGGAGAACCATTCCTAGATAAAGTAGGTGCGTTATTAAGTAATATACCAAACAAAGTAAGAGTAGAAGGCCATACGGATGATCGTCCGATTTCTAGTTATCTCTACCCTTCTAACTGGGAACTATCTGGTGCCAGGGCGAGTAGTGTTATTCGTTATGTAATTGATAGTAGTAATATAGAAGATACACGTTTTATCGCTGTTGGGTATGGTAATACAAAGCCGGTTGCTGAGAACAATTCATCTGAAAATTGGAGCAAAAATAGAAGAGTTGAATTTGTGATATTAGAATTAGATACAGAAGATTAAAAATACTCCCCCTGCAAAACTGCTTGCATTGGGAGTATTTTAGCTTACATACGTACCGAACTAGTTTAGTTGCTAAATTTCATCTTGTTTCTTGTAAACTGAAGTGCCTTATCAAGCATTTTTCTGTTTTTCTCTGTAATCTCTGCTTTTCTAGGAATAATCTTATAGATACCTTCTGGATCATGCCAAGTAGAGGGTAAACTAACAGGAGATTTCCCCTCCCATTTTGTAATCCAATCAGTCGGTAAGTCACCAGTAAAAATCTTATTTGATGTCATTACATTCCAAATTTGAGCCCACGCCCTGGGTACTACACGCCAAATGTCGTATCCGCCACCGCCCAAGGCGATCCACTTCCCATTACAGTATTCGTGGGCTAATTCATGTGCTAATAATGGAATATACTCATATGTTTTCATTGTTGATGATAAATGTGTTAATGGATCAAAAGAATGAGAGTCCGCGCCATTTTGTGTTACGATAACATCTGGCTTGAAATATTCTACAACCTCTCTAAAAGCAGATTCATAAACTTCCATAAAGGATTCATCTTCTGTAAACGCATCAATAGGTAAATTAAATGAGTAGCCATATCCTGCTTTTAAGCCACGCTCATTGATATTTCCTGTTCCAGGGAACAAATACCTTCCAGTCTCATGAATAGACAGTGTGCACACCTCAGAGTCATCATAAAATGCCCATTGAACTCCATCACCATGATGAGCATCCGTATCTACATATAATACTCGAAGATTATACTTTTGTCTGATGTATTTAATTGCAATTGCACCATCATTGTATATGCAAAAGCCTGAAGCTTTTCGTTTAAAGCCATGATGAAGACCACCACCTAAATTCAGAGCATGTTCTGATTTCCCTTGTAGTACTGCATCGACCGCAGTAAGTGTGCCACCAACTAATAGTGAAGCGGCATCATGCATATTAGCAAAAATTGGTGTATCTTCTGTTGCAAGTCCAAATTCAAATCCTTCATCCTCAGTTAAATTTCCAACACTGGCTCTCTTAACAGCATCAATATAGCTTGGATCATGAAACAAGGAAAGTTCTTCATCTGTAGCTTTTCGTGGTAGTAGGATTTGTTCTTTATCTAGCTTATTTTCAGACTCTAATATATCTTTAGTCATTGCTACTCTAGTTTGATTGAAAGGATGGTCATCATTAAAACGGTATTTTTCAAACTCTTCGGAGTAAATGAAAGTTGCATTACAGTTCATGGTCATCATTCAGTCTCCGATGTATTTGGCCATAAAACATGGTGATTATGAGCTTTTAAGTCGTTAATTATCGGTAGGGGATTCATTGTTTGAACTCGAAAAACAAGGACTTTGTAGCTCGAGTCATCCTTATAAGGGTAAACTAATACTGAAGTAATTTGTACTTTTCTCTTTCCGAAAATGGAAGTAACCTCGGGTAAAATTCCTATTCTATTTGGAACCTTTATTTCAATTTGTGAGCCTTGGACATGGGTTCCTGTTAGTTGAATTAATGTGTATAACATATCTTTCTCAGTAATAATTCCTACCAATATATCATCTTGTACAACAGGTACACATGCAAACTCTTCTTCGTAAAAAATAGCAGCAATTTCTTCTACAAAATCTAATGGGTGAACAGTAACAACAGGAGAACTCATAATCGTTTTTATAGCATTCTTTAATTCTTTTGGGTCTACCTGTTTAGTGAAAATCGATGGACTAGCATCTCGAACATCGCGATCAGAAACGATTCCAATAACTTTTTTATCCTTATCTATTATTGGGATATGTCGAATGTGATTATCATTAAGAAGCTTGATTGCCTCAGATATAGGCGCATCTGGAGGAAGTGTAAATACATTAGTTTTCATTATTTCCTTGACTAACAACTCTAAAACCCCTTCCTTAATGAACGAAATTTTTCGCGATCTAAAAAGCGTAAACGATCAAATTTTTCAATTGATGAATCGGTTACATTTTGACCGATTCTCACCATCAGGCAGTTTGCAGGATGTGAAATAATTTCTGGATCATCCGTGGGCGCAGGAGTCAACCCGCCTGAACTCATCATCTTTTCCATTACCTTTCGATAGTTCCAAATACTAAGCTGTGTCTCTTTTAGATCCCAATGCCAATAGTACTCTGTTGAAATAATAATGTAGTTATCCATCATCTCATCGAGCATTGACAACCTTATTAATTCTGAACCAAGTTTATATCCCCTAAATGAAGGAGCTATTTCTATTGCACCTAACTCCAATAAATCCTCCATATTAAAATGTGACCATCTTTCCAATGGATCAGGAAAAAGATAGGTAACATATCCGATTATTGTATCGTTTAATCGAGCGATTAAAATCCGACCCTCCTCAAGGTCTGCAATTCCTAATAAAGCTTCGAACTGCTTTTTTGAAGGACGAAAAGCTTCAAGTTTTTCATGAAATGTAAAGTTCTTCAACTCACTGGAAGATAGGGGACCTTCAATGATAATTGAACCAGAACTAGTTTCTAACTTCATGGATTGATAGGTTTTTATATGTTGCAAATAGACACCACCTGTTAAACTTCCTTTAATAACTCCATTATACAAAATTAAATGGAAGTTGTAAGTAATATTGGAATCTTTTTCTAGACTAAGCAATTTCATAATACCTATTTATCGCTATTGCAACAACATATAGTTGACTAAATCTTTTCCAAATATCTTGTTGGGATATGACTTGATATTGCAATTATGAAATTGCCTCAGATATAAAGATAAGTACCCTTTACTCATCATTTTGAGTAAAGGGTACTTATCTACATATATATTTGCCTGATAGTGATAGTTAGTTTTCTTCATTATTAGCATTGTTATTGCTGTCGTTACTGGGATCGTCATCGGCATCATCGCCGTTATCGCCATCACCGCCGTTATCATCTTCATTTTCAGGCTCTTCAGGCACTTCAGGTTCTTCAGGTTTCTCCGGCTCCTTAGGCTTTTCAGGCTCCTTAGGCTCCTCAGGTTCCTCAGGCTCTTTCGGTTCACTAAAATCACCGACTACAACTGGCTTGGAAGGTGATGATTCTTGTCCAAAATAATCTACTGACGAAACTCGATATACTGCTTTTTTGTCAGGTATGTTGAAATCAAGTTCCGTTGTATTCCCAATTAAATTAAAGTCTGATTCAGGCTCGTTTGCTTTGTAAATTCTGTATCCAACAACATCATTGCTGCCTGATGCATTCCATTTAAGAGCACTTCCAGAGTTTGATAATGCACTTGGTGCCGACGGGGCATTACCATCATTGGCAACATCAGCTGTGCTTGGAACCTCTATATCGGACCATACACCACTAGCATTCCATGGTATCAGTTGTTTTATATCGTCTAATTTATCATATTCCATACGCTTTAACCACTCGGGGTTAAAGGCTACACCATCACCTTGGGTGAATTCTTCTGGTGTATTTTCACCAGCTACAACTGCTTTATCACCTAACATAACGTAACGCCCTCTTATTAAACTATCATCACGTTCATTCGGTACGTACTTAGCGTTAAATAAATCAGTTTGAACTAACCCGAGCTCTGAACATAGATCGGATGGTAACATTCCTGATGTTACACAATATGACCGGGATACAATACCACCGGGACGCTCAAAACTTTGACTCGGAGCCATTAGTTCTGGATCAATGTCAGTTGCTGCATTAACCAACTGTGACCAAAGTCCGATATTTCTACCGCTGTAACCGTCATTTAGTTGTTGATTGTGATCATATCCCATCCAACTTCCCATCGTAACATTTGGGTTTGTTGCAACAAACCATGTATCAAGAAAATCATTTGATGTACCAGTTTTCCCAGCCCAGTCAACACCTGGATTTTTCAGATTTGCTCTTGCGGCAGTTGCCGTACCTCTACTTAAAACATCACGCATGACGTCAATCATAAGATAGTTGGTTTGAGGTGTAAATACTTCAACTGGTTCTTCACTTTCATGCTGATAGATAACTTCACCATCAACTGTTTCTATTTTTTCAATCATATACGCGTCCACAAAGTTTCCACCATTGCCAAACGTCGCATAAGCGTTCGTATTCTCTTCTATCGTTACTCCATTCCGCGGACTACCAAGTGCGGTTGATAAGTTGACATGATCATTGTGATTTTCATTTTTCACTAAATTATCGAAGCCCATTTTTTTAAGGTAGTTTGTAGCAGGATCCATTCCAATAATCTTTGCGTATGTTTTAACAGCCGACACGTTGTGCGATTTATACAATGCTTCCCTTGTAGAAACTAATCCATAATACCGTCCTGTGTAATTTCCAGGGGTATAACCTCCAGAAAAAGTAGTCTTTGTATCTGCAATAATCGAACCAGGTTGAGCAAATCCTGCTTCCATTGCTGGTCCATAGACTAATAATGGCTTCATTGTACTACCATTTGGTCTTGGTGCATTTGTAGCATGGTTTAACTGTTCAATTTCAAAGTCTCTTCCACCGACAAAACTAATAATTCGCCCTGTTGAATTATCAATTAAAATCCCACCAACTTGAACAGGTTCAACTAATTGTTCCATTTCGCCTGTTTCCTTATTTTCAACCATAATAGCTTCACCAGTTTGTTTATTTCTAACAACTTTGTCTGGACCATAGTTGTTATAATTCGCTACTATTTCTTGAAACTTATCGAATATATCTTTATTTATTGTTGAATGAATTTTATAGCCATTTTTTCCTAGTTGTCTGCCAGCAAGAATTGAATACTCTTCTTGGAGTGTTTGACTGTTCTCTATATCTTCATCTGTATATCCATCTTCTTTGGCCAAAGCATCAGCCACTAATTCTGTCGCTCTTTCCTTAATTTCATTGGTAAGATAAGGATACTTTTCAAACGAAGAAGGTGTAGGTTCAGTGAGATTTGCTACGATGTCGTAGTTAGATGCTTCATTGTATTCAGATTCAGTAATATACCCACCGGCAAGCATTCGGCTAAGCACTGACTTCATACGGTTCAGACCTGGTTCTAATCCATCTGACTCCTTTTGTGATCCACCATTTGAAAATGGTGTATAAGAAGATGGACTTTGTGGCAGTCCGGCTATAAATGCCGCCTGAGCAAGGTTAACGTCCTTTGCATCAACTCCGAATATACCCTTTGCTGCTGTTTGAATACCAGCAATGTTTTGTCCATTTGCATTTCTACCAAAGGGAACAATATTTAAATAGGCCTCTAAGATTTCGTCCTTATCAAAGAATCGTTCAACACGCATGGCTAATAGCATTTCTTTAGCTTTTCTTTCAAAGGATACTTCGTTTGTTAGTATTTGATTTTTAATTAATTGTTGTGTTAATGTACTACCACCTGTTTTTATATTAGAGTTTGAAGCTTCCTGGTAAACAGCACGAAGAATTGCTTTTGGAACAATTCCGTTATGCGTTTCAAAATATTCATCCTCTGTAGCAATAATGGCGTCTTTTACATATTCCGAAACTTGATCCAATTTAACTTCCTCACGATATAAATCTGAACTTATATTTCCTAAATAAACGTTATTAGAAAAATATATTTCTGACGTCTCTTCGTAGTTATATATATCTTTTTCTAAACTAGCGCGGTCCCTGACTTGTTCATCTTTTACTAAAGAAGCAAAGTAACCAGCACCAACGCCACCGGCAAAAAACAAACCAACAACGCCAATAATTATAAAGAATAAGACAACATTCCAAATTACATCGTATGTTATTCGATAACCTGTTTGAAATTTTCCGTTTTTCCACCATGTTTTTAAGTTAGTTATATATCTATGAATAA
This sequence comes from Aquibacillus saliphilus, assembly GCF_020404745.1. Lineage (GTDB taxonomy): Bacteria > Bacillota > Bacilli > Bacillales > Amphibacillaceae > Aquibacillus > Aquibacillus saliphilus. The sequence goes on from NZ_JAIZAP010000008.1 coordinate 37,541, forward strand.
GTGCTTTAAAATCCATGTTAAAACCTCCTAAATATCAATCTATATTATATCATAAACGTCAAATAAGAGAGGGAATTGCGACAGATTTATTGCAATATATATTAATTTGTGATATTAATATATCACAATAAAAAATCAAAAAGCATTGAAAGAATGAAGTAGTAAAGTAATTCCCTAACATTAGAGAGCTGACGGTTGGTGCAAGTCAGTTTAAAGTTACTTTATGAATTACGTTCTGGAGCTTCTTCTGTTTTCAGAAGCCGGTGAACCTCACCGTTATTTACTTGAGTGGCAAAAATATTTTTGCAACAAGGGTGGTACCGCGATTGAAATCTCGTCCCTTTTTTGGGGGGGATTTTTTTATGTGCAAAAAAACTTGTTGGAAGAAAAATTAGGAGTGAAGAGAATGGATATTTTAGAAGATTTAAGTCAACGTGGATTGATCCAGCAAACCACAGATGATGAGGGATTGAAAAAGCACCTGCAAGCAAATATTGTTACATTGTATTGTGGTTTTGACCCAACAGCTGATAGTCTTCACATAGGACATCTAGTGCCAGCTATGATGTTAAAAAGATTCCAAAGAGCCGGTCATCGTCCAATTGCACTAATTGGTGGTGGTACTGGGTTAATTGGTGATCCGAGTGGCCGTTCATCTGAGCGTTCACTTAATGAGCTCAGCGTTGTCCAAGGTTACAGTGAAAAAATTAAACACCAACTGGCAAATATTTTAGAGTTTGATCAGGGAGAAAATGCTGCTGTTGCAAGGAACAATTACGAATGGTTGTCAACTACAACCATTATTGAATTGCTACGGGACACGGGAAAACATTTTAGCATTAATTACATGTTGGCTAAAGATTCGGTGGAATCCCGTTTGGAAAATGGAATATCCTTTACAGAGTTTAGCTACATGATTCTACAATCGTTAGATTTCTTAAAATTATATGAAAAAGAAGGTTGTACCTTGCAAATTGGTGGAAGTGACCAATGGGGAAATATTACTGCGGGAATGGAGTTAATTCGTCGAACAAAAAGTGATAGAGAAGAGGAAGCTAAGGCATTTGGTCTTACAGTTCCATTAATAACAAAAGCAGATGGAACTAAATTCGGCAAAACATCTGGTGGAGCAATTTGGCTTGATGGAAAGAAAACTACACCATATGAATTTTACCAATTCTGGATTAATACTGATGATCGAGATGTTATCAAATTTATTAAGTACTTCACATTTTTAAGTCATTCTGAAATTGACGAGCTTCATACCGAAATGGAAACCGCGCCAGAGAAACGTGTTGCTCATAGACGATTAGCAGAAGAAATGACTGAATTAATACATGGAAAAGAAGCGCTTTTACAAGCACAGAAAATAACAGAGGCATTATTTAGTGGAGATATTCAAACGTTAAATGGTGAAGAAATCGAACAAGGCTTTAAAGATGTACCTTCAATTACGTTTCCAAGAGAGGAAAAAGGTTTGATTGATGTTCTTGTAGAAGCGAAAATTTCTCCATCGAAACGTCAAGCGCGAGAAGACATTCAAAATGGAGCTGTTTATATTAACGGTGATCGCAAAACAGAACTAGCCTATGTAATATCTGAAGAGAATCGAATCGATGATAAATTTACGATTATACGTAGAGGAAAGAAGAAGTATTTTCTTGTCCGGTTTAGCTGATAAAGGAAAAAAAGCACCGAATCTAGTAAAGATTCGGTGCTTTTTATATGGAAAATATAGAAATTAACGAGAGTAGAATTCTACAATAAGTGCTTCGTTAATTTCAGCTGGCATTTCTGAACGTTCTGGCAAACGAGTGTAAGTACCCTCAAGTTTTTCTTCATCAAAGCTAACATAATCAGGTGTGAAATTGTTAGCTTCAATGGCTTCTTTAATAATGCCAAGGTTTTGTGATTTTTCACGTAAACCAATAACTTGACCTGGTTTAACACGATATGATGAAATGTCAACACGACCACCATCAACAGTAACGTGACCATGTCCAACAAGCTGGCGAGCAGCTCTGCGAGTACGAGCTAATCCAAGACGGTAAACAAGGTTATCTAAGCGAGATTCAAGAAGAATCATGAAGTTCTCACCATGAATACCTTTCATTTTTCCTGCTTGGTCGAACATGTTACGGAATTGACGTTCGTTAATTCCATACATGAAGCGAAGCTTCTGCTTCTCTTGTAATTGAAGACCATATTCTGATAACTTTCTGCGTTGATTTGGACCATGTTGTCCAGGAGCGTAAGGACGTTTTTCTAATTCCTTACCTGTTCCAGTTAAAGAAATACCAAGACGACGAGATTTTTTCCATACAGGACCTGTATAGCGTGACATGTACATCTTCCTTTTTATATTAGATTTGCATAAAAAAAGACAGAGTGTTCCTTGATCGCTAGCCATTTTATTTTCATGTACCATCGCTCCAGCAGCAGAGAGTTACACGATACACCTCACCAGGAGGAATAAAATGAACCAGTCGGAGGTTCACATAGGCTACCTTTTATTTTACACAAAGAATATTATAATTTTTTTAGAGGTATAAGTCAATACTTTATACTACTATCTTTTAAAAACTAAGTAAAAAGTACTATTTATATATGAAAGTAAAGCTATTTCGTATATAATTAATTAACAGTTATTCTAATTGATAGGTGAGATATTATGCAAATTGAAGAATCATCATTTCAAAGTGATTTAAGAATTCTCTTTGTAGAGAAGTTTATGTGTAGTGTAAATGGATTTGATGGTAACCTGGTTGCTGAAGTTTCTGAGCAAATAAAAGAATTACTGGAAGCTGATTGTGTAGCAATCTATTTGTACGATAGTTTTAATAACAATTTTAAGTTAGCTAGTGACCTTGAAAACCATCAAACTAATATAACACAGAATATACTAGTTAATATAGAAACACAGGTTATTTATACATCTGCCAATAAATTTACTATATTAGATGGAAGTGAAGTTGTGAAGCGTACTTCAAAGATATCTACTTACTTACTCCCACTTCATGATGGAGATAATTTAATTGGGTATGTATTTGTGGCAATTGATAACGAGAAAATAGCAGGTCAGCTTTATGAAAAATTTGAAGGAATTGCCATGGAGACATACAAACTTTTAAATGGTGTTGGTGAATATTCGAATACAATGGATAAAGCGAATAAGTATGAACTTTTATATCGTGTAACGACTAAATTCCATTCTTCAATAAACACAAATGATGTTTTGTCTGAAGTAATACACACATTATCAAATGTGTATCCACGTTTTAAATATAGCCTATATTTATCACAAGATTATAAGAATGAACCAGAATCGGACTTACCGATAAAAGAATTAATTTATAATGAAGAGTTTGTAAATAAGTCAAGTGTACAAGCGTTTCTAACTGGAGAAGTAAAAGTAGAAACAGACGTATTTGGTGTCAAATCAAGACTGTTTGCGCCATTGAAAGGTAAACAGGGTGTTTATGGAGTTTTACAAATAAGTGCGCCTATGGCTCACTTATTTCCAGAGAGCGACGTTGAGTTTATAACGTTACTTGCAAATACAGCAGGAAATGCTCTAGAAAATGCGCATTTATATCAACAATCAAAACAGTTAATAGCTGATTTAAAATTAATAAATGAAACATCACACAAACTGAATTCAAACCTCAGGCTTTCAGAGACTACTACTTTTATGAATAAACAAATCAGAGAATCTTTTGGTGCAGATGAAATTGGATTTCTGTTGTTCAAAGAAGACAGCCATGATTTATTAGAAGGAAGTACAAATTACTTTTTAGGTGATGAGGCTGGAATACTTCTTCAGACTATTATACCAATATTGAAAAATCATCAAGATTCGTTATTTATCGGAAGTTTTCCCAAAAAGTATCCGAATGTTAACATTCCCTACCAATCAGTGATGGCTATACCAATGATACAATCCCAACAGGTCAAGGGAGCCCTTATTGTACTTCATAGTCTACCTTATTTTTACTCATTTGAGACTTTTAAATTGATTCAATCATTAGTACATCACTCAACATTAGCTTTTGTTAATTCTATGTTGCGCGAACAGCTAGAACAGCTAGTTATAACTGATTATCTAACAAAACTATATTCTAGAAAATATTTGGATGAAAAATTAAATGAGCACTTAGAAGTCGATAGTCAAGGTGCTTTCTTGTTAATCGATATAGATGACTTTAAGAGAATCAATGATACTTTTGGTCATGATGCTGGTGATGAGTTACTTATACAGGTTGCTAACATAATTGTAAGTAAGCTTGGGAAAAACGACTTCGCTGCAAGGTGGGGTGGTGAAGAGTTAGCGGTTTATTTACCTGAAGTAAGTTTAAATGAGGGAATGGATTTGGCCCTTCAATTAGTTAATCAAGTGGAAGAAAAAACAAAACCTAAAATAACTATTTCTATTGGAGTTTCTTACTGGAATAGTAATCAACCGAATGAAAAACATCAAATTTTCGAACGAGCTGACGAAGCTTTATATAAAGCTAAAAATCAAGGTAAGAATTGTGTAGTAAGAGAAAAAACAAAACCCTTGTAAAAAAAGGGTCTTGTTTTTTAGGTTAATTATTTGTTAGTTATCGCATCCAAGTTTAATTTATAAATTATTTTGAATAATTTCTGCGAATTTTTCTAGATAATCTTGATCTACTTGATCGAACCGATTATTGATAGGGCTATCAATATCTAATACTCCAAATAAGTCACCATCATTATATAGTGGAATGACTATTTCAGATTTAGTTGCGGCATCACAAGCAATGTGGCCCGGGAACTGTTGAACGTCTGCAACTCGTTGTGTTTTCCCTTCTTTTATCGCTGTGCCACATACTCCTTTACCACTAACAATTCTGACACATGCAGGTAACCCTTGAAATGGACCTAGTACCAGTTCCTCTTCTTTCCAAAGATAAAATCCAACCCAATTAACTTCAGATAAAAACTGGTTTAAAAGTGCTGATGCATTTGAAAGGTTAGCAATTTGATCCTTTTCGTCTTCTAGTAGTGCCTGTAGTTGTTTTAATAACAGGGTATAATCTTTTTCTTTAGAACCTTGGTAGCTTTGAACTTGAAACATTAGTGCTTCCTCCTTTAAAATATAAAGATTGATACTACTTGCATATTCGACAAATTGGTGCGTTATTTGACGAGAGAAAAATGCAGGACTCCGTACATCAATGTCGTAAAAAGTAATGTAAGGGGTTGAGTGTAATGAAGAAGAATGAAACGAAACAAAAAGTAATGGCTGCTGCTTGCATGCTATTTTATGTTAAAGGATACCATGGTACATCAGTTCGTGATATTGCAAAAAAAGCTTCAGTTAATGTTTCATTAATTAACTATTATTTTGCAAGTAAACAAGGGCTTTTAGAATCCGCTGTTGTTAATTACTATGAAGATTACATTGAACAGCTAGAATTTGTGTGCGAAGAAACGAAAAACATGTTAGCTGTTGAAAGATTAAAAAAACTGATTGAAGCTATTATACAGTATAAGCAAAACCAACATCAATTCTCTTGTTTTATTCAAAGAGAATTATCTATTGATTCCGTTTTTGTGCGAGAAATGATGGTTACTTATTTAGCTAAAGAAAATCACATTATCAGCAGTTTATTTAATGCTGCTTTACAGCATACTTCACACAGTACAATTGACAAAAAGTTTCTGTTGCTGCAGTTAAAAGGTCAATTAATCACCCCATACATGGCCCCGAATGAATGGAGAAATGAAATTACTTGGGATCAATCACATGATTTTTTTATAAAAAAGTACACACTTTCGATTCATAGGTGGATAGATTACTTAGCAGAAATTGAATATCATCAGATCAACAATGATTCTAATAACTGACCTAATTATCTTAATAGATGGAGAAACATTCCCTTTATCAATTATCAACATCTTATCTCTTGAGTTATCTCATTGTATGATGTCGAATAAATAATTTATTTGAAAAATTTTAGCAAAAAATGGGTTGAACATGGTATCATAATAGTATTACTTAATTAGGACTATATTAGCAATATTTTTTTACATAGATTGGCATCGGATAGGGGGATTAATATGGCCTATGTCATAGGATGTATTCTCGGTGTAATTGCACTAATTATTTTGGGATTAATTTTAAGAAAAAGAGTGTATGATGAGGTTGATCGGCTCGAGGGCTGGAAAATGGATATAATGAATAAAAATGTTACTTCGGAACTGGCTCGTGTTAAAAAATTAAACTTATCTGGAGAAACTCAGGAGAAATTCGAGTCTTGGAAGGAACGTTGGGATATTATTTTAACTAGGGAGCTTCCGGATATCGAGGAATACTTACTTGACGCAGAGGAAGCGTCGGATAAATTCCGTATTAGTGGAGCAAAAAAGAACCTACATATTGTCGAGGAAACATTAGTAGCGATTGAAAATAACATTGCTAAGATGTTTGAAGAACTCGATCAGTTAATTGATTCAGAGCAAAATAGCAGAGAAGAAGTTGATAACTTACAACCTAAAGTGGCAGGGCTAAGAAAGAAACTGATACAAAGCCGTCCGCAATATGGAAAAGCTGAGATTCGTTTTGATGTAGAAATTGATGAATTAGAACAACAGATAGCAAATTATTATCAAATGACTGAGTCAGGTAACTACTTTGAGGCTCAACAGCTTGTTAGTGAGATGAAAGTTACTCTTAACTTTTTAGAAGAACAGATAGAAGAGTTTCCTATTGTATATAAAAAATGTAAACATGAACTACCTGTTCAAATTGACGATGTTTTGTTTGGGATTAAAGAAATGAAAGACGAAGGATTTAGGATAGAACATCTAGGCTTCGAGAAAGAGCTACGTAATTTTCAAGAAAGTCTAGTCAAGAGTGTGGAACAGTTGGAGAAAGGCAGCTTAGCTGATGCCTATGAAATAATTTCACCAATTGAGGAAAGAATTACAGAAATGTACCAATTGTTAGAAAAAGAGGCTGTTGCCAAGTCGTATGTTGCTAAAAAAGCACCAAGCTACCGCAAACTGTTAACAGAAGTCGATAATGATTTGACTGATACTACTGATGAAGTGGTTCGTTTACAAGAAACTTATTATTTTGAAGATAATGATATGAAGATACATTTACATCTTGAAAATTGGATTAAACAAATTAAAAAGGAACACGAAAAAATCGAAAAAAACGTTGAAGAGGAAAAGATTTCTCACTCAAACTTGCGAGAATTAATTGAAAATAGTTATAAACAATTATTAGAATTGCAAGATGCTCATGAAGAATTCAAAGAAAGAATTCATACCTTAAGAAAAGATGAGATAGAAGCTAAAGAAAAGGTATTTGAAATTAGAAATGAGCTTTTTGAAACAAATCGTAAGTTACAAAAAAGTAATATCCCAGGTGTCCCAAATTACATTTGGGATTTAATGGAAGAAGCTACTGCGAAAAGTGATTCAGTTGTGAAAAACCTTGAAAATCAACCACTTGATATTGGGAAAGTACAACATTCATTAGTGGAGGCAACTAAAGCAGTACAAACAATGACAAATCAAACAGAACTACTGTTGGATCAAGCCAGATTAGTTGAGTTTGTTATTCAATATGCAAACAGATATAGAAGTCAACATGCTTTTTTAGCTGCTAAATTATATGAAGCAGAAGAATTGTTTAGAAAATTCGAGTATGAAAGTGCTTTAGAAGAAGCTTCAAACGCTTTGGAAGATATCGAACCAGGTGCTTTACGAAAACTTGAAGAATATAGTGAAATACCTAGTTAGGTGCTGAGATAATGACAAAGTGGATAGTTACCTTATTTAGTTTTACTACGATTATCATTTGGGTAAGTGTTATATGGATAATTGTTGCAACTCAGGTTGAAAAACCTTGGAGCAATCAGGCTGTTGCTGAGGGTTTACCAGTCAAGAAAGAATTAGTTGGATATAATAAGAAAGACTCTATAGAAGTAGTTGATCGTAATCAGAACGATAGTTTAGACTTGGATAAAGAGCAAGCTATTTCTATTTCAGTTAATTCATTAAACGAGGTAGACAACGAGATATCCATTGATGAAATATTAGCGGCATTAAATATAGAATACTAACAATAATTGATTTTCTGTTTAGGTCTATTAATTTAAAAAGTATTCCGTCCCTTGTTAATTCTATAGCAAGGGACTTATTTTTCTTATTTAAGAAATTATCGAATAACTGCTGAAGATAATTAATTTCTAAGTTGACCAAGTCAAGCCTCCGGCACCTACTGCCGCCTGAGGCTTGACTTATTGCCCTAGGCTAACAAGGAGCCCTTCCCTTTTCTTATTATTGGTTAGAAATCGTTTGAATTACATAAAACTTATGATAAGATATTTTAATGCTAAAAAGTAACTGAGGAGTTTTGCTATGATTTATTTAGATAATAGTGCTACCACTAAACCCTTCCCTGAGGTTTTGGATAGTTTTAAGCAAGTGACAGAAAAATATTATGGTAATCCGTCCTCTATTCATCGTTTTGGAGCAGATGCTGAACGCTTGTTATCGAAGGCCAGACAACAAGCTGCCCAGTTAATGCAAGTGCACGCGGAGGAAATTGTTTTTACTTCAGGTGGTACGGAGGGGAATAATGTTGCCATTAAGGGTATTGCTTTGGCACACCAGAATCGCGGGAAACATATTATTACATCTCAAATTGAACATCCATCTGTGTTTGAAGCATGTAGATCCTTGGAAGAATTGGGCTTTACTGTAACATACTTACCGGTTAATACAGATGGTGTGGTTGCAGCTTTGGATGTGAAGAGGGCTATTACCAAGGAAACAATTTTGATTAGTATTATGCACGTAAACAATGAATTAGGTTCAATTCAACCAATTCAACAAATTGGAGAAATTGCAAAACAATATCCTAAATTATTCTTTCATGTTGACAATGTACAAGGTTTTGGGAAAATACCACAAAAGTTAGAAAACAGCGGTATAGATCTTTGCACAATTTCTGGTCACAAAATCCATGGATTAAAAGGCACTGGATTATTATATGTTAAAAAAAACACAAAGATATTCCCTTTATTTGATGGTGGTGGACAAGAAGGTAATTATCGCTCTGGAACAGAAAATGTAGCTGGTGCAGTTTCATTAGTAAAGGCTATGCGACTTATCTTGGACAAACAATCTAGGGAAGTTGAAAATCTGACAGAACGCACAGCATTATTAATAAAAAAATTAGAGCAAATCAATACTGTTATTATAAACACACCTAATCAACGTGCTCCACATATAGTCAACATATCTGTTCCGGACTACAAACCAGAGGTAATTATACATGCTCTGGGTGAGAAAGAAATATATATATCAACGAAGGCTGCTTGTTCTTCCAAAAAACCAGATGAAAGTGCAGTTCTCTCAGCTTGTGGTTTTAATAAAAACATTAGTGAATCCGCTTTAAGGATTAGCTTGAATTACCAAACTACAGAAAAAGAAATTGAATTGTTTTGTCAATCACTAACTGAAACTATACAACAATTAAGCGAAGTAATGGGGTAGATTAACTATGAAATATGATTATATATTGATGCGTTATGGGGAAATAGCATTAAAAGGTAGAAATAGAAAAAAGTTTATCCATCGATTGCATGAAAATGTACTGGGAAAACTTAAGGAATTTCCCGCGATAAAGATAAAGTCGGATAGGGACCGAATGTATATCCTACTGAATGGGGAAAATCCTGAACCTATAATAACTAAATGTAAAAATATATTTGGAATTCAAAGTATAAGTTTGGCAATCAAGGTTGAAAATGACGAAATTCAAATTAAGCAAGCTGCATTGCATGCTTTAACCGAAGCTATAGGAGCAAAGACATTCAAAATTACTGCTAAGAGAATTAATAAGAAATTTCCAATCGGATCCCAAGAAATGAATCAAATTCTGGGGGGGCATTTACTTTCTAATACAGACGGATATACAGTTGATGTGCATTATCCGGATGTAGAGATTAATGTAGAAACCCGCGAAGACGCTACTTATATTACTTCGAATAAAATTTTAGGTGCTGGAGGACTACCAGTCGGAACTGCTGGTAAAACTTTATTACTTTTATCCGGTGGGATTGATAGTCCAGTTGCTGGGTACATGACAATGAAGCGTGGAGTTCAATTAGAGATTATTCATTTTCACTCTCCACCATTCACAAATGACAGAGCCAAACAAAAGGTGTTTGATTTAGCGGAACAACTCACAAGCTTCGGAGGCAAAATTAAAATCCATATGGTACCTTTCACCAATTTACAACAAAGAATTTATTCCGAAATTCCGCATGGTTACTCTATGACAGTTATGCGTCGAGTGATGATGAAAATTAGTGAAGCTGTAGCTAAAAAAGAAAAGATATTGTCGCTCACTACTGGAGAAAGTTTAGGGCAAGTAGCGAGTCAGACAATGGAAAGTATGAATGCAATCAATGATGTAACCAACTATCCAATATTGCGTCCATTAATAGCGATGGATAAGGAAGAGATTATAACAGTGTCTCAAAAAATAAACACATATGATATTTCTATCAGACCTTATGAGGATTGTTGTACCATCTTTGTTCCAAGCTCACCAAAGACCAAGCCTAGGAAAGAGAAAGTATTACAATTTGAGAGTGCTATGGATTTTACTGAAGACTTAAAAAATACAATAAATCAAATAGAAGTAGTTGAAATTACTAAAGCATCTAAAGAAGATGATGAATTTAGTGACCTATTATAATATGGTTTTAATTGAAACAACTACCAATGCTTCTCATGCATGTTTCTCCTTTTGGCTGCGCAATATAGAAGTGTAGCAAAGAGGAGGTGAAGATATCATGGCAAATAACAATAGCAGTAACAATTTACTTGTTCCTGGAGTAGACCAAGCATTAAATCAAATGAAGGTTGAAATTGCACAGGAATTTGGGGTGAGCCTCGGTGCTGATACAACTTCTCGTGCCAACGGTTCCGTTGGTGGGGAAATTACGAAGCGCTTAGTTTCAATGGCCCAACAACAAATGAATGGACAACAACCACAATAATATAGTATTAAATGGCATATATAAAAGGGTAGTGTTATTGCACTACCCTTTTCTTTTTGTCCTCAATTTGATATCTTATTGAAATAGAATCGATTTCATAATTCCTTATGCAGCAAATTTAACCCACATATAGTTTGGGGACGGCTTATCCCGTGACATTTACAAAAAATCATTATTATGAAATTGACTAAATACAGTAAACAATTTAATTTTTTGGAAAAAGGGGACATAGTAATGGGGACATTGTGGTATGGCGGTAGTATTTATACGATGAAAACAGAAGGCGATCAAGTAGAGTCCGTTTATACCGAAAAAGGAAAAATTGTTGAAATTGGAAGTTTGGAAAATTTGTTAGCAAAATATAAAGGCCAAATAGAGCAATCACATGACCTGGGTGGAAAGGTCATGTATCCAGGTTTTGTCGATAGCCACTTACATATTATTGGTCATGGTGAGAAGTTACTTCACTTAGATTTATCCTTAATCACTTCACCTGAACAGGTGATTGAAATATTAAAAGAACGTGTACAACAGTTAGAAGTTGGGGAATGGCTAATTGGGGAAGGATGGAACGAGAATCAGTGGGAAAATCCTCGGATTATACATAAGAATGAATTAGACGAAATATGTCCTGATAATCCAATGATGCTCACTAGGGTTTGTAGGCATGCAATACTAGCTAATTCTAAAGCAATCAACATAGCTGGAATTGATGAAAATACAGAGGACCCACAAGGTGGTAAAATAGTTCGTGGCGACAACGGAGAAGCTACGGGGTATTTTCTTGATACCGCACAAGAATTTATTAAAAAAGGTATTCCGGGTGTATCTGAAAAGTATTTAACTAAGGTAGTCAAATCATCAATTGATGATTTAGTTAAAAAAGGTTTAGTTGGTGGACATAGTGAGGACCTTAATTATTATGGTGGCTTTAATAAAACGTTAAATGCATTTAAAAATGCTATTGATGGGAATAAAAGAAGGTTTAGAACTAACCTATTAGTCCATCACGAAGTACTTGATGATATGGTAAATGAAGGATTAGGCTACAATGATGGAACAGAATATATTGAACTAGGAGCTTTAAAAATATTTTCAGATGGAGCGTTGGGTGGAAGAACTGCTTGGCTGTCCGAACCATACGAGGATGATGAGAATAATTATGGAATACCAATCCACAGTATTGAGGGATTAGAAACGTTAGTAAAAAAAGCACGAAAAAATGAAATGCCAATCGCTGTTCATGCAATTGGTGATCAGGCAGCTTGGACTATCGCTAAAATAATCCAAAAATATCCTTTAAAAAATGGTCGGCGTGATCGGATTATTCATGCACAGATTATTAATGAAAATCTCTTAGAATTATTGAAGGAGATTGATGTAGTACTTGATATTCAACCTACCTTTGTAGCTTCTGATTTTCCATGGATTATTGATCGGATAGGGAAAAGAAGAATTGGTTATTCTTATCCCTGGAGAACATTTCTTAAACACGGGATACCGTGCGCTGCAGGTTCGGATGCACCCATCGAAGAAGTGAATCCGCTTTTAGGAATTGAGGCTGCAGTATTACGTAAATCAACTATTGACGGGCAATATTATAATGAAAAAGAACAATTAAGTGTATATGAGGCGATTTCCTTATACACAAAGGGAAGTGCCTATGCTATCTCTCACGAAGAAGATAGAGGACAAATCATACCAGGTTTTAGCGCTGATTTTACAGTGTTAAATCAAGACTTATTTAAGGTTTCACCTGATAGGATTGTATCTACAGAAGTAGAAATGACGATAGTTGGTGAACATATCGTTTATCAAAGAAAATAGAAAGCATCTCTCCATAACTTGGAGAGATGCTTTTTTCGTTGAAATTAAGTTTTAAAGGAAGGTTCGTTTTACCCGGTCCCAATAGGAATTGTTTTTCAGCTTGACGGTCTTAACAATTTTGTCGCTCATTGTTATAGTAAGATCTCTTATATTTCTAATTGAATATGCCTCGTTATCTAAGCCGACGACCGGATAGTCATTTCCATCTTGGATTACTTCTAGTTTTAGACTTCGTTTTTGGTCTAAAACAAACGATGATCCTAGTGTACGATACTTGTTGTTATTTAAGGAAGCGATCTCTGATACTTGAAAACAAGGTGTCAGAGGATCTATAACAGCTCCATGAGTAGATTTATTGTATCCTGTACTACCGGTAGGTGTTGCAACAATCAGTCCATCTCCACGAAATCTCTCAAAATGGTTATTATCAATAAATACATCAATTACAATAGTTTTAATAAGAGTCGATTTAATACTTGCTTCATTTAGACATTGGAATGTTGCCTCACCATTAATTGTTACGTCAATAATAGGAAAGCGCCTGACCTCTAATTCCTCATTCACAATAGATTTCATCATTTCATCGTAATTATCTAAATTGAAATCACAGTATAGTCCAGCTTCATTTGTTCGGGCGATCCCAACATATAAACAATCCTGTCGAAAACCAGTTTTTCGAACAACTTGAAGGAAGGCTCCATCTCCTCCAACACTTACAATAATATTGGCATCTTTATAGTCTTCTACAATGTTGAAATTATTTTTCTTTGCAAGTTGAAATAAAGGTGCAAGCTGTTCTTCTAGTTCAGTTTCTTTTGGATAGTAAAAAAATAAATTTCTGCGATTGTCCATTCCTTGGCTCCTCCTAATCAGTTAACTTTTTGACAGTTTCATATTACCATCATTTAACAAGAAATCCTAGTATGACTACAATTAATCCTGTCAGGGTTTACATTACTAACTTTTTGAAAATAATAGATGTAATGGAGGTGTAAACATGATTTGGTTCTATTTATTACTTGGTCTTACATTACTGATTATTTTAAGTCTGTTTATTCGTATCTATACAACGATTTATTATTTATATAAAGGTGATACAAATATATTAAGAGTCGAAGTAAAGATGATAGGGATAAAAATAGTAAATAGAGAAATTAATATGGTTGAATCAGAAAATAGTAGCATGACTATGAAAAAGGGGAATGATATTTCAACTAAGGATCAAGAAAAATCAAATACTAGTAAGTACACTCCTCACGAACTATTAAGTCAATTTAAAAAAATAAAGTCACTTCTTGGTCGTGTTATTAGTTTTAAATCTAAAACATTAATTTTCTTGTCAAAAATAAAGATTCATCAAATGCACTGGAACACAAAAGTTGGAACTGGAGATGCAAGCGTTACAGGAGTTATTAGTGGAGCTATATGGGCAGTTAAAGGCAGTATAATTGGGTTGTTAGTCAGGTATATGAATTTCAATGTTCAACCTAACATCCATGTAACTCCATACTTTCAACAAAAGTTAGCTTATACAGAGTTAGAGTGTATCTTTTCTGTCAGATTAGGACAAACTATTTACGCAATCATTCAAATGATAAGGCATTTTCAAGGAAGTGGACATAGCTGGACTAGTGAAGCGGCTCAGTAATAGAAGGAGGAGTATAACGTGAGTGAACAACAGCACCCTATCGAAGGATTAATGACAACTGCGATGGAAAATTTAAAAGACATGGTTGATGTAAATACAATTATAGGTGACCCAATAGAATCTCCAGATGGCAGCGTCATTATTACTGTCTCAAAAGTAGGTTTTGGATTTGCTGCTGGGGGTAGTGATTTCTATAGTGGACAATCAAAAAGCAAGGATGGGCAGTCGGGACAATCGGATAGCTTGCCTTTTGGAGGTGGAAGTGGTGGCGGGGTGTCAATAACACCAATCGCTTTCCTAATTGTTAACAGTAAGGGTGTTCAAATGATACACCTAGATGAAAACACTCATTTGTATGAAAAAATGATTGACTTAGCACCTCAGGCTGTTGAGAAAATACAAGAAATACTTAAAAATAGTAAGAGTGATGGAAAAAAACAAAAAGAGAAACCACAAGAGTAACTCTAACATTAGACATTAACTTTGGCTGCCTTCATAATAAACAGAAAGGCAGTCTCTTTTTTACAATAATAAAAACTAATTAGATGAAAATGGAGGATGATTAATTGGTACAAGTAACATTTAAAGAAACACCAATGACATTAATTGGTGATGAAGTTAAAATTGGCGATAAGACACCAGACTTTAAGGTCTTAGATAATAATTTACAGGAAGTAAGTCTTAGCGATTTTAAAGGACAAGTTAAAATCATTAGTGTTGTTCCATCTGTAGATACTGGTGTATGTTCTGAACAAACAAAACGTTTCAATGATGAGGCAGAAAAGTTAGGGAACGTTAAAGTCCTTACTGTTAGTATGGATTTACCATTTGCACAAAAAAGATGGAAAAATGAAAATGGTATCAAACAAATCGAAATCTTTTCCGATCACCGGGAAGCAGATTTCGGTATAAACTATGGTGTCTTAATGAAAGAACTTCGCTTGCTTGCTAGGTCCGTTTTTGTAATAGACAATGATGATATTGTGAGGTACACGGAATATGTTAGTGAAGGTACAAATCATCCGAATTACGAAAAAGCACTAGAAGCAGTTAGAAAGATTTCATAAGTTAAAGAACCCGGTGCTTGTAGAAGCCGGGTTCTCTGAATTTAATATAAACATATCTAATTACCAAAGAGGTCAGTACAAATTAACTTAAGCTTACGAAATATTCGTTGTTTTAGATAATCCTAAAAAAGTTTACTGTACGAACCTACCATGAGGACTTTCTTTTTCTAAAATACATAAAGTTTTGGTAAAATATAATCGTTGTTACGATAAGGTATGAATGGAGGAACAAACTTGGAACAAACTAAAGTAGAAAATATGTATGCATGGATAGATGAAACAACTGAATTAGTTCAAAAACAGACAAATCAGACATATATTGATAGTCTTACGGTTGCATTAGAATTTTTATTTCAAAAAGAAACAAATGAAGAAATGACTGAATTGGCGAAACAACAGTTAAAAAACAGATTAGAATCAATAAATCTTAATGCCATTGAGAAAGAAGAAATAAGAAAAGCTTTACAGCTAGCAATTTTAAAAGGAATGAAAGGATTCACCCAACAGCATCACCTAATTACACCGGATACGGTTGCTATCTTTATAGGATATTTAGTTCAAAAACTTACAGGCAACAAGAAAAATTTAAGGTTATTTGATCCGGCGTGTGGAACAGCAAATTTATTAACAGCTGTTACGAATCAGTTAAATCAGGTAGGACAATCTTATGGTAGTGAAGTTGATCCAACTCTAATAAAGCTTGCCTTACTAAGTGCTAACCTTCAAAAAACGGAAGTAGAATTCTTTCACCAAGATAGCTTAAGTCCATTTTTATTAGAGCCAGTTGATATAGTTGTATCGGATTTACCTGTAGGATATTACCCAGATGATGTACAAGCTAGACAATATGAATTAAAAGCAGAACAAGGACATTCCTATTCACACCATCTTTTTATCGAGCAGAGCCTGAATTATATAAAACCGGGTGGTTATCTCTTATTTGTGGTTCCAAACTTTTTGTTTGAAGGTGATCAAGCTGATAAGTTAAATGCTTTTCTTCACAAGAACGCTCATATAGTAGGATTACTTCAATTACCTCTTAGTATATTTAAATCAGAAAGTAATGCTAAAAGTATTTTGTTGCTACAAAAAAAGGGACCTGAAACAAAAGCACCCAAGCAAACTCTTTTGGCTCAACTACCTTCCTTTAAAGACGCATCAGCAATGAATAATATAGTCGAGAAGATAAATCAATGGTATAAAAATGAAGGTTTCGAATAGTTGGAAAATAACAAATTTAGTTAGCAAGCGTTATCAATAATGACTTCGTATTGCAAAGGCAACAAACCGGTGGTTAAAATGGAGTTAGGCTCAGGTCTTAAAACCTATTAAATGAAAGGGTTGAATAATTTTGAACAAGATTTTATCAATCAATGCCGGTAGCTCTTCATTAAAGTTTCAATTAATTGAGATGCCGGAAGAAAAGGTGTTAGCAGTAGGAATAGTGGAACGAATTGGCATGAACGATTCTATCTTTACTATTGAGGTAAATGACGAAAAAGATAAGACAATAAAGGATATTGCTGATCACGGAGAAGCAGTTAAAATGTTATTGGATAAACTTACTTCATCAGGTGTCATTGCTTCCCTAAATGAAATAGATGGTATAGGTCACCGCGTTGTACATGGTGGAGAAAGGTTCAGTGATTCAGTACTGATTACTGAAGAAGTTATAAAAGAAATTGAAGATGTATCTGAACTTGCACCACTTCATAATCCAGCAAACTTAACGGGTATTCGTGCCTTCAAGGAAATTTTACCTGAAGTACCATCAGTAGTAGTATTCGACACAGCTTTTCACCAAACAATGCCAGAACAATCTTATCTTTATAGCTTGCCATATGAGTATTATAAAGACTATGGCATAAGAAAATATGGTTTTCACGGCACTTCTCATAAATATGTTTCTGAGAGAGCTTCAGAGCTTTTAGGAATTCCATTAGATCAACTTCGTCTATTATCATGTCACCTTGGAAATGGTGCAAGTATAGCCGCAATTGAAAATGGCAAATCTATTGATACATCTATGGGATTCACTCCACTTGCTGGTGTAACAATGGGAACACGGTCCGGAAATATTGATCCAGCGTTAATTCCATATATCATGGAAAAAACCGGTAAAACTGCGAGTGAAGTAATGAATGTACTGAATAAAGAGAGTGGTATGTTAGCTCTATCTGGTTTTTCAAGTGATCTTAGAGATATTGAGGAAAAGGCTACGAACGGGGATCACCGTGCTGAACTTGCTTTAGAGGTGTTTGCTGAGAGGATTCATAAATATATTGGGTCATATGCTGCAAGAATGCATGGTGTAGATGCGATTATTTTCACTGCTGGCGTTGGTGAAAATAGTATAACTATGCGTGAGAGGATTTTAAAAGGACTCGAATTTATGGGTGTTTATTGGGACCAGTCACTTAATAATGTTCGTGGGAAAGAGACATTTATAAATTATCCACATTCGCCGGTAAAGGTTATTGTTATTCCAACAAATGAAGAAGTAATGATTGCTAGAGACACAGTAAGACTATCTCAAAAAGAATATAGTAATTAATATAAGGAGTCTGGCCAGTATAAGTCAGACTCCTTATTTAGATTAGTTATAGAAGTTGTTCAAAGTTAAGCGCCTCGACCTTCTTCTAGTTTTTAATTTTGGCACCTTTTTGAACACGGACTTATTAGTAAACAAAACGAAAAAAAGTGGACCATTAGTTAGTCCACATTAAACATTTAATACTATATTTTTAAGTGTGTATTTACTTATTTTGTTTCTTCTTTTCGAACAACTAAGACGTCACAGTTAGCATAGCGAGTGATATTTTCAGAAACACTACCTATAAGAAATCTTTCAACTGCATTTAAGCCAGTAGCACCACATATAATTAAGTCCGCATTAAAACTTTTTGCCACATCTTTTGGAATTTTAATCTTAGGAGATCCGTATTCGATGTTAACTTCCACGTCGTTTATCCCTACAGCCTTTGCTTTATGCTTGTAATCTTCTAGTAGTGAGTTAGCGTAAACCTCAGAGCGATCAGCTAACGTACGATCATAAGCATCAACTGTAGCAAATGATTTCGTATCTACTACATGCGACAAAATCAGTTTAGCATCGTTTCTTTTAGCAATAGCAACTGCTTTTTCAAAGGCACGTTCCGAGGATTTTGAACCATCAACAGCAACAAGGATTCGTTTATATTCGAATGTCATAACAACCTCTCCCTCATTAATTTCTACTTTAATTATAACATGTTTTAAACAACCTCAACAAAATTTGGAAAAAGTTATTTAGCTGAATTTTCAAGGTATTGAACATACTAAAAATGGAGGTGATAACTTTGAAAAAAAATAATTATTTAGACCCGAGCTTGAAAAATAAAGGAGAAGAACTTGTAAGCCAACAGATTTTAGATAGTTACCATAGTGGAGTTATTGATAGTGATCGAGAAGCAAATTCTAAAGGCAAGAATTTGAGTAACTAGAATAAACTAGGGCTAGGGACTTCTAAAATTAGTTCCTAGTCTTTTTAGGTAGTAATAATATTTTTGTTCATGTACGATATAATTGCTTGTAATAGAATAAAAATTCGTTTTTAGGAGGGGTCATATGGGACATGCAATTATTACTGCAGGTACGAAAGGATTGGGCAGAAAAGTAACAGAGGAGTTCATTAATGCAGGACATGCAGTTACAGTAACCTACTTAAATGATTTGGATAAAGCAAATGAATTAAAAGAAATTTTTCCGAATGGAAAATTACATATAGTAAATGTCGATGTAACAAAAAAAGAAGATCTTAATAGACTAGTAGAACAAGCAGTGAATCGATTTGGAACAGTAGACTATTTAGTGAATAATGCGGGTCCATTTGTTTTTGAACGGAAAAAGTTAATGGATTACACTCAAGAGGAGTGGGACAGTATGGTACGAGGTAATTTAGATGCTGTCTTTCACATGATGAAGCTAACAATACCAAGTATGAGAGAGCAAGGATTTGGGAGGATTATAAACTGTGGATTTCAAGGGGCATCATCAGCTTCAGGATGGTTATATCGTTCTGCATTTGCAGCTGCAAAGGTAGCCCTTGTTTCATTAACAAAATCAATCGCTCTTGAAGAAGCTGAATTTGGTATTACATCCAATATGATTTGTCCGGGGAATATTGTTGGAGAGATGAAGGAGTCTAGTATTGCGAGGAGCAGGACCATTCCTGATGAATTCACTCCAATTGGTAGATCTGGGACCGGAGAGGATATCGCTAGAACAATCTTATTTTTATGTGATAGAGATTCAGATATGATAACCGGTTCAATCTTTGAAGTAACTGGTGGACTTGATGTCATAAACAGATATCGATAACAGTACATTTTTTTGATAAAATATACCATATAGATAAAGATAAAGGGAGGTCAACAAATGAATATAGGTATTCCAAAAGAAATAAAAAACAATGAAAATCGTGTAGCAATGACCCCTGCGGGAGTAATAACACTAACTAATGCAGGTCACTATGTTTATGTGGAAACAACGTCAGGTCAGGACTCTGGTTTTACAGATGATCAGTATATAGAAGCTGGGGCGTTTATTGTGTCTTCCGCGCAAGAAGCATGGAAACAGGATATGGTTATGAAAGTAAAAGAACCTTTACCAGAAGAATACGCTTATTTTCATGAGGGCTTAATATTATTTACATATTTACATTTAGCTCCTGAACCGGAACTTACAAAAGCTTTAATAGATAAAAAAGTAATTGGGATTGCTTATGAAACTGTTCAATTGAGCAATGGTTCATTACCACTTCTAACGCCGATGAGTGAAGTTGCTGGGCGAATGGCTACACAGATTGGCGCACAATTTTTAGAGAAACCTAATGGTGGTAGGGGAATATTGCTGGCAGGAATCCCAGGTGTTAAAAGAGGAAAGGTAACGGTTATTGGTGGTGGAGTAGTGGGTACAAATGCAGCGAAAATTGCTATTGGACTGGGTGCCGATGTTACGATTATTGATCTAAGTCCGGAAAGGTTACGACAGTTGGATGATATATTTGGTTCGTCAATCAACACACTGATGTCAAACCCGTTAACAATTTCTGATGCACTAAGAGAATCAGATTTAGTAATCGGAGCAGTGCTTATACCTGGAGCCAAAGCACCGAAGCTGGTAACAACAGAGATGGTGAAATCAATGCCTGAAGGTTCTGTTATTGTTGATGTCGCGATAGACCAAGGAGGTATTTTTGAAACAACGGATCGAATCACAACCCATGATAATCCAACATATGAAAAGTTCGGTGTGCTTCATTATGCAGTAGCTAACATGCCAGGAGCGGTGCCAAGAACTTCAACAATGGGCTTAACTAATGTTACTGTGCCTTATGCCTTGCAACTCGCAAATAAAGGTTATAGACAAGCTTGTTTATCAAATGAAGCTTTACGTAAGGGAATAAATACGCTTTGTGGCTATGTAACTTATCAAGCAGTTGCCGAAGCCCATCAATTGGAGTATGCAGATGTTAATACTTTGTTATAAATAAGCTAAAAAGAAGGTGTGAGATGCATCTTCTTTTTTAAGGTCTAGAAAATTATAAAATGGACTGCTGTGGATAATTAATTACTAAGTTAGCCACGTCCGGCGCCTACCCGGAAATAAGCGGTTTATTTATTTCGAATGCCCCCGCCTGAGGTCTTAAGTCAATCCTATCTGCCTGTGCCTTTGTTCTTATTAATGCAATTTCAACATACCGTTTTTTTGAAGGTTGTCATCAAAATATAGTTGGGATAAACCGTTTCCAAACTATATTTCGATGACAATTGCTGCATAAGGAAATGATGAAATTGATTCAAATAATTAGATTTTTTCTACACTTGATAAGTTATTATCGCTATTATACAAAGAAGAGATAATACCATAAGTATAATTGTTCATTATTTCACAAAATATACACACATTTAATCTTTTAATGTATCTAAAATATGATATTATAATATGTGAAGTTACTCACAAAAAGAATTTATGTGAATAAAGTCACATAAATATTAGGGGGATAATTAAATTATGAAATGGAAAACATTATTAGTCGTAGGTTTGTCAGTAAGTTTGTTAGCTGCTTGTGGTTCTGAAGCTGAAGAAACAGAAGCTCCAGCGGAAACTGAAAAAGGAGCAGATGTAGTAACAACTGCGTCAATCGTTAATGAAGCTGGTGCGTTTGTTGATGCGGTAAGTGAAGATGGAACGTGGATTATAGCAGCACTTAATGATTTGACTATTGACGAAGAAGTAGTAGTCGCTGGTGAGTTCTATGATAAAGATGATACAACAAAGGACATCTACCGAAAAATTGCTCCATATACACAAGATGATGATCATAATATTACAGAATCTTTCACAATAACAGTACCTAAACTAACTGTACAAAGTGAAAACTTGAATTTCCAAGGTGGTACACTAGCGGGTGATGTTTATGTTGAGGCGAATGGATTTTTACTTCATGAAAGTGCAACAATAGAAGGTAATCTATACTTTGCAAACGAGGAAGTAGAAGCATCCGCAACAATTGAAGGAGAAGTAACTGGGGCTGTTGAAGTAGCAGGAGCAGATGCAGTAACTGGTGCAACTCAGGTTGTAGTTGAAGATGAAAAGTCTCTATTAAACGGAATAAGTGAAGATGGAGCTTGGATTGTTATTTTCAATGAAGATTTGACTGTTGATCAGGAACTAGTATTAGAAGGTGAATTTATCAGTAAAGATGAGCCAGCTCGCAAACTTGCTTTATATACACAAGATGAAGAACGCAATATTACTGATTCTTACACTTTGACAGCACCTTCATTAACAGTTAAAAGTGAGAATGGTAGAATTCAAGGTGGTACATTTAAAGGTGATGTATATGTAGAAGCAAATGGCTTCACACTTCCAGATGGAACAGTAGATGGTAATGTTTACTTCGCTAATGATGAGTATCAATCAACAGCTGACTTATCAGGTGGTACAGTCACTGGATCTACTGAAGTTCAATAATAAATTTTAAATAACGATCAAAAAAAGTTAATCGGTGATACCGGTTAACTTTTTTTATTGGCAACTTATTTTTTTCTAGTAGTCCCAGAGTTTTAGGTTGCTTTTTAATTACTAATCATGCACGCATCTGGATTAATGTAGTACATACTTGTATAATATATTGAGAGTGGAAAGTGTTAATAAATGGAATTGATTCAACTGATTTTCTTGACTTAATATGAATAATGAAAATAAACTATTGTAAATATAAATTTAGGAAGTGAAAATGCATTTACACGCTGCTAGTTTATGATTATTTTTACTTTAAGAAAAAAATATTGAAAAAATGAAACATTTTATATCTTCAATCGTATTGTTATTATAAGAGATTTTTTTTGAGGAAGAGGTGCAAGTGTGGGACTATTCTCCAGGATATTTTCCAATAAAGAAACCACTACAAACGTAAAGGAGCGAACTGCATTATCGATTGAGGTTGGTGATATTGTTGTTTACGATCTGACTGATTATGAAGTGGTGGGTAAGATTACTTACCGGCAGGACTCTTATGTATGGTATGGATATCAGTTGTTAGAAGGTAACAATACAATTTGGTTATCTGCAGAAATGGATGATGAACTAGAATTAGGAATATACAAAACAATAAACCTGCCAGTTACACATCCACATCCAAAAGAATTGACCTATCAACGCAAAACATATTATCTTGATGAAGAGGGTGAGGCAAGAGTAGTAGGAGAAGGTAGAAGTACAAACATAAACAACAGAATGATGAAATATGTGGAATATTGCGATGATGATGAAGAAAATTTCATTAGTATAGAAGATTGGGGTAGTGAACTTGAAGTTAGTTTAGGTTCCCCGATTGAAGCTTATGAATTAAAAATAATTGCAGGGTCGATATAATAAGGAGGAACTAAAATGTTTAAATTTTTTAACCGTGTCAAGACAGTAGTGAGTTCAGAAATGAATTCTATGTTGGATAAAGCAGAAGATCCAGTGAAAATGCTTGATCAATTTATGAGAGAAATGGAATCTGATATTCGTGAGGTTGAGAGTTCTGTTGCTAAACAAATTGCGAATGAAAAAATGTTAAATCGCAAGCAGAGTGATGCACAGTCCTTAGTCGAAAAAAGACAAAATCAGGCAGAAAAGGCAATTGAAGCAGGTAATGAAGATTTAGCACGTCGAGCACTAGAAGACAAAAGTGATTTACAAAAACAAGCCGATTCTTTAAAGCAATCATGGGAAAGAGCGAAAAGTGATGCTGATGTTTTAAGAGATAAATTGGATGAAATGAAGAAAGAATATCAAGAAATGAAATTGAAAAAAGATTCAATGAAAGCACGTGCTGAATCTGCAAAAACAAGAACAAAAATGAATCGCACTATGTCTTCAATTGGTAGCGATGATTCCAAACGTGGATTTGAAAGAATGGAAGAAAAAGTAATGAGATATGAGGCAGAAGCGGATACTAGTGAAGACCTTTCAACTGCAAGTCGTACTCTAGATGATGAATTTGAAGATTTAGAGAAAAGTGGAGTAGATGATGAGCTCGCCGCATTAAAGAAGAAAATGAACAAAGAATAAATTACCATTGTTCTAGAGAACAATTAAATGGGTTATAATAACGTAAAACCCTTGTAACCATTAGGTGCAGGGGTTTTACGGTTTCACCTGAATACACACCTAGGAAAGGGGGAACTAGTTTTCATGAATAAAATTATTTATGGTTTAACTCTGGTGATGCTACTTTTTATATTGTCTGCTTGTGGTGGTTTGCAGGGAATTACAGGATCAGAAACACCAAGTGTTTCAGTAGAAGATGTTCCAGACGAACCATCAAAGGAAGAACTTATAAATAATATAAACACCTCAAATGCTGAGGATATAGAAGCTATTGTATCTAATAATTTTCATTTGCTTGATGTTATCTCAACAGATGAAGGTAACGCAAACGTATATGCTACTAAGCGGTTTACCATTGAAGAACTAGCTGATTTAATAGCTAAAAATATTGAACCGGATGAAAAAAGTGATATTAAAGATAATCAACAAATTTTAATTTATCCTGAACATTTTGCTACTTTTAAGGTGAGTGAAGAAGATCAGGAAACAATTTTAATAGAGATTGCAAGTGATCAATTTGTCCGTAATCATTATTCTCCAAATTATTTAAATGGCTTTTTTACTTTTATGATGCTAAACAGAATGTTGGATTCGAATAATTGGAGTGAAAATAGAAGAAACCAGTGTAGAAATGGAAACTGCTACGGTGGTTATTCAACTACTAAATCAACTAATAGGGGAATGTCTACTGTTCGTGGTGGTGGCCCGAGTGTTGGAAAATAAACGAGGAGGTTTTTAAATGGAACCATTTATAACTACTTTTATTTACTTTGTAATCGCAATTGTTATTGTACTGATTGGATTAATTATCTTTGAAAATTTAACAAGGAAATATAAGGATTGGGAAGAGGTTGGTAGTGGGAATCAAGCTGTTGCCCTGTCGATAGCTGGCAAAATTATAGGTATTTGTATCATTTTATCTTTTGCCATTTATCACAGTATTGCTATCTGGGAAACGCTTGTTTGGGGAGGATATGGTGTCATTCTTCAAATGATTGCTTACTTAATATTTGAAGGACTAACTAGAAAGTTTTCTGTTGAAGAAAAAATTAAGGAAAATAATGTAGCTGTCGGTATTGTATCAATGGCTGTATCAATAGGATTAGCATTTGTAATTGGTGCATCAATTACATAACTTAAGACGAGAACTGGTCTGACTTTTTGTTTATAGGTCAGACCTTCTTTTATAGATTAACGGAGTGATTAAATTGAATAAAGATTCAATGAGACAAAGTCAGCTTATCTATTGGGCTTCTGGAATTGTATCTATTTGTGGAATTATTTTCGAAGTGTTATTTGGTGCTTTAGGTTCTTATATATTAGGCGACGGCGTAAAGCAATATACATTAACGATTTCGCTCTTCTTAACAGGGATGGGAGTAGGAGCAAGCTTAAGTGAAAAGGTATTAAAAAAATTAGTTCTTGCCTTTGTCTATATAGAATTTTCAGTTGCACTAATTGGTGGTTTTTCAAGTTTTACGATGTTTGGAATTACTGCTTTCGCACCAGGAGGAACAGAAGCAATATTTTTATATTTAGTTACTTTTGTCATCGGTGCATTAACGGGTGTTGAATTACCTATTCTTATCCGAAAGGCAAATGAAATTGGTGTATCACTTAATCGGAGTACTGCAAGAGTTCTATTCTCTGATTATGCTGGTGGGCTAATTGGTGGATTACTATTCGTATTTTTGCTTAGACCGCAATTAGGAATGGTTAAAACGGCTTTTTTCGTAGGTTTAATAAATATTAGTGTCGCTTTAGTTATTCTCTATTTATTTAGAAAAGAGATAGCCAATGTAACCTTGCATTTCGTGGTAGGATCAGTAATTTCTATTTTATTACTATTTGGATTATTGTTTGGACAAGCAATGGCGTTTTCTTTTGAACAGAAACTGTATCAGGACCCGATCATACACATGGAAGAAAGTGAATATCAAAAGATTGTACTCACAAGGCAAGCTGATGACACAAGATTGTACTTGAATGGAGGGCTACAACTTAGTTCTATCGATGAATATCGATATCACGAAATATTAGTGC
The DNA here is from genome assembly GCF_020404745.1 of Aquibacillus saliphilus. Classification (GTDB taxonomy): domain Bacteria; phylum Bacillota; class Bacilli; order Bacillales; family Amphibacillaceae; genus Aquibacillus; species Aquibacillus saliphilus. The sequence continues at coordinate 63,823 of NZ_JAIZAP010000008.1, forward strand.
ACCCTGCGATGGCTTACGCAGAAAAACAAGAGAATATCTTAGTCCTAGGTGGTGGGGATGGGATTGCTGTGAAGGAAGTCCTGAAATATGCTGACACTAAAAACATTAAACTAGTTGACTTAGATCCAGCAGTAGTAGAGCTTGCGAACAGAAATAATTATCTATTAGAATTAAACGAAGAATCGTTAAAAAACTCTAAGGTAGAGGTTGTAAATCAAGATGCCTTTGAATTTTTAGAAACCACCGATGAATGGTTTGATGTTATTATTATTGACTTGCCAGATCCAAACAATGAAAGTCTTAACAAATTATATACAAGAGAATTCTATTCGTTAGCACGCAATCATTTATTGCCTGGTGGCGCGATGATGGTGCAAGCGACAAGTCCTGTCTTCGCTAATGAAGTATATTGGACTATTTCTACTACAATAGAATCAACGAATTTATATGTTGAAAATCTCCATGCGGATATACCTAGTTTTGGAAATTGGGGCTTTGTAATGGCAAGTCGGAATCCTATCAATGTTAATGATATAAGGATAAATGTTCCTACTCAGTTTCTTGATGATGAAGTCCTTCAATCATTAACGGTCTTTGGTAAAGATGAAGACGAAAAAATAATTAATGAAAATAACGAAATAAAAGAATTAAAACCCAATACCTTGATTGATCCTCATCTTATACAAATCTATGAACAAGAATGGGAAAATTATTAATCTTTCTTTTAAAAAAATGAAAAACAGGGTATAGAGTATGTAGAGTAATCCCTATACTTATTAAAAATGATTAGAAGGAGAGAGATTAATGAAAGTATCTTTTCATGGTCAGTCTGTAGTTCAAATTAAAACAGAAGAACATACGATATTTATCGATCCGTTTATCACTGGAAACGGAACCTGTGACCTTGATGCTAGTGAGGTGGAGGCAGATGTTATTTTACTCACACATGGGCACAATGACCACGTAGGTGATACGATTGATATAGCGAAGAGGAGTAACTCCTTAGTTGTTGCACCAAATGAACTTGCCAACTATCTAGAATCTAGAGGTTTAAATACACATCCAATGCATATTGGCGGAGCACATCAATTTGATTTTGGTAGAGTGAAATTAACGCAAGCATTTCATGGTTCTGCTTTTGTTGATGAGGATGGACAAAGTATTTATACTGGCATGCCTGCAGGAATTTTGTTAACTGTAAATAACAAAACAATTTATCATGCTGGCGATACTGGATTGTTCTCGGACTTCAAATTAATTGGGGGAATGAATGATATAGATTTGGCATTTCTTCCAATTGGTGATAATTTTACAATGGGACCAGAAGACGCACTTATCGCAGCAGAATGGCTTGAAGCAAAACAGGTAGTGCCAGTACATTATAATACATTTCCTTTAATTGAGCAGGATGGCGATGCTTTTGCAAGTAAAGTTAAGCCTGGAAAAGGAATTGCGTTAAAGCCTGGTGAGGGCATAGAATTATAAAAACGTAAAAAGGTCAATAAGATTAATATCTTATTGACCTTTTTAGTATATTTCATTGGATCAATAGTAGGTCTGCAAATATAATCTAACTTTAAAAACATGTTAGAAAACAGGATTGCATAAAATAATATATATAAAACAGGAGGTGTTTAACAATGAAACAGTATGCCTTATTAAGAATATTATTAGCCTGTTTCTTACTTTATATCGCTTGGCCCTCTATTCACGGGGAAGTAGTTCAATTATCCTCTCTATTTTGGGCGGGTTGGCTGTTTTTTTTCCTACTAGTAGTAGGATCTAACTTGGCAACTTTATTGAGGATGACTAAACCACCTGTGATGGAACAAGACACAAGCAGGCAGTATCAATTAGAGAAAAATTGATAGAAACTCTTTTCATCTGTATAATAACAATAGGGAATATATTAATAGTACAGATGGAAAGATTGGTGAATCCGAATGGCTACCAAACATGAACAGATCCTTATATTTATCGAATCATTAAAAGTGGGCAACAAAATATCTGTTAGACAAATTGCTAAAGAACTGAATGTTAGTGAAGGTACAGCCTACCGTGCTATAAAGGAAGCTGAGAACCAAGGTCTTGTCAGTACGATTGAACGGGTAGGAACTATACGTATTGAGCGAAAGAAAAAAGAAAATTTTGAGAATCTTACCTTTGCAGAGATTGTTAGTATTGTTGATGGACAAGTACTTGGTGGACGTGAGGGGCTCTACAAAACGCTAAATAAGTTTGTCATCGGTGCAATGAAACTTGATGCAATGATGCGCTATACAGAGAGAGACTCTTTACTTATCGTTGGAAATCGTGTTAAAGCACATGAACTTGCATTACAAGAAGGGGCTGCTGTATTAATTACTGGTGGCTTTGATACGGACGAACACGTAAAGAAACTTGCAGATGAAAAAAAATTGCCCATTATTTCAACGAGTTATGATACTTTTACTGTAGCTGCAATGATTAACAGAGCCATTTATGATCAGCTTATAAAAAAAGAAATTATCCTTGTAAGGGATATCTATACACCAGTCGAGGACACGTACTGTTTGACTACGAAAGAGAAAATTGAGAAGTGGTATGAATTTAACGATTTAACAACGCATAGTAGATATCCTGTTGTAGATGAAAACAACCGAGTAATAGGAATGATAACATCTAAGGATGTTATTGGTAGAGATAAGTTGTTAACAATTGATAAAGTAATGACTAAAAATCCAATGACAGTCTTAAAAGAAACTTCATTAGCTTATGCTGCACATATCATGGTGTGGGAAGGTATTGAAATCATGCCAGTAGTTAATTCCAATCATAGATTGGAAGGATTAATTTCTAGGCAGGATGTACTGAAAGCTCTTCAACATATACAACGCCAACCACAAGTTGGAGAAACAATTGATGATATTGTTACTAGTCGTTTAGAGGTTGTTTCTAGTGATACGAATAACACAGTATACCGTTCCAAAATCACCCCACAAATGACTAATCAATTAGGAACTTTATCCTATGGTGTGCTTGTGTCTTTTGTTACTGAAGCAGCTAGCCGTTTACTACGTTCAATAAAAAAAGTTGACTTAGTAGTAGAAAACTTGTCAGTCTATTTTATTAAGCCTGTCCAACTCGAAAGTATCTTGGAGATTAGACCACGTTTATTAGAGAGTGGCAGAAAATCGGCTAAAGTAGATGTTGAGGTTTTTCATGAGAAGGTGATTGTAGCCAAAGTGGTATTAATGGCACAATTAATAGATCGTTAAATAGGGAACAAAAGCGCACCTTCCTTTGTGCTCACCTCCGATAAGCTTAAGACAAGCCTCGGGCTCTTTCGTTCTTTGCAGGCAGAGAGGATTGGTTCAGGGATCTCGAGACGAATGCGTTCGAAATAAGCAAACAGCTTAATTCCGGGTTGGACGTGGCTAACTTAGTAATCAATTACAGAGCAATCCATTTTATAATTTCCAGGACAATAAAGAAACCCTTGTCAAGGACAAGGGTTTCAAAACTATTGTTGCATCGTTCGTTTGTTTAACTCGTTTTTATAATGGGTACGTCGTTTAAATCCACTATAAAATTGAATAGCACCTAAAATAACGAATACGATAGTAACGTAAAGTGCTATACTTGTTTGGTAGAACAAATATTGGTTTATCCCAAAGAAAGCTATAAAAACCCCTAGAGAGATACGGGCTTTTGAATTAATAAATAATTGGGTAAGCGGATCACTCGTACGCATTATAGAAACTTTGAAATATACATATAAGATTAATGAAAGCACAATAATTACTGGAAATATAATCATGAAATCTACTCCTAACTAAACTATTAACACTAACTCTATTGTAGCTTGTTTTTGGTATTTTTTCTATCAATAATAGCTAGTTTTCACGTTAAAGAGTTTACATCAAGTAGATAATGATTTAATTTATTGTTGTTGAATGCAATCAAGGAATAGTAGTAGATAATTCTATAATTATTTATAGTTTAAAATCAAAAGGAGTGTAAAGATGAATAATCAACTACAAGTTATTAGCAAAATAGTGGAATACGATACTATTATCATCCATCGGCACGTAAGACCTGATCCAGATGCATACGGATCACAAGTTGGATTAAAAGAAATAATAAAACACTCCTTTCCATCTAAACATGTTTCTGTTGTTGGTGACGAAGATCCTTCCTTATCTTATTTGGCTAGTATGGACAAAATTGAGGATAGTCAGTACGAGAATGCATTAGTTATCGTATGTGATACAGCAAATCAGGAGCGGATTTCTGATCAGAGATATCTTTTAGGAAAAGAAATAATTAAAATTGATCATCACCCTAATTTAGATGCCTTTGGAGACCTATTATGGGTGGACACAACAGCTAGCTCTACAAGTGAATTGATTTATGAGTTATGTATTGAAGGTAAAGAAGCAGGAATTTATTGTAATACACGTGCCGCTAGTTTATTATATAGCGGAATAGTAGGAGATACTGGGAGATTTTTATTTCCTAGTACAACTGAAAAAACATTTTATATAGCCTCTGAACTAGTTACATATGGTTTTGATCGCACGATGTTACATGAGAATATGTACAATACAAAGCAGCACGTTGCTCGCTTTAAGGGATATCTATTGGAGAATTTTGAGGTTTCTGAGTCAGGGGTTAGCTCTATAAAAATAACAAAAAACATCTTAGAAAAATTCAACATGACGGCGATTGAGACGAGTCAGCTAGTAGGTTTATTAGGCGATATTGAAGGTATTTATGCATGGGCATTTTTCGTTGAGGAAGAGAATATAATCAGAGTTAGACTACGTTCGAAGGGTCCAATTATTAATGAAATTGCAGCGAAGTATAATGGTGGTGGGCATCCTCTGGCATCTGGAGCAACAATTACTGATTGGGATGAGATGGAGCTTGTTATTGAGGATTTGGAAAAGGCTTGTACCCAGTACAGGGAGTTAACATAAAATAGAAAAGGACATCCAAAATGAAAATTCATCTAGGAAGTCCTTTATATCTACTAGTTTGGTGTATTTGAATTTGAATGTTGGGTAGGAATAAACCAGCAACCATTGTCGGTTTGATCGCATATTACGGAGATTTGTTTTTTTGATATTTCTCTTTTCATGAGTCTGATTATTTCTTCAGTTTCGGCATAGGCATTATAACCTTGAGTTAGCTTATTTATTTTTTCTTCGACAACTAAACGACGGCTCATAATAAACATAAAACCACTCCTTATAAGATGGTTTTCTATCTACATTTATTATATTAAAAACACAGACGATTTGCTCGATTTTTTTCGGAATTTTATGAAACTTTCATAAAGTGTTCATAATTGATTAATTAGAAATCGTAATTTCTATGTTTATGTTTATTGTTGATGTAACAAACATTTGTTTAACTTTAGCATTATAAGTAAAACCTTCCACTTTGTATGTCTTACTTTCAATCGTAGATGTTAGAAGCTTATAATTCTCGGCTAAACTATTTATATCTTTCCCAACAACATCTTTAATTTGCTCTCTAATTAATTCTTCTAATTGATGAACAATAAGACTATCTAATTTCAATTGCTTTTCGTTATCAATTTTGACTTCAATTGTGTTTACTGTTATTTTTTCTTTTGATTTCTCATCTAATTCTCGTTTACTATCCTCTAAAATTTCATATTTGTTTTCAAGTTCATTCAGTTGAGAACGCAAATTTAAATTTTCTTCTACCCACCTTTCGTAAAATTGTCCATACATATACGTGAATACAACAAAAGCGATGATTGCACCGATAAAAGTTCCTGCAAAAAATCGTTGCCAACTTTCTTTCTTATAGTATGGTGGAATATGCATCAATCAATACTCTCCTGAGTGAACCACTCAATTAATATAAGAGAAGTTTGAACTCCTCCCATTGCAGTGATAATTAACAATATTTGCTTAACAACATCAATTGTTGAACCTTCAAAAATACCTTTTTCGAAATTAGTAATGGCATCGAATGTGCCGCCTATAGCTGCTACAACTGCCCAAATCCTTAAACTCTTTGCTATTCTATTCATTAAAGTTAACGGTGGATCACCAGTTGCGAATGCTCCAATACTCCCAATTAGTGATCCGCCCATTATTACGCCTAATGCAATAAAGTAACATTGTATCATTGAGGAGAAAAATCTTTCTTCCATTTTATGTTCCATCTCCCTTTTTATTTGTATGCATTGTTTATTTATACTTACAGTAATTGCTTGTTAAAAATTTTATGAAAAATTAGGACAAGATATGTTATTCATTTTCTAGAACGTACTTATTCAGCTATAATAGATGTGAAAGAAAAAGGCGGGAATTTAATGGGATTTACACATTTGCAAATTAGAAGTGGATATAGTTTATTGAAAAGCTCAGTAATGATAGATAAGCTTGTTAATCGCTCGAAACAACTTGGTTTTAAATCTCTAGCGTTGACCGATGAACAAGTTATGCATGGAGCTGTTTCATTCTACAAAGCGTGTCAAAATAATGATATCAAGCCGGTTCTGGGAATGACAGTCCAGCTAGAGGATGAAAATAAAAGCGCAGAGACTTGTATCCTACTTGCCGAAAATAATCAAGGATATCAAAATTTGTTGAAATTGAGTACACACATCCAATTACAAGAAAAATCTAATATAGATAAAGGTGATATAAATTTATATCTACCAGGTCTAATTTTAATTTTGCCGATCTATCAACCAGCTATTGTGAAACTTGTAATGAATGATCGTGAGAAAGCATTAGACCATATACTGGGCTGGAAAAATTTAGTTCCAGGTAATAATTTTTATGTTGGGATTGAAAATAACCCCCAGATGGAAAAGAGTTTCATGGAAATTATAAAAAGTTTTTGTGAATTCCAAAATATACAAGCTACAGCATTGGGTGATGTTAGATATATAAATAGCACAGATAAAGAAGCATATGAATGCTTGCAGGTAATAAGAGAAGGAGCTAAGTGGGATACAAATAAACAAATGCCAGTGAAAAATCAACATCTCTGTTCCGAACAAGAAATGGAAAGCTTCTTCGCTAAACTTTGGCCCGAATTAGTGAAGGAATCAGAGAAGATATCTGAACGGTGTAATGTTGAACTAAATTTAGATGAGCGAATGATTCCATCCTATCCTGTTCCTACAGGTAAAACTGCATACAATTATTTAGAAAACTTATGTTTCAATCAACTTTCTAGTACATATAAAGTAGAGAAAAAAAGTGCTGAAAAACGGTTGAATTATGAATTAGAAATTATCAAGTCAATGGATTTTAGTGACTACTTCTTAATTGTTTGGGACTTCATCCAATTTTCCAAGAAACAAAATATAATGGTTGGTCCAGGACGAGGCTCTGCAGCGGGCTCAATTGTAGCTTATTTATTAGGAATTACTAATGTCGACCCGATTAAATATGGATTGCTTTTTGAACGATTTTTGAATCCAGAGCGGGTAACTATGCCTGATATTGATATTGATTTTTCAGACCATCGAAGAGATGAAGTTATTCAGTATGTGAGAGACAAATACGGTGCTGAGCATGTTGCCCAAATAATTACATTCGGAACGTTTGCCGCGCGATCATTACTGAGAGAATTAATTAAAACAATGGATATCGATCAACAAGATGCAGCGTTTATTTTAAAAGAAATACCGACACAAACTTCCAAAAACATAGTAGATAGCGTCAAATCATCGAGTGCGCTGACGGATTATGTTAGACAATCATCAAAGCTACAAGAACTATTTAAAATTGCTGCTAAATTAGAAGGTTTACCTAGGCATATTTCTACCCATGCCGCTGGAGTTATTATTAGCCAAAAGCGATTAGTTGAACATGTGCCGTTAATTTCTTCCGGTAATGATATTTATTTGACACAATTTGCTATGAAAGAATTAGAAGCTATCGGTCTATTAAAAATGGATTTCTTAGGCTTGCGTAATCTAACGTTATTGGAAAGAATAATTAACTCAATTAAACTAACGAAAAATAGGATAATTACTATTGGAGATATACCTTTTAATGACCAGAAAACTTTATCATTGTTACAAAAAGGAAAGACAAATGGTGTTTTTCAACTTGAATCACAAGGAATGCAACGTGTACTTACTGACTTGAAGCCAACTGACTTTGAAGATGTTGTAGCCGTTAATGCTTTATATAGGCCGGGTCCAATGGATTATATCCCTGTTTACGTAAACCGTAAACACAATCGTGAACCTATTACATACCCACATCAAGATTTAAAACCAATTTTAGAAAAAACTTATGGGGTACTCGTCTATCAGGAACAAATTATGCAGATTGCGAGTAAAATGGCGGGTTATACGCTAGGACAAGCAGATATTTTACGTAGAGCAGTTAGTAAAAAACAATCGGAAGTAATGCACCAACAACAGAATGAATTTATTCAGGGATGTATCAAAAATGGATACAATCAATCAGTAGCCGAGGAAATTTTTGCCTGGATTGTCCGCTTTTCAAATTATGGGTTCAATCGCAGTCACGCAGTTGCTTATAGTATGATTTCCTATCAATTAGCATATTTGAAAACACATTACCCAGCAGAGTTTTTGGCTGAGATATTGACATCAGTCTCTAGTCAGCAGGAGAAAGTTCGCTTATATATGAGGGAAGCTAAAGAGTTCAATATTAAAGTTTTATCACCCTCATTAAATAAAAGTTTTGGAAAGTTCACCGTTGAAAACGGGGATATACGAATGGGACTTCTTACTATTAAAGGGGTTGGCCATCAGCAGCTTAAAGAAATTATTCGTATTCGTAAGGATGGTCCTTTTAAGCACCTTTTTGATTTTTGTTTACGTGTGCCATTAAAAATGATAAACCGGCAAGTGATTGAATCATTAATATTAGCAGGAGCATTTGATGAAACAAATTTGAATCGTGCTAGTCTCTTAGCAACAATTGATCAAGCAATTGAACAAGGTGAATTATTTCGAGAGTTTGAAGACCAGCCAACCTTCTTCCAAAATGATATTGAACTAGATGCTTCCTATGTAGATACTGAGCCTTTTTCTAAAATGAAACAATTAGCATTTGAAAAGGAATTGTTAGGTGTTTACATGTCGAGTCATCCTTTATCAGAGTATAGAGATAAGATAAGGGCGAGGGGGATTCTCGGGTTATCAGAATTGAAAAGGAATATAGGTCAAAACAACATGCGGACGAGTGCTGTCATCCAGGGGATAAAGTCGATACGGACAAAACGGGGCGATCCGATGGCTTTTCTTACACTTGGGGACGAGAGCGATGAAATGGAAGCTGTTTTATTTCCGGAGTTATATAGAAGTGTTCATCGATGGCTTAAAGAAGAAGCTCTAGTCTTTGTGAAAGGAAAAGTGGAAAAAAGAAATGAACGTATTCAATTGTTGATTTCAGAACTGTCTCCTTTTGAAGAAGAACAATTAGCAACAAGTGCCACTAGTCAGTTGTTTGTCAAAATCATCAACGATAAGGATCAAGAAGTATTAGACAAAATAAAGCAAATAGCAAATAAATTTCCTGGCGATACTTCCGTCATTATTTATCATAAACAAAAGCAAGCGACGTATCAACTATCAAGTTCCTATTATATTAAACCGAACCAACAGTGCTTACGAGAATTTTATAAGTTGTTTGGAGAAAAAAATGTTGCCCTGAAAAACATTCTTTAGAAAAAATAATAGTGAAATTTAATGGATTAAATGGAAATAAGTAGTTTACTGTCAATTATTAGGCCAATATAAATTCCACTTTACACTCAAAACTCATTTGTTATAATGTAGTAGTTAAGTGGTCAGACCAATTTATTTTTTGATAAACTACTAAGTCTTTTTTTATCATGTAAAGGAGCGGAAGAAACGTGTCAAATTTACGAGATGAAGCGTTACATATCCATCGTATTAATCAAGGGAAATTAACTATACAGTCTAAAGTACCAGTTCGAAATGCGCGGGATCTGAGCTTGGCATACTCTCCTGGCGTCGCTGAACCTTGTAAGGAAATTTATGATAACAAGGATTCCGTTTACGAATACACGATGAAAGGGAATATGGTAGCGGTCGTCAGCGATGGATCGGCTGTGTTAGGACTAGGAAATATAGGGCCTTCTGCTGCTCTTCCCGTAATGGAAGGTAAGTCCGTTCTATTTAAAACTTTTGCTGGTGTTGATTCTTTTCCAATTTGTTTAGATACGCATGACGTTGAAGAAATTGTTAGAACAGTTAAACTAATGGAACCAACTTTTGGTGGAGTAAATCTTGAAGATATTGCAGCACCAAATTGTTTTATTATTGAAGAACGTTTAAAAAAGGAAACGAATATTCCCATATTTCATGATGATCAACATGGTACAGCAATTGTTACAGTAGCTGGCCTATTAAATGCACTTAAACTCGTTAATAAAAAGTTTACTGATATAAAAGTAGTAGCTAATGGAGCCGGAGCTGCTGGTATTGCTATTATAAAATTATTATATAGCTTCGGTGTACGAGATATAATTATGTGTGACTCCAAAGGCGCTATTTTTGAAGGCAGAAACTATGGTATGAATGAAGTTAAGGATGAGGTTGCCAAGTTAACTAATAAAAATAATCAAGAAGGAAATTTAGAAGAAGTTATAAAATGCTCCGATGTTTTTATAGGTGTTTCGATTGGTGGTCTTCTATCGGTAGAAATGGTTAAGACTATGAACGAGGATCCAATTATATTTGCTATGGCAAATCCAGATCCAGAGATAATGCCGGAGCTTGCTAAAGAAGCAGGAGCTAGAGTTATTGGAACAGGAAGATCAGATTTTCCTAACCAAGTAAATAATGTGTTAGCTTTTCCAGGTATTTTTAGAGGTGCTTTAGATGTTAGAGCAACCAGAATCAATGAAAAAATGAAAGTGGCTGCAGTGGAGGCTATTGCTTCATTAATCACAGAAGATGAATTAAATCCAGACTATGTAATTCCAGCGCCGTTTGACGAAAGAGTTGCTCCAGCAGTTGCAAAAAGTGTGGCAAGAGCTGCGATGGAATCGGGTGTTGCAAGGCTTGATGTAGATCCGGAACAAATTGCAGAAAAAACAAGACGTCTAACACTCGTTAATAATAAAGTTTGATTTGTTCATAAAGGAGGTCCATAGGCCATTACATGTCTAGCAAAACAAAGGTATATGAGGAAGTATTAAATCAAATTAGAAATTTTATAAATGAAAATGAATTATCACCAGGTGATAGGCTTCCTTCAGAACGTGAACTCTCTGAACAATTAAATGCGGGTAGGTCATCAGTTCGAGAGGGCCTTAGGGCAATGGAACTATTAGGTTTAATTGAAACTAGGAGAGGTGAAGGCACGTTTCTTAGTTCCTACCGTCCGCATCATACTGTTGAATTACTTTCTGCATTTATTTTACAAGAACCGAAAATTAAAAAAGATATTTTACTTGCTAAAAGAATTTTAGAAAAAGAAGCTACAAAAATGGCCTTTAGCCGAGTGAAGAATGGAGGAATAGAAGAGCTATCTTCAGTCCTTAGCAATGGTAAGATTAATGAGAAGCAAAGGCATTCTGAATTTTTTATCATTATTTTTCAACATGCTGAAAACCACTTATTACAAAAGATTTGGCAGCTAATGGAAGATTTTTCTTATACGATTGAAAAAAATTCTTATAATAGCCAATTCTATAGCCAATTAATAGAAACTATTAATGCCGGCAAATATGAAACAATTGAGGGTTTATTTGATTATTTATACAATTAAATCAATTTCATAATTACCTTATGCAGCAATTGTCATCCACAAGTAGTTTTCAGAATGGTCTATCCCAACTATATGCGGATGACGACTTTCAAAAAATCAGTATTATAAAATTGATTAAATTAGCATTTTAACAACTTTCAAACAATCAATTATTAGTAAAATGATTGTTTATAGAGGTGTTCGTTAAAGGAGGAACTAACCCTTGCTTAAAGATTTTTTTACTAAGAAGAAAAAATATGCATCTATCCCGAGAGAAGAAGCTAAACAAGATGTACCTGAAGGGTTAATGCAAAAATGTACCGGCTGCAGAAAAATATTTTATCGTAAGGAAATGAAAAAAAACTTAGATGTTTGTCCTAATTGTGACTATCATCACCAAATGACTGCTTTTGATCGAATCAATAGTCTCGTTGATGAAGGCACGTTCCTAGAATGGGACAAAAATTTAATTTCTAATAATCCATTACAATTCCCAGATTATGAGGCAAAGTTAGAAAAAGATCGCAAAAAAACAGGTTTAAACGAAGCTATTGTAACTGGAAAAGGTAAAATTGAAGGACAAGAAACTGTGATTGCTGTGATGGATGCCTCCTTCCGTATGGGGAGTATGGGATCAGTTGTCGGTGAAAAAATAGCGAGAGCAATAGAAAATGCTAGAGAGCAGTCACTACCTTTTATCATCTTTACTGCCTCTGGTGGGGCAAGAATGCAAGAAGGTGTCCTTAGTTTAATGCAAATGACTAAAACATCTGTTGCTATTCAACGATTTCATAACTCTGGTGGTCTTATGATTTCCGTTATGACTAATCCAACAACCGGCGGTGTATCTGCTAGTTTTGCATCATTAGGTGATTATAACTTTGCAGAACCTGGTGCACTTATTGGCTTTGCGGGTAGAAGGATTATTGAACAAACGATTAGAGAAAAATTACCGGATGATTTCCAAACAGCAGAGTTTCAGCTGAAACATGGTCAACTGGATAAAGTGATCGCAAGACATGAAATGAAGGATGTACTGGTTACCTTACTGGATATCCATCAATCAGGGGGGGATAGTAAATGAAACAAGTACTAGAATTCGAAAAACCCGTGATTGAATTAAGAGAGAAGATAACTGAATTAAAGGATTTAACAAAAGATAGTAATATCGATTTGACTAGTGAAATATCGACTTTAGAGAGTAGATTGGAGAAATTAGAAACTGATATATACGGTAATCTTAAACCTTGGGACCGGGTTCAAATCGCTAGACACTCTGAGCGACCAACAACGTTAGATTACATCGAATATTTGTTCACTGATTTTTTAGAATTTCATGGAGACCGCCTGTTTGGCGATGATGAAGCAATTGTAGCAGGAATTGGTAAATATAAAGATTCACCGGTGACAATTATTGGTCATCAACGAGGCAAGAATACAAAAGAAAATATTAGAAGAAACTTTGGTAGTCCACACCCAGAGGGATACAGAAAAGCACTACGTCACATGAAACAAGCTGAAAAATTTAAGAGACCAATTATTTGTTTTATTGATACAAAGGGTGCGTATCCGGGGAAAGCTGCTGAGGAGCGGGGACAAAGTGAAGCAATTGCTAGAAATTTAATGGAAATGGCAGGATTGTCAGTTCCGATTATTTGTGTTGTCATCGGAGAAGGTGGAAGTGGAGGGGCTCTTGCACTAGGTGTGGGTGACCATATTCATATGCTAGAAAACTCGACCTATTCTGTTATATCTCCTGAAGGGGCTGCAGCATTGTTATGGAAAGACTCGGGGGAAGCTCAAAAGGCAGCTGAATCTTTAAAAATTACTTCCTTTGATTTAAAAGAATTAGGTGTAATTGAGGAAATAATCTCTGAGCCGCGAGGCGGGGCACATAGGGATGTCGCTGCGCAGGCGAAATCAATAGATAAGATAATTAAAAAATCACTTGACCAATTAGTAGCTTTAAATAAAGAAGAATTACTTGAGAGAAGATGGGAAAAGTATAAACAAATTGGTGATATTAATGAACTAACAGACATCTAACAATCTTCCTCGTATTTCTGTTCACTTTTGCCCTTGCCAATTATCTATTGGCAAGGGTATCTTCTGTAAAAAACAATTTGAAATAAAATTGTAATATTTAGGGATGAGTTTCTTATTTCTTTCATGTATAATCTATTAGTGTTCAATACTTGTTTAGTTTTGTCGTGAATTGGGGAAATTTATTAAATAGAGGTGATGTTTAAAATGAAAAAAATTGGAGTTTTAACAAGTGGTGGAGATGCTCCCGGAATGAATGCAGCTGTTAGAGCAGTAGTCAGAAAATCTATCTTTCATGATATGGAAGTCTTCGGTATTTATAATGGGTATCAGGGTCTGATGGAAGGGAACATAAAGAAAATGGAACTAGGTTCTGTCGGTGACATTATTCAACGTGGTGGTACAATTCTATATTCTGCCCGTTCAGAGGAATTCAAGACAGAAGAAGGTCAACAAGCTGCCATTAAACAATTAAAAAAGTTTGGAATCGAAGGACTTATTGTAATTGGTGGTGATGGTTCTTTTCGCGGCGCCGAAAAGTTAACTAAAAAAGGTTATCCATGTATCGGAGTTCCAGGAACAATTGACAACGATATACCAGGGACAGATTTTACGATAGGTTTTGACACTGCACTGAATACTATAATTGATGCCATTGATAAGATTAGAGATACAGCTACATCACATGAGCGTACATATGTTGTAGAAGTTATGGGACGAAATGCAGGTGACCTTGCTTTATGGGCTGGGCTTGCTGATGGTGCAGAAAGTATATTAATTCCTGAAAAACCAGACGATTTTAAATCAGTGGTAGATAAATTAGTAAGGGGTCAAGAACGAGGGAAAAAACATAGTATCATTATATTAGCAGAAGGCGTAGGAAGTGGATTTGATTACGGACATCGTATCGAGGAAGCAACCAAAATGGAGACGAGAGTAACTATTTTAGGTCATATTCAACGCGGTGGATCTCCAACTGGATTTGACCGGGTACTAGCTAGTAGGTTGGGTGCTAAAGCTGTAGATCTTTTGTTAGAAGGAAAAGCAGGGCGAGTAGTTGGTATTCAAAAAAATGAATTAGTTGACCACGATATTGTAGAAATCTTAACTCATTCACATGAAATTAATATGGATATGTATAGATTATCTAATGAGTTATCTATATAATAATGTAATTTTTTGTTATAGATTTGAAGGAGGAAACTGAAAATGAGAAGGACAAAAATTGTATGTACAATAGGACCCGCATCTGAGACAGTTGAGAAATTAGAGAAATTAATTGAAGCTGGAATGAACGTAGCTAGATTGAATTTCTCCCATGGAGATTTTGATGAGCATGGACAGCGGATAAAAAACATTCGCGAAGCATCAAAGCGAACTGGAAAAACTGTTGCTATTTTATTAGATACAAAAGGACCTGAAATTAGAACTGGAACATTAAAAGGTGGACAGGCTCAACTAACAAAAGGAAACATTGTACATGTGTCTATGAATGAAATTGAAGGTTCTGCCGAGCGAATCTCAGTTACTTATCCTCAATTAATTGAGGATGTACATGTAGGTTCTAAGTTATTGTTAGATGATGGTTTAATCGAACTTGAAGTATTAGAAATTCTTGAAGATAAAAATGAATTAAAAACAAAAGCGTTAAACTCAGGCCTTCTTAAAAATAAAAAAGGAGTAAATGTACCGAATGTTAGTGTAAAACTACCGGGTATCACAGATAAAGATGCTAGTGATATTAAGTTTGGTATTGAACAAGGGGTGGATTTTATTGCCGCTTCATTTGTTCGTCGTTCATCGGATGTATTAGATATTAGAGGATTACTTGAAGAAAATAATGCAACACATATCCACGTTATTCCTAAGATTGAAAACCGTGAAGGTGTCGATAATTTAGATAGTATTTTACAGGTAAGTGACGGATTAATGGTTGCTAGAGGAGACTTAGGTGTAGAGATTCCACCTGAGGATGTGCCACTAGTACAAAAAGATATGATTCGTAAATGTAACACAGCAGGCAAGCCAGTTATAACCGCTACCCAAATGCTAGATTCTATGCAACGTAATCCAAGACCAACACGCGCCGAAGCATCAGATGTTGCTAATGCTATTTTTGATGGTTCGGATGCAATTATGCTTTCAGGAGAAACCGCTGCAGGTGACTATCCTGTAGAAGCCGTTCAAACAATGAGTAATATTGCTACTAAAGCTGAGACAGCACTTGATCATAAAGCAATATTAGATCTCCGCTCTAAATCAAGTGATATAACAATTACTGATGCAATTAGCCAGTCTGTTAATCACTCAGCAATGAATCTAGAAGTAAATGCAATTTTGACGCCAACGGTAAGTGGTCATACGGCAAGAATGATTTCAAAGTATCGACCAAAAGCACCAATCATTGCAGTAACTTTTGATGAAAGAGTTAGCCGAAAGTTATCTCTTGTTTGGGGTGTTGAAACAATTATTGGTAAAATGGCGCATAGCACAGATGATGTATTAGATGTTGCGATTGAAAGAGGATTAGCTACAAATTACTTCAAACGTGGAGACCGAGTTATTATTACTGCAGGTGTACCAGTTGGAGAAAGTGGAACAACTAACTTGATGAAGGTCCATATTATTGGTGACGTGTTAGCTAAAGGACAAGGTGTCGGTAAGGGGAGTTCTTATGGTCGAGCGATCATTGCAAAAAATGCTAAAGAAGCCTTAAGTAAGATACAAGAAGGCGATATTCTTGTTACTTATGGAACTGATAAAGATATGATGCCTGCAATTGAAAAGGCAAGTGGAATTATTACCGAAGAAGCTGGCTTAACTTCACATGCAGCGGTAGTCGGACTTAGCCTTGGTATTCCGGTTATTGTTGGAGTAGATAAAGCAGTTGACTTTATTGAAGATAGTAAGGATATTACTATTGATGCAAGCAAAGGTGACATTTATGCTGGGCACGCGAGCGTGCTATAATTAGAATGAAAATAAAATGAGAAGGGGCTCCCTTCTCATTTTATTATAATGAAATATTCAACCTAGGGCCAAATAGGGAGTGGTGCAAATGTTCAGGTGGATTTTTTTGTTTGTGTTAATTGTACCTGCTTTAGAAATCGGTGTACTGGTATGGGCAGGTGGGTACATAGGACCTTGGTGGGTAATATTTTTAATTATCTTAACAGGTATCTTAGGTGCTTGGCTTGCTAAACTTCAAGGATTAGAAACAATTAATAAAGCAAGAGAATCAATCTCTTATGGTCTCCCACCTCACGAAGAAATTTTCGATGGGATTTGTATTTTAATTGGAGCTGCTGTCCTGTTAACACCAGGCTTTATTACTGATGCAATTGGTTTTCTATTATTATTGCCACAATCAAGAAGGCCAATTAAAATCTGGATGCAAGGAATGTTGAAAAAAATGATGAATAATGGATCAATTACTTTTTTTCGCAGATAAACAAATCAATTGTTAATACTAAAGACTCTTCAATAATAGATGATAAAAAAGAACTGGTTGTTAACAATCAGTTCTTTTTTAATTGACTGTATTCAAATGATTTCTTTCCCTAAAATGTAATCCCAGACTTCATCAATAACCCCTGTTTGATAAAGTGTGTTGATTATAACTAAAATAACAGGTCCGAAAATTAGACCTAGAAATCCCCATACTTGAAAACCTACAAAAAGTGCAACAAGTGTTGCAAGTGGATGTAGTCCAATGTTTGATGATAGTACTTTGGGTTCCATTAATTGTCTTTGTACAACAACAGTAATGTATAAAAGAGTTAATCCAATTGTAAGAAAGTAATTCCCACTGAAGAACATATAAAGTATCCAGGGGATAAAAACTAACCCTGTACCTAAATATGGTAATAAATCAATTAAACCGGTGATAAGAGCAATTGTTATTGCATAGTCAACTCTTAAAATAATTAAGCCAACAAAAACGATTAATGCAGTAATAGAAATTAAAGTAAGCTGAGCTTTTATAAAGCCAAAAAGAGCTTTTTTAAGTCCTTTGAAGACATCACCACCTGGTTCAGTAAGTGAGTTAGGAGTTATTTTTTTAACAAGATCACCTAACTTGTACCAATCTTTGCTAATAAAAAAGGTACCTAATAACGAAAAGACTAGTACCGATAGGTAATTTGGCAAGTTTCCTAATGTAGTTGGTATTTTTTGTAAAAAAAGCCGAATAATACTTGCCCCGGATGCCGCTATCTCCTCACCGAACTTTTGAATATTATCTATAATTGCAGCTTGTTGGGAGGGGTCCAAAGTATTCATTAATGATGCAAGCTTTTGATATATTGGAATTATTTGATGTGTTATAAAACTGTGAAAAAAGATAATCAAGAGTTCGAAATTTTCAGGAATATGTTCTGCTAAGTACGTTGTTCCGTTTACAAATTCAAATACTAAAAAAGTAATACAACCTGAGATTATAGCTAAAATAAATAAAATAGCTATTAGCACTGCTAGAGGTCTTGGTACGTTGGTCCTTGTCTCTAAAAAATTAACTAGTGGATTCATGAAAAATGCAAAAATAAGTGCAATGATAAAAGGATACATGTATTTGGCACCATAATATAAAAATAATAGAGAAATACTAATTACTAATAAAACAATAAAGAACCGAATTATTCGGTATAAATAGGTTAAAGGCATGAAGCAACTCCTTTTTAAATTTTTATTTCCGTACGTATTTGTGTTACTATTAAAATGGTTTATAGACTCATTTGTGGTTCTTGGAGGATTATTATGGTTAATCAGTCAACATTATTTCTTCTTATTCTATTTTTACTGGGTTATATTGGAAAAAACCAGTCAATTATGATAGCTGTCTATGTTTTGGTTGGATTACAACTATTTAAATTAGATCAGCGCTTATTTCCGATATTTGAAGCTAAAGGAATAAGTTGGGGAGTAACGATTATCACAATTGCGGTGCTAGTACCGATAGCAACTGGTGAAATAGGCTTTAAAGAGTTATTAAGCAGTGTTAAATCCTATTATGCATGGATTGCTTTAGGTGCAGGGATTTTCGTTGCCATAATTGCAAAAAATGGTTTAGATTTACTTGCTAATGATCCACATTTAACAACTGCATTAGTAATGGGAACTATATTAGCTGTAGTGTTTTTCCAAGGAGTTGCTGTTGGACCATTAATTGGTGCAGGTATAGCCTATATGGTTATGAAAGCTGTAGATTTTTTTGTCTTATAGAAACGATTGCTAGTTATTTATATGAAAGAGTTTCAAATAATATTAAATTCTCACTAAAATTTAATCGGTTTCATTTCACAAATAATTCATAATTGTTTATAATTACTGTGGGGATGTTCAAAAGCATAGGCATTGAATTTTTAAGTGTAAATTATGTTTTTGACTTATATATTGTTTGCTGTGCATTTTTTGATGTTTTATTCTTATCTAATGGGACAATTCATGTGAAGAATGGAGCAAATTGGTTAAAGAGAAAAGGAGAGGGATATAATGTCGACCACTAAGGGACTAGAAGGGGTAATTGCAACAGAATCATCTATTAGTTCTATCATCGATGACCAATTAACTTATGTTGGTTATAGAATTGATGATCTTGCTGAAAATTCTAGCTTCGAGGAAGTTGTTTTCCTTTTATGGAACAAGAGACTTCCGAAGTCAGACGAATTGAATGAATTTAAAAATGAATTAATCTCGAATATGGAAATCCCAAGCGCATTGATAGATCATTTTAGATCCTATGAGCTTAGTTCTGTTCATCCAATGGCTGCGCTTAGAACTGCTGTATCATTACTAGGTCTATATGATTCAGAGGCTGACGTGATGGAGTCTGGTGCGAATTTCCGAAAGGCTATCCGTTTACAGGCGAAAATTTCTACATTAGTAACAGCATTTTCACGTATCCGTGATGGAAAAGATCCTGTGTCGCCTAATAAGGATCTCAGTTATGCAGCTAATTTCTTGTATATGCTTAATGGAGAAATACCAAACGACCTAGAGGTAGAAGCAATTAATAAAGCCCTTATCCTACATGCAGACCATGAATTAAATGCTTCAACGTTTACTGCTAGAGTATGTGTGGCCACGCTATCTGATGTTTATTCAGGCATAACAGCAGCGATTGGTGCTCTAAAAGGACCACTACATGGCGGTGCCAATGAGCGAGTGATGGAAATGCTTACCGAAATTGGTGAAGTTGATAATGCAATTCCTTATATTAAGCAAAAAATGGATAATAAAGAAAAGATAATGGGAATGGGCCACCGTGTTTATCGTACAGGTGATCCTCGTGCGAAACATTTGAAAAAAATGTCTAAAGAGTTGACTGAGTTATCAGGTCAATCAAAATGGTATGAAATGTCAATTAAAATTGAAGATTACATTAAAGAAGAAAAAGGATTGCCAGCTAACGTAGATTTTTATTCTGCGTCCGTATATCATAGTCTGGGTATTAAACATGACTTATTCACACCTATATTTGCAGTAAGTCGTTTTTCTGGTTGGTTAGCACATATTTTAGAACAATATGATAACAATCGTTTGATTCGTCCTCGTGCTGAATATGTAGGTCCAAAAGTTGAATCATATACACCGATTGAAAACAGATAATAATTACTAATTACGTTGGTAATCAAATCTAAGTATGATATATATTTTAGTGATTAGTTTACCTTGACCTGTGAAGGTTCAATGGTTATATGATACTATTTAAATAGAAGTGAACAATATTAGGAGGAATAAATTATGGTACAAGCTGAAAAAATTACTGTTGAAAAAGGGGTTATTAATGTTCCAAATCGACCAATAATTCCGTTCATTGAAGGTGACGGTACTGGGGCAGACATTTGGGCATCGGCAAGAAGAGTGATTGAGGCTGCTGTAGAGAAAGCCTACAATGGTGAGAAGTCAATCGAGTGGAAAGAAGTTTATGCAGGTCAAAAATCCTACGATCGTTCAGGAGAGTGGCTTCCCGATGAAACGTTAGATACAATTCGCGAATATAAAGTAGCAATTAAAGGTCCATTAACTACGCCTATCGGTGGAGGAATAAGATCATTAAACGTGGCATTGCGACAAGAATTAGATTTATTTACTTGTTTACGTCCTGTTCGTTATTTTGCTGGAGTTCCATCACCTGTGAAACGCCCAGAAGATACTGACATGGTAATCTTTCGTGAAAATACCGAAGACATTTATGCAGGTATTGAATGGCAACAAGGATCTCCTGAGGCTAAAAAAGTGATTGATTTTCTTCAAAATGAGATGGGAGTACATAACATTCGGTTTCCTGAAACGTCAGGTATTGGTGTTAAACCAATTTCTGAAGAAGGTACAAAACGCCTTGTTCGTTCAGCTATTGATTATGCAATCAATGAGGGACGTAAGAGCGTAACACTTGTACACAAAGGAAATATCATGAAATTTACTGAAGGTGCATTTAAAGCATGGGGCTATGAGCTAGCTGAACAAGAGTATGGAGATAAAGTCTTTACTTGGGGCGAATATGATAAAATCGTAGAAGAAAAAGGTAGAGAAGCTGCAGATAAAGCACAAGAAGCTGCTGAAAAAGCAGGTAAAATTATAGTGAAAGACTCTATTGCGGATATTTTCTTGCAACAGATTCTTACACGTCCGCGTGAATTTGATGTTGTAGCTACAATGAACTTAAATGGAGATTATATTTCTGACGCATTAGCTGCTCAAGTTGGTGGAATTGGGATTGCTCCAGGAGCTAATATCAACTATGAAACAGGTCATGCTATCTTTGAAGCAACTCATGGTACTGCTCCAAAATATGCGGGTCTCGATAAAGTGAATCCTTCATCCATAATTCTATCTGCTGTATTAATGTTAGAGCATTTAGAGTGGAGAGAAGCTGCTGATCTTATTACAAACTCAATGAATAAAACAATCGGATCTAAAGTTGTAACTTACGACTTTGCTCGGATGATGGAAGGTGCAACAGAAGTAAAGACATCAGAATTTGGAGATGAACTAATCAAAAATATGGGCTAAGGAGATGATCGTTATACTATGGCTATAAACAGGAAGAAAATTTCTGTTATTGGAGGAGGATTTACTGGTGCTACAACAGCTCTAATGGTTGCTCAAAAAGAACTAGCTGATGTTGTATTAGTTGATATTCCTGACATGGAAGATCCCACAAAGGGTAAGGCTTTAGATATGCTTGAGGCAAGTCCTGTTCAAGGTTTTGATGCTACTATCACTGGTACATCAAATTATGAAGATACTAAAGGATCCGACCTTGTAATTATTACAGCTGGTATTGCACGTAAGCCTGGTATGAGTCGCGACGATTTAGTTAACACTAATGCTAAAATAATGAAAAGTGTTACGAAAGAAATAGTTAGGTATTCGCCAGAGACGATTATCCTTGTATTAACAAACCCAGTTGATGCAATGACATACACAGTTTTTAAGGAATCAGGTTTTCCAAAAAATCGTGTTATCGGACAATCAGGTGTACTTGATTCGGCGAGGTTCCGCACTTTTGTCGCTCAGGAACTTAACCTTTCAGTTAAAGATATAACTGGATTTGTTCTCGGTGGACATGGTGATGATATGGTACCGCTGATTCGCTATTCATATGCGGGTGGTATTCCACTAGAAAAGCTAATTTCTAAGGATCGTCTAGAAGCAATTGTTGAGCGGACAAGAAAAGGTGGAGGAGAAATTGTTGGCCTCTTAGGAAATGGTAGTGCCTACTATGCCCCAGCTGCTTCTTTAACTGTAATGGCAGAGGCAATTCTTAAAGACCAGCGAAGAGTTCTTCCTAGTATTACTTTTCTAGAAGGTGAATACGGTTATTCTGATATTTACCTGGGTGTTCCGACGATTATTGGAGGAAACGGACTAGAAGAGATTATTGAGTTGGACTTAACAACTGATGAAAAAGCTGCACTAGATAAGTCAGCTGAATCAGTTAAAAATGTTCTGCAAGTTTTGAAATAATCAAGTAGTAGAATGTTTGTAATTAAACCCTTGTCATGGTCTAGAGTGACAGGGGTTTTTTACTAATGAAAATTAAAGACTAATCATATTAAACTAGCGAGGCGATAAAATATGCTTGGGAAAAAACGTAAAATTGGAAAAAAAATAAACCAATTGAAGATAGGGGAATCCTATCAAGTTTCTCAAAAAATAGAAGATAAGGATCTTTTGTTATATTTAGGATTGACAAATGATGCAAATCCACTCTACATTCAACATGATTATGCGTCTCAAACCCCTTATAAACGACCTTTAGTACCTTCAGTAATGCTATTTGGGATGGTGTCGTCGGTTGTCTCAATGCATTTACCTGGACCAGGTAGTCATATTGTTCAACATCAAATGAGTTTTCCGGAATCTGTATATCATTATGATCTTGTAGATTTTCAGATAGAAATTACCGCTATTGATTATGAAAAGCATCAAGTTAATTTATCTGTAATTGGTACGAACCAGGATGAAAAAGAGGTTATAATCGGTTCTTTAATTGTTTCACCACCATTTGAACTTGAATCTATTACAACGAATACATTAAATAACTTTTAAATAATCACCCTATCTTTGTAAAGAAAATTTTACAATAGTTTATTGTACAGTCGTGTTCACATAAACACCACGACATTGTATGATGAACAGAGTACATAAAATGAGGTGGGTTTAAATGAATCAAAAAGTATTAATTGTTGATGACGAAGAATCTATTGTTACTTTATTGAAGTTTAATATTGAACGAGCAGGTTTTAAAACAGATGTGGCTTATAATGGCTTAGAAGCATTACATAAAGCAACTGAAGAATCCTTTGACTTAATTATACTAGATTTAATGTTGCCTGAACTTGAAGGAACAGAAGTTTGTAAGAGGTTGCGTCAAAAGAAAATAGAAACACCCATTCTTATGTTAACAGCAAAAGATGATGAGTTTGACAAAGTATTAGGATTAGAAATAGGGGCAGATGATTATCTAACGAAACCTTTTAGCCCGAAAGAAGTTGTTGCAAGAATTAAGGCGATTTTAAGAAGAACAAATAATAGACCGAATACTGAGGATAAACCATTTATTCAAATAGCAGATTTGTTTATATATCCAGAACAATATGAAGCGACGATTAAAGAAGAGGTATTATCGTTTACTAGGAAAGAATTCGAATTATTAATGTATTTGGGTAAACATAAAGGCAAAGTCCTTTCAAGAGATCAATTACTAAGCGCAGTATGGAACTATGATTTCGTTGGCGATACACGAATTGTTGATGTGCACGTTAGCCACTTAAGAGAAAAAATCGAACCGGATACAAAACATCCTGTGTACATTAAAACAATCAGAGGCTTAGGTTATAAGATGGAGGATCCATCTTGATGAAAGCGTCTAATTCTAGATTATTTCTTACATATAGCATTATAGTAGTTGCTGTAATATTTTCAATGGGTAGAATTATCATCCCGCTATTATCTGGAAGTGAAAGAACAATTGCGATTTTAACATTTCTTGGTGGTCTAATTATTTTCTTTGTAATCATTTATAATATTTTTGAAAAATATATTAAACCAGTTCGTTCAGCGTCACTAGTTGCTGAACAATTGGTAAAAGGAAATTACAAAGCTAGGACATACGTAAGTCAATACGGAGAAGCTGGTAAACTTAGTAATACTGTTAACGTGCTAGCTAGAAGCTTACAAGAAATGACAATCCAAGAAAAAATACAAGGAAATCAGTTAGAAACAGTGATAGACAACATGGAAAGTGGGCTTATGTTAATCGATGAAAGAGGATTTGTTCACCTAGTTAACAGAAAATTTTCGGCGATATTTGGAAGAAAAGTAAGCGATTATATTGGTTTTTTATACTATGATGTTTTAGAGCAGGAGAATATTCATAAAGCAGTCCAAGAGGCTTTTTTATATGAAGAGAAGGTTAAAAATTCTTTCACTATCTCAATGGAGATTGAAAAAAGATATATTGAGGTTGTTGGTGCTCCTATCTTCAATGAAAAAAAAGCATTGAAAGGTGCAGTGCTTGTTTTTCATGATATCACAGGACTGAAGCGATTAGAACAAACAAGAAAAGACTTTGTAGCCAACGTATCGCATGAGTTAAAAACACCAGTAACTTCCATACGTGGTTTTGCCGAAACATTACTTGATGGCGCGATGGAAGAAAAGGAACTAAGAAAGCAATTCATAACAATTATTTTAACTGAAAGTGAAAGGCTACAAGCACTTGTACATGATTTACTAGAGCTTTCAAAGCTTGAACAGGATGAGTTAAAGCTAAACCTTAAAGTAATAGGCGTTTCTTCATTATTTAATACAATTTTACCTATTGTTAAACATCAAGCTGAACAAAAAAATATAAGTTTCAGCGCAACCATTGATAATACGATTGAAATGTATGTCGATCCTGAACGTTTAAAACAGGTTTTTATGAATTTACTTAATAATGCTATTAACTATACGCCAAGTAGTGGAGAAGTAAGATTAAATATTCACCTAGTTGATGGTTTTGTTAAAATTACAGTTAGTGATACAGGAATCGGTATTCCGGAAGAAGCAAAAAATAGGATTTTTGAACGATTTTACCGTGTAGATAAAGCCAGAAGTAGAAATACAGGAGGAACGGGTTTAGGCCTTGCGATTGTAAAACATATTGTTGAAGCACACCATGGTACTATCCACGTTGAAAGCGAAGTAAATAAGGGTACCAGATTTTGTGTTTTGCTGCCTTCACAATAATTCGAAGTGCAAAATAGAACAACCTTGAATTTTGTCATTATATTTGAAACAAAATTCAATTTAATTCGTATGTAGTATTAGTGAGTAGAAAAGGGGAGAGAATATGACGTTAAAACAAATATACAGTTGGATAGCAATTGTTGTTGGAGTAGCAATTATAGGTCTTGTTGGTCTTACAAGCTGGTTTACTGTAGATGAATCAGAACAAGCCGTAATAATAACTTTTGGACATCCGGAAGAAGGCATAACAGAACCGGGTTTACATTTTAAATTACCTTGGCCAATTCAAGAAGTGGAAACATTGTCAAAAGAAACATTTAGTTTAGATTTTGGGCACAGTCAAGATGGGACAGGAAGCGATGAAACCATAAGGATGATCACTGGTGATGAAAATATTGTTCAGGCAGACTTAGTTGTGCAATGGAAGATAACAGAGCCCGCAAAATATTTATATAATTCAGTTGATCCTGAACAAATATTATATAATGCAACATCTGCTTCACTTAGAGGTATTATTGGGTCAACGGTAATAGATGACGCATTAACATCAGGTAAAGCAGAAATTGAAAATGAAGTAAGAGAGCTATTAGTTACTTTAATGGAAGACTATGCTATCGGAATATCTATTTCTGATGTTAAGTTACAAGAAGTAGATTTACCAAACGAGGATGTTAGACAGGCGTTTACTAAAGTTACTGACGCTAGAGAAACAATGAATACAAAGATAAACGAAGCTAGAAAATATGAAAACCAAGCGGTAGAAGAAGCACTTGGTGAGAAAGATGCAATAATCTCAAGAGCGGAAGGTACCAAAATTGCTCGAATAGAGCAAGCAAGAGGGGATATTTCTGAATTTGATGCCCTTTATAATGCTTATGTTAATAATCCTTCAATTACGAGACAACGACTAATAATTGAAACCTTAGAGCAAGTATTACCAGATGCAAATGTATTTGTAATGAATGATGATGGGAACACTTTAAAATACTTACCATTAACGACTAATGGAAATCAGGAAACACCTAAACCTACAAGTACTACTGGTAGCAGTAATGAGACAATAAAAGAGGGAGAGGGTGAGACGAATGACAGATGATAACGTTGTTGATATGAAAAATAAAACTCCTAATGACATAAAGAGATATGTGAAAATGGGAATCTCAATTCTCCTTTTAATCGTCGTAGTTGGCTTATTTATTAGTAGTATGTTTATTGTGAAAGAGGGAGAATATAAAGTAGTTCGTCAGTTCGGAGAAGTTATCAGATATGAAAGTGATCCAGGTCTAAAATTTAGGGTTCCAATTCTTCATACGGTAACGACACTACCTAATAAAAAGATGGTATATGATGTGAATGAAAAAGAGATTAACACATTAGATAAAAAACGTATGATAATTGACAATTATGCTGTTTGGGAAATAACAGACCCGGAACTTATGATTGCGAATGCTAGAACTGAGTTAAATGCAGAGTCACGTATGGGAGAATTTATTTTCTCTGTTATTCGATCCGAGCTGGGTACAATGAATTATGATGAGATTATTAATGATGAAGGATCAACACGTGGTGGCTTAAATCAACGTGTGGCTGATAGAGTTAATACTTTGTTGGAAAGAGATGAATACGGAATTCAAGTGGACGATGTTCGAATTAAACGAACTGACCTACCTGATGCTAACGAAGCGTCTGTTTTTCAACGGATGATTTCGGAACGTGAATCAAAAGCGCAAGAATATCTATCTCAAGGTGAAGCGGAGAAGAACAGAATAATTGCACAGACAGACCGTGAAGTGACAGAAATGCTATCCAAAGCTGATGCCGAAGCTGCAGAAATACGTGCTGAGGGCCAAGAGGAAGCTGCGGAAATGTACAATCAATCATTCCAGAGGGACGAGGAATTTTATCAATTGTATCGCACACTAGAGTCATATAAAGTAACAATTGATGGCGAAACAACGATCATACTGCCTCAAGATTCTCCATATACAGAATTACTTTTGGGTAATATTGAGTAAAGAACAAAAGCGCATGCGCCGAAAGCTAGATGTGGCTAACTTAGGAATTAATTATCTATAGTTGTCCATTTTATAATTCGCTAGACAGTAAAAATAGTAAGGCTCCATTCAATCTAATTGAAATGGAGCCTTTTTAATAAGTGAAAATCACAGTTTTTTTCTTCTAATTCATAATCATGGTAAAATAGATTCTGTGAAGTCTAAACTACTACTCAAACTTTTATAAAGGAGAGCGAAAATGAAAAATAAACTAATATTAATCGATGGTAATAGTATAGCTTACCGAGCTTTCTTTGCATTACCGCTATTAAGTAACGATAAAGGTGTTTACACAAATGCGATATACGGTTTCACAAATATGCTATTAAAAATAATAGAAGACGAAAAACCTACACACTTGTTAGTGGCATTTGACGCAGGTAAAACAACATTTCGCCACAAAACATATAAGGAATATAAAGGTGGCAGACAAAAAACACCATCGGAGTTGTCTGAACAGTTTCCACTTTTAAGGGAGATGCTTGACGCGTTCCAAATAAGCCACTATCAACTTGACCAATTTGAAGCAGATGATATCATCGGTACACTTGCAAAACAAGGTGAGAAGGAAGAATTAGAAGTAAATGTAATATCAGGTGATAAAGACTTATTACAATTAATATCTGATAAGGTAACCGTTAGTATGACTAAAAAGGGACTAAGTGAGGTTGATAAATACACTCCTACTTTTTTAAATGAAAAGTTAGAAATAAGACCAGATCAAATTATCGATATGAAAGCCTTAATGGGTGATAGTTCTGATAATATTCCTGGTGTACCAGGTGTTGGTGAGAAAACGGCAATAAAATTGTTAAAACAATATGAAAGTCTAGAGAACTTATACGAAAACGTGGAAGAAATTAGCGGTAAGAAATTAAAGGAGAAGCTAGTAAACCACAAAGAAGATGCTTTCATGAGTAAGGACTTAGTAACAATTAATTGTGATTCGCCAATTGAAATTGGTATAAAAGATTTAGTTTATCAAGGATATCAAATTCCAAAGGTAAGTGAAATTTTTAAGGAGCTAGGTTTCCAATCTCTATTAAACAGAATTGGTGGAGAATTAACCGACGAATCGTCTCAACCAACTGAATTACCAGAGATTGAAGTGAAAATCGTAAATAATATAACAAAAGATTTATTTACTGGTGTAGAAGCATTCGAAGTAGAGATGCTTGATGATAATTATCATTTAGCTCCAATAGAAGGATTTGGTTTAGTTAATGAGCAGGGAAACTATTTTATTCCGGTTGATGTAGCAATTAAGTCTAATATATTTAAAGAGTGGGCTGAAAATACTAAAAATAAGAAATTGGTGTTTGATGCTAAGAAAGTTTTAGTTTCTCTACTACACAAAGGAATACATATTAAGGGTATTGAATTCGACTTATTATTAGCTTCCCATTTAATTAACCCATCAGAAAACAATCATGATATCCCGGCAATTAGTCACCGGTTAGGACAGAAAGACGTTTTTTTTGATGAAGAGGTTTACGGTAAGGGAGCTAAAATAAAGACTCCTGAGCAAGATAAACTTGTTGAACACGTTGGAAGAAAAACAAATATGATCTTCAAGCTAAGAGAAACCGCTGATGAAATGTTGATGGAAAATGAACAGTCTGAGTTGTTAAAAGAATTAGAGTTACCTTTAGCGCTTATCTTAGGAGAAATGGAATTCACAGGAGTTCATGTGGATCAAACACGTCTTGAAAAAATGGGAGAAGACTTACAAGACCGTTTAAAGACAATTGAGAAGGAAGTTTACGAATTGGCCGGTGAAACGTTTAATTTAAACTCTCCAAAGCAATTAGGTCCAATTCTTTTTGAAAAATTAGGTCTACCGATAATAAAGAAGACAAAGACAGGGTATTCTACATCAGCAGATATTCTTGAACAACTTCAGGAGAAACATGAAATAATACCGAAACTATTGTTATACAGACAATTAGGGAAACTTCAGTCCACCTATATTGAAGGGCTATTGAGGGTGGTTCATGAAACCAATAAGATTCATACCCGCTTTAATCAAGCATTAACACAAACAGGTCGATTAAGTTCAACAGAACCCAATTTGCAGAATATACCTATCCGTCTAGAAGAAGGTAAAAAGATTAGACAAGCTTTTATCCCCTCTAAAGAAGGCTGGTTTATATTTGCGGCAGATTACTCCCAAATTGAACTAAGAGTACTTGCACATATAGCAGATGATGAGAAATTAATTGAAGCTTTTAATAATAACATGGACATTCATACAAGAACAGCGATGGAAGTGTTCCATGTTGGAGCAGATGAAATCACTGATAATATGAGAAGACAAGCTAAAGCAGTTAACTTTGGAATTGTATATGGGATAAGTGATTATGGCTTATCACAGAGTCTTGGTATCACTAGGAAGGATGCCCAGAAGTTTATTAACCGTTATTTAGATAGTTATCCAGGAGTAAGGACATATATGGATGAAATTGTCCAAGATGCTAAGCAAAAAGGATACGTTTCAACGATAATGAAAAGAAGAAGGTACTTACCAGAAATTACAAGTAGGAACTTTAATCGAAGAAGCTTTGCAGAACGAACAGCAATGAACACACCTATTCAAGGTAGTGCTGCTGATATTATCAAATTAGCAATGATAAATTTAAACGATACGCTAAAAGAAGATAAGTTACAGGCACGCATGTTAATGCAAGTTCATGATGAGCTTATTCTGGAGGCTCCTGAAGAAGAGATTGATGTATTAAAAGAAATGGTTTCTTCGGTAATGGAAAGTGCAGTTGATTTGAATGTACCTTTAAAAGTAGATTATGCATATGGAAAAACTTGGTATGATGCAAAGTGAGCTAAGGAGTAGAAGAAAATGCCTGAATTACCAGAAGTAGAAACAATTAGAAAAACATTAAAACATTTAGTTATAAATAAAACAATAAATAATATATCTATTTTTTGGCCAAAAATCATAAAAAAACCCGACGATGTGGAAGAATTTAAACATCTTCTATATGGACAAACAATTATTGATATCGAAAGAAAGGGTAAATTTCTACTATTTCAACTTAACGATTATGTCCTTGTTTCCCATTTACGGATGGAAGGTAAGTATGGTGTTTTCAACCATCTAGAGCCAGCTTTAAAACATACTCATGTCATTTTTCATTTTAAAGATGGTACTGAATTAAGATATAATGATGTCCGTAAATTTGGAACGATGCACTTGTTTAGAAAAGGGGAGGAACTAATTTCTAAGCCTTTAAATCAACTTGGACCAGATCCGTTTGAAGACGAATTTAAATTTGACTATTTTTATGACAAAATACAAAAAAGTGACAGAGCGATTAAGAACATTTTATTAGACCAGTCTGTTGTCGCGGGTTTGGGTAATATTTATGTTGATGAAACATTATTCAAAGCTGGTATTCACCCCTTAAAAAAAGGCAATCAGTTAACGAAAGAAGAAGTTAAGTTGCTTCAAATTAATTCAATAGAAACCTTGACTGAAGCGGTAAAACAAGGTGGGACAACAATTCGCTCCTATGTAAATAGTCAAGGACAGATTGGTATGTTTCAACAACAGCTTTTTGTTTATGGACAAGAGAATAATCCGTGTAGGAAGTGTGGTAAACCAATTTCTAAACTGAAAGTTAACGGAAGAGGCACACACATCTGTATTTCTTGTCAAAAACTATAAAAGCACAAGGGAATAGCTCCCTCCATATACTACTATTGCGATAAAAGTATTGGAAAAGGAGCTATTTAACATGGCTGATGTAACAACATTTTTGCTTTTAGCGTTTGCTGTAAGCTTAGATAGTTTTATGGTAGCTTTTACTTACGGATTACGAAAAATGGTGTTGCCAGTTCGTTCGATAATAATTATTACGATAATTACTGGCATCGTTTTTTACTTATCCATGTTAATCGGAAATATTATTGCCTCCTTTTTATCGGCACCAGTAGCTGAGTCAATTGGGGGTTGGGTACTTATTTTGATTGGCATATGGGTTGTATTTCAATTTTTTAGAACAGATAAATCGACTATTGATAAAGATCCGACAATTTTTAAATTTGAAATAAAATCACTCGGAATTGTCATTCAAATCCTGAAGAAACCGATGGTAGCTGATATTGATAATTCCGGGAAAATAACGGGTATTGAGGCGTTTTTACTAGGTTTGGCATTATCTCTAGATTCCTTTGGAGCAGGTATTGGAGCTGCGATGTTAGGTTTCTCTCCTCTTCTTGCAGCAGTAGGGATTGGAGCAACTACAGGGCTTTTCTTAACTATAGGTCTAAAAAGTGGTTATTTATTTTCGTACTGGTATTGGTTACAACGCTTAACATTTATCCCAGGAATTATTTTGATACTAGTAGGAATTTTTAAAATGACATAAGGAGATTAAGATGACATTAACAATCGGATTAACTGGTGGAATTGCTAGTGGCAAAAGTACGATAGCGAATATGCTTAAAAAAGAGAAATTACCTGTAATTGATGCAGATGTTATTTCTAGACAAGTGGTCGAACCAACTGAAAAAGCATATGAAGAAATATTGGCTACTTTTGGTTCAGAGATATTACATGAAGATAACACGATTAATCGTAAAAAATTGGGAGAACTTGTTTTTTCTAACAATACGAAAAGAGAGCAGTTAAACAATATCGTTCACCCTGCGGTTAGAGAGAAAATGTTAAAAAAAAGAGATGAATATATAGAAAAAAAAGAGCAAGTCATCGTTTTGGATATCCCATTACTTTTTGAAAGTAAATTAACAAATCTGGTTGATAAAATCCTTGTTGTATATGTAAAAGAGGAAATCCAGTTAAAAAGATTAATGGCTAGAGATAATTCTAGTAAAGCAGATGCAACAAATCGAATAAAATCACAATTATCAATTGATGAAAAGAAAAGATTGGCAGATGCTGTAGTTGATAATGGTGGCACTAAAGAAGAATCAAAAAGACAACTAATGAGTATTTTAGAAGAGTGGAAAATTGATATTGAATAATCTGATAGCACCTAGAGAGTCTTAAATGGTGCTATTTAAATTGTATTGTTGGATAAATACCCCTTGTCTATCCTATAATAAGAAATAGAGATTCCTTAAGTTTGGTATCTCTATTCTAATCCTGTATCAGGCTGAACGGAATAAATTTAATGTTAGTTGAAAAAAATTGAAAACTGTCTTGCCAAAACGGGGTAAACCATATATACTTTTTTTTGCATGTTAAAAGCTGTCAAAAACTTATACAAGCTTTTTGAATGTAATTAAAGTTTTACTAACCTTAGGTTAGTAAAGGCTTAGTATTCTTCTGAAATTTATGCGTTAATGGGTACTTAAAGGGTTAGGACCTCTTACTCTTAGGACTAACTTTCCCCCGTGGTACGTCATGCATAATTATTTAGAAGTCAATAAGTTAGGGGGAGATAATACAATGGATACAATGGGAAGACATGTAATTGCCGAGATGTGGGACTGTAATATAGATAAGTTAAATGATATGGGATTAATTGAACAAGTTTTTGTGAATGCAGCATTAAAAGCAGGTGCTGAAATTCGCGAGGTAGCTTTTCACAAATTCGCTCCATATGGAGTTAGTGGTGTAGTTATTATTTCTGAGTCACATTTAACAATCCACAGTTTTCCAGAGCATGGTTATGCTAGTATAGATGTTTATACTTGCGGTGACCTTATAGACCCAAACGTAGCAACTGACTTTATTGCTGAAGCACTTGAGTCGAAAAAGTGCGAAAAAGTTGAAGTGCCGCGAGGAATGGGACCTGTTGACGTAAACAAATTTAAAGCACTATAAAAAAATGTGAAACTAACACTTAGAAAAGTTTTGCCCTTGCTAGTTAGTAGCAAGGGTATTTGCTGTTGTCTAAAATGGATATCAGTGGATGTTATTAATTATAACAGGTAAGAACACTATGATGATGCTTGTCATTGCAATAGGCTGATTAAGGCATGACTTTCACTTTTTGTTCTTTTAAAGGTCTTTGTCGTTTTCTTTTTTAAAACGTGTTAAAATAAAAAGAGATTAATAATTAATAAGTGATATACTAATTCATAATGAGGTGCAGGGGATGAGTTTTCGACAAACATTTACAAAGTTTTTTAATAATCATTCAGAAACAAGTGACAAACACTGGGATTCAAACTTAAAAACACATTATTTTAAAACTACCAAAGATAAGGGATTTAATGCTGTTGAACACTTTTTTAATCAGTCATCAAAATTTGAAGTAATCGCCAAATCGGATACACATGGTGAAATCAGTGCTAATTACAAAAGCGGTGGTAAAAAGGCATTTGTTATTGCTACTGTAATAATGGTCAAGCCGTTTCGGACAGCCGTTGATTTTTCCGTGACAACAGAATCAATTATTCCATTTGACTTAGGATATAGTCATAATCTTATTCCAAAGTTTTATAATGATTTGAAAAAAGATTTAACACATATTCCAAATAATAATTAGAAACAAATTAATGGGGCTGATGAAATGAAGTGTCCAAACTGTCAATATAAAAGCACAAAAGTATTGGATTCAAGACCAATTGAAGATGGACGATCGATAAGGCGGAGGAGAGAATGTGAAGACTGTTCTTTTCGATTCACAACCTTTGAACGCTTAGAAGAGGTTCCGTTAATTGTAGTCAAAAAAGAAGGTACTAGGGAAGAATACAGCAGGGACAAGCTAATGCGTGGTCTTATTAAAGCTTGTGAGAAAAGACCTGTTGCTTTAGAGCAAATTGAATCTATTGCAATTGAGGTTGAAAAAGAACTGCGTAATCGTGGTACATCGGAAACACAAAGTAAAGAGATTGGTGAAATGGTTATGGACAGATTATCAACTGTGGATGAAGTAGCATATGTTCGGTTTGCTTCTGTCTATAGGCAATTTAAGGATATAAGTGTGTTTTTAGATGAACTAAAGGATTTAATTCGAACGGATAAAAAGTAAAATCTGAGCCTGACCTGGCTCTTTTTTCTTTTCTTAATAAATAGATTTTATGCAGGAATAGAAAGGGTTAGAGGAAAAAATGCAGCAACAAAACATTGGTAAATTACTCCCAATTGAAGGTTTTTATGTAATATTTCGTGGAGAAATATCAACTACTTATTTTCAGGCTTTGACCCATTTGTATCAACCACTAATTGGAATCCACGCCATTGCTCTTTATCAAACACTTTTAAGTGAAAGCTTTATAAGGCATAACCCAACTACACCAAATACTCACCATACTTTAATGAACTATATGTCATTACCGTTAGATGAAATCTATCAAGCGCGTTTGAAATTAGAAGCAATTGGACTTTTAACAACCTTTAAGGAACAGTCAGATCAGATTACATATACGTATTATTTAAATCCGCCATTTTCTTATAATGATTTCTTTGATGACGGTATGTTATCGCAACTTCTGTATCATCATTTAGGTGAGGATAAGTATACTAGCTTATTAAAGGCATTAAGTAGCTCTGAAATGACTGTTTCTAATTCAGCAAATAATGTAACGGCAAGCTTTAATGATGTCTTTCAAACACATTCAACTATGTTTAACAAAATGAATTCTAATGAGAAATCAAATGATCAAAAAAATGAACAATCGAATAAGGGACCAACAGTTTCTGAGGACATGCTAGACTTTGAATGGATTGAACAAATGTTAAGCCAACGAATGTTGCCTGCTACTAAAGTGCTAAGTCCAAGAAACAAAAAATTAATGTCGCAGATGGTTGTCCTCTATGATTTAACAAATCAGGATTTAGAAAAAGCCATATTATGGGCAGTTAATGAAGAAAATTTATTGGAAGTTCAGGAGTTTAAAACTGCTTGTCACGATTTAATGAAATCACCAAAGAAGAAATCGGATATAAAGCTAGTAAATAAAAGAGATGGAGTTAATACTAGCCAATCAAATTTGAATAAATCGTTAAGTAAAGAAGAACAATTTATTCAAATGCTTGAAACTATTTCACCTAAGCAGTTACTAGAAGATTTAGCTGGTGGAAATGAAGCATCTTCCCAAGATTTAAAAATAATAGGAGATGTCATGTCACAGCAAGGATTGAAACCAGGAGTTATCAATGTGTTAATTCACTATGTTCTCCTGAAGACTGACATGAAACTAACAAAAGCTTATCTAGAAAAAATTGCAAGTCATTGGGCCAGAAAAAATGTTACAACTGTAAAACAAGCGATGACTCTAGCGAAATCAGAACATAAGAAGTACCAGGAATGGGGATCTAACAAGCAACAGTTTTATAAAAAAACGACCAAAAAAGAGGTTGTACCTGATTGGTTTACAGAATCTAAATCAAATGATGGTAATCAAAAAAAGAAGAAATCTAACGATGATAGCCAGGATAATGAGGATATTAGTAAGCTTTTGCAGAACTATACAAAAAACAAGAAATCTAATCATTTATAAGGATGATTTAAAATGGAACCAATTCAGAGCGCACTTAAGAAGTGGATGAAAGAAAATAAAAACTTCCAAGAAAATTATAACCAAATACGTAATGATATCTTAAACGATCCAGATGTTAATGAGATTATTAGAAAGCACCCGGAGTTTACTGGACGTGATATTGACAGAAACTTAATGAAACTTTATGAGTTTAGGTCACAATCCAAACAGTGTGCTGATTGTCCTTCTCTTGCTCAATGTATAAATATATTACCCGGTTATACTCCGTATCTAGAAGTAGAAAAAAGTGATATACATTTAACATATGATAAATGCCATCAGAAAATTAAAAGTGATGAGCAACAACAAAAACAAGCCCTAGTAAAGAGCTTATATATGCCAAGGGATATTTTAGAAGCGTCCATAGCAGGATTAGATCACAAGGATGCTGAACGTCATGATGCGATACGTCAAGCTGTATCTTATATTGAATCAATAGGAACAAAGCAGGCTGAAAAAGGGCTGTATTTTCATGGGCCTTTTGGTGTTGGAAAAACATATTTTCTTGGAGCAATTGCAAATGAGTTAGCGGAAAAACGAATTTCTTCTATGCTTATTTATATGCCTGAATTTGTAAGGGAAATTAAAGCGTCGCTAAAAGATGATTCAATTAATGAGAAAATCGAACACTTCAAGAAGGTGCAAGTATTAATGCTGGATGATATTGGAGCAGAGTCGTTATCTGCTTGGTTCAGAGATGAAATACTAGGATCGATCTTGCAATACCGAATGATGGAAAGGTTGCCTGTTTTCTTTAGTTCTAACTATAATTTAAAACAACTAGAACATCATTTAGCCACCTCGACTCGTGGAGATACGGAATCGGTTAAGGCAGGTAGAATAATCGAGAGAATTAAACAAGTAAGTAAAGAGGTTTCATTATTCGGTTATAACCGTAGAGGGTAATTATCAATCCAAAACCATGTCTATCTGACATGGTTTTTTTGCTCTACTAAATAATTTATCAATTCTACTACAATATATTTTAAATAGATAATACATTTTTTAATGTACTCTCCCATATAATGTAACAGTTTGAGCGTGGTGAGGGTGATATGATTGTTTGAGGTGTATTTTGAGTCTCATAAAGAGGCGGTAACTTTTTGTCAACGTTTGTTCAAATACGATAAGCACTGTAAGATCAATTGGAAAGAAAGCGACCTGATTAAGATTGAAGTGATAAATTTAGTCGATAACCATCAAAAAAAACTTGGTAAAGCAATGACTGATGTATTTATTTTTCATAGAGAAATGAATTGGATTAAGTACACGATAAAACATTGCTTTTACTACCAAAATAAGGAGGAGATTTTAAGAATTATTGAACTAACACAGTCTATCATAGTCGGTGGCAATAGTAATTTTAGTGAGATTGCAAAAAACAATAAACCAAGAACTGTGTTATTAAATTTATTTGAAACATATTCTAATGAGTTAATTATTCATTTTGATTCGATTATTAATTTCCGTTTTCAATCGTATCGAAATGACCTTATTGATGTTGTAGGACTGGCTATTGATGAATTTAAGAGGGAAGAGGAATATCAAACATTTGTAGAATCTTTAAGAAAATTTATAATGATAAAAGAACCGAAATATTCAACTGTGCACGTGACTCAAGGTCATGATTTTACGTTCTATAGATCCGACGGTAGCCCTTTTTCTACATTGGAATTAAAAACAATAATAAATGGAGCACCGTTATACATAGTTGGTCTAGATGAAGAAGAGTTAAACTTGACACCGTTATTAGCGATGATTCCTGAAGAAATAATCATTTATGGGAATCATCCGTCAGAAGCAAAGACATTAACAATTATTAATATCTTTCAAGAAAAAGTGAAATTTAAACCACTGAAAAGTTTTCCTTATCCAATTTATTCGAAAAGCGAGTAAATAGATGCTTGATTTTTTATGATTCTATCGATATAATACTTCCATATATTAATTTAAGTGTAACTGGTATTGATGAGGACAATATTTTATGATAGGAATACATATAGAGAGGGAGGCCATAGGCTGAAAGCTTCCTGTATATCCGCATATAATTACCCCCTCTAAACCCTGCTTGCGAAAATGATTGAATGATTAGTCAGCAGCGACTCATCTACGTTACAGATGCTAAATGAGCCGCGTTAAAATGCGGGAACTAGGGTGGAACCACGAGCAGGCGCTTGTCCCTTTGCAACTATGCAAAGAGGCGAGCGTTTTTTTATTGTAAATAAGGACAAGGAGTGAAAGTAATGACAAAAAATATCGAGATAACATTCCCAGATGGAGCAATAAAAGAGTTTCCGAAAGGGACTACAGGAGAGGATATTGCAGCGTCAATCTCACCTGGTCTAAAAAAACAAGCTCTTGCTGTTAAATTAGATGGTGTTCTTTATGACTTTCGTAGTGAACTTCCTCATAATGGCGAAATTGAAATTGTTACCTATAAAAGTGATGATGGCGTTGAAATAATGCGTCATTCCACTGCTCACTTGATGGCACAAGCAGTCAAACGTTTGTATGGCAATGTCAAGTTAGGTGTAGGACCAACAATCGAAAACGGATTTTATTACGATATTGACATGGAGGAATCAATTACACCAGAAGATCTACCTCGGATTGAAAAAGAAATGCAAAGAATAGTTGATGAGAATTTAGAAATTATTCGTAAAGAGGTTTCACGAGATGAAGCAAAACAAATGTTCCAAGAAATTGGAGATGACTTAAAATTAGAATTAATCGATGCCATCCCAGAAGATCAAGCAGTAACAATTTATCAACAAGGAGAATTTTTTGATCTCTGTCGTGGGATTCATGTACCTTCTACAAGTAAAATAAAGGTATTTAAATTATTAAGCATATCAGGTGCTTATTGGCGTGGAGATAGTAAAAATAAAATGCTACAACGGATTTACGGTACATCTTTTGAGAAGAAAGGTCAGCTAGAAGAGTACCTTAAATTCCGTGAAGAAGCAAAAGAACGAGATCATCGCAAATTAGGAAAGGAACTGGAGCTATTTACAGTTTCTCAGCAAGTAGGTCAGGGGTTACCTTTGTGGTTACCTAAGGGTGCAACAATCCGTCGTTCTATTGAACGCTATATAGTTGATCTAGAGGAACGTTTAGGCTATGACCATGTGTATACTCCAGTATTGGGAAGTGTTGAACTTTATAAGACGAGTGGACACTGGGATCACTACAAGGATGATATGTTCCCAACAATGGAGATGGACAATGAAGATTTGGTCTTAAGACCAATGAACTGTCCACATCACATGATGGTCTATAAAAATGAACTGCACAGCTACCGGAATTTACCTGTAAGAATAGCTGAACTCGGAACAATGCATCGCCATGAAATGTCAGGTGCTCTGGCAGGGTTACAACGAGTTCGAGCAATGACTTTGAATGATGCACATATATTTGCAAGACCAGATCAACTAAAAGATGAATTTATCCGTGTAGTACAATTGGTGCAAAATGTTTATAAAGACTTTGGAATTGATGATTACTATTTCCGTTTATCTTATCGTGATCCAGAAGATAAAGAGAAATATGTTGACAATGACGAGATGTGGAACAAAGCACAAGCCATGTTAAAAGAAACAATGGAAGAC
Source organism: Aquibacillus saliphilus (assembly GCF_020404745.1). GTDB lineage: Bacteria > Bacillota > Bacilli > Bacillales > Amphibacillaceae > Aquibacillus > Aquibacillus saliphilus. Next base: position 103,471 of record NZ_JAIZAP010000008.1, read on the forward strand.
ATGGAACTTGATTATGTAGAATCTGATGGTGAGGCTGCATTTTACGGTCCTAAGCTAGATGTTATGGTTAAAACAGCTCTAGGGAAAGATGAAACACTATCAACTGTACAACTTGATTTCCATTTACCTGATCGATTTGATTTAACTTACATTGGCGAGGATGGAAAAGAACATCGTCCTGTTGTTATTCACCGTGGGGTTGTTTCTACCATGGAGCGTTTTGTAGCCTTCTTGATTGAAGAATATAAAGGAGCGTTTCCGGCATGGTTAGCACCTGTACAAGCTAAAATTATTCCTGTATCAGCAGATGTTCATCTCGATTACGCTACAAAAGTCGAAGAAGAATTAAGATTAAACGGGGTCCGTGTTGAAGTCGATCATAGAGAAGAAAAAATCGGCTATAAAATAAGAGAAGCGCAAATGAAAAAAGTCCCGTTCGCACTTGTTGTAGGTGATAAAGAGATTGAAAATCAATCAGTCAATGTTCGTCGTTATGGAGAGAAAGATTCGGAGACAAAACCATTGAAGGATTTTATTTCTGATATAAAAAATGAAATTGATTCAAAGATAGTACACAATAAGTAACTATAAAGAGTTCTTACTTTCTTAGATAAAGGAAGGTAAGAACTTTTTTTCTGTTAAGTTAGTTCGATAGAACGAAGACAATCTATTTAATCCCAAAATGATAAATTTACTATTGCATTAGTCAGATCTAATAAGTTATAATATAAAAGTTCGCTAATAGATATACAATGAGTCATTGACACAAATCGTAATTCATGCTATTATTTTATAGATGAAATTAAATATGATCTGAGGCAAGTAGAAGCACCCGCTTCTCACCTGATTGACGCATCTTATTGCAGTTAACAGGTTACTATTCCGTTTGAAAAATAGTAGATGTGTGGGTGCAGAATATGTACCGACACTTTTTTTATTTTATTAAAAAATCGAACCTTATTAAATCTTGAAGGTTCGTCGGAAAATAGTATAGGAAAAACTAAGGTATCTGCTATCTAGCAGGCTGAAGTTTTTAAATGCGGTCATCAATAACTTGTCGATTTAGGTCACATATTTTTTGTTCAAAAACTATGGAGGTGGCTGATTATTAGCAAAGATATGAATGTCAATGAGAAAATTCGCGCACGTGAAGTACGTCTCATTGATTCTAATGGGGATCAACTTGGTGTTAAATCTCGCCAAGAAGCGTTGGAAATTGCTCAAACTAGAAACTTAGATTTAGTCTTGGTTGCGCCGAATGCAAAACCGCCAGTATGTCGTATTATGGATTTTGGTAAGTTTCGTTTTGAGCAACAAAAGAAAGAAAAAGAAGCTCGTAAAAACCAAAAAATAATCAACGTCAAAGAAGTCCGTCTTAGTCCAGGAATTGAAGAGCATGACTTTAATACGAAGTTGAAAAATGCGAGAAAGTTCCTAGAAAAAGGCGACAAAGTTAAAGTTTCAATTCGCTTCAGAGGACGTGCAATTACCCATAAAGAACTAGGTCAAAAAGTTCTTGTACGTATGGCTGAAGAATGTAAAGAGCTTTCCACGGTTGAACAAAGACCAAAAATGGAAGGTCGCAGTATGTTCTTGATGCTTGCACCAGTAAATGAAAAACAATAAAGAGTAATTATATTAAAGTATTAGTTACAAGGAGGAACTACTCATGCCAAAGATGAAGACCCACAAAGGTACTCAAAAACGTTTTAAAAGAACCGGTTCTGGGAAAGTAAAACGTTCCCATGCATATACTAGTCACTTATTTGCTAACAAATCTACGAAGCAAAAACGTAAGCTTCGTAAGAGCACTCTTCTTTCACCGGGAGATTTCAAACGTATCAAACAAATGTTACCTAAGAAATAAATTCAAATTCAACTTTGTTGAACCAATGACGGTAGCCCACAAATAGTTTTAACTATTGTTAGAAGAGCTACTTGCTATCGGAAAAAACTTATACGATTAGATTCGTTGATATATACTAGGAGGGAATCACTATGCCACGTGTTAAAGGTGGAACAGTTACACGCAAACGTCGCAAACGCGTCTTAAAGCTAGCTAAAGGTTATTATGGTGCTAAACACGCACTTTTTAAAACAGCAAAACAACAGGTGACAAAATCAGGTCAGTATGCATACCGTGACCGCAGAAATAAAAAGCGTGACTTCCGCAAGCTTTGGATCGCACGTATTAATGCTGCAGCACGTATGAATGATCTTTCTTATAGCCGTTTAATGCATGGTTTAAAGCAAGCTGGTGTTGAAGTAAACCGTAAGATGCTTTCTGATCTTGCAGTAAACGACCAACAAGCATTTGCACAATTAGCTGATAAAGCAAAAGCAGCACTTAAATAAAATGATAAAAGGTCATTCTCTTTTTTAGGGAATGGCCTTTTATGATTCGCCAGAAAAATTATAAAAGGGTCTGCTGTGAATAATTAATTACAAAGCTTTGCCGCTTCCAGCTCCGACGCTTTAGTTCTTCTAAGTAAAGTAGGTGACATATGAACAGTATTTATTTCTTGATTGGATACGCATTAATTATTAATACTATTGCATATTTCGTAATGAGAATAGATAAACAACGCTCGAAAAAAGGAGCATGGAGAATATCTGAAAAGACAATTTGGATTATTACAATTGTAGGTGGTGCTCCGGGTAGCTATGCGGGCATGAAGGCTTTTAAACATAAAACAAAACATAATTTATTTAGATTCGGATTGCCTTTTTTAAGTTGGATAGAATTTGCTATTTATTTATATTTTGTTTATTTAATATAGTCTATTTCGTAATACGATCCATAAGGTAATTATAAATTTGTTTGTATTGCTATCTAATTACTTAATCTTTTGTCATAATAGCTCGTCTCATGTCATAGATATTAATTAGAGGGATAATTTGAAGGAGGCTATCTATGGAGTATTTGAGTACGCACTTGATGGCCATCATCGAAACAGGGGGGTTATTCGCTCCTTTGATATTCATCAGTCTTCACTTACTAAGGCCTTTACTCTTTCTTCCAGTAGTATTTATTTGTATTACTGGTGGAATATTGTTTGGCACTCTAGCCGGTACTCTTTATTCCTTAATAGGCATTACACTCTCTAGTTTAATTTTTTATCGAATGGTTCAATGGATGCCGAAATCTATTGGTAAACTAGTAAATCTGAAACATAAATTAGTTGGAAAAAATTCTAACTTTACTACACCACAAATTGCTCTTTTGCGATTGGTACCTTTTATTCATTTCCATTTGTTATCTCTTTGTATTCTTGAAATAACAACTAGTTTTAGAGATTATATGAAGTTTTCTTTATATTCAAATATACCACTTGCTGTTGTTTATTCTTCTGTAGGCAAATGGATATCAACTTTCTCGCCTTTAATAATTGTAAGTTTATTACTTATTCTATTACCGTTTTTATATGTATTAAGAAGGAAAGAAATTAGCATCAAGTGGGAAGAATTCTTCGATGTGAATGCTACAAAAACCGGAAGTTTAAGGTGAAAATAGTTCATATGAAAAACCGTTCCACTTTGGAACGGTTTTTTTGTCAAAACTAGAAGTTGCTATTTTTTAAAATAAACACGTAGAAACTACGTTTTATTTGCCTGGATTGGACAAGGCGGGAAGGTACATTTAAGCTATAATCTTTTTACGACTAATTTGTCAATTGGATGTTTCCACTCTACTTCAGCAAGTGGATACCTAATTAAGATTTCCTCTTCTAAGAAATATAAATCATTTCTTTCTAATCCTTTTAGTTCGCCTGGATTCCGAGCATGAACACTAATGTTAATAACGTCGAAGGATTTTTCAGTAGTACCTAAGTATTTCTCTCCCTCAAATAAGAACCCTTTATATGTTAGCAAAAAATTCTTCTTTATATTATCAGGATCGTCATGAAAATAAAAAGTTTTCTTCTCTTTTGCTACTTCCAGTTTTCTTTTGGGATTCATAAGGTATTTATAAGCTGTGTATAAAAGAAGAATCATGGCTATAAAAATTAGTAATCTAAATAGTAAAATAATCATTTTCATCGACTCCTGTATTTGTCTTCAATACGTAATACGTATTAAAGATAGTATGGTTTCACTTTAATTGACAATTACATGTTATAATCGAAAAAAAGTTTGAAAAGGAGTTGAAACAATGGATTGGAGTCAATTGTTCAACATGCAAAAACAATTAGATTCATACATAGAGAAAAATCATCAGTTAGGTTCTAGTAATTTGTTTGATAAGAAAGTGCTTGCTCTATTAGTAGAGGTTGGTGAACTAGCTAATGAGACAAGGTGTTTTAAATTTTGGAGTAAAAAGGCAGCAAGTGATGAAAAGGTAATTTTAGAAGAATATGTTGATGGTCTTCATTTTATATTATCTCTAGGGTTAGAAAAGAATCTTCATTTTAATTCGAATAAAAATAATCAAATATCATCCAGTACGACTGAGTTATTTAACAACGTGTTTGAACAAATCATAGCATTTAAAAGGGAACCAAGTAAAGAAAATTATAATCTACTATTTAATACATATCTCATCTTGGGCTATCAACTTGGTTTTGACGAAAAAAGTGTACAAGTCGCTTATTTTGAGAAGAATAAGGTTAATCATGAAAGGCAAGATAAGGGATATTAATATGTATATTTTGTTTATTAATTTGAAAAAGGCTATACTTTTAGTTGGAATATTATAAAAGGAGGATTTATACATATGGCAAAAAATGAAACGTTAACAATGTTAAAGGAATTAACAGATGCAAGGGCAATTCCTGGTAATGAAAAAGAAGCTAGAGATGTTATGAACAAATATATATCTCCATATGCCGACGAAGTCTATACTGATAATTTGGGAAGTTTAATTGCGAAAAAAGTGGGCGATAAAAATGGTCCGAAAATTATGGTTGCAGGTCACCTCGATGAAGTTGGATTCATGGTAACACGAATTGATGAAAAAGGTTTTGTTTATTTCCAAACTGTTGGTGGATGGTGGAGTCAAGTTATGCTGGCTCAACGCGTCACGCTGTTAACAAGAAAAGGCGATGTAACGGGGATTATTGGGTCTAAACCACCTCATATTCTTTCACCAGAAGCTCGTAAAAAGCCGGTAGAAATAAAAGATATGTTTATAGACATTGGAGCTACAAGTAAAGATGAAGCAGAGGAGTTTGGAATACGTCCTGGAGATTCAATCGTACCATATTTTGAATTTACTCAAATGAAAAATGAAAAGTTATTGCTTGCAAAGGCATGGGATAACCGAATTGGTTGTGCAATAGCGATTGAAGTTTTGAAACAATTGAAAGGTGAAAAACACCCTAATATTGTTTACGGCGTGGGCACAGTCCAAGAAGAAGTTGGATTACGTGGTGCTAAAACTTCAACAAATAAAGTTGAACCAGATATTGGTTTTGGTGTTGACGTAGGTATCGCAGGAGACACACCTGGCATTTCAGATAAAGACGCAGACAGTAAAATTGGAGAAGGTCCACAAATTATTCTTTACGATGCGTCAATGATCTCGCATAAAGGATTACGTGACTTTGTATTAGATACCGCTGACGAAAAGAAAATTCCTTATCAATACGCTTCTATGGCTGGCGGCGGAACGGATTCAGGCTCTATTCACCTAACTGCTAATGGTGTACCAGCACTATCAATTACAATAGCAACTCGCTACATTCATACTCATGCTGCAATTCTTCATCAAGATGACTTTGAGAATGCAGTAAAGTTAATTGTTGAGGTAATAAAGGGGTTAGACGCCAATAAAGTCAATGAAATTACTTTTAACTAAATCAATTTCATAAGCAGTAATTGTCATCCACGGGATGACAACTTTTAAAAAATCAGTATGATAAAATTGACTAAACTAAAATTAAGTTAATAAAAACCCTTGTCGTAAAAGACAAGGGTTTTAAAATAATGACATTATACTAGATGAGATTCATTACTTTGGTTACATAATTTTGTGTCTCTTTAAATGGTGGGATACCTTGATATTTATCTACATTACCTGGGCCGGCATTATAAGCTGCCAATGCTAAATTTGTATTACCATTATAGCGATCAAGCATTTGCTTTAAATAACTTGTTCCTCCAAAAATATTTTCTTTCGGGTCAAATGGATTTTCCACCCCTAAGCCTCTTGCGGTGTTAGGCATCAGTTGCATTAATCCTTGTGCACCTGATCCGCTAATTGCATTGATATTAAAATTAGATTCTGTTTGGATAACAGACCTTATTAATTTTTCTTCAACACCATACTTACTAGCTGCTTGGTTAATCAATTGATCAATTTCATTATTTACATTTGTAGGTACTGAGATATTTATGTTAGGTATGTAATTATTCAATGGGTAGTTTTTAGATGTAGGTAAATTAGATGTACTATCATGTGTATTGGTAAGTAGGTTATTAAGAATTTGTTGGAATGCCTGATCCATAACTGGAGACTGTGGAGAGAACGAATTCTTGTTATTCATTAAAGACATTGCTTGTAGTTGCATTACAGTTTGCATTGATTTTATATCCATCGTGATCCCTCGCTTATCGACAATTAGTAACAATTACTGCTAAGTATAGTTTACAGCAAGGATGATATGTTAGGCAATTTATTTTTTCTAGAAAAGAGTTATTATTATACGGTTTGGGGCTGTGAAAATAAGAAAAGGCTGCTTTAGTTTTAAAGCCTGCCTTTTCTTGTAAATAGTGGATTTAAGATTGTTTTACTCCTTGTTCAAGGGTTTGAAGCATTTGTTGCTTATCATTCTCGTCAGATTGTTGCCAAAGGAGCTCGAAAAATACACCTAAGCCTGGAAGCATTTTTTCTTCTCCATTTTGAATAGCATCAACAATGGTAGCCTCCAACTGCTCTTTATTATTATCAGATACATTGGACATAATTGCATTTCTTAAATTTAGATCCATTTTGTTCACCTCAATTTAGTCTTTGTAGAGTATCCCATCTGACTATCTAGGAAAACTATAGATAATAAAGCTTTTCCAAAGATAATGTATAATTAGTTTGACCGAATAAGATTGAAATATGTATGATAGATAAGAATAAGCTAGAGGATGATGATTAGATGATAACTTCAGTACAAAATAATAAAGTGAAACATTGGAATAAATTAAAAAAGAAAAAAGATAGAGACAATTGTAACTCATTTCTTATTGAGGGTAATCATATGGTTTTGGAGGCGGTTAATAGTCAATGGGACTTAAAAGAAATTATAGTCCAAGAGGGCACTGTATTACCCGACTTCATAACCAATGTTGATGTTGTATATGTTTCTGATAATGTGTTCAAATCAATTACAGATACTAAAACGCCGCAAGGAATTGCAGCAGTAGTGGCAATGAAACAACCTGAGCTAAAGGATTTTTCTAAGCTTATACTAATCGATGCTGTTCAGGATCCAGGAAACCTAGGGACAATTATCCGAACCGCAGATGCTGCAGGGTTTGATGGTGTTGTATTAGGTGATGGTACTGTCGACTTATATAATGAAAAGGTGATACGCGCAACGCAAGGATCTATCTTTCACTTGCCTATTTTTCAAGAAAATCTCCACGTGGAAATCACAGATTTAAAGGAGAAAGGCTTCCAGGTTTGGGCATCAACATTAGTCGGTGCAAAGCAATTTCAAACCATGCCGATACCAGAAAAAGTAGCTCTAATTGTAGGGAATGAAGGTTCCGGAATTGATCCCTCAATTATTGAACAAGCAGACGAAAAGGTACATATACCAATCTATGGCCAAGCAGAATCGTTAAATGTAAGTGTTGCAGCAGGGATTTTGATTTACTACATTGGATTGAAATGAAAATAATATATTCATACAATTGAAAAGTCATCTTTTTTAAAGGAATTTTATACCTTAAGGTTGCATCTTTGCTTCGCTTTTTCTATAATAAGTAGATAATATGAATATCGACAGGCTAAGAAAGAGTTAGTAAATAATTATAAAATCGTAGACAGGGAAGAAATGCCATAGACTGGGAGCATTTCTAACGAGGTAATTATTGAATTTTCACTCTGGAGCCGATACTAGGACCTTGCATAAGCAAGTAAAGGTGTTCCGGAATATATTTCCGTTATCAAACTCAAGTGGGCATATGTTTATACTATGTCAACAAGGGTGGTACCGCGATTATTACAAGTCTCGTCCCTTTTTGGGGGCGGGGCTTTTTATATGTTTTTATAAAAAGCGACTTGTAGCGGAAATTTTTTTACATATATTAAAGGAGGTTATTTCTATGAAGGAACGGTTACAGGAACTGCAATCAGAAGCATTAGAAAAAGTAGAACGTTCGTCTACACTTTCAGACCTACAAGAAATTCGTGTGGCTTATCTTGGTAAAAAGGGTCCAATCACTGAGGTATTACGAGGGATGGGCAAATTATCCAAAGAAGAGCGGCCAGTAATTGGCGATTTGGCAAATAAAGTTCGTGAGGCTATTACAGCTGAACTTGATAGAAAAAAAACGATATTAGAAAAAAAAGCATTAGAAAAGAAACTGGAGCATGAAACAATTGATGTAACACTTCCAGGGAGACCAGTTCAAGTTGGAGGACCACACTTACTAACAAGTATTGTCGAAGAAATTGAAGATTTGTTCATCGGAATGGGCTTTGAGATAAGAGAAGGCCCAGAAGTTGAAACAGACTACTACAACTTTGAAGCTTTAAATTTACCTAAAGGACACCCCGCTCGTGATATGCAAGATTCATTTTATATTACTGAGGAATTATTGTTACGCACACATACATCACCAGTTCAAGCGCGGACGATGGGGGAATATCAAGGAAGTAAGCCCGTTAAAATGATTTGCCCCGGAAAAGTATATCGTCGTGACACAGATGATGCTACACACTCTCACCAATTTACTCAAGTTGAGGGATTATATGTTGATAAGAATGTTCGTATGAGTGATTTAAAGGGTGTGTTAAACCGTTTTGCTAAGCAGATGTTTGGTGAGGATCGAGAAATTCGTTTGCGTCCTAGCTTCTTTCCGTTCACTGAACCTTCAGTAGAAATGGATATTTCCTGTAAAGTGTGCAGTGGAGTAGGATGTTCGGTATGTAAAGGAACAGGATGGATTGAAATATTAGGTGGTGGAATGGTACATCCACGAGTATTGGAACTTGCTGGGTACGATCCGAAAATCTATAACGGCTTTGCTTTTGGTATGGGACCCGAACGGATTGCTATGCTGAAATACGGCGTCGATGACATACGCCATTTTTACACGAATGATATTAGATTCTTAAAACAGTACCATAAAGCGTAATAGGGAGGTTAAATCATGTTTGTATCTTTAAATTGGTTAAAAAACTATATTGACATAGAAAATATTTCAGCAGAAGAGTTAGCTGAAAAAATTACCAAAACTGGGATTGAAGTAGAAGGTATTGAGTATGTTGCAGAAAAAAGTTCGAATGTTGTTGTCGGTTATGTTAAAGAGTGTGAAAAACATCCAAATGCTGACAAACTAAATTTATGCCTAGTTGATGTAGGTGAAGAAGAACTACAGGTCATTTGTGGTGCGCCAAACATTGCACAAGGTCAAAAAGTTGCAGTAGCAAAACCGGGTGCTGTTTTACCTGGTAATTTTAAAATTAAGAAGGCCAAACTTCGTGGTGTTGAATCAAACGGAATGATATGCTCCCTACAAGAGTTAGGGATAGAAGAAAGATTTGTTCCAAAGGATATAACTGATGGTATTTTTGTTTTTCCTGATGAAGCAGAGGTCGGTATGGATGCTTCACAACTACTTAATTTAGACGATGCTATTTTAGAACTTGGGTTAACACCAAATCGGTCCGATGCACTTAGTATGTTAGGTGTTGCTTATGAGGTTGCCGCAATTTTAGATTTACCTATTCATCTTCCAAGTGAAAAGGTAGAGATGACATCTGAACAAGCTTCTGATTATGTAACTGTTAACGTAGAAGATCCAGAATTAAATCCTTATTACGGTGCGTTTGTTATCAAGGATATTCACATAAGCCATTCACCACTCTGGATGAGAAACTACCTAATGGCTGCGGGAATTCGTCCGATCAATAATGTTGTTGATATTACTAATTATGTATTACTTGAATATGGTCAACCATTACATGCATTTGATTTCGATCAGTTTGGTTCAAAAGAAATTATGGTCCGCCGAGCTAAAGAGAATGAAAAAATGATTACTCTTGACGACCAAGAAAGAACGTTAAACTCGGAACATCTCGTTATAACTAATGGTAACAAGCCAACTGCTTTAGCTGGTGTGATGGGTGGCGCAAATTCTGAAGTATCAAATGAAACGAAGACGGTATTATTAGAAGCTGCGTATTTTTCCCCGTCAGCAGTAAGAAAAGCTTCAAAGGATCACGAACTTAGAAGTGAGTCAAGTACACGATTTGAAAAAGGTGTTGATCCAGATCGTGTGAAACGAGCAGGATTAAGAGCGGCACAACTATTAAGTAAATATGCAAATGGTACTGTATTAAATGGTGTAGTTGAGTTTGATGCGCTTGACAGGTCCGAAGCAATCGTTGAAATGGAAACTAGTAAGATTAACGACCGTCTCGGGACTGAAATTAGTAATGAAGAAATTGTAGACATTTTACGCAAACTGAACTTTAACTTTAATCAGGACGGGGACACTTTTACAATTTATGTCCCGACTAGGCGGCAAGATATCACAATTTTTGAAGACATGGTTGAAGAAGTTGCACGAATTTATGGTTATGACAATCTTCCATTCACATTACCAGAAGGTGCTTCACAAGCTGGAGGTCTAACTGTTCAACAACTATTAAAACGTAATGTGAAAAGCTATTTTGAGAGTGCTGGTTTATTGGAAACTATCACTTATTCTCTTACTAGTAATGCACGCGCTAACCTGTTAGTTAGTCCTGAAGTGAAAAATGATGCAGTCATTCCAGTCAAATTAAAAATGCCGATGAGTGAAGAACATAGCACACTACGTTTAAGTATTCTACCAGAGATGCTTGATTCATTAGCTTATAATACTGCAAGAAAACAAACGAATCTTGGTTATTATGAACTGGGAACAATATTTGTTTCTAAACAAGAAACGGTAACCGAGCAACCAGAAGAACGTTTGCGTGTTGCAGGTGCAGTAACAGGAGAATGGGTATCACATGCATGGCAACAAGAGAAAAAGACAGCTGACTTTTTCCTTGTTAAGGGAATTGTGGAAGGTTTTTTCAGAAAATTAAACATAAGGGTCGAATATAAGCAAGTAAAAATGGATGGTATGCATCCTGGAAGAACTGCTCAAATTTACCTAGCAGAAAGACCAATTGGTTTTATTGGTCAAATTCACCCAGAATTGCAAAATGATTATAATTTAAAGGATACCTATGTCTTTGATATAGATGTAGATTACATTTTTGAAGTACAACAGAATGAGCCAAGCTTTCAAAAAATTCCGCGCTATCCTTCGATATCAAGGGACATTGCATTAGTAGTAGATGAAGGCATAAGCGCTCTTGATATTCAGACTACTATTGAACAAGCGGGTGGTTCACTTGTTAAAGAAATACAAGTTTTTGATGTTTACCAAGGCGAGCATTTAACTAAAGGGAAAAAATCTATTGCATTTAACATTCTTTATTTAGATCCAGAAAGAACTTTAAAAGATGAAGAAGTAGAGAAATCCTATCAAGCGATTTTATCTGCTGTACAAGAAGCACATCAAGCAGAATTAAGAGGATAATGAAAAAAAAGCGTGAGGTCTTTATGATTCTCACGTATTTTTTCTTTGTTAGCTTACTAAAATGGTTACCAAGTGGATAACTAATATAGGATTGTGCCACGTCAAGCTCCGGCGAAATAGCATCAGGAGAAATTACTTCGAAGTGGTTTTGCGCTGAGACTTTCTAAACCTTGCCAGGGTGGAGCAAGGTGTCTGCGCTTTTGTTTTAATATCGAACGATTTAACAAGTCTGACAATCTACTGCGGATATATTGAATCAGGGGGGGAAGCGTAGTTTGAAAATAAATAGAGTAGGATTTTTATTAGTTATAGCTTCGATGTTCATTGGTCTTTTGGGTTGTCAAAATAATTCTACCAATGATAAACAAGCAGATGATGAGAGTGTAGAAGTACAAGAAACGGTAAAAGAGAAAGACAAGATTGAAAAAGCTGCAGATAAAGAGGCACCTTTCTTTTGGCGCGTTGAAGAGGATGGTAAGACTGTTTACATGTTAGGCTCCATTCATGTTGGAAATGAAGACATGTACCCACTAAATGACAAGGTAGAAGCTGCTTATGAAAAGTCAGATGCGTTAGTAGTTGAAGCTAATGTGTTAGAAATTGACACCCTATCAGAAGATATAATAACGAAAGCAATTTATTCTGATGGATCAAAATTACCAGATCACTTAAGTGATGATACTTTTCAGCAGTTGACTACTTTTATTGACACGTATAGTGATATGGAAATCGATATTGAATCACTTTCTCACTTTGAGCCATGGTTTATCGAAATGCTGTTATCCGATTTGTATTTCTCGCACTTTGAATCATTAACCAGCGATTATGGAGTGGATCATTACTTTCTTTCTAAAGCAAAAAGTGAACAGAAAGAAATAATTGAATTGGAAGGATTATATAAGCAACTCGATTTTTCAGATACTAAGCCAGAAGAATTACAAATCTATGCTTTAGAAGAAATGCTTACTGCTCTTGAAGAAGGGAATGGAGATGAGATTCGTTCTTTGGTTGATGCTTGGAAATCAGGTGATGAAGAACAATTAGAGAATGTGCTTTATGTTCCAACGGATTCTAATGAAATAGCGAATAAAGCTGAGGTTTATGAGGAACAGCTTTTAGAAAACAGAAATATTGAGATGATAGACAAAATAGAAAACTATTTAAAAGACGGAGAATATAGTACGTATTTTGTTATCGTAGGTGCAGCGCACTTCCTAGATGAATACGGATTAGATATTTTGTTAGAAGATAAGGGCTATGATGTTCAACCATTTAGTGAAATGGATTGATGTTTTTAGCACACCAAAACCACGCGATAACTTTGGTGTGCTAAATGACTTATTTATCTTACTGGGAACTTATTTAGTATTATAATTCTCTGCTTTTTTTGTGTTAGCAAAATGTACTTTGGCATATTTGTATAGTTCGACTTCGCCACTCTTAGCTAAGATACTTCCTGCAACTTTATCAACCTTTTGAGAGGCTCCTTTAGGAAGAGTTAAGCCGGCTAATTTAGATAACTTGTCCATCTCCTTTACAAAGCTTGCTCTAGCAATAATCGAACCAGCAGCTACTGCAATGGAGTAGCTTTCAGCTTTTGTCATGAAGTAAACTTTTTCCTGTAATACCTCTTTCTCTGATTTAAGGTGGTTTATATAACTGTGCGGTTGAGAAAATTGATCAATTAAAATTCCATCCGGCTTATCTGGTTCCATCTTTTTAAGAAGTTTTGTAATAGCATGATGGTGAAGCATTGTTTTCATTTTTCCCTGGGTCCAACCTTTTTTTTGTAGTTGATTATACTTCTCGTTATGTAAAATAACGAGTGAATAGGGTATCTTCATTTTGACTAATTCTCTAGCAATTAATTGTATATTATCATCGGTTAGGTTCTTGGAGTCTTTGACACCAATCTTTTTAAGCAAGGGAATTTGCTCTTTGGATACGTATGCGGCTGCTACTGTAATTGGTCCAAAATAATCGCCTGTTCCTGCTTCATCTGAACCAATATGAGAACTAGTAAAGAGAGTTGACGCTGGTGCATACGCATGGGTTGATTTTTGAATGCTACTTTTTTTCTTTGATGATGTATTTTCATTGATGCTTCCCCACTTAGATGCTTCGGTTTCAGGTGATGCACCTTGAAATAGTACCTTGCCAGATTTATAAGCAGTAATTGAACTATTACTTGTCTTTGCAGCAAATATAGCTCCAGGAGGACAAGCTTTTAAAGACCTGGCATAGTAGTTTTTTAACATTTGAATTTTTTCGTGTGATAGTTTTAAGACAACTTGTGGCATAGTATCTCTCCAATTCATTAATTACATCTAGTATAGCAAATATTATAGGCTACAGAATAGTTTCCTTAATGATAGTCTTCATGTTAATATTAAATTTAGGATTTGATACAGATGAGGGGGTATAAACGTGTCCCAATCAGATAAAACACGTACTACTGTTGATATATATGGTAAATCTTATACGATAGTTGGTAATGAACAAGCATACCATGTCAGAATGGTCTCTAGTCTTGTTGATCAAAAAATGCGCGAAATTCACGATGCCAACAAAAGTTTAGATACTACCAGGTTGGCTGTTTTAACTGCAGTGAATACAATGAATGATTATTTAAAGCTGAAAGACGAATACACAGAACTAATAGGTTCAATAAAAAAGAAAGAGGAAATGGAAAAAAATGATTGATTTTATTTTATTGGGAATACTAATTTTAGGGGTCTTTATTGGTATAAAAAGAGGATTTATTTTACAATTATTTCACCTTATTGGGTTCATTGTCGCATTTATTGTCTCTGTTCTTTATTATGACAAATTGTCGTCAAAATTGGATTTGTGGATTCCATATCCAGATTTACCTGAGAACGCTACATGGGCTGTTTTTCTGGATACCTTGCCGTTAGAGTCGGCATTTTATAATGCCATCGCTTTTGCTGCATTATTCTTTGTTACGAAGATAGTGTTGCAAATTATCGCATCAATGTTAGATTTCGTTGCTGATTTACCAATACTTAACTCTATTAACGGGATATTAGGTGCTATTTTAGGTTTTCTGGAGACATACTTTATTCTGTTTATTATTCTTTACATATTAGCATTAGCACCAGTCGAATTTATTCAAAACAGATTAGGTAATTCCTCAGTCACAGCGTTTATGATAGATCATACTCCGTACATATCCGATCAAATAAAAACGTTGTGGTTTGAACATGTAGTAACTCTTTTTGATAAATAACTCTCCCGACTAGAGGGTCGAAATACGATGTTAAGCATAGTAAAACCCTTGCAGACAATCAGCAAGGGTTTTATCACTTTAAAAGTTTAATTGAAATTCATCTATCAAATTTAAAAAGAGTTAAGGAGGATTTAGAAAATGGCAGTGGATAAAAAGGACGTTATTAAATTACTAGAAACCATATCTATCTATTTGGAATTAAAAGGTGAAAATACTTTCAAAGTATCCGCATATCGTAAAGCTGCACAGGCACTGGAATCAGATGATCGATCATTAACTGAGATAGACAATTTCACTAAAATAACAGGAATTGGTAAAGGAACATCAGCAGTTATTGAAGAATTCATTACTAATGAATTCTCTGATACCTTACAACAGTTAAAAGATGAAGTACCTAAGGGATTAATTCCGTTATTACAATTACCCGGACTTGGTGGAAAGAAATTGTCAAAGCTATATCAAGAATTAGGTATTACGGATGTAGCATCATTAAAATTAGCGTGTGAAAATGGTAAGGTTGAAGAATTAAGTGGGTTTGGCAAGAAGTCTGCCGAGAAGATACTAAAAGGATTGAACGAAGTATCTAATCGTCCTGAACGATTACCAATTGCTTTTATGATGCCCATCGTAGAAAAAATAGAGAAAATTTTAAGTGAGATAGATGCGGTTGAAAAGTTTTCAAGAGCAGGTAGTATTCGTCGAATGAGCGAGACAATTAAAGACTTAGACTTTATTATTGGTTCAGAGCAACCATTACTTGTTAGAGATGAATTGTTACAAATCAAAGATATAAAAAACACGATTGCGTCTGGTGAAACGAAGGTTTCTATTGTTTTGGATGAAGGTTATGATGTCAATATCGACTTTCGCATTGTCTCACCTAAAGAATTTGCTACCACATTACATCATTTTACGGGATCTAAAGAACATAATGTCGCCATGAGACAATTAGCAAAATCTAAAGGTTTGAAAATTAATGAGTATGGTCTAGAAAAGATTGAAACAAATGATATTATTACTTTTGATAGCGAAGAGGACTTCTTTGGTAACTTTGGTCTAAATTATATTCCACCGGAGCTAAGAGAAAATAAAGGAGAAATTGATGCATTCCGTTCGGACGTTCCTCTCGTCAACTTTAATGACATACGTGGTGATTTACATATGCACACGACGTGGAGTGATGGTGCCCAAACTATCGAAGAAATGGCGAATAAGGCAATGGAACGAGGATATGAATATATAGCTATTACAGATCATTCAAAGTTTTTGAAAGTTGCAAATGGTCTTGATGAAAATAAATTGCGAAAACAACGCGATGAGATTAATCGGTTAAATCAAAAGTACACGAATTTTCATATTTTCGCAGGAGTTGAAATGGATATTTTACCTGATGGGAGTTTAGATTTTTCTAATGATTTTTTACAAGAGATGGACTATGTGATTGGTGCTATTCATTCAAGCTTTAACCAATCACAAGACAAGATTATGAAAAGATTACATGCTGCTCTAAATAATCCACATGTAACTATTATTGCGCATCCTACCGGTAGGCTAATCGGTCGCAGACAAGGTTACCAAGTTGATGTTGAACAGTTAATTGAAGGTGCGAAACAAACAGGAACTGTGCTTGAATTAAACGCAAATCCTAACAGGTTTGATTTGTCATCTGAATGGTTGAAAATTGCACAAGAACAGAAAGTTAACGTAGCTGTTAACACTGATGCACATAGTTATATGTCTTTAGAAAATATGGAAATAGGTATGGGTATTGCAAGAAAGGGTTGGTTACGAAAAGAAACCGTGATTAATACCTGGCCGAAAGAAGAGTTGCAAAAGCTATTTAGAAGTAAAGGATTAAAAAAGGAGTAAAAGGCCATGAATAGTCGAATATTTAATGTTTTAGAATATAACAAAATAATAGAAATGTTAAACGCACAGGCTGCTTCTAGCCTTGGAAAACAAAGAACTTCAATCCTGAAGCCATCAACTGAATTGGAAGCAATTATACAATTACAAGAAGAGACAGATGAAGCAGCTAATGTGCTCCGCCTAAAGGGTAATGTACCATTAGGTGGAATCTTTGATATCAAACCAAGCATTAAGCGAACGGTCATTGGTGGAATATTGAACCCACATGAGTGCTTAGATGTAGCGAGCACTGTCTATGGCGGCAAACAACTAAAAAGTTTTATAGAGGATATGGAAGAGCCAGAATTACCTATATTGAGAGAATTAATCAGTCAAATCATGCCACTAAATGATTTAGAACGTCAAATAAAAAGCTGTATTGACGATCATGGACATGTGATGGATGGTGCATCTGACAAACTTCGGACAATAAGGTCAAAGATTAGAACAAGTGAAAGTAGATTACGTGATAAGCTGGATTCATATACGAAAACAAAAAGTAAAATGCTGTCAGATTCGATTGTTACGATACGTAATGATCGATATGTTTTACCAGTTAAACAGGAATATCGTGGCGCAATTGGAGGGATCGTTCACGACCAATCCGCTTCGGGTGCTACCTTGTTTATTGAGCCGCAATCCGTAGTTGATTTAAATAATCAACTTCAAGAAGCACGTGTCCAAGAGACGAATGAAATAGAACGGATCTTAGGAGAACTTTCTCAAAAGATTGCAACGGATGAATCATATTTATATCAGAATGTGGAAGCATTAGCTCAAATAGACTTTATGTTTGCAAGAGCGAAGTTAGGGCATGTCATGCGAGCATCCATGCCTAAAATGAATGACCAGGGAATTATTAAGATGAAACAGGCTAGGCACCCATTAATTCCCAAAGAAGAAGTTGTTCCAAACGATGTTGAAATTGGGGAAGATTATACGGCAATTGTTATTACGGGCCCAAACACCGGTGGTAAAACCGTGACCTTGAAAATGGTTGGTTTGTGCACATTAATGGCTCAATCGGGATTACAAATCCCAGCATTAGACGGTTGTGAGATGGCTGTTTTCTCTAATGTTTTTGCAGATATTGGAGATGAACAATCAATTGAGCAAAGTTTGAGTACATTTTCTTCTCATATGACTAACATTGTTAGCATACTAAACCATGTTGATAATGAGACTTTAGTCCTTTTTGATGAACTCGGAGCAGGTACTGACCCTCAAGAAGGTGCGGCGCTTGCCATGTCAATATTGGATCAAGTAGTTAGTCGTGGCGCAAGAATTATAGCTACAACTCATTATCCTGAATTAAAAGCATACGGATACAATAGAAAAGACGCAGTTAATGCCTCAGTAGAATTCAATGTGGAAACGCTAAGCCCAACATACCGTCTGCTAATTGGTGTGCCGGGGCGTAGTAATGCATTTGAAATATCTAGAAGATTAGGATTAAGTGAAACGGTTATAGAAACTGCTAAATCACATATTGGTACTGACTCCAAAAGCGTTGAAAATATGATAGCTTCACTGGAAGAGTCAAGAAGAGGAGCAGAACGTGACTATCAACGAGCCGAGCAGGTACTGACTGAAGCGGAAGAATTAAAGCGAGATTTGGAAAAACAATGGTCACAACTAGAGAGTAAACGTGAAGAGCTTTATAAGAAAGCGGAAGTAAAAGCTGAAAAGGCGCTACAAAAAGCAAGGGAAGAAGCAGAACTTATTGTATCCGAGTTACGTAGTGTTAAAAATCAAGCTAATTTAAAGGAACATGAGTGGATTGAAGCAAGGAAAATGTTTGATGAAGCACAACCTAAATTAACAAAGAAACGGGAAGAAAAGGTAAAAGAAGTAGATACGAAGAGAGATCTTCAAGCTGGTGATGAAGTTAAACTACTTACATTAAACCAAAATGGAACTATAATTGACAAGGTTAGCGATAAAGAATTTCAAGTGCAGATTGGTGCAATGAAAGTGAAAGTAAAAAGAAAAGACCTTCAGTTTTTAAAAAGGGAGGAACCTCAAGTTGTAAAGCCTATGACTACAGTTAAGGGCTCAGCTTACCAAGTAAAGACTGAGCTAGATTTAAGGGGAGAGCGCTTTGAAGATGCACTTCATCGTTTAGAGAAATATGTTGATGATGCTCTCTTAGCTGGCTATCCAAATGTTTCTATTATACATGGAAAAGGAACTGGTGCACTTCGAACCGGAGTACAATCATTTGCTAAAAAACATCGCCAAATAGAATCCTACCGTTTTGGAGGTATGAACGAAGGTGGTAGCGGGGTAACTATTCTAGAATTTAGGTAATGTTATTAGGATTAATTGTGGAAATAGTCTATTCCTTGGCAACAAAGCAGATTTCCAATAATCGGGAGGTGATATAATGAGTGGTTTTTGGGAGAATGTATTTATAGAAACTGCAGCCAGATATAGCGTAGCAGTCTTATGTCTAGTAGTTTTTCTGGCTGTTTTTGAGTTAGTAACTTCCTATAAAAATTGGGAAGAAATTAAAAACGGTAATTTCTCTGTAGCTATGGCAACTGGCGGGAAAATTTTCGGTATTGCAAACATATTTAGATATTCCATTGAGCATAACGATACCTTAATAGAAAGTATTACCTGGGGGACCTATGGTTTTATACTATTATTGTTTGGATATTTTATCTTTGAGTTTTTAACTCCTACTTATAAAATTGATCAGGAAATTGCGAAGGATAACCGTGCTGTAGGATTTATATCAATGATTATTTCAATTGGCTTATCCTTTGTAATAGGGGCTAGTATTGGATAGAGGAGAGAAGGATGTTGAAAACACTTGCTAAAGTTTTAATCGGTGTAGCAGTTTTATTTTTTATTGTTGGATTAATATTTATATTTCGAACTCCTTAATACACTCACCCCAAAATCGTATTATTAGTAATACGCTCTTTTGGGGGATTGTTTTATGGATGAAATTCACAGTTTAAATAGTAAAATTTGTAAACTTAAGGATAAAAATATTTAAAAAATTATGAATAGTGGTTATAATGGAATTAAGTAAAAAAAGGAGGTAGTTAAATGAGTGAAAAACTTAAGGAGAAGACATGGCTTTCTCATTATCCAAAGGGGATACCAACTAGTTTGACTTATGAAGAAAAACCGCTTCATGCATTCTTAGAAGAAAGAGCTAAAAGTAACCCAAATATGAAAGCGCTTCACTTTATGGGTAAAGAGCTTACGTATGAGGAAGTTTACAAACAAGCAAAGAAATTAGCAGCTTATTTACAGCAATTAGGATTGGAAAAAGGGGATAGGGTATCGATTATGTTACCTAATAGTCCGCAAGCAGTGATTAGTTATTATGGTGTTTTAATAGCTGGTGGTGTAGTAGTTCAAACTAACCCGCTATACCAAGAAAGAGAGTTAGAATACCAAATAAAAGACTCTGATTGCAAAATGATTATTTGCTTAGACTTATTATTTCCTAGGGTTCTAAAAGTTAAAGAAACAACGTCATTAGAACATGTAATTGTTACAGGAATTAAAGATTATTTACCATTTCCAAAAAATCTTCTTTATCCATTGGTTCAAAAAAAGCAGAAAACTAAAGTTCCTAAAGTGAATCAGACTACTGAAGTTCATCCATGGACAATGATAATGGCAAAGCAAAGTGCGGAGCTTAAGTATTGTCAAGTAGATCCCAAAGAAGATCTAGCTTTATTACAGTATACTGGCGGAACAACAGGTTTTCCAAAAGGTGTAATGTTGACGCATTATAATTTAGTGTCAAATGTGCAAATGTGTAGCAACTGGCTTGATGAAGAAAGAGAGACACAGGATACTGTATTAGGTGTTCTTCCCTTTTTTCACGTTTATGGTATGACTACGGTAATGAATTATTCGGTTTATACTGGTTCAAAGATGGTACTCATTCCTAAGTTTGATGTTGAGGATGTATTAAAGACAATTGAAAAGCAACGCCCAACCATTTTTCCAGGTGCACCAACTATTTATATAGCTTTATTAAACCATCCTAAACTTAAGCAATATGACTTATCCTCGATTGAGTCATGTATAAGTGGATCTGCACCGCTACCAAGTGAGATTCAGGAGCAATTCGAGCGTGAAACTGGTGGTCGATTAATAGAAGGCTATGGATTAACAGAGTCTTCACCTGTTACACATGCAAATTTCTTAGCAACTGGTTTAGTTCATGGTGGTATTGGTGTGCCATGGCCTGATACTGATGCCAAAATAATTGGTACGGGATTGGACGATGAAGTAAAACAAGGAGATATTGGGGAAATTGCTGTTAAAGGTCCTCAAATAATGAGAGGGTATTGGAATAATAGTGAAGAGACTGAGCAAGTACTTAAAGATGGTTGGTTATTAACGGGTGATATTGGTTATATGGATGAAAATGGCTGTTTTTATGTAATTGATAGAAAAAAGGATATGATTATTGCTGGTGGATACAATATTTATCCTCGAGAAGTGGAAGATGTCTTATATGAACATGAAGGAATTCAAGAAACTGTAGTGGCAGGTATTCCTGATCCTTATAGAGGTGAGACAGTCAAAGCTTACATCGTTTTAAAAGAGGGTCAACATGTAGACGAGAAATCTTTAGATGAATTTTGCAGGGAAAGAATGGCTGTTTATAAAGTTCCTAAGATTTATGAATTTAGAGAAGAATTGCCAAAAACAGCTGTCGGTAAAATTTTGAGAAGAAAATTAGTTGAAGATGAAAGAAAAAAATTGAATGATGTAGACGATGTTTCTGTTTAGAACTATTTCCTATTGGATAATTAGGACGGGTTAAACCTATTGACAAAATAGAATAATGGTTGTACGATAAATATGAATGAATAGTCATTCATATTTATCGTTAGTTAGGAGCATCAGGAATGAAAAATAGCAAACCGAAATTCAAACAAATTATAGACGCAGCAGTTATTGTTATTGCAGAAAATGGCTATCATGCTTCTCAAGTATCAAAAATTGCAAAAACTGCGGGTGTAGCAGACGGGACGATTTATCTTTATTTTAAAAATAAAGAAGATATTCTTGTATCTGTTTTTCAGGAAAAAATGGGCCAATTCATAGAAAAGACAGAACACGAAATTAATTTAAAACAAAATGCTGAAGAGAAGCTGAAGACATTAATTCTGATGCACTTCAAACAACTTTCAGAAGATCATGATTTAGCAATCGTAACTCAACTAGAACTGAGGCAATCGAATAAGGAACTTAGGCTAAAGATTAACGATGTGTTGAAGCGTTATCTCGTTATTATTGATCGTATTGTTGAAGAGGGGATGAACGAAGGACTCTTTCAACCGAAAATGAACATTCGTTTAGTCCGGCATATGATTTTTGGAACGCTTGACGAAACGGTTACCAATTGGGTAATGAAAGAGCAAAAGTATCGACTCGAGGATCAAGTTAATGACGTTCACGAATTATTAATCAATGGATTGTCCAGATGATTGATAACTCCTGATTAATTTGTTATCTCCTCAGGCAATTTTCTCTAATTAATACTTTTAAATTTAAAGAAAGGGGATGGATAGAAAATGAATATCTTCGTACTCATGAAAAGCACATTTGATACGGAAGAAAAAATAGTAGTGAAAGATGGAAGGATTGATGATGATGGTGCTGAATTCATCATCAATCCATATGATGAATATGCAATTGAAGAGGCCATTAATCAACGCGATACAAACGGTGGCGAGGTTACTGTTGTAACTGTAGGTAATGGTGATTCTGAAAAGCAGCTGAGAACAGCCCTTGCTATGGGGGCGGATAAGGCTGTATTAATTAATACAGAAGAAGATTTGGAGCAAGGTGATCAATTTTCAACTGTGAAAATACTAGAGGCTTACTTTGAAAGTAAAGAAATTGACTTAATTTTAGCAGGAAACGTGGCAATTGATGAGGCAAGCGGTCAAGTTGGACCTAGATTAGCGGAAAGATTAACTATTCCTTATGTAACTACCATTACAGCTTTAACTATTGATGGAGATAAAGTTTCAATAGAGAGGGATGTAGAGGGCGATACCGAAATGGTTGAGTCGACACTACCTTTACTAGTTACTTGTCAACAAGGTTTAAATGAACCGCGCTATCCATCTTTACCTGGCATAATGAAAGCAAAGAAAAAACCATTAGAAGAATTAGAACTCGATGATTTGGATTTAGATGAAGAAGACGTGGAGATGAAAACAAAAACGATTGAAATCTTTCTTCCACCAGAACGTGAATCAGGGAAGGTCTTAGAAGGGGACATAGATAATCAAGTTAAAGAACTAGTAACTTTATTAAAAACTGAAGCAAAAGTATTATAGAAAGGAGAGACTTCAATGAGTAGAAAAGTGTTAGTTATAGGTGAAGTACGTGACAATGTATTACGTAATGTGACCTTTGAGGCTATTGCGGCAGCTAAAACGATAAGTGAGGGAGGGGAACTTGTCGGGGTTATATGTGGAGACGGTGAACTCGAACAATTAGGCAATGAAATGGTTCACTATGGTTCAAATCGTGTAATAACTGTTCAAAACGAAAAACTGAAAGCGTATTCTTCAGAAGGCTATGCACAGGCAGTACTTCAAGTGATAAATGAGGAATCTCCAGATGCAATTATGATGGGACATACCGCTATTGGAAAAGATTTGACACCAAAGCTTGCTAGTAGACTAGAAATCGGGTTAATATCTGACGCCACTGAAGTAGAAGTAGTTGGCGGAAATATAGTATTTACTCGACCTATTTATTCTGGTAAAGCATTTGAGAAAAAGATGGTAACAGAAGGTATTATTTTTGCAACAATTCGGCCAAATAACATAGTTCCTTTAGAACGAGACGAATCTAAACAAGGCAATGTTTCTACATCACAAGTTGAGATTTCGGATTTAAGAACAGTAATTAAAGATGTTGTTAGAAAGACAACTGAAGGAGTCGATTTGTCCGAAGCAAAAGTAGTTGTAGCTGGTGGGCGTGGCGTCAAGAGTGATGAAGGCTTTAAACCTTTGTATGAACTGGCAGAGGCGTTAGGAGGGGCTGTTGGAGCTTCTCGTGGAGCTTGTGATGCCGACTATTGTGATTATTCCTTACAAATAGGTCAAACAGGGAAAGTGGTTACCCCAGATTTGTATATCGCCTGTGGTATTTCAGGGGCAATACAGCATTTGGCTGGGATGTCGAACTCTAAAGTCATTGTTGCTATTAATAAAGACCCAGAGGCAAATATTTTCAATGTTGCAGATTATGGTATAGTCGGGGACCTATTTGAAGTTCTACCGAAATTAATTGATGAAATAAAGCAATTGAAAGTTAACGCATAACAGAAATATAAAAATAACATATATTACTGCAACAGGATAATCCTGTTGCAGTTTTTAGCATATGGTTGTCAACAACTGAATGAATTAAGTTCATTAGGGAATAGATATAGTAAAGCAAACTAGTAGCAATTTAACAAAACAGAATGATATACTTTTCATGAAATGAATGTAAATATGAGGAGGAATTATAAATGGCGATTGTAGCCGGTACAGATCAAAACTTCAGCACAGAGACAAGTGAAGGTGTTGTATTAGCAGATTTTTGGGCACCATGGTGTGGACCTTGTAAAATGATTGCTCCAGTCCTTGAAGAAATTGACGGAGAAATGAACGATCAAGTGAAAATTGTGAAACTTGATGTTGATGAGAACCAAGAGACTGCAGGGAAATTTGGTGTAATGAGCATCCCAACTCTTCTTTTATTTAAAGATGGAGAAGTTGTCGAGCAAGTTGTAGGTTTTCAACCAAAAGAAGCTTTGGTTGAACTAATTAACAAACACTCTTAAAAGACTTTTAATACTCTGCTTAAAACAATCCCTTGTTGCCAACTATGTAACAAGGGATTGTTGTTTGATATGATAGTGTTACGTTAAATGATAGGGTGAATGAAAATGAACGATCTTATAAAAGAAAAATTAGCTGTTCTACCCGCTCAACCAGGTTGTTATTTGATGAAAGATAAACATCAAACAATCATTTATGTAGGGAAATCAAAATTGCTGAAAAATAGAGTACGCTCCTATTTTACTGGAGCAAATGATCAAAAAACCCAAAGGTTAGTTCAGGAGATTACAGATTTCGAATATATAGTTACATCATCTGAAATTGAAGCATTAATTTTAGAAATGAATTTAATAAAAAAATATGATCCTAAGTACAATGTATTACTAAAGGATGACAAATCTT
The DNA here is from genome assembly GCF_020404745.1 of Aquibacillus saliphilus. Taxonomy (GTDB): domain Bacteria; phylum Bacillota; class Bacilli; order Bacillales; family Amphibacillaceae; genus Aquibacillus; species Aquibacillus saliphilus. The sequence continues at coordinate 128,602 of NZ_JAIZAP010000008.1, forward strand.
ATCCTTATTTGAAAATCACATCTGAAGAGCATCCAAGATTAATTGTGACTAGAAAAGTTAAAAAAGATAAAGGTAAATACTTTGGTCCTTATCCTAATGTAATTGCAGCGAGAGAAACAAAAAAACTGCTAGATCGTTTATATCCATTGAGAAAATGTGATAAGATGCCTGACCGTGTCTGTTTATATTATCATATGAATCAATGTCTTGGTCCTTGTGTTTATCCCGTTTCACAAGAGACAAATAAGGCGATCGTACAGAGCATCACTTCATTCTTAAGTGGTGGTCACCAAGAAATTAAAAAGGACTTGAAACAAAAAATGCTTTCCGCTTCTGAGGAATTAGATTTTGAACGAGCGAAAGAAATGCGTGATCAAATTCAACATATTGAATCAGTTATGGATCAGCAAAAAATCACATTAAATGATCAAGTGAATCGTGATATATTTGGCTACTCTTACGATAAAGGATGGATGTGTGTACAAGTTTTCTTTATTAGACAAGGTAAGTTAATGGAAAGAGATGTCTCTATTTTCCCATTCTTTGATGATGCTGAAGAAACTTTTCTAAGTTATATCGGCCGATTTTATTTACATCAAAATCATCCAAAACCAAAACAAATACTAGTCCCCGCTCCAACAGACAATGAATTGTTGAAAGAACTTTTAGAGGTGGACGTGCATATTCCATACCGCGGGAGAAAAAAAGAATTAGTAAAGTTAGCGGAAAAAAATGCGGAGATAGCACTACAGGAAAAATTTTCTTTAATCGAACGAGATGAAGAACGTACGATTAAAGCGGTAGAGCAATTAGGTGAAAAACTTCATATTGAAATACCTCACCGGATAGAGGCATTTGATAATTCTAATATCCAGGGAACAGATCCAGTCTCAGCAATGGTTGTATTTATCGATGGTAAACCGTTTAAAAAAGAATACAGAAAATATAAAATTAATGATGTAGAAGGTCCTGATGACTATGAAACAATGAGAGAGGTTGTTAGAAGGAGATATAAAAGAGTATTAAAAGAAAAAGCACCCTTACCTGATCTGATTGTTATTGATGGCGGAAAGGGACAAATGAATGCTGCTTTAGATGTCTTAGAAAACGAATTAGGATTAGATGTACCTCTGTGTGGACTTGCGAAAGATGACAAACATAGAACCAGTGAGCTATTATACGGTAGTCCACCAGTTGTAATTAATTTAGATAGACAATCGCAAGAATTTTATTTGATACAACGTATTCAAGATGAAGTGCACCGGTTCGCAATTTCATTTCATAGACAGTTGAGAGGAAAAAGTGCATTTAAATCGGAACTAGATAATATACCTGGTGTCGGACAAAAAAGAAGAACATTATTATTAACTCACTTCAAGTCGTTAGCTGAGATTAAACTTGCTAAACTTGAAGAATTGACAAAATTGGGTGTACCAGAGCCTACTGCTATCGCAATATTAGAACATTTGAATGATAAAAAGGATAATCATGAAGAAACTAATCCCTCATAGTTTAATTCACTATGAGGGATTAGTTGTTTGAACTAGGAAATTGTGAAAGGTTTTGCGCTGTGGTCATCAAAGTATAAGTCCAACTTGCTCGTAACTATCATAGTAGAATTTATTGATTATTTCGTGTACATCACATTAAACTGAGTTAGTTGCTTCTTTTTATTACTTTCCTCAACACATTCGCACGGACAATCCTTTATTAATTGAATTGATTCAGCTAAAAAACCAGCCTCAAGACGGTAATCTATAGTGATATCCAATTGGCTCCGTTTGGATATAGCGTCTCCAGTTAATTCGAAGATAAGCTCTCGTCTTTTTTCTTTTAATAGGATTAAATTCCCCCAGCCAGTTTTAACGAAAAAATTTTTTAAATCATCAATAGTTTGTACTTTGACATTCCTAGCAAGATTTTTCCCCATTACATAAAGTATTGAATTTGCATCCCTTCCCAATAAATCAGGTAAGCAAACATAACGAAGTAGATCATAGCCGGAACCAGATGTATGTATATGATTTAAAAGTTCATTTGTATTTTTTTGATTAATTTCCATCTAATTCACTTTCCCTTCTATAGATTATTATCACCCGAAATTTAATAGTTTGCAAGTCACCTTTGTATTGGATTTTGTCTTTTAGTTGGCACAATAAGGCAAGTAGTTTTCTTGACGCTTACACTCGATAGAAGTACAATAGTTGTGTCACAAAATATACATTTTTCCTTGCAATCGGTTAATAGCGAATAACAGAAAATAAAGCGCTTTATGTATGAAAAAATGTATATTCTATCAGTACTAATAGAATAAGTTTAATGTTGAGGGGGGTACACATGACAGAGAATCGGGAGTTTTTTTATCGTAGGTTACATTCACTACTTGGGGTTGTTCCAATTGGTATTTTCCTTATTCAGCACTTAGTGGTTAATCACTTTGCTGTGTACGGAGAAGAAAGCTTTAACAAGGCAGCAGGATTTATGCATGATTTACCATTTCGAATTTTGCTAGAGACTTTTATTATTTTTCTTCCCATTTTATTCCACGCTATTCTAGGAGTCTATATTGTTTTTGTAGCTAGAAATAATACAAGACGCTATGGTTTCTTTAGGAATTGGATGTTCTATATCCAAAGAATAACAGGAATTATAACATTAATCTTTATTGTATGGCACGTATGGGAAACTAGAGTTGCTATTGGACTGGGTAATGCAGAACTTGATTACAGCTTAATGGAAGGCATCCTATCTAGTACATTTATGTTCTGGTTTTACATAGTAGGTGTCGTGTCAACAACATTTCATTTTGCCAACGGACTATGGAGTTTTCTTGTGTCTTGGGGCATTACTGTTACACCAAAATCTCAGAAAATTGCAACATACGCTACACTTTTCGTTTTTATCGCAGTAACTTATATCGGTGTAAGATCGTTAATTAAATTCGCGTATGGCATATAAATTAATAGACAGTAAAACTAGGGGAGTGAACTAAGAATGAGTAATCGCAATATTGTTGTAGTGGGCGGCGGACTTGCTGGCCTAATGGCAACCATTAAAGCGGCAGAAAAAGGCGTTCACGTTGACCTATTATCAATTGTACCTGTAAAACGCTCCCACTCAGTTTGTGCTCAAGGTGGCATAAACGGTGCAGTTAATACAAAGGGAGAAGGAGATTCCACATGGGAACATTTTGATGATTCGGTATATGGAGGGGACTTTCTAGCTAATCAACCTCCAGTAAAAGCAATGTGTGATGCTGCACCAGGAATCATTCATATGCTGGATCGTATGGGAGTTATGTTTAACCGTACATCAGAAGGATTGCTTGATTTTCGTCGTTTTGGTGGTACTCAACACCATAGAACAGCATATGCCGGTGCAACAACCGGACAGCAGTTATTATATGCTTTAGATGAACAGGTGAGGCGCTTTGAAGTAGAAGGGCTTGTTACGAAGTACGAAGGTTGGGAATTTGTATCTGCAGTTATTGACGATGAAGGTACTGGTCGAGGAATTGTCGCTCAAAATATCCAATCTCATGATTTGAAAGTATTCCAAGCGGATGCAGTCATTTTGGCTACTGGTGGACCTGGAATTATCTTTGGTAAATCCACTAATTCAGTTATAAATACAGGCTCTGCAGCAGCAGCATTATACTTACAAGGCGGAATCTACGCGAATGGTGAATTTATTCAAATTCATCCAACTGCAATCCCTGGTGATGATAAACTGAGGCTAATGAGTGAATCAGCTCGTGGTGAAGGTGGACGTTTGTGGACATATAAAGATGGTGAACCTTGGTATTTTCTTGAAGAGAAATATCCAGCTTATGGTAATCTAGTTCCTCGTGATATTGCAACTAGAGAAATATTTGATGTGTGTGTAAACCAGAAGCTAGGAATTAATGGCGAAAACATGGTTTATTTGGATTTATCTCATAAAGATTCAAAAGAATTGGATGTAAAGCTTGGCGGTATTATCGAGATCTATGAGAAGTTCGTAGGCGAGGATCCACGTAAAGTTCCAATGAAAATATTCCCTGCTGTTCATTATTCAATGGGTGGCCTATGGGTTGACTATGATCAAATGACGAATATCCCTGGTATATTTGCAGCTGGTGAGTGTGATTTTAGTCAGCATGGAGCTAATCGTTTAGGAGCAAATTCATTATTATCTTCCATTTATGGTGGAATGGTAGCAGGTCCAAATGCAATAAAGTATGTTAATGAGCTGGAAAAGACAGCAGATGACATGTCTTCAGAACTCTATGATAATAAGTTAAAAGAAGAACAGGATTATTTTGAACAATTGATGAACATGGATGGTACAGAAAATGCTTATCAGATTCACAAAGAGTTAGGTGAATTGATGACAGATAATGTTACGGTTGTTCGTGATAATACAAAACTCAAAAAAACGGATGAACAAATCCAGGAATTGCTTAAAAGATGGGAAAAAATCAATATCAATGACACATCCCGTTGGAGTAATCAAGGTGTAATGTTTACCCGTCAATTGAAAAATATGCTTCACTTAGCACGTGTTATAACGATTGGAGCTTTAAATCGTAATGAAAGTCGCGGAGCCCATTACAAACCAGAATTCCCTGAACGTAATGATGAAGAATGGCTAAAGACAACAAAAGCCCAGTTCGATAAAGAAAAAAATGCACCGACATTTACATATGTAGATGTAGATGTTTCGCTTATTGAGCCGAGAAAACGCGATTATAGTAAGAAGAAGTAATAAGGGGGATGGAAACAGATGGCTGAGAAAACGATTACTTTAGTAATTACCCGTCAAGATAGCCCAGATACGTCTCCTTATGAGGAGACATTTGAAGTCCGTTACAGAGAAAATATGAATATTATCTCTGCTTTAATGGAAACACAAAGGAATCCCTATAATGCTAAAGGGGAAAAAACAACGCCTGTTAATTGGGAATCAAATTGTCTTGAAGAGGTCTGCGGAGCTTGTTCCATGATAATAAATGGAACACCTAGACAAGCCTGTTCAACTCTAGTTGATAAATTGGAACAGCCGATTCGATTAGAACCTATGGCAACTTTTCCGGTAATGAGAGATTTAGCAGTAGATAGAAGCAGAATGTTTGATTCTTTAAAGAAAGTAAAAGCATGGATACCAATCGATGGCACGCACGATCTTGGGCCAGGACCTCGTATGCCAGAGAAGAAACGTCAATGGGCATATGAGCTTTCGAAATGTATGACTTGTGGAGTGTGCTTAGAAGCTTGTCCAAATGTAAATGACAATTCTGATTTTATTGGACCTGCAGCACTATCTCAAGTTCGTCTATTTAATGCGCACCCAACAGGTGAAATGAACGCAGGTGAGCGTCTAGAAGCTTTAATGGAGGACGGTGGTATTTCAGGTTGTGGTAATTCACAAAACTGTGTCCAAGTTTGTCCAAAAGGAATACCATTAACAACTTCTATTGCTGCTATGAATCGTGATACCAACTTACAGTCATTTAAGAATTTCTTTGGTAGTGATCACGCATACTAATAAATTTTTATTTTATCAATAAGTGACTTACAGGAGCCTTCACCACTAGTGGTGAAGGCTCTTTCATAATTCAGTGTAAATAATGTTAATTTATATTATATCTCTATACTTAAAGGTGGTTATTATAAATGAAAACGATAAGTTATATTGAGGATTTTAATAAGTGGAGGGAAGAATTTTCATTTCATATACCAATTAAGGTTAGATTTGCAGAAACAGATATGTTTGGACATGTAAACAATGTATTTGTTTTCATGTATTTTGAGCAGGCGAGAATTGAACTATTAAAAAAAATTGGATTATTTCAAATTAAATCTACTGTTGATACGATTCCGATTGTTGCCGATTTACAATGTGATTATATAAACCAAATATACTTTGAGGATCAACTTCGTATTTATGTAAAAGTAAATCAGGTTGGTAGGACTTCATTTGACATTCATTATCTAGCTGTTAATGACAATGATGAAGTGTGTTTAACTGCAAGAGGTAGGATGGTGCAAATTAACCCTACTACTGGAAAGCCAGTACCCTTTACCGATGCTATCAAAAAAGAACTTCAATCTTTATAAAAGGGACGCTTTTAGAGTTATAAATTGAACTGTTCTTAACTTTCTAATTGTCTTTCAATTTATGTTTACGAGTATCAACTAATTGTAAATAGAATAGTATGGTCAATAGAGCATTTACCATCGTTTTCACTTTATTTTCCTATTTTAACTACTTCTAAAAATTCCGCATAATCATGGCACGAATTACTTCAATTTGACATAGAATAACTTGACTAAATAAATACCCTTCAAAATGGCTCTAAAGATAGCAAGGAGGGGTTAACACTTGAAGGATAATGACTACAAGCCGAAGCAACTATTAACAAAACGTGAAAAAGAAGTGTTTGAGCTTTTAGTACAGGACAAAACAACAAAAGATATAGCCCAGGAATTGTTTATATCACAAAAGACAGTTCGTAACCACATTTCTAATGCTATGCAAAAATTAGGAGTTAAGGGGCGTTCACAGGCTGTAGTAGAGCTCCTTCGTATGGGGGAACTCAAGCTCTAAAAAGAACCGACTTTCTGTTTTGGAAAGTCGGTTTTTATGATTTTTTAAACAAATTAAATAAAAATATCTTTCAAATAAGATAGAAAAAGTATAAAGTATCAAGGGGAAAAATTGATTTAATATAATCGGGATAGGGTAATAATTATGATATGTCAACGAACGAATCATTAAAACACTAGGAGGATTGAATGGAACAAGAATTAATCACATCCAATCAATTTATCGTATTAATAGCACTCTTATTAATCGTAAGTGTATTAGTTACAAAATTTTCATCACGGCTTGGTGTACCATCCTTAGTTTTATTTATTGGAGTGGGAATGGTAGTTGGAAGCGATGGTTTAAACATTATTTACTTTGATAACGCCAAGGTAGCACAAATGATAGGGATTTTCTCATTAGTAGTTATTTTATTTGAGGGTGGTTTACAGACCAAATGGAGTACCATTCGTCCAGTAATGGCACCGGCTGTATCCCTCGCTACGATTGGGGTGTTAATAACTGCTATCATCGTAGCTGTTTTCGCTAAATATATTTTTGGTTTTACTTGGTTAGAAGCCTTCTTAATAGGATCGATAGTTGGTTCAACTGATGCTGCTGCGGTCTTTGCTGTCCTAAAAGGAAAAAACATTAACATGAAAATTGAAGCTACTTTAGAGGCGGAATCTGGGACTAATGATCCAATGGCTGTATTTTTAACGGTATCTTTCATCGAATTATTAACGTTAAATCACGAAGCCAATATATGGTATCTTTTTGGTTCCTTTTTTTGGCAAATGGGAGTTGGAGCACTATTAGGACTTATAATTGGACATGTTGCAAGTAAGTCTATTAACCGTATAAATCTTGAATCAAGTGGGCTATATCCCTTATTTGCACTTTCCTTTGCCTTTCTTGCCTATAGTATCACTTCATTTGCGAGTGCAAGTGGTTTGCTAGCTGTTTATATTACAGCTCTAGTTGTAGGGAATTTAGATTTAACCTACCGTCAGTCTATCTTAAGGTTTAACGAAGGATTTGCTTGGATGGTACAAATATTAATGTTTATCATTCTAGGTTTGTTTGTATTTCCATCAAGTTTGTTTTCCTTCGATATTTTACTTAAAGGATTATTGCTTTCTATTGTGTTAATATTTCTTGCTAGACCTGTAGCAACCTTTATATCATTGTTTAAATTTCCCTTCAATAACAAAGAAAAATTATTTCTATCCTGGGCGGGTTTAAGGGGAGCTGTACCAATCGTATTAGCTTTATTCCCCTTATTGGCTGAAGTGGAAAATAGTCAGGTGTTTTTTAATGCGGTATTTTTCGTTGTAATTACTTCCACTTTGATTCAGGGTTCGACTATATCATTGATTGCTCGTAAGTTTGGGCTAGTGGGTCCAAAGAAAACAGCTCCCATGCACACATTGGAGCTGAATTCGGCCGGCAAAACAAACGTGGAAATAATTGAATATGAAGTATTAGAAAACAACAAAATTGTAGGCGAAAAACTTGAAGAGTTAAATTTCCCTAAAAAGGCATTGATAAATGCTATAATACGAAAAGGTGATGTTATCACACCTCATGGTCAAACAATTATTGATGTGGGTGATATTCTATACATTATGGTGATTAAGAACAAAGTAAATGAGCTTGAAAAAATGTTGCAAAAAAATATAGATGAACCAAATACTGAAAATGACAACTAGTTATTAAGATTGTTCAAGGAGGGGAATTCTGTGCAAAATACAACGCCTATTTCGACAATTGCTGAAGTGGAAAAAGAGTTAAGATATATTTCTGGGCTAATTAAAAAAAAGGGTAGAGAAATTTTAAATAATTACCCAATCACTCCTCCGCAGTTTATTGCTTTACAGTGGTTGTTAGAAGACGGAGACTTAACTATTGGTGAACTTTCCAATAAAATAAATCTAGCTTTTAGTACTACTACCGACCTAATTGATCGTATGGAGAAAAGAGAACTAGTTGAAAGAATACGCGATCTGAATGATCGGCGTGTGGTAAGAATACACCTGCTGGAAAAGGGTACATCTATCATTAATGAGGTTATTGAAAAGAGACAAGATTATCTTGGAGAAGTTTTAGAAAATGTACCAGTGGAAAAAGTGGATTCACTCAACTCCATTTTAAGCTTATTGCATGATAATATGAAAAAAGTCGAGAATAAATAAACATCAAGATAGAGGGGATAAAAGTGGATCAACCAATAGGAGTTATTGACTCCGGAGTAGGCGGTTTAACAGTAGCAAGTGAACTCATGCGGCAGCTTCCAAAGGAACAACTTATCTATCTTGGCGATACATTAAGATGTCCTTATGGACCTAGACCAAAGGAAGAAGTTATTAAATACACTTGGGAAATGGTTAACTTTTTACTAAAGAAAAACATCAAGATATTAGTAATAGCATGCAATACAGCCACTGCGTTTACCCTAGAGCAACTAAGAACAGAACTTACAATACCGGTAATAGGTGTTATTCAGCCTGGAGCTAGAGCCGCAATCAAAATGTCTCAAAATATGAGAATTGGAGTAATTGGTACGGAAGGTACAATTAACAGTAACGCATATCCACAAGCATTAAAAGCTATTAATTCTACTATTCGTGTAAATGACTTAGCATGTCCACGCTTTGTGCCAATGGTTGAAGATGGTATTCTTTTTGGTCCAGATGCTTATAAGGTTGTTTCTGAGACATTGAAACCTCTAAAGGAAAAAAATCATATTGACACCTTAATTCTAGGGTGTACTCATTATCCATTAATACGTGACATTATCCAAGAAGTGATTGGTGATCATGTTAATGTTATTTCATCCGGAGAAGAGACAGCTCGGGAAGTTAGTACGATAATGGGATATAATAAAAAACTTTTTAATGGTAATCGCATCCCCGAGCACCAATTTTTTACAACGGGACGCTTAGATGTTTTTCAACGGATTGCTAATAATTGGTTAAATCAACCTATTAAAATAGTTGAAAATGCAGTAATAAGCAGTAACTAAAATATAAAACTGAAAATAAGCGAGTAGGTAATTATCTACTCGCTTATTTTTTTATTATTGAAGCTTATAGAATTTGCAATGATTAGTAAAAAATTTAATCAGCGAGGTCTATTTTTATTTTAGGCTCGTATATATAGTAGTACAAACCATCGTAGGAGGGAAAAGCATGAGGAAACAATCAATATCGATTTTTATTGGCGTAATCAGTCTAACACTTATATTATTAACTGGTTGTGGTGTATTTCAAGGAGAACAAACGTTAGAGGAGATAGATTCTCCTCCTGAAGAAGCAAGTTATACAGATAATCTTGATGAAATTACTGAAGATGGGGAAGACGGTGAGGAAGCAGAAGAAACAGAGATTGAAGAACCACAGGAATCTGAAGGAGTAGAAACAGTACAAAGGCAATTATACTTGCTAGACTCAAATGGCATGGTTGTACCACAAACTATCGAGCTACCGAAGACGGAGTCAGTTGCAACACAGGCCCTTGAATACTTAGTAAAAGGTGGTCCAGTTACTGAGTTCTTACCAAATGGATTTGAAGCAGTGCTACCGACTGGGACTCAGATAATAGGTCTAAACTTAAAAGAAGACGGTACACTAGTTGTGGATGTATCAAACGAATTTGCTGAATATCGACCAGAAGATGAGCAGAAAATAATCCAAGCTATGACTTATACACTTACACAATTTGATAATGTAGAAAAAATTAATCTTTGGATTAATGGTTATGAACAAAAAGAGATGCCTGTAAGCGGAACACCTATTTCTGAGGGGTATTCACGTGCAAACGGAATTAATATCTATAGTGGAGATACAATAGACTTAATGGATAGTGAAGCGGTGACGCTTTACTATCCCGCTCAACACAATGAAAACTATTATCATGTTCCAGTAACTCAACACATTGAAAACGAAAACGATGACATGTATCAATCAATTGTACAAGCCTTGATTGAAGGTCCATCTTATGAACTTGATTTACTCAATGTTTTTAATCTTGGTGCAAGTTTAATAGAAGATCCAAAATATAAAGATGGAATACTAACGCTAAAATTTAATGAGAATATATTAAACAATGTAGAGGATGGATCGATTTCAGACGAAGTAATGGAAACGTTAGTTTTAACACTGACTGAACAGCCAGGAGTGGACGGTGTCAGTGTTGGTGTTGAAAATATGACTCAAGTATTCAATGAAAGTGGGGTTCCGTACTCAGAACCTGTTACAAGGGATACATTCGTTCCAACCGGAAGCTTATAATTATCTTTTTGGGAGCTGGTTTATTGCCAGCTTCTTTTTTCGACAATGTAAGAAAGCATAAATTTCATCTCCACAGAAGCGTTGTTCTGTGGTATTTTTTTATAATAGGATAATATTCAAAGAACTATATATATCCTTCAATGAAAATAATCACAAGAGACAATCCGTCCGATTGTGTTGAACGAGATACTTGAATTTTAATCTATAGATTTAATATGATTTTGATGTTTAATCTCGAAGTGATATATAAAGCTAGGAAGTAGTATGAACTTATATAATTAGGTGAAAATATGTTAGGATAATAGCGTAGGAACCTTGGTTCTTGACGAAAGGAAATACGGCAAGTTACTAGTCCTAATTCTGAAGGAGAATTGGTTGATTTTAGGAATATCAGAATTAGTGAGTATATAGAGGAGGAAAATTGAATTGAGAAGAAACGAACGAAAAATAGATCAGTTAAGACCTATAAAAATTGAGACAGGATATACTAAGCACCCAGAAGGTTCTGTGTTGATTTCTGTCGGTGAAACAAAAGTTATTTGTAATGCAACTATTGAAGATCGTGTGCCTCCTTTTATGCGTGGACAAGGTAAGGGATGGATTACAGCTGAATATTCGATGCTTCCTAGAGCAACAGAACAGAGAAACATTCGTGAATCATCCAAAGGTAAAGTGTCAGGAAGAACAATGGAAATTCAAAGGTTAATTGGACGTGCCCTGCGAGCTGTAGTCAATCTTGAAAAAATAGGAGAACGTACTATTTGGGTTGATTGTGATGTAATTCAAGCTGATGGAGGTACTAGAACAGCCTCTATTACTGGAGCATTTGTAGCAGTAGTACTAGCATTCGGAACACTATTAGAAAAAAAAGCAATCAAGGAAATGCCAATAACAGACTTTCTTGGGGCAACATCAGTAGGGGTTCTACCAGATGGAACAGAAATTTTAGACTTACAATATGAAGAAGACTCAAAGGCCCTTGTTGATATGAATATAGTAATGACAGGTTCAGGTGAATTTGTAGAAATTCAAGGAACCGGGGAAGAAGCAACTTTTAGTTTTGACCAACTACAAACAATGCTTGGACTTGCGAACAATGGATTGAAGGAAATTTTTGAATTGCAAAAAGAGGCTGTTGGTGAATTGGCAGATAAAATAGTATCTAAAAAATGAGATAATTGAGGGAAAAACATGGAAAAATTAATTATTGCTACCAAAAATAAGGGGAAAATAAATGATTTTAATCAACTGTTCAAGAAATTTGGAATAGAGGTTGTTTCACTTCTTGATTTAGACTACAGTAATGACATAGAGGAAACCGGTTCTACATTCGAAGAAAATGCAGCGATCAAAGCAGAAACTATTGTTAAACAGTTTAATTTACCTGTCCTTGCTGATGATTCAGGATTGGAAATTGATCTTTTAAATGGAAATCCAGGTGTCTACTCAGCAAGATATGCTGGTGAAAATAAAGATGATAAAGCAAATATACATAAGGTTCTAGATGAACTGAAGGGCCAATCATTTTCAAATAGAACAGCAAGATTTGTATGTGTTTTAGCTCTAGCTCAACCAAATAAATCAACTATTTTTAAAAGAGGTACATGTGAAGGTATCATAAGTGAATCCCCCCAAGGAGAAAATGGGTTCGGATATGATCCTATTTTCTATCCAGTCGGTTTTTCACGTACAATGGCACAAATGACTCATGAACAAAAAAATGAGATTAGCCATAGAAAAAACGCTATGACAAAATTAGAAAATTGGCTAAACACAAAATCGGAGAGGAGATAATATGCCGAAAGTTTTAATAGTAAGTGATAGTCATGGTTTAACAGAAGAGGTAAATCTAATTAAACAACGACACATTAACGACGTAGAACAGATGATCCATTGTGGGGATTCTGAATTGGAAATGGATTCCGACGAGCTAAATCAATTTATGAAGGTTGCAGGAAACTGTGACATGGATGCACGGTTTTTGGATGAAGTTGATTTTGCGGTCACTGACTTAAGATTTTTTGTAACTCATGGGCATTTATTTCAAGTGAAATCTACATTAGCTCCTTTATCTTATCGAGCAGAAGAATTAGAAGCACAAGTGATTTGTTTTGGACATACTCATATCGCTGGTGCGGAGCGGGTTGGAAAACAATTATTTATTAATCCAGGAAGTATTCGGTTGCCTCGAGTGAGAAAAGAAGGTTCCTATGCAATTTTATCTTGGGAGTCCAAAAATAATGTCTTAGTTGAATTTTTTGATATCGAAGGTGAGTTATTAGAGGATTTAACATATGAGACAACTCTTTAGTTGATAAGTATAGGCCTGTAAATGCAGGCCTAAAACTTATACCAAGAAACGTTTTTTTCTATACAGTTATTGACAAACGACAATTGAATTAATATAATGATATTTGTCTGTTAGGCAAAATCTAACGTTCTCTTAAGAATAATAACTAACAAAATACGGGTGTAGTTTAGTGGTAAAACCTCAGCCACGAGCAATACTTCTCCCGAATTGTCTACGAGTTGTTCCGAAGCAAGAACATCTTAGATTGGCTAGAAGATGCAGGAACATGATTTTAAAAAAGAATAATAACTAACAAAATGCGGGTGTAGTTTAGTGGTAAAACCTCAGCCTTCCAAGCTGATGTCGAGGGTTCAATTCCCTTCACCCGCTCCATTATATTTAAAATTTAGACTCCAGTATAAATTACTATTATTATCATGTCCCAGTAGCTCAGTTGGATAGAGCAACAGCCTTCTAAGCTGTGGGTCGCAGGTTCGAATCCTGCCTGGGACATATACAGAATAGAAAAGGGATTCAACTTCTGCTTTGAAGTTGAATTCCTTTTTTGTAATATATACATAATCGTGAAGCATCTTTTTTGATTATGTTACTTTTTTTGGTAAGCTTTAATAAAGAAAAATACATATGATTGTTAGGGATGATAACTATTGGATGAAAAAAATGATAATGTAATAATGTTTCCTAAATGGAAATCAACTTTGGAACAGGAAAGCATGATTGCATTGAAAGAAAAACGCTACGATGACGCTTTAGTAAAGTTAAACGAATTGATCTCCTATGATGTAAATAAGCATGAAATCATGATGGGAAAACTAATTTGTTTAATGGAACTTGGTGACTATGACGATGCTGAAGACTTATGTCAACAGCTGATTGGGAAAAATGACCAATACTTTTTTGATTACATACATATATATTGCACGTTATTATTTCAACAAAGTGAATATGATCAGTTAATTGAGCAATTAGATGAGGTTTTCTTGAAAGGAGATATTCCAAGTCCATTACAATCCCAACTTTGGCAGCTCTATGAAATTAGCAAGAAACTAAAGATTGATAACAACGAAGAGAAAGCTACATATTATATAAATCAACTAAAAACAGCAGTAAACAAAAAAGATCCTGTTCAGCAGTGGAGAATACTAAATAAAAGTCGAGCAGTAACGGTAAATTCGCATCTTGAATATTTAAAGAAATTGCTCATAACAGATGAAATTAACCCGTTAGTGAAAACAGCAGTAATTGAATGGCTTCAAGAACAAAAAATAAATCAACAAGTTTCAGTAAGTAAGTTTGAATGTACGCAAATTTTTATACCAGAGCAGTTAAGTACTATAAATTCTCATAAGACGACAATTCAAATACTAGAGAATTTACATGACATAGAGCAAGATAACCCATCTCTTTTTGAATTAATTAAGAAATTATTATATCGCTATCTATATGTGAGATATCCTATGATGCCATCAGATAACGATTTAGTGTATATATCAAAGGCATTAAAGCTATTAGGTTATCAATATCTTCAGTTGGATGAGACTGTACAAGTAGAAAACGAAGAGAAATTAAATGTCGTTTTATTAGAGATAATAAATTCTGAGAAAAAGTATTTTGAAATTATAGGTGAATAATTTTTATAGTGAAAATGTAAGTTATTGTAAGTGTGAACGTAAGCTTTCCCAAATTGTTGAAAGCACTAAGGATTATGTTATAATAAAGTGGTTGCAATTTACGTTCCGCCAAAGTAGATATATAGATAAATCGAATGAACGTTAAAACGGCATAATTGAAATTATAGATTCTGGAGGGAAAAATATGTCAGCAAAATGGGAAAAACAAGAAGGTAATCAGGGAATTCTAACTGTAGAAGTAGATGTAGAGAAATTTGATAAAGCGCTTGACCAGGCTTTTAAAAAGGTAGTAAAAGATGTGCAACTACCAGGATTCCGTAAAGGTAAAGTGCCACGTGGCTTATTTGAACAACGTTTTGGTGTAGAATCATTATATCAAGACGCTGTAGACATCGTTTTACCAGAGGAATATACAAGCGCTGTTGACGAAGCAGGAATTGAGCCTGTTGATCAGCCTGAAGTAGACATCGAACAAATCGAAAAAGGTAAAGCATTAATCTTTACTGCTAAAGTAACTGTAAAACCAGAGATAACTCTTGGTAACTACAAGGGACTAGAAGTTGAAGATGTTGAAACAGTAGTAACTGATGAAGATGTAGACCACGAGTTGAAGCATCAACAAGAGCATCAAGCTGAATTAGTTGTAAAAGAAGAAGGTTCAGTAGAAGACGGGGATACAGTTGTAATGGATTTTGAAGGATTTGTTGATGGAGAAGCTTTCGAAGGCGGAAAAGCGGAAAATCATCAATTAGAAATCGGATCAGGATCATTTATCCCAGGTTTTGAAGAGCAGTTAGTTGGTAAACAAACTGGAGCAGATACTGAAGTATCAGTTACTTTCCCAGAAGAATATCATGAAGAGAGTTTAGCTGGAAAAGAAGCTACTTTTAAAGTGAAAATCCATGAAGTGAAAGCAAAAGAATTGCCAGAACTTGACGATGAGTTCGCGAAAGATGTCGATAAAGAAGTCGAGAGTCTTGATGAACTGAAGAAGAAAACTAGAGAGCGTCTTGAAGAGCAAAAGGCTAATGAGGCGGATAACCAAAAACGTGAGTCTCTAATTACTCAAGCTTCGGACAATGCTGAAGTTGAAATTCCAGAAGCAATGGTAGCTAATGAATTAGATCGTATGCTGAAAGAATTCGAACAAAGACTTCAATCACAAGGTATGACAATGGAAATGTATTTCCAATTCTCTGGTCAAGATGAGGATGCATTAAAAGAACAGATGAAAGAAGATGCTGGTAAGCGAGTGAAAACTAATCTAACTCTTGAAGCTATCGTTCAAGAGGAGAATGTAGAAGTTACAGATGAAGATGTTAATAAAGAGTTAGAAACTATGGCTTCTATGTACCAAACAGATGTTGCTCAATTGACTCAGATGTTAGGTGGAAACACTGGAGCAATTAAGGAAGATTTAAAGTTTAAAAAAGCTATTGATTTACTAGTTGAACATAGCATAGTAAAGCAATAACATATATCTAGCTAAATAGAATACTATAAAACAAGGTGCGAATAACTCGTGCCTTGTTTTCTCTACAAAAAAGATTTATTAAGTTTGTCGATGCACTGCTAACTGAAAATCGAACTAAAAATAATAGTAAGCATTTCTATGCGTAAATAAAACATATACTTAAATTACATATCATTTGACATTTCGTTAACTTATTACATAATTAAGTGTACATTGTTCTTAGAATATAATTACTTTTTTAATAAGAAAAAAATGTGCAAATCAGTTTATTGTCTTGGTCAGTTGGTAACACTTCCACTATAGACGTTTAATTAGAGTGGTGAAGGTTTTTTGCTTTTTAATCCTTTGCTAATCTGATATTATGAGCTAAAGAAAGAATAAGATAAAATCGTATGATTTTTCTCATATCATATAAATACTTATAACTCGAGGGGTGAAATAAATGTATAAATTTAATGAAGAAAAAGGACAGCTGAAATGTTCGTTCTGCGGAAAAAGTCAAGATCAAGTTCGTAAATTAGTTGCTGGTCCGGGTGTATATATATGTGATGAATGTATTGAACTTTGTACAGAAATTGTAGAAGAAGAGCTGGGTAATGAAGAGGAAGTAGAATTCAAAGATATACCAAAGCCACAAGAGATTTGTGAAATTCTAAATGATTACGTTATTGGCCAAGAAAAAGCGAAGAAAAACTTGTCAGTTGCCGTTTACAATCACTATAAAAGGATAAATTCTACAAAAGCGTCTGATGATGTGGAATTATCGAAAAGTAATATTGCAATGCTTGGACCAACTGGTAGTGGAAAAACATTACTAGCACAGACATTGGCAAGAATACTAAATGTTCCATTCGCAATTGCTGATGCTACGTCATTAACAGAAGCAGGATATGTTGGTGAAGATGTTGAGAACATACTTCTTAAACTGATTCAATCAGCAGATTATGATGTAGAAAAAGCCGAAAAAGGAATTATCTATATTGACGAAATTGATAAAGTAGCCAGAAAGTCTGAGAACCCATCAATCACTCGCGATGTATCCGGTGAAGGTGTTCAGCAGGCCTTACTGAAAATTCTTGAAGGAACTGTTGCAAGTGTACCTCCACAAGGTGGTCGTAAACATCCTCATCAAGAATTCATCCAAATAGATACAACGAATGTATTATTTATTTGTGGTGGTGCCTTTGATGGTATTGAACAGATTGTTAAACGTCGTTTAGGTAAAAAAGTAATTGGTTTTGGTTCAGAGGAATCAAATCAAGATATGGATAAAGGTGAATTACTTGCGAAGGTATTGCCAGAAGACTTGCTTCGTTTTGGATTAATTCCAGAGTTTATTGGACGGTTACCAGTAATTGGTGCACTTGAGCCATTGGATGAAGAGGCTCTAATTGAAATTTTAACGAAGCCAAAAAACGCACTTGTGAAGCAATATGAAAAGCTTTTCCAAATTGACAATGTAGAATTGGAATTTGAAGAAGAAGCATTAGTTGAAATTGCTAAAAGAGCTATCGAAAGAAAAACTGGTGCTCGTGGTTTACGTTCAATCATAGAAAGTATTATGTTGGATGTTATGTTTGAACTTCCTTCCCGTGATGATATTGAAAAATGTATTATCACAAAAGATACTGTACTACTTGAAAATGGTCGTCCAAAGCTAGTATTAATTGATGGCACAGTGAAGGATGAGAATAAAGAATCACCAAAAGAGAGTGCGTAAATATTTTTAAATACACAAATTTAATATATATTTAAAAAGAAATCCCTTGTTATTTGTAACAAGGGATTTCTATATGGATAAAAATTAGATCTACTGAATTAGACCGACATTAACGTTATAATAGGACTAGTCTTTAGAAAAAAACGGTAGTGAAGATTTCGTTCCAAATTTAAGGAGTTCAACAGTTTTGTGGTTTAGTCTGTAAGTTTGCGGAAATACTAACACGTATCATAGTTGTATGGAGGTACGTCATGGAACTCGTTAGTATTGTTGTAATTATTCAGCTATTCTTTGGAATAGTAATAGGTCTTTACTTTTGGAATCTGCTAAGAAATCAACGGTCAAATAAGACTGCCGTTGAAAAAGAATCTCAGAAAGAAATGGAAAAACTCAAGGGAATGCGTTCGGTTTCTCTATCTGAACCATTATCTGAACGGATTAGACCCAGAAACTTAGTAGAAGTCATCGGTCAAGAAGATGGAATACAAACATTGCGTGCAGCGCTATGTAGTTCTAATCCACAACATGTCATTATATATGGACCGCCTGGGATAGGTAAAACAGCTGCAGCAAGATTAGTATTAGAGGAAGCCAAAAAAAATGCTAATTCGCCTTTTAAAATAGCTTCTCCATTTATTGAACTAGATGCCACAACAGCAAGGTTTGATGAAAGAGGTGTAGCAGATCCGTTAATTGGCTCGGTTCACGATCCAATCTATCAAGGGGCAGGTGCAATGGGACAGGCGGGAATTCCGCAGCCAAAACGAGGAGCCGTTTCAAATGCACACGGTGGTGTGTTATTTATCGACGAAATTGGTGAACTTCACCCAATTCAAATGAACAAACTACTTAAAGTTCTAGAAGACCGAAAAGTACTTTATGAAAGTGCTTATTATAGTGAAGAAAATAAAAATATTCCTTTACATATTCATCAAATATTCAAGAATGGATTACCAGCGGATTTTCGAATGATCGGAGCAACAACAAGACTACCCGATGAAATTCCTCCAGCAATTCGTTCTAGGTGTTTAGAAGTATTTTTTAGGGAATTGGAACCAGAAGAAATTATTGAAGTTGCGACTAGAGCTAGTCAAAAAGTAAATAGTAACATTGAAGGTAAAGCATTAGAAATTTTATCAACATACGCTCGTAATGGAAGAGAAGCAGTTAATATGATTCAAATTGCTGCAAGTATAACGAAACAGGATAATAGAGAAATGATTTCTCAAGCAGACATTGAGTGGGTTGTAGATTCTAGTCGATTAACACCTAGATTAAAACCATCTATTACGAAAAAAAGCAGAATTGGTAAAGTTAATGGACTTGCTGTTAATGGACCTAGCACCGGTTTTTTACTCGAGATAGAATTCATGATTCTACCAGCAATCAATAATGGAGAAATTACTATAACTGGTATAGCTGAGGAAGAGACGATTGGAAATCAGTCAAAATCAATTAAAAGAAAGAGTATGGCAAAGGGATCAATTGAAAACGTAATTACACTTTTACGTTCGCTCGGAGTACCAGCTCATGAATATGATGTGCATGTGAATTTTCCAGGAGGTATTCCTGTTGATGGACCCTCAGCCGGATTAGCGATGGCGGTTGGAATCTATTCAAGTATTCATAAAACACCTATTCGCTATGATACTGCAATGACTGGCGAAATAAGTTTACATGGAGAAGTTAAGCCTATCGGGGGAGTTTTGACTAAGATTCGTGCTGCAAAACAAGCCGGAGCGAAGCGGGTAATTATCCCAAAGGCTAATTATCAGGCTATGTGTGATAAAATAAGTGACATCGAGATCTATCCTGTTGAAACATTTCGGGAAGCGCTGTTATTAGTTCTAGATAATTCTGAGTCAATAAAAAATGTTGATGAATTTCAAGTTGAATCTTCTACAAAATCAATTTAAGACGCGTTTAGATTTACAAAGGATATAGTTTTCATTAAACTCAAGGAGATAAGACTCTTATATTTAACTTTTTATATGAGTCAATTTCATAATTACAATACTAAGCCATATCCTAACAACATATAGTTGGAAAAGGTTTGATCCAATTATATGTTGTATCCTGATGGCGGCAAATAGGTATTATGAAATTGATTTATCTAGCGAAATTTTATGTGTTTAACAAACGGAGGTGCAACAAATGGCTGAAACAAACAAAATACAAATTCCCCTCCTTCCACTAAGAGGTATATTAGTATTTCCATCAATGGTGTTACACTTAGATGTTGGTCGTGATAAATCAGTAAATGCTCTAGAGAGAGCAATGATGGACGATAATAACATCTTTTTAGCAGCACAAAAAGAAAGTTCTGTTGATGAGCCAGAAGCAAAGGATATATACAGAATTGGTACGATGGCAAAAGTGAAACAAATGTTAAAGTTACCTAATGGTACAATTAGGGTTCTTGTAGAAGGTAAATACCGAGCTGAAGTTATCCAGTTCATTGAAGAGAAGGATCAATTCATTGTAGAAGTACAGGAATTTAAAGAAGTTCATGGAAACAAAAATGAAGAAGCTGCACTAATGAGATCTCTCTTAGAACAATTCGAACAATACATAAAGGTATCTAAGAAGATAAGTAAAGAAACGCTTGCTACTGTATCAGACATTGATGAGCCGGGTCGACTTGGAGATATCATTACATCTCACTTGTCACTAAAGATGAAGGACAAGCAAGAATTATTAGAAACAGAAGACATAAAAAAGCGTCTCCAACAATTAATTAACTTTATTAGCAATGAAAGAGAAGTTTTAAATTTAGAGAAAAAAATAGGTATGCACGTAAAGAAATCGATGGAAAAAACTCAAAAAGAATATTATTTGAGAGAGCAGATGAAGGCAATTCAAAAGGAATTAGGAGACAAAGATGGTAAGAACGGCGAGGTTGCTCAACTAAAAGAAAGATTAGAAAAGTCTGACTTGCCAGAGCGAATTGTAAAAGTTGTTAATAAGGAACTAGATCGATATGAAAAAGTACCACAAAGTTCTGCAGAAAGCTCTGTAATCAGGAACTACATTGACTGGTTATTATCCTTACCGTGGACGAAAGAAACCGAAGATAACTTAAATATAATTCATGCAGAAAAAACGCTTGATGAGGATCATTATGGTTTGGAAAAGGTAAAAGAAAGAGTGCTTGAATATCTTGCCGTACAACAATTAACACAATCTCTAAAAGGCCCTATTCTTTGTCTTGTAGGTCCTCCGGGTGTCGGAAAAACATCGTTAGCAAAATCTATTGCCCGGGCAATAAATAGAAATTTCGTGCGGATTTCTCTAGGTGGAGTTAGAGATGAAGCAGAAATAAGAGGTCACCGAAGAACTTATGTTGGTGCGATGCCAGGTAGAATTGTTCAGGGAATGAAAAAAGCAGAGACAATTAATCCTGTTTTTTTAATGGATGAAATAGATAAAATGGCTAGCGATTTTCGGGGTGATCCCTCATCAGCCATGTTAGAAGTACTCGATCCAGAACAAAATAGTACATTCAGTGACCATTTTATTGAAGAAACTTATGACCTCTCGAAAGTAATGTTCATTGCAACTGCTAACAACCTTGGTTCTATCCCTGCACCACTATTAGACCGGATGGAAGTTATCTCAATTCCTGGTTATACAGAAGTAGAAAAATTACACATTGCGAAAGATCATTTGCTAACAAAACAAACAAAAGAAAATGGATTAAGCAAAGGACAATTACAGTTGCGAGATGAAGCCTTGCTTAAATTGATTAGAATGTACACAAGAGAAGCAGGTGTCCGGGGATTAGAACGACAGCTAGCATCGCTTTGTCGTAAAGCAGCAAAAATAATTATTTCAGAAAATAAGAAACGGGTAATAATTACCGAAAAACAGTTGGAAAGTATGCTAGGTAAACCAATATTCCGTTATGGAATGATGGAGGAAGTAGATCAAGTAGGTGCTGCTACAGGGCTCGCCTATACAACTGCTGGTGGAGATACCCTCTCAATAGAGGTAAGTTTATCTCCTGGTAAAGGGAAACTAACCTTAACTGGTCAGCTAGGTGACGTAATGAAAGAGTCTGCTCAAGCAGCATTTAGTTATATTCGTTCTCGTGCAAATGAGCTGAATATTGATCCGGAATTTCACGAGAAGAATGATATTCACATTCATGTTCCTGAAGGAGCCACACCTAAAGATGGGCCATCAGCTGGCATAACGATGGCAACTGCTCTTGTTTCTGCTTTAACAGGACGTCCTGTTAAAAAAGAAGTTGGGATGACAGGTGAAATGACACTACGTGGTAGAGTTCTACCTATTGGTGGATTAAAAGAGAAATCGCTAAGTGCACATCGTGCAGGAATTACTAAGATAATTATACCTGCAGATAATGAAAAGGACTTGGAGGATATACCAGAGAGTGTAAGAAATGACTTAACTTTTATAACAGTACAACATTTAGACCAAGTGTTGGAGCATGCATTAACGGGGGAGAAACATGAAAGTAACTAAAGCAGAAATAATTATCAGTGCGGTTTCACAAAAACAGTATCCTAATGATCCTTTATTGCCTGAAATTGCGCTTGCTGGCAGATCAAATGTGGGTAAATCGTCTTTTATTAATAAGATGATAAATAGGAAAAGCCTTGCTAGAACTTCTTCAAAGCCTGGAAAAACACAAACATTAAATTTCTATAAAATTAATGATATTTTTTATTTTGTTGATGTACCAGGCTATGGATATGCTAAAGTATCAAAAACAGAACGAGAAGCATGGGGAAAGATGCTTGAGGAATACTTTATTGAACGTAAAAATCTTAAAGCCGCAGCGCTAATTGTAGATATTCGTCATGAGCCAACATCTGATGATATTACCATGTATAACTTTTTTAAACACTATGACTTGCCTGTTATAATAATCGCTACCAAGTTAGATAAGGTTGCTAAAAATAAGCGGGAGAGTCACTGGAGACGTACTAAGAAAATATTGGATATAGAGGAAGGTGACGTAGTTATTCCGTTCTCTTCTGAAACCGCAGAAGGAAAAGAAGAAGCATGGAGAGCTATTGAACACTTTATTAACCAGTAGTTCTTAAAGAGTACTGTAAAGTTAGTTAAAAAAGTAGCAACCACATTTTTTGTGATTGCTACTTTTTTTTGAATAGAAGATAACCACCAACTATAATTAATGCTACCGGCCAAAAATCAATGATTGTTAAGATGACATGATCAATCCAATAAAACCAACTGGGTTTATCTGAGGCAAATATGGCAAAGATTGATATTAATAACAACACTAAGCCAGGGAATAAACCTGTTTTAGTTTTTTGAAATCGAATAAAAAATGCAATTGCTATAATTAAAGTGTAAATTCCCCAATGATCAATCCAAAAAGAATAGTGGTTTAAACCATGGAAGTGTATCCCGATACCAAGAATAATCGTTCCAGGGAATAATTTTTTGTAATCTTTGGAAATATAACTATGGAGTAAGAAAGCAATTCCAATAATAATTAACAGAGTTGGCCATGAATAGAAATCAGTCAGAATCGGAAAACGGAGTTGCCTTAATAGGAAAAAGGCGCCAATTCCTATTAATAGATACCCAATAAAAGCATTTTGTCTTTTCATTTGTTCCTCCATAGATTATAATAATTATTAAATAGTACTAATTTCTTGATTATATTAGTTGCTTATGGTAAAGTACATAAATGTTAAATGAGTTCAACTAAAGATAATAGTCATACTGATTATCTTATCATAGATTTTTCATATTCTGTTCATATTTTTGAAAACACTTATGCAAACAAACATGTTATAATTGTACATGTTATATTCAGGTTGATGTTTTTTTGGGGGTAGATTTTGTGCATATATTAGTTGTGGGTATAAACTATAGAACCGCCCCTGTTGAAATTAGGGAGCAGCTAACTTTTCAAGAAGACAAAGTTGGAGAAGCGATGCAGGGCTTAAATAACCAGAAGAGCATATTAGAAAATGTGATTATTTCCACATGTAATCGTACAGAGATATATGCTGTGGTTGACCAGCTCCACACTGGACGCTATTATATTAAACAGTTTTTAGCAAATTGGTTTGGTGTCGATAAAGAGCTTTTTTCTCCGCATCTTGCTATATATGAAGCTGATGGGGCAATTGAGCATCTATATAGGGTCACTAGTGGACTTGATTCGATGGTTGTTGGTGAAACGCAAATTTTGGGGCAAATGAAACAAATGTTTTTATTAGCTCAAAAGAGCGGCACTACTGGAACTATTTATAATGAATTATTTAAACAAGCAATTACTTTAGCGAAGCGAGCACATAAAGAAACAGAGATTGGTACAAACGCTGTTTCTGTAAGTTATGCAGCCGTTGAACTAGCTAAAAAAATATTCGGTGACTTAATAAATAAGCATGTAGTTATTCTTGGTGCCGGAAAAATGGGTGAATTAGCTGCCAAAAACTTACAAGGGTCTGGTGTGAAGCGAGTGACTGTTGTTAATCGTACAATGGAAAAAGCAAAGACACTAGCAAAGCAGTTTGACGGCGAAGCCAAATCCACAGAAGAGTTGGATGATGCATTGCAAGAAGCAGATATATTAATTAGCTCAACAGGAGCTAATGATTACGTATTAACAAAAGAAATTCTTGCACCTGTTCATAAAAAGAGAAAAGGACGTCCTCTTTTTCTTGTAGATATAGCGGTTCCTAGAGATCTTGACCCGGCAATTAGCGAGTTGGAAAGTGTATTTTTATATGATATAGATGATTTGCAAGGAATTGTTGATGCTAATTTAGAAGAACGTCAACAAGTATCTGAAGAGATTGAACTAATGATCGAAGAAGAAATAGTTCTTTTTAAAGAGTGGTTACGAACTTTAGGAGTTGTACCTGTCATTTCTGCATTAAGAAATCACGCGTTAACAATCCAAACAGAGACAATGAAGAGCATTGAAAGAAAAATGCCTGACTTAACGGATAGAGAAAAAAAGGTATTAAGTAAACACACGAAAAGCATTATAAATCAGTTGCTTAAACAGCCAATTCTCCAGGCGAAAGAGTTAGCTGTGGAGCAAGATGCAGAGGAATCTCTACAATTATTCACACGGATCTTTGGAATAGAAGATATGGTGAAGGAAGAGTTGAGTAAACAAGAAACTAATAAAGTGATTAATTTTGAAAAGAGTGAAGAAGTATCGTTTTCAGCACTTAAAAATGTATCCACTCACTAACGGAAGGTTATTTTTATGCTAGAACTTAAATGGCTTTATGAACTTATCTTAATTATATATGCCGCTAGTGTAATGGGATATTTTATTGACTTCGTTCAGCATAACCGGAGGGCGAACAACATTGCCTTCTGGTTACTTAGTTTGGTTTGGATGTTACAAACCTTTTTTTTATTGTATCAGATATTCGCTGAGATGAATTTTCCAGTAGTCAATGTGTATGATGGTTTGTACTTTTATGCATGGATTTTAGTTACGTTTTCCTTACTAATTAATCGCTTCTTTAAAATTGATTTTCTTGTTTTCTTCACTAATTTATTTGGCTTCTTAATTATGGTGTTACACATAACAGCAAAAGCAGATAATAAGGGATTAGAAGGTGTACAACTTGTCAGTGAAATACTTATTACCCATATAACACTGGCATTAATATCTTATGGTTTATTTACTGTCTCTTTTGTTTTTTCATTAATGTACTTGTTACAGCATCGACTTTTGAAGAAGAAAAAAGGATATAAGTGGTTAAAGCGGTTAGGTGATCTAAATAGGTTGGACAGCCTATCTTTTATGCTAATAACGATAGCTACTCCAGCATTATTACTGTCTGTCATTCTAGGAGTTGTTTGGGCTTATACTTCAGGCGCAGAATTTTACTGGTATGATATAAAAACAGTTGGTTCCTTTGTCGTTCTTGTAGTCTACTTTATTTACTTGTTTTTAAGGATTGTTAAGAATTATCAAGGCAGGTCGATTTCTTTGTATAATACGGCTGCATTTTTGTTTCTATTGGTTAATTTTTTACTGTTTGGAACGCTGTCTAGTTTTCACTTTTAACTGACAAACTTTAGGAGGACATATGAATGAGGAAAATAATAATTGGATCACGAAAAAGTAATTTAGCGATTACGCAAACGGAATGGGTCATTAAGCAACTTAAAGAAACAGGAGCACCTTATGAATTTGAAATTAAAAAAATTGTTACTAAGGGAGATAAAATCCTAGATGTTACCCTATCAAAGGTTGGAGGAAAGGGACTGTTTGTAAAGGAAATTGAACAAGCTATGTATAATAAAGAAATTGATATGGCTGTTCACAGTATGAAAGACATGCCTGCAGAAGTTGCGGAAGGGCTTACTATCGGTACTATTCCTGTAAGAGAAGATCATCGGGATGCATTAATATCTACTAACAATGTTTTACTTAAAGACTTGCCTAAAGGTGCTATCGTTGGTACAAGTAGTCTTAGACGAGGTTCACAAATATTAGCCGAGCGTCCGGATTTAGAGATTAAATGGATCAGAGGAAACATTGAGACTCGTTTAAAAAAATTAAATGAAGAAGATTATGACGCAATTGTTCTTGCTGCTGCTGGTTTGATTCGTATGGGCTGGGGAGACGAAATAGTAACGGAGTACCTGGCGCCTGAAATCTGTGTGCCAGCCGTAGGACAAGGTGCTTTGGCTATTGAGTGCCGAGAAGATGATGCAGAGTTAATCAAACTTTTGGAAAAATTAAATGATGATTACACAACCAGAACGGTAACTGCTGAGCGTACATTCCTACACTTGCTTAATGGAGGTTGTCAAATACCCATTGGTGGTTATGCTTATTTAGATGGTGATGAAGTGGTGTTGACAGCTTTAGTTGCAACTTCAGATGGTGTTACAGTCCTAAAAGAAGTAGTCCGTGGTACAGATCCAATAGCTGTTGGAGAAGAAGCTGCCAACCGACTTAAAGAACAAGGAGCAGAGAAAATTGTTGATGATGCAAGAGAAGAGTTAGACCAGTAATGACTAACTACTTAGCTGGAAAAAGGGTTCTTGTAACACGCAGTGAAAGTCAATCAACTGTTTTTATGGAGAAGCTAGAAGAATTAGGTGCAATACCATTAGTTGCACCTCTTCTTACCTTTCACCCTAAAATTTCAAATGAAATCAAAGAATTGTTTACCGAACTTCACGATTTTACATGGGTGTTTTTTACAAGTGCCAATGGCGTGAAGTTTTTTTTAAACCAACTAGATTATTGGGATATTGATCACTCAGTCTTAAAGAATGTGAAAATAGCTGTAGTAGGAAAAAAGACGAATGATATGTTGGCCCATTTTAATTTTAGTGCTGACTTTCAACCAGACAGTTTTCATGGACGCCAGATGGTCAGAGAATTTCTTCAATTCCATTCAATTAATCAACGAATCATGCTGATTTGCGGGAATCGTTCACGCGATGATATATCGACTGAATTAACGAAAAATAGAGTGTTTTTTCGAAAAGTAGTAATTTATGATACGCTACTTAATGAGGAATCAAAACCTATACTTTTAAATTACATAGAAAATGAAATCCCTGATATATATACATTTATGAGTCCATCGACTATTGATGCATTTATTGAGTTTTCAAAACCGTCTACAGATAAAGTTAAAAACATTAAGCAGTCTAGGCTATGTGTTTGCATTGGCACTACGACAGAAAAGAAAGCGATCCAGGAAGGATTTAAAAATATCCTCGTCCCGGATGTATTTACAATTGAAGGAATGATTAACGAACTAAATAAGTTTTATAAGAGGAAAGGATAAGGTGAAACTATGCAAGAATTATCGTTCGCTCGTCATCGCAGACTACGAACATCTACTTCTATGAGAGCACTTGTAAGAGAAACTAGTCTATCTAAAGATGACTTAATTTATCCGATGTTTGTTATAGAAGGAGACAACATTAAAAATGAAGTCTCTTCTATGCCTGGGGTATTTCAAGTATCTTTAGATAACTTAGAAGAAGAAATACAAGAGTTAGTGAACCTAGGTATTCGATCGGTTCTTTTATTCGGGATACCGAAAGAAAAAGATGAAGTAGGGTCACAGGCTTATTGTGAAACAGGAATTGTTCAAGAAGCACTTAGAAAAATAAAACGAGATTTTCCTGAGATTATAACAGTTGCCGATACGTGTCTTTGCGAATTTACTTCTCATGGCCACTGTGGTGTTATTCACGAAGGTGATGTGGAAAATGACCCATCACTTGACTTGTTGGTCCAAACGGCTGTAAGTCAGGCAAGAGCTGGTGCTGATATTATTGCTCCGTCTAATATGATGGACGGGTTCGTTACTGCCATCCGAAAAGGTTTAGACGAAGCTGGATTTAAAAATATCCCAATTATGTCATATGCTGTTAAATACTCTTCTGCTTTTTACGGTCCTTTCCGAGATGCTGCAGAGAGTACCCCTCAGTTCGGAGACCGTAAAACGTATCAAATGGATCCAGCAAATCGGATGGAGGCGTTGAGAGAGGCAGAATCGGATATCGCAGAAGGTGCTGACTTTCTTATCGTAAAACCTGCTCTCTCATATCTAGATATAGTTCGAGAAGTAAAAGACAGATTTAACGCACCAATTGTTGCTTATAACGTAAGTGGTGAGTATTCTATGGTGAAAGCTGCAGCTATGAACGGTTGGATCAACGAAAAAGATATTGTTTTAGAAAAATTGACTTCAATGAAGCGTGCAGGTGCGGATTTAATAATTACGTACTTTGCTAAAGATGCTGCTAGATATTTAGATGAAAGGGAGTGAGTGGATGAGAAACTTTAACAATTCAATCGATGCCTATAAGGAAGCTGTAAATTTAATGCCAGGTGGTGTCAATAGTCCGGTAAGAGCGTTTAAATCTGTTGGCATGGATCCAATCTTTATGGAGCGTGGTAAAGGTTCAAAAATTTATGATATTGATGGAAATGACTACATTGATTACGTGTTAAGTTGGGGACCACTAATTTTAGGTCATGCAAACGAGCGTGTGGTGGCAAAATTAAAAGAAGTCACAGAAAATGGAACAAGCTTCGGTGCTCCGACATTAATTGAAAATAAGTTAGCTAACCTAGTTATTGAACGCGTTCCTTCGATTGAAATGGTTCGTATGGTCAATTCAGGCACAGAAGCAACGATGAGCGCGCTGCGATTAGCACGTGGTTATACGAAGCGAGATAAAATTTTGAAATTTGAAGGTAATTACCATGGACACGGAGATTCCTTACTAATAAAAGCTGGTTCAGGTGTCGCTACATTAGGTTTGCCCGATAGCCCAGGCGTTCCTGAGTCTATCGCGCAGAATACAATTACAGTTCCCTATAATGATATCGAAAGTGTACGCTATGCATTCGAGCAATATGGGGATGACTTAGCAGCCATTATTGTCGAACCAGTGTCCGGAAATATGGGTGTTGTACCACCTGAAGATAATTTCTTGCAGAATTTAAGAGAAATTACTGAAGAATATGGATCACTATTAATCTTTGATGAAGTCATGACAGGTTTTAGAGTCGGTTATCATTGTGCTCAGGGCCATTTCGAGGTAACACCTGATATTACATGTCTTGGTAAAGTTATTGGTGGTGGACTGCCTGTTGGCGCCTATGGTGGCAAGCGTGAAATAATGGAAAAAGTAGCTCCCTCTGGAGATATTTATCAGGCTGGGACATTATCCGGTAATCCGTTAGCAATGACTGCTGGTTATGAAACATTAGTAGCAATGGACCAAGATGCTTACCAACAGATTAACAAAAATGTCGATCGTTTAATTGAGGGATTCCAGCAAGCTGCTAAAGAATTTAATATACCTTTGCAGGTTAACCGTGCAGGTTCAATGGTTGGTTTCTTCTTTACGGATGAAAAGGTTAATAACTTCGAAACGGCTAGCAATTCAAATTTAGAATATTTTGCTAGTTATTACCGTTCGATGATTGAAGAAGGCATTTTCCTTCCTCCTTCTCAGTTTGAAGGAATCTTTTTATCAACGGCCCATACTGAGGAAGACATTGAAAGAACAATTCAAGCAGCACATTCTGCTTTTTCAAAAATAAAATAGTAATGAAAGAACGAGCTTCCCTTAACGGGTTGCTCGTTTTTTTAGAGTAAAGCTACTTTCCATTGAATTAACTCTAAAATCGTTAACCTGTCGTAAATTTGTATAATAATCTTATTAAATAATTATTACTTTTTTGTTTAAATGTAGTAAGACAATGGAGTATTGAATGCATAATTCCATATTATTTTCATATATCTGAAAAGAGGGTAATGTACGAATTGCGTGTGATTACGAGGGGAGGAATTAGTGTTGGCATATGGAGATCAATCAGTCTTTAATTTTGATTTAAATGAATCCCTATGGTTTAAAAAGGGACAGGAAGTTGACGAAATTATGGGAATTTCACTAGAGCCTGAGATTTCTATACAGGAATTTGATGACTTCGTATCAATCAGAGGAGTTATTGAATTAAAAGGAGAATATTTTCAAGTTAGAGAAAGTGGAGACGACGAACAACAAGTGTTGTCCATGCGCGATCATCCATCTCAACGCTTTGTTGACAGGATTGAGAGCTATGAAGATGGGGTTAATGAATTTTTTCATAACTTTCCAGTCGAAGTGTCTATTCCAAAGTATCGAATTAATTCGTTAGATGATGTAATGGTTGGTATAGAATCATTTGATTATGAATTACCAGAAAATAGTCAATTAAAACTTAACGCAATTGTGGCCATCCATGGTGTGGTGGAAGATCGTGACGAGCCTCAAGAAAATCAGGAGGATGTAGAGGTAAAAGCAACACCCGAACCAGAAAGAGAAACAGAAGAGCTAGTTAATGACGAACCTGTAGATGAAGATTCAGAGAAATCGGATGACGAAACATTTGAATTTGATGTGAAAAAAAAGGAAGAGGAGGAAGATCGAGTAGATTTAGAATTAGACGAATCTACTGGTGAAGTTGAATCAGTTGAAAAAGCCAAAACTCCAGAGAAGGAACGATGGAAAAGTAAAAAATCTCAATCTTTAGCTGAATTTTTTGGCAAAATTGACAAACCGAAAGATGCTGAAATGACAGAGAACAGTGTGGAATCGAGTGAATCTTCAAGCATTGTATCTTTTGCTTCTTACTCTAAAGACGAATCTGTTGATGAATCAGAATCAAGAGCGGAAGAAACGCAACAAAATACGACTTACTTACTAAATATTTTTGGGGATAAAGAAGAAGATCGATATTCTAGCATGAAACTATGTATCGTTCAAGATTCAGATTCTTTAGAATCACTTGCAGAAAAATATGATATCTCGGCACTTAATATTACCAAAACAAATAGACTAACTGATGATGAGTTATCAGAAGGACAAATATTGTATATACCAACCAAGGATAAAAAGGTCGAATAGCTAACTACAAATCCCTTGCCACGAAAAATGTGCCAAGGGATTTGTTTAGTAAGGCTAGTTTTATATTCCTAGTATCCAATTTTGGAAATGTTGGAGTGGATTATGATGAAAAGTATCGAAAGTTTGTTAAAGGCTTATCAAATTAAGCCATCAGAAGTTATACCAATTTCAAATCGAGTCTATAAAATTCATAGTCATAATTATTCGTTTGCATTGAAACGCTCAAAATTAACGATGAATTCAATTAATAGTTGGAAAAACGTCTATCGGATAGCTAACGAACATCAGCTAACTTCCATTTTGCCAGTTTATATGACTCATCATGGTGAAATTATTCAGCAAAAAGAAAACGAATTTTATTATCTTACTCCATGGAAGGAAAAAAGAGAAATGGATGAACCAGAGCATGAAGTAGAATCGCTCTATCATACACTTGGATCTATCCACAACCAAACAAAAAAACAAATAAAATTAGACTCGGCACAAATTGAACAAACGGTTATCAAGGAAAAAGAAAGAATTGCAACATATAAACATAAACTATTAAGTTTTGTCGAAAAATTTGAAGCCAGACATTATATGTCTCCCTTTGAATTAAGGGTCTGTATGCAATATCGAGATATCGAGCAGGTTTTTAAACAGATTGACTACTGGTATGACTACTATTTAGAGGACATCACTAATGATGGTATTAGCTATTCATCGCTTTGTCATGGCAATCTGCGTTCTTCCCACCAAATTTATCATAATAGCAATACCTATTTAATTAATTGGGAGCACTCGTTTCATGGATCACCCATGCGAGACTTAGCTATCTACTTCTATCATGAATTAAAATATCATGATAGTTATTTAAGGCATCTGACAAATTCACTTCCGGTTTATGAAAAATATAATCCATTGCTACAAAGTGAAAAAAGCTTATTAGCTATTTACCTATTAAATCCATATAGTTATATACAGCTACTTGAAAGATATGAAAATAATAGAATAGACAAGGCGCATCCTTTTCAAATTAGATTATTAGAGCATAGCTACCGGCGATTGATACAAGGATTATCGTTACAGGGTAGTCTCTATGAAAGTAGGCAAACTATTATCGACCAACAACAAGAATCAGAAAATTAGATGTATTGAAAGTAAAAGGCGAAGAAAATCCCTATAAAAATCCCTAATAATAATATATCAAAGGTAGTTGGGAAAAATAGTGTTCGGACTAATTGGAAAATCATAATCGGAAGTGTTGCTCGTTCTATAATTAATAACCAGTATCTCATCCATGGGGGAAGTCTATATCGATAAAATCGTGCCATATTCTGACCCCTCCTTAGTCTTTTGGTGTATCATATGTATTTGCCCCATCCATTGGTGCATAGGAAATAATAATATTTATTGACTTATTCGTGTTATTTTGGATAAAATAGCTAGTATATACTTACACGAATAAATGCAGTGATGAGGAGTAGTACATTGGGGACGCCTTTAGAGAGGGAATCAAAAGCTGGAAGATTCCTAGGATTGTTCACTTTGGAAGTCGCCTCTGACGCAGTTTCTTTGAACTTGAGTAGGAGAAACCGGTGATGAGCCGTTAATTAATCAAGTGTGCATTACACATGAATGTCGTCATGTTTTTGTAAACAAAGGTGGTACCACGGAAATAAATCCTTTTCGTCCTTTACTGGATGAAGGGGATTTTTTGTATATTGCTAAAAAATGAGTTGGTTGATTAGTGTGTTGTGTATCTTTTAAAGGAGGAAGTATAAATGGATGAAAACAAACAAGTTTCTTTACCACCGAAGTATGATCCGACCGCTGTCGAAAAGGATCGTTACAAGTATTGGTTAGATGGGAAGTTTTTTGAGGCAACTGGTGACAAGAGTAAAAAGCCGTTTACAATCGTGATTCCACCACCAAATGTAACCGGAAAGCTACACATCGGTCATGCTTGGGATACCACACTGCAAGACATTATTACACGGATAAAAAGAATGCAAGGATATGATGTACTGTATTTACCGGGTATGGATCATGCTGGTATTGCCACACAAGCTAAAGTTGAAGCAAAATTGAAAGAACAAGGTCAGAGTAGATATGATCTTGGAAGAGAGAAGTTTCTTGAAAAATCATGGGATTGGAAAGAAGAATATGCTGATTTCATTCGTGAGCAATGGTCCAAACTGGGATTAGGATTAGATTATTCACGTGAGCGTTTCACATTGGATGAAGGTCTTTCTGAAGCAGTGCGTGAGGTATTTGTAAACCTTTATAATAAAGGCCTCATTTACCGTGGTGAGTATATTATTAACTGGGATCCTGCGACGAAAACAGCACTCTCTGATATCGAAGTTATTCATGATGAGGTACAAGGGCATTTTTACCACATGAAATATCCGTTGAGCGATGGCTCTGATCATATCGAAGTAGCGACAACTCGTCCAGAAACAATGCTGGGAGATACAGCCGTTGCTGTTCACCCTGAAGATGATCGTTACAAGCATTTAATTGGTAAAAAGGTTATTTTACCAATTATCGGTCGTGAAATTGAAATTGTAGCTGATGATTATGTTGATATGGAATTCGGTTCTGGAGCTGTTAAAATCACACCAGCTCATGATCCCAATGATTTCGAAATTGGTAACCGTCATAATTTAGAACGTGTTTTAGTGATGAATGAAGATGGGTCAATGAACAATAATGCAGGTAAATATCAGGGAATGGATCGCTTTGAATGTCGTACACAAATAGTAAAAGACCTACAAGACGAAGGTGTGTTATTCAAAATAGAAGAACACATGCATTCGGTTGGTCATTCAGAGCGGAGTGGTGCAGTAGTTGAACCGTATCTTTCTACTCAATGGTTTGTAAATATGCAACCACTGGCAGATAAAGCGGTCGATTTACAAAGCCAGTCTGAAGATAAGAAGGTAAACTTTGTCCCTGATCGCTTTGAACGTACTTATCTCCACTGGATGGAGAACATTCGAGATTGGTGTATTTCTCGCCAATTATGGTGGGGGCACCGGATTCCAGCTTGGTATCATAAAGAGACAAAAGAAATGTATGTAGGTAAGGAAGCACCTGAGGACGCAGAAAATTGGGAGCAAGATAATGATGTTCTTGATACTTGGTTCTCATCTGCTTTATGGCCATTTTCTACGTTGAACTGGCCAGATACAGAGGATGAAGATTTTAAGCACTTCTTCCCTACGAATGCACTTGTAACAGGCTATGACATTATTTTCTTCTGGGTTGCTCGAATGATTTTTCAATCAATTGAATTCAATGATGAACGTCCATTTAATGATGTATTGATTCACGGGTTAGTTCGTGATGCAGATGGAAGAAAAATGAGTAAATCACTTGGAAATGGTGTAGACCCAATGGAAGTTATTGAGAAATATGGTGCAGATTCACTACGATATTTCCTAGCAACAGGGTCAACTCCAGGTCAAGATTTACGTTTCTCATGGGAAAAAGTTGAATCTACCTGGAATTTCGTTAATAAAATTTGGAACGCATCTCGTTTTGCCTTAATGAATATGGATGGTTTGAGCTATCAAGATATTGATATAACAGGTGAAAAATCTGTTGCAGATAAGTGGATCTTAACTCGTTTAAATGAAACTATCGAACATGTTACCAAAAACGTAGACAGATATGACTTTGGTGAGGCTGGTAGACACTTGTACAACTTTATCTGGGATGACTTTTGTGACTGGTATATAGAAATGGCGAAATTGCCACTATATGGCGAAGATGATGCTGCTAAACAAACGACAAGATCTGTACTTGCTTATGTATTAGATCAAACGATGCGAATGCTACACCCATTTATGCCTTTTGTCACCGAGGAAATATGGCAACAGCTACCACATCAAGGTGAATCAATTACACAAGCATCTTGGCCTGAAGTGAGAACGGACCTTCATGATACAAAAGCGGCTGAAGAAATGAAGCAACTAGTTGCAATCATTCGTTCGGTACGAAATATTAGATCAGAAGTGGATACGCCAATGTCAAAGCAGGTTCAGTTATTGATTCAAGCGAAGGATAATAAAGTAGCTGAACAACTAGAACAGAATCGGCACTACTTAGAGCGCTTCTGTAATACTAGTCAGTTAACAATTGCAACATCAGTCAATGCTCCAGAAAAAGCAATGTCAGCTGTTATTACTGGTGCTGATTTGTTCTTACCTTTAGAAGGGTTAATTGATGTAGATAAAGAAATTGCGCGTTTAAATAATGAATTAGATAAATTGAACAAGGAAGTTGATCGCGTTCAGAAAAAATTATCTAATGAGGGCTTTGTTAAAAAGGCGCCAGAAAAAGTTGTCGAAGAGGAAAAAGCAAAAGAAAACGATTATAAAGAAAAACGAAGTAAGGTAGAAGCAAGAATCAAAGAGCTTCAATCTTAATTTCTTAGACAAAGATAAAAACGTTGAATTTCAGATGAAATTCAACGTTTTTATTATTATTAACCATAATTTGGAATATATATGTTAAAATGAAAATTGTCGTAATTTTATAATAATAAAACAGATAATCTGGAGTGTGGGATCAGTGAAAGAATCTACAGTTATTAAAATAAGAAGCATGCTTGTTTATTTCTTGTTACTATTTGTAGCACTACTGATAGCTTATACAGCGGTTTATACCTTCAATGTAAAACCAAATGGATATCAAGTTATTTCTCAAAAAGAGGGGGCAATAACTCTGCAAACTTACACTATTTTCGGAATGAAAGAGAACGCCATCATTTATTCTCCGCCCGAAAACCAACAGTGGAAGGTTGGTTATTTAGTTGATCTAGTATCTGATCAAAAACTGCAACTATTATTATTCTTTGCGACCGCATTCTTTTCGCTATTTTTATTCCTATCTATTGTTCGAAAAGGAGATACTGTTTTATATTCCTTATACAAAAGTGGTATTATAGCAGCCGTAATTGCTTTAATACCATATATCAATAATTTAGACAAGATACAATCAATTCTGAATGGCTCCTAGCATCTTTTAAATATATAGTCCATTATATATTCAGCCACATTGATGTTAGTACAATCATAGATGTTACGAATATGGGCATTAGAATTAATTTCACAAATAATTGGTTCTTTATTTGGACCAAACAACAAATCAACACCTGCAAAATCAGCACCTATTGCTTTTGTGGCAGCAATTGCAGTTTCGATTTCGACTTTAGAAGGTTGATAGGACTTCATTGTGCCTCCAGCACTAACATTTGCTCTAAAGTCATCGGTAGAATTCCTCAGCATAGAAGCAACTACTTCGTCGCCAACCACATTAAGGCGAATATCTATACCATAGCTTGACGAGATAAACTCCTGGATAACAAAAGGACGATCTCTTATTTCAGAAATTCTGTCAATCAGGCCTTGTTTAGAATGAACTAAATACACTTGTTCTCCGAAAGACCCATAGGCTTCTTTAACAACAACAGGAAAGTTGAAATAATTTTCAATCATATCAAAGCTACTTGTATCTATTTCTTTTACTCCCGGAAAAATTTTCGGACCTACAATTGTTCTTGGAATAGGTAATTTTTTAGCAGCTAACCGTTGATAGGTGGAGATTTTATTATCACTAATTTCAATTGCATCCGATGAATTAAAAACAGGAATGTTCAGTAACTCTAGTTGTTTAGCAAGGTTAATATCTTTATCACCAAACAAGACAAAATCTGGGCGCTGATGTTTTGCTCGTTCAATTAGACTAACGCCTGTAGAACCGAGGATGGACAATAAATGATTATTTTTAATAACATCAGTAGTTATCCCTAATCTTTTTGCTGCATCTTGCATCCATTCGGCAAAATCTAAAAATTTTCCGCCTGGTAAATGACCATTATAAATAATCCAACCGTATTTTCTCATAATAAATTCCTTTCTAGAACTCTTGTTGTTACATGCTACTACGATTTCCTGATATAATACCTTCATTATCTATTAACTTTAAAAAGGTAGGCTATAATATGTACTTTCAGATAGATGAAGTAATCGATTTTTTACAAACGCGGACAGGCTTTGGAATTAAACCCGGTCTTGAGCGAATGGATTATATGTTAAAGCACCTGGATCACCCGGAACAACAATTAAAAGTAGTGCATATTGCTGGTACGAATGGAAAGGGTTCAACTCTTACATTTATCAAAGAGGCACTTGTACAAAACGGATATAAAGTAGGCTCTTTTACTTCACCTAGTATCGATCGTTTCAATCATCAAATACAGATTAACGATCAACCAATATCTGACCAATCATTGATTGAAATTGTAAATAAACTGATGCCAATTATAAATCAGTTGGATCAAACGGGTGATGCACCTACTGAATTTGAAATTACGGTCGTGATTGCAATTCTATATTTTGTCAGTACTGTAGATATTGCATTAATCGAAACAGGAATGGGAGGTAGGGAAGACTCTACCAATTCTGTTTTACCGATACTGACCATTATAACAAATATTGGGATGGATCACGTTGCTTTTTTAGGTGATACATATGAAGAAATTGCCAACCATAAAGCGGGTATTATCAAACAAGGCGTGCCAATTATTTTAGGTGATATCAACAGAGAAGCATTATCTATAATTGCACAAGTTGCCTCAGATAAACGTGCACAGATTTATCAACTTAATACAGATTATCAGATATTAAATCAAGAACTGAATCGAGAGAATCAGGAAATCTTTTCTTTTAAAACGGACGAATGTAAGATTGATAATATTTTAATAGCAATGAAAGGTGAGCATCAAATTACAAATGCTGCCATCGCTTGTATGGCTCTCAATCAGCTAACTGTCCTTGGTTATAACCTAGATATCGACAGTAGTAAAAAAGGACTTCAACAGGCGTTTATTGCTGGTAGATTTGAAAAAGTTTATGCAAATCCAACTGTCATCGTTGATGGTGCTCATAATGTCGAAGGTTTTAAAGCTTTTATTAAGGCTGCTAACCGAATTTATCCAGAAAAGAAAAAGCATTTGATTTTTGCGGCATTTGAAGATAAACCGCTAAAAAAAATGGCAGCACTAATCGGGGATAATTTCGAAAAAATAACATTTACTTCATTTGATCATAGTCGGGCTGCAAAAGCAGAACAACTACAGGAGTTATCTATTGATAAAGCCAGTATTAACAACAATTGGAAGCAAATTATTTCTTCTTATATCGAAGAAAAGGATAATGAAAATATTTTATTTATAACTGGTTCGTTGTATTTTATTCGTTTAATAAGAAAGTATTTTGAGTATTTGAAATAAAGTATGGTATATTTGAACTAGTAGATTATTATTTAATGGGTCTTTTGTCTTATTTTTTCAGGTGAACAATAGCCAATATGGGGGTGTTAACGGTGGTAACAAAAAGCAAACAAATCATTATTTGGCTAACATGGTTAATTGTTTTGCCAATTTCATTAATTGTCATTTATCAAGTATCGACATCGAACGTTGAATGGCAATGGCTTGAAATTATATCATTTGCTCTATTAGTCTGTATTGTTGCTTTCTTTCCATTAATGGTTAGTAATACTCCCATTTTCTTTGTTAACGGCATAAGCTTCGCAGTTTTCTTGTATTACGGATTAGTTATAGAAGTTCTGTTAACTCAATTATCAGTACTCGCTTTGATGGCAAAATTACGACTTGAACGAAAAGAAATTTTCCGATTACCCTTAAATATGTTAATGTTCTTGTTTATTTCTATTTTGTCCGCTTCGGTTTATAGCCTTCTTGGTGGTGTTACTGGTGAGATATATTTCAATTCAGTAACTGATGTAGTTGCAGCTATTGGGTATGTAGTAACTGTAACTTTATCTAACCAGTTATTATTGTATCTCTTGTATCGTACTATATATAATGTTGAAAAGAAATTGGTGGACATGGGATTCGCTTGGGAAATCTTTACGACTTTACTGGTTTTACCAGTAGGATTCACCCTCTATCTAATGTATAGAGATTTTGGTATTTCAGCGATTTATTTTGTTGGATTACCATTTATTAGTATTTCCTTTATTCTGATGCTTTATTATACAAGCCGTAATATAAACAACTATTTACAAAAAACAAGTGAAATTGGTCATGAACTTACTGGCCAAATGGAGATTAATGAAGTAGTTGATCTCTTTATTGATCGTGTTACTGGGCTACTACCAGTAGATTATGCCTTCGTTTATGAAGTGATTGATGAAGAAACGATGGAACTAACAAGGTTTTATGATAAAGGCGATAAATTAGATTTTCCAACTAAAACAAGGTTGGCTAAATTTGAAGCTATTAGTGGTAATGTTTGGGGCAATAATAAAGGTGTTCATTATCAAAATAGACAGAAATGGTCGCATTTAAAAGATATAGACTTTCCTGAGTTAGGAGAAAGTGTTGTCTCTTTGCCTGTTGAGAGAAATAACGTAGTGACAGCGGTAATTACACTATCATCGAAGAAAAAGAGAGCATTTGAGAAGTATCAGATTATGATTTTAAATATATTAATTAATTATCTGGCCGTTGCCTTAGAGAACGCTAAAAACTATGAAGAAACAAAACGTAAAAGCGAAATAGATCCTTTAACAAAACTATTTAATTTCCGTTACTTCCAAGATTACCTGGAGGACTATATGAATGATGTAAATCAAAATGAAGAGCATACATCACTGATTCTGCTAGATTTAGATCACTTCAAAGCAGTTAATGATACGTATGGTCATCAAAGTGGTAACGAGATTCTAAAAGACTTAGCATTACGACTAACGACTGTCATAGGTAACAGTGGTACCGTTGCTAGATACGGAGGAGAAGAATTTGTTATCTTCCTTCCTAATACCTCCAAACAACAAAGTCACTACGTTGCAGAGGACTTAAGAAAAGAAATAGCTGATCTACCATTCTTGCTATCTGACCATATTCTAGAAAGTAATCAATCAATCGAAGTACAAGTCACCGCGAGTATTGGAATTGCTACATGTCCTGAGGATTGTGATGTGCCACTGGAGTTAATTCGACATGCCGATCGAGCTATGTACCTAGGAGCAAAACAGAAGGGTAGAAATAAAGTGGCTGCATATGAACGGTAGATTAATAAAGTGAAAAGAAGAAGTTCAAATCTTTAATGTTCGTTTGGTGTGAAATGCTTTAGCTTCGTCCTTAACATGGGCGGAGCTTTTTTGTAAAATTTCTCGTTTGAATCAACTCGTAAGGGAAAATCAAAGTTATAGAAAGTTTATGAATTAATTTTACATAACTTAAGAACAAACTTATACTAAGAATAGACAAAAACAAACGTTTTCAACCATTATATAATAGAGGGGTGAACAATGAAAAAACTCAAATTTCATTTGAACAATAATGGATTCACATTAGTTGAGTTATTAGCAGCAATTACCATTTTGAGTATAGTCATAATATCTTTTTTAGGTTTCTTTTCTCAATCGACACTATTCTCTTCAAAAACTGATGATAAATTAACGGCTCTGAATGTTGCAGAGAGGATTTTAAGTGAAGTGAAAAATGACCCTACTAAGATTCCTTATGAACCTGAATATATAGAGGTCAATGGCAAATTGTATTTTCCTGATGTGACAATGCCTAGTGCAGTAGATGATGATCAAGAACAACGAGAAGACAAATTGGGTCTAAACCGCATACATGTGAAAATATATACTAGTGAGGATTTTGATCGAACTCCAGACGCTGAACTCTATAGTTATACTAGAGAAGGAGATTAACTATATGAGAATCTTTAAAAACCAACGTGGATATGCTTTAGTAATCGTTCTCCTTACGATTACAATTATTGCACTTTTCATACCTCCTATTATGTCGAATGTGATGAGTAGTGCACTTCAATTTCAGAGAACAGGTGAAAAATTGCAATTAACAAAACTAGAAGAAATGGGTCAGTTCTATTTTGAAAGTGCGCTTGAAGGGGCTACTATTGGTGCAAAGGATAGTTTAACGCAATGGCTGGATAATCAACCAGATTCTATAATTGACGATAATGAGGCAATTGTTGATAAATATAAGACTGAATTAGAAAGTGAGTTAAATAGCTTTGAACCTGAACTAGAGATAAAGCTAAACGATAGTAGAATTAAAATTATTCTAGATTCAATAAGTGTAGAAAATAGAACTATTTCAGTTAGCTATACGATCACTCCATCTTTAGATAGTCAATATGATGATAGTAATTCGTTAACAGAAGAACAAACCATCGGTATAGAGCTTGACTGAAATTTGAGGTTCTCGTGTTTAGGATGACCATTTGATACAGAGGTGGGGGGGTAATAATGAAAAAACTATTGAAGCAAGAAGCAGGAATAACGTTGATTGAACTTTTAGCAACATTAACTATTGCTACAATATTAATTGCTGTTACTTTTAATGTTTTAACCACATCGATAAAATATAATGATAAAACCCAATCACATATCAATTTAAGACAAGAGGCTAACCTTGTTGTTACTAAGTTACGACAGCGGCATGATGTTCATGATGGAGGGAAATATGACCTTTGCTACGGCGAACTGCTTGATAATGATATTTTAAAACTTGACACTGTAAGCTTACATCTCGAAAAATTTAGTAATAATGAATGTAAACAAATAGATACTTCTAAAAATATGGAAGTTCAGTTCACTTTAGCAGATCAGCAAAATAACGATTTTCAAATAGATACAATCATAGAAGCAGAACAATTAAAGGGGCCACCTATCTCTATGGAGATACAAAAGCCTGATAGAGAACCAGACTTTGGTGATTATGTCAGGGAACATGATGTGTTTGTGTATGTGAATAATGTCGTCGGTTTTAACGGTAGCAAGTCTGAAATTAAAGGGGAAAATAGCACTGTCGTAATTAGAAAAGGTCTTGGACCGTTAAGTGGTCCACACGGGAATATAAATGCAAAAGATATTTATATAAAAGGGAGTGTTTCATTACAAAAGCACTTTACGCTAGGGCATTCCAATAGCAATATATACATCGACGGTGATGTTGATTTAAATGGTAGTCAAATAAATGGGAAATTAACACATACAGATAAATCATTTAATTCAGGTTCACTTGACGATGTTGAACTAGTGGACGCCATAACATTTCCTGAATTTGAAATACCAGAATTAAAGGACGAAAGTTGGTACAGTGATAATGGATATTCTTCAGAAGTTACACCAGGAAGTAATATGAGGTTTTATGGATCATCGTTTAGCACTAATGGAAATCGAGACTATGAGAATGCGATTATTGTTAGTCAGGGCAATGTAGACTTAAAGGGTGATTTTTCAGGTATTATTTTCGCACCTAATGGAAAAGTGAGCCTAAGGGGTAACACTACATTTAAAGGCATTATAGTAGCGAATGAGGTTGAATTGGCAGCAGGTAGTGCGACTATTATTTTTGAGCCATTGTCTGAGGATAGTGAATTACCATTTTAAGCTTTTCAAATGTAACTTCTTGAAGTAACACATGATTTTATTTAATAGTAGGAGGGGATCCTAATGGCTATTCGAAATAGAAAAAGAAAGCTCGGAGATGTATTAAAAGAAGCAGGAATACTAACGGAAATTCAGATTGTCGAAGCGCTTCAACAAAAAAAAGACGGCCAGAAGCTAGGTGATGCCTTGCTTGATCAAGGGTTTATTACAGAACAACAACTATTAGAGGTGCTTGAAATTCATCTAGGAATTAATAGTGTTTCATTGTATCGCTACCCAGTAGATAAAAGCTTAATGAACTTGATTCCAAAAGAAGTATCAAGAAAAAATTTGTTAATTCCCTTAAATCAGTACGAAAATACAATTACTATTGCAATGAATGATCCAATGGACTATTATGCCAT
Organism: Aquibacillus saliphilus; assembly: GCF_020404745.1. GTDB lineage: Bacteria > Bacillota > Bacilli > Bacillales > Amphibacillaceae > Aquibacillus > Aquibacillus saliphilus. Next base: position 171,859 of record NZ_JAIZAP010000008.1, read on the forward strand.
CGATGATTTAGAGCTATCAACTGGATTTGAAATTAAACCTGTTATCGCTTCAAAGGATGATATCTTACAAGCAATCAATAAGTATTATGATCAAGATGAAAGTGACATAGAGGGCGACCAAGATGAAATGGAGGATGATGCCCCTGCAATTCGAATTATGGATCAAATTTTACAAACAGGGGTTCATTTGAAAGCGAGTGATATTCATATTGATCCATCCGAAGTAAGCATTTCTATTAGATATCGGGTAGATGGTGTGTTAAGAATTGATAGAACAATACCAAAAAGATTACAAAATTCATTGATAGCTAGAACTAAAATTTTGTCTAATTTAAATATAACGGAAACAAGGTTACCTCAAGATGGTAGGATAAGGCTAATTGTCGATGATAAGCCGATTGATTTACGAATATCTACATTGCCAACCGTGTTTGGCGAAAAGATTGTCATTCGAATACTGGATCTTAGCAATATTTTTAAAAGTCTAACGGATTTAGACTTTAGTACAGAAACGCTAGAAAAGTATCAGCGAGAAATCACACAGCCATCTGGGCTTATCCTATTAACAGGGCCGACCGGATCTGGGAAGACGTCGACACTTTATGCATCAATAAATAAATTAAATCGACAAGAGGTTAATATTATAACTGTAGAAGATCCTGTTGAATATCAATTAGACGGAATTAACCAAGTGCAGGTGAATAGTGCGATTGGCCTTACTTTTGCTACCGGATTACGATCGATTCTAAGACAAGACCCTAATATTATTATGGTAGGAGAAATACGTGATAGAGAGACTGCTGAAATCGCGATTCGTTCAGCGTTAACTGGTCATATGGTATTTAGTACCCTACACACTAATAGTGCCGTTTCTGCTATCCCAAGATTATTTGATATGGAAATCGAGCCATATCTAGTTGTGTCATCGTTATCTGCTATTATGGCTCAACGACTAGTTAAAAAAGTCTGTAAAGATTGTAAACAAACTAGGCAAGCTACTGACATGGAAAAGAATTTATTTAAAAAACGCGGAATTGAAATTGAAAAGGTTTCAGAAGGACCAGGTTGTAATAGCTGTAAAGATACTGGCTACAAAGGTAGAATGGCAATTCATGAATTGTTAATCATTGATGACTCTATTCGCCAGATGATGATGAATAACAGTACCATTACCGACATTAAAAACCATATTAAAGAAGAAGGTATGAAGTTTTTAATGGATGATGGTTTATTAAAAGTAAAGCAGGGCTTAACTACGATAGAAGAAGTACTACGTGTGGCAACAGAAGAATAGGAGGGAAAGCAATGAGTCGTTTGGAGGCCTTATTAAAGTTAGCTTTTGAACAAAATGCATCTGACATCCACTTAACTGTAGGTTCTCCTCCTGTTTTTCGGATACACGGGGATTTACAACCAAATGGAAATGAAAAACTCGAGCCATCTGATACAGAGGAAATGGCGAAAAGTTTATTAACGGATACAATGTGGAATCAGTTTAGCGATAAAAGAGAAATGGATTTGTCCTATGGCATTGCTGGTGTTTCACGGTTTAGAGTGAATATTTTTCATCAACGCGGTTGTATTGCGCTTGCTATTCGGATCGTTCCAACAGCTATTCCGAGTATTGATGACTTACAGCTACCAGAAGTGTTAAAAGAGATAACCACAAGAACTCAAGGTTTGGTACTAGTAACTGGTCCGACTGGAAGTGGAAAAAGTACGACACTTGCAGCAATGATAGACTATATGAATAAAACAACGAACAAGCATATTATTACGTTAGAGGATCCAATTGAATATTTACATTCACACCGAAGATGTATCATTGATCAACGTGAAGTAGGGTTTGATACGAATAGTTTTGAAAATGGATTACGGGCTTGTTTGCGTCAAGATCCAGATGTGATTCTCGTTGGTGAAATGAGAGATTTGGAGACTATTTCAACAGCAATAACGGCAGCTGAAACAGGACACCTTGTGCTTGGTACATTACATACAACAGATGCCTCTTCAACGATGGACCGAATTATTGATGTATTTCCTGCACATCAAAAGGGGCAAATCAGAGTGCAATTAGCAAACGTGTTGGAGGCAATTATTTCTCAACGATTATTTCAAACTGCTAACAGAAAAGGAAGAGTGGCAGCAACAGAGATCCTAATTAATACTCCAGCAGTCAAAAATCTAATACGAAATGAAAAAATGCATCAAATTCCTAATACAATGCAAACTGCTCGTGATCGGGGTATGCACACAATGACGATGGATATAAAGAAGCTAGTAAGGCAAGGATTGATTACCGAAGAGCATTCACTACCCTTTTTAAAGGAAAGGGGGTAAGTAAATGGCCTATTATAGATACAAAGGTAGAACACGTGCAGGTAAAGCCAAACGAGGGAAAATAAATGCTGATAGTTCCAGAGAAGCGATAACGATGCTGAAACAAGATGGTATTACTGTTTTCGACATCAACGAACTTAACACTGTCTTATACCAGGATATTCATTTTGGAAAAGCAATTAAAAACCGTGACTTTGTTATTTTTCTAAGACAATTTGCTACTCTGATTGACGCGGGTATTACATTAGTTGAGGCAACTAGCATTTTAGAGGATCAAACTTCGAATAAACAGTTAAAACAAGCGTTAGCTAAGATTCAGGATTATTTGGAAGAAGGAATGGCTTTATCAGAAGCGTTAACACAATTTCCAAAGCTTTTCCCCGAATTACTCGTTAGTATGATTCATGCTGGAGAAGTAAGTGGTAGTTTAGATGATATTTTAGATAATATGGCTAGCTATTATGAGAAACAGTACCAATTAAAGCAAAAAATTATTACAGCCCTAACATATCCTATCGTAGTTGGATTCATCTCTATTTTTATTACTATCTTTTTATTAGCCTTTATCGTACCAATATTTACCGATATGTTTCTATCGTTCGGTGGAGATATTCCATTATATACGGCGCTTGTCATTAGAATTAGTGAAGTTGTCCAAGCATTTTGGTGGGTCATCCTGCTAATTGGCCTCTTGTTAGTAGCTGTCTATAAGTATCTACAACAAAAGCCAACACTCGCTTATACATTTGATGTCGCAAAACTTCGTATTCCTGTATTTGGTGGTTTTATTCAAAAGTCATTATTAGCAAGGATGACACAGACATTAAGCTCCCTACTAAATAGCTCAGTGCCGATATTACAAGCTGTAGAGATTACCGAGCGGGTTATTAGTAATAGAGTAATGAAAAAAGTATTAAAAGAAAGTCATTCAGCATTAGAACAAGGGGAATCGTTGGCTGGGCCAATGCAAACTCATTGGGTTTTTCCGAAATTAGTGACGCAAATGATTGCAGTCGGAGAAAGAACAGGTTCACTTGATGCGATGTTAAAAAAAGTAGCTGATTTCTATGAGCAAGAATTAGATGAAGCATCGGATAAACTAAAATCCTTAATTGAACCTGTTATGATAGTGTTTCTAGCAACTATAGTTGGCGCCATCGTTATGGCAATTGTTATTCCAATGTTTTCTATTTTCGATTCCATTTAAAAAATAGAAAGTAAAAGAAAAGCTATAGACATAGTTCCTAATTATAGTATAATTGTATATAGTTACAACTAGTTGAGAGAACAATAAGAGAACGTAAAGAGATTAAACAGAATGCTATGATTATTCATCTATATATGGGCACTTGGATGAATAGGAGCAATTAGTGCAACCGGCTGGCATCGTGAATTAACATCATGTTGACTAGTCATTTTTTATGATTTCATGAAAAGAAAAGGGGAGAGATTTTAATGATGAAAAAAGCATTTAAGAAGTTAAACAATGCTAAAGGTTTTACTCTAGTAGAGTTACTAGCAGTTATTGTTATCTTGGGAATTATTGTTGCGATTGCAGTTCCGGCCATTGGAAATATTATTGATAATGCAGAAACTAAGGCAGATGAAGCTCAAGTGGAGTTGATTCTGGATGCTGCAAGGCTAGCTGATGCCAATGATGACTTTGGTGATAACGACACTGATTCGGAAATGTCTGTTTCAGAGCTAGTTAGTAATGGTTATCTTACTGAAAATGCTACTAGTACTAGTGATAATGAATTGCCAAAAGGAACAGTCAAAAAAAATACGAATGGTTCATTTACTTTTAAGAAAGATTAAAGTTTTAAAAGATTCAAGAGATCCCTCCCAGAGGGGTCTCTATACATATATGGGAGAAACAGCCAATGGACCTATTTTATCTATCATATTTCTTTATTATCGGAATAGTATTCGGTTCTTTTTTTAACGTAGTAGGGTTACGTGTTCCAAAGAAAAAGCTTTTCCAGTCACAGCGCTCGTACTGTCCTCATTGCAATCATACGTTGTCATGGTATGAACTTATCCCAGTTATCTCCTTTTTGATGCAGCAAGGTAAATGTCGCCATTGTCGTGGATCTATTTCACCTATCTATCCTTTAATAGAAATGTTTACTGGATTGTTGTTTGCATATAGCTTCTATACTTTTGGCTTACAATTAGAACTTATTACTTCTTTACTTCTTGTTTCGTTACTAGCAATTATCATAGTTACTGATCTTACGTACATGCTAATACCTGATCGTATTTTGCTCTTTTTTTTACCGCTATTTGTTATCATTCGCATATTCGTTCCTTTAGAACATTGGTGGTCGCCATTGTTAGGCGCAGTAATTGGTACTTTACTGTTAGCGATTATCATAATCGTAAGCCGAGGTGGTATGGGCGGTGGAGATATGAAATTGTTTGGTTTATTAGGAATTGTACTAGGTTTTAAGGGAGTACTATTAGCCTTTTTCTTATCAACACTTTTCGGCTCAATAATTAGTATAGTGCTAATAGGATTGAAAATAATAGAACGGAAAAAACCAATCCCATTTGGTCCATTTATCGTACTTGGAAGTCTTACGAGTTATTTCTTTGGTGAGCTTCTGATTACTTGGTATTTAACAACTTTTTTCTGAAAAGTAGGTGTCAACATTGTTAATTAACAAAAAGCATATTAACTTGATCATGAAAGATCGAGTTCTACGTTATATAGTAACTAGTCAGCCAACTATTGAAGGTATTATAGACTATGGAGAGGTAATCATAGAACCCGGTTTGTTAGAAGATGGAAAGCTCGTTGATGGTGAGGCTTTTCAAATTGTACTTGAGAAACTAGTAAAGAATAAAAAGTGGAAGAATGCACCATTGTCTTTTTGTGTCCCGGATTCTTTTGTTACTATTCGCGAACAGTTAGTTCCAAAGGGCTTGACGAAAGAGGAAACCAAAAGTTATATCAATATGGAGCTTGAGGAAAGCATTCGTTTGCCATTTTCAAATCCAGTTATTGATTTTGTGATTGTTAGTGAGGAGAAAGATCAATCTAAAATTTTAATTTTCGCTTACCCAAAGCAAAAAATAAATGAATTTTTACAGATATTTGAAAAGGTTGGATTAAAACCAAAGGTTGCTGATTTAGGTTCTTTATCGCTTTATCGTCTTTATTATCAATTTGATTTACCAAACGAGAAAGAAGACCTTCTTCTAGTTCAATGGGGGAAAGATGCGACAGTGCTTACTGCTTTTAGTGACAACAAGCCTATATTTACTAGATACATTAAGTCAGCATTAAGTCGAAGTACTTGGTCTTGGAGTGATCATGAAGCTGAACTTGTTTGGACAGGTGCTGAAGAAGATATTGAGCAAGCAATAGCAGATCAATTAACTACAATCGAACGTTTTATGGATTTCTATCAGTATTCTGTTATGGACGGGAATGACCAGATTACAAAAATTTTATTGTCCGGAGATTTTCCTTATATGGAGCGAATCGAGCTACTTATGAAAGAACGCTTTGACATAAAAATAGAATCGATGAGTAGATTGGAAGAAAAATTGAAGCACCCGGCAAAGTATGCGGATGTGATGGGATTAGCTATTAAATCAAAAAACAAGTAAAGGGAAAGGAACAAAATCATGGTTGAAATAAATTTTATTGAGAAAAAGAAATATAATTTAGTTCCTTATTTAACAGGTGCCTTCTTTATCCTTTTACTTGTGCTTAGTGGTCTTCTTTTAAATTGGCAACATACAAACCAACAACAAGAATTACAATCAATACAACAACAATTGAATGATAATTTAACAGAACAACAAGAATTAACAAGCCTACAAGGAATTCAGGAACAGAGGGTTACGCTGAAAGAGCAAATAAACCATCTGCAAACTGCTATATATCCTACAGTACCCTTGTTAGACAGGATGATTGCACTACTACCTGAAAATGGGTATTTCACTAATTACTCGTTCTCTATTAATGAGGGTCTAACGATTGATATTCGTGTCAATGAAATCGAACAGATTGCTGGATATACCCATGCACTTGAAATTCAAAATTTTGTTGATAATGTTACTTTATCAACTGTTCAGATGGAAACAACTGAAAATACGACTTATTTTGCGTCCTTTCAACTACAAATTAATGAGCAAGCTTGGAGACAGGAGGCGAACCAATGATAATTAACTGGACTCGTCTTCAGATAATAGTCCTTATTGGTGCTGTTGTTCTAGCAATCTCCTTTTATTTTATTGGCTATTTTACTTATCTAGTTCCGGTAACAAATGAAATAGAAGAGGAAAAAGAACGACTGAATATTCAAGAGCAAGTCCTTGCTAATTCTATGGAAGAGTCAGAAACAGTTGATGATACGAATCTATCAACCCAAATGCAACAGTCATTGCCAATTGAAAAAGGAACGGATCAACTATTAGTGCTACTAAATGAGATTCAAAATGATTCAAATAGTGAAATTATCCAAATGACATCAGCTGATACCGAAGTTGAAAATATGGTAGGAACAGATGAGCAAACTGATCTTGAAGACTTAAAAGCAACTCAATATCAATTACAGGTTTCGACTGATAGTTATCAATCAATGTATGATTTTTTGCAAGGCTTGAAAGAAGCAAATAGATTACTAAATATCGAGCAAATTCAATTTGGTGAAGAAACGGATAATAATTTAGACTTTTCCGTTACATTTTCCGCCTACTTTAGTCCTTCATTGCAAAATTTAATAATAGAGTCACCAAGCTATCAGTTTGTACCAACTGGAGAAAAAACAACACCATTTCCGAAATAGGTGTTGTTTTTTTTACTTAATTCTCACTTTTTGTAGGAATGTTGTTGTTCACTTGTGACAATACTCGTCTTACTTTTCAATCCTAGTATGATAGAGTAAAACAAACTCTATCAGAAGCGGGGGAAACAAGTGGACAAGCATAAACCAATTTCAGTACGTATGAATGGAAAAGAAACATTAGTTAAACCGAATACAAATAAAGAAACAACGTGGTCTACTTCATCTCATCAACAGGCAGCTGCACTAGACAAAAATTTTGAACCGGAAGATTTGATAGAATTAGAGAAAACAGATCGCTCTGACAAGGATGATGATTGGTTTGAAATTAAGTCAAAGAAAAAACGGAAAATTCCAAGCGTATTTAAACTATTTTTATTTGCGGCAATCTCAGCTACTCTAGTTGGAGTAACGTTAGGTTTCATTATGCTACGCATGTTTGCAGGGATTGATGATAACGATGCAGATCAAGTCAATGCGATTCAAACTCAGCAAAAAGAAAACAATGGTACCAGTAATGAGTCAGTCGATCAGGCTACCATAGCTGGAAACGAATCAGTTACGATTGAAGGTTTAGATTCCTTCGTTATTCAAGCGGGTGTTTTTTCAACAAAAGAAAAAGCGGAAGAATGGCGACAACAATATACAGATGCAGGCTTTCCAGCAATGATCTGGGAAAATAATGACGAATTTCGACTATTTGCTGGGATTTACCAATCAGAATCAAGTGCTGAACCTTTAGAATCAGCAATGATTGCAGAGAACCTTGATCCATATGTAAGAGCATGGCAAACAGAGACGATGACAATTGAAGCGAGCGCGGAGTTTGACGCCTGGCTTGATTCATTTTCTGATCATTGGAATGATTCAATTACTATCCTTACTAGTGAGAAAAATTTATCAAGTATTCAGTCAGAATGGTCCGAGTGGATGAGTAATTATCCGGAGTCAGACCCTCAGCTTGGAGCGGATCTCCATGTGGCAGGACAACAATTAGTACAAAGTATTGAAAATGAGGATAACGCTCAACTATTGCAAATGGATTTGTTAAATTTATGGAAACAAGTTGATAATTTAGGGGAATGATAAGTAGGATACTTTTATCCTGCTTTTTATTTTTGTAATATAATAACAACCAGAAATACTTAAAAAATGTTACCGAAAATAGCAAAATGGCATGTAAGTGAATTTCAAAAATAGCAATATGTATATTTGTTAAAACCAACGAAGGTCGATACAATAAGGACAAGACTAGGGAAGGATGGTTTACAGTGTGTCAGTTAGTACTAGCATCTGGGTCACCACGTAGAAAACAATTATTAGAACAAGTAGGTATTCCCTTTATAGTGGATGTTGCCGGAATAGATGAATCACAGGTTGTTGAATCAAATCCGAAACAATTAGTTGAGAAATTAGCCAAAATAAAAGGTGAAGCTATTCCCGTTAAAGAAGGTCAAGTAATCTTGAGTGCGGATACAGTAGTCAGCTACAATGACGACATTCTGACTAAACCATCCAATAAAGAAGAGGCCCTTAGAATGTTAAGCAGTTTAAGTGGCAAGAAACACTGGGTTTATAGTGGTGTCATGATTCGTTCGATTGATAAAGAATGCCTCTTCTCTTTGGGAACATCTGTAAGATTTTGGGATATACCTGAACCAGAATTAAAAAGCTATATCAATTCTGGTGACTGGAAAGATAAAGCAGGAGGATACGGTATTCAATCAAGTGGTGCCTTCTTAGTGAAAGAAATATGTGGGGATTATTACAATGTAATGGGACTACCGATATCGACTGTAGTAAAACAACTTAGAGAGTTTTCGATTTACCCCTCCTTCCCTGAGGTGTAAGAAATATGAGGAGGAAAACGCTATGGTGAATCATACGATGACAATGAAAGATGTACCAAGACAAGATCGTCCACGAGAACGACTTCTTGAGCACGGTCCTAGTAACTTGTCAAATCAAGAACTCCTAGCCATTTTACTTGGCACGGGGACAAAAGAAGAATCAGTTAATTTACTAGCTCAACGCGTATTGATGCATTTTGAAGGTTTAAATTTGCTTCGAGATTCTACGATTGAAGAATTAACTGCAATCAAGGGTATTGGTTCTGTTAAAGGAGTGTTGATTTTAGCTGCGATTGAGCTAGGTAAACGAATGCATAAATACAAACCCCAAGAAAGATACGTGATAAGAAGTCCGGAAGATGGCGCTGATTATGTGATGGAAGAAATGAGGGGATTAAAACAGGAGCACTTTGTTTGTTTGTTTCTTAATACAAAAAATCAAATCCTTCATCGACAAACGATTTTTATTGGAAGCCTCAATGCCTCGATAGTCCACCCCAGAGAAGTCTTTCGTGAAGCAGTAAAACGATCTGCAGCCTCTATTATTTGTGCGCACAACCATCCATCAGGAGATCCATCCCCTTCCCAAGAAGATATCCATGTTACAAAACGCTTATCAGAGTGCGGGAAAATAATTGGGATTGAAGTACTTGATCATTTAGTTATCGGTGATCATAAATTCGTTTCTTTAAAAGAAAAAGGCTACTTATAATACTATCTATTTTGTTAGTTTTCTCGTATAATAAAACAAGAATGTTTCAAGGTCAGCGCCATCTTACAGGAATGTTCTTGTAACATGGCGCTTCTTGACATTATTTATCTTACATAAACTTGGCTTATGCTTGTTTATATATCTGTTTTTAGAATAATATAGAAGTATAAATTAGCCTTGCCAGTGAATGTCCAATTCGTTTAACTAATATCTTAGTTTGTTTCAATATATAACATTGCATAGCAATCTTGTTAAGTAATTGTTTTGGGATTTATTGCATGTTGGGAATGGAATCGATATAGTAAAACGTACATATAAATATAACATTACGATAGCTTTTTCTGGAAAGGGAGATTTAGTTGGGTAGATTTAGTTTATCACAAGATTTAGGTATAGATTTAGGGACAGCAAATACCTTGGTTTTTGTAAAGGGAAAGGGTATTGTTGTTCGTGAGCCATCAGTAGTAGCAAAGAATCTTAATACAGGAGAAATTCAAGCTGTTGGTAGAGACGCTCGTAACATGATTGGGCGTACACCAGGTAATATCTCCGTTATTCGACCAATGAAGGATGGCGTTATTGCTGATTATGATACAACAGCAGTAATGATGAAATATTATATAAAACAAGCCCAAAAGAATCGTTCAGCTTTTGCTAGGAAGCCAAATGTAATGGTTTGCGTTCCTTCTGGGATTACGATGGTAGAAGAAAGGGCTGTCATTGATGCCACAAAGCAAGCAGGTGCGAAGGACGCTTTTCCGATTGCTGAGCCTTTTGCGGCTGCGATTGGAGCAGGGTTACCTGTTTGGGAACCAACGGGGAGTATGATAGTTGATATTGGCGGCGGAACAACAGAAGTTGCTATTATATCGCTAGGCGGTATTGTGTCAAGTCGGTCAATCCGTATAGCTGGAGATAATATGGATGATTCCATTATTCAGTATGTACGTAAAAACTATAACCTTATGATTGGTGAAAGGTCAGCCGAGTCGATTAAAATGGATATTGGATCAGCGGGCAAATTACTAGAGAACGAAGACATGGATATCCGTGGTCGTGATTTATTAACAGGATTACCAAAGACAATTACTATTAACGCAGAAGAGATTGCTTTATCATTAAAAGATACAGTTTCATCAATTATTGATGCAATTAAAAATACGTTAGAAAGAACTCCTCCCGAGCTTTCAGCTGATATAATGGACAGAGGTATTGTTTTATCTGGTGGAGGAGCTTTACTTAAAAACTTAGATCAAGTTATTAGTGATGAAACCAAAATGCCAGTATTTGTAGCCGAGGAACCACTTGATAGTGTGGCAATTGGTACGGGGAAATCTTTAGAATATATTCACCACTTTAGATCTCATCCAAATGTTTCTTCTCGTTCCAGAATGTAATAAGTAGGTGTGATAAATGTATTTTTTTCGTAAGAAACGTCTTTTTGTAATTCTGATCGGATTTATAATTCTTGTAGGACTAATAGGGTTAACTTTACGAGACCGTGAAGAACTTTCCACTGTTGAGGAATTTTTGCAAGATACTGTTGGCTGGCTTCAAAATGTCGTTCATATTCCAGTAGAGTTTTCAACAAGTCTTATTTCAAATATAGAAGACATGAAAAATGTTTATGAAGAGAATCAAGTGCTAAAGTCTCGGTTAGGTCAATATAAAAATTTGTTATATGAAGTACAAGAATTAAAACAAGATAATGAAGAGCTACGAAATGTATTGGATAAAACAGAATCAATTACTGATTATCAACCAATCCAAGCTTCTGTTATTGCGCGTAGTCCAGAGCCCGCTTTTCATCAAGTTAAAATTAGTAAAGGTAAGCAGCATGGTGTTGAATCCAATATGGCTGTTATTACAGGGAATGGAATGATTGGAAAGGTTCAATCTGCTGCTCAATTCACTTCAACAGTATTGCTATTAAGTGGATTTGATCGTAGTAATCGAATTTCAGTTGATGTAGCAATTGAAGATAAAAAGAATGTTTCAGGGTTTATTGTTGGTTTCGATGAGGAATCTGAGTCATTATTGCTAGAACTTAACACATATGATGTTAAACTAGATGGAGGAGAGTTAGTTGTTTCCTCTGGAATGGGTGGGGTATTCCCAAGAAGCTTGGAAATAGGTACAATAGAAGAAGTTACACCTGATAAATATGGTCTAACACAAATAGCACATGTTACTCCTTCTGCTAACTTGTCCAATTCGGACCATGTGATTGTTGTTAATCGTTTAGCATTACAACCAGAAGATGAGATTACCCAAGAGGGGGAAGAGTAATGCAAAAATTCTATCTTCCTCTTTTGTTATTAGTTTTATTGGTGTTAGAGGGTGTTGCATTAGATTTTCTACCTATAAGTTTAATTGGCGATTGGATAGTTGTCCCGCATTGGCTATTAGTTTTACTAGTTCTGGTTACAATTTTTTATGACAAAGAAAACACTTATAATTCCATTATTCACGCAATTATTTTTGGTTTATTAATAGATATTGTTTATACAAACGTACTCGGTGTATATATGTTTATATATGCGATTACAATCTATTCCATACATGAATTGAAAAAGATTTTGCATACAAATTATTTTGTGGCATTGTTGATGACAATTATAGCTGTAGGAATTGCTGATATAGGTATTTACTTTATTTATTTCTTTATTGGAGCAATTGAACTATTTTGGAAAGAATACTTGATGATTCGTTTGATACCAACACTGATCGCGAATATATTATTTTTCCTTATTTGTTATCCATTTGTAAAAAGAAAACTTGTAAAGTGGACAATTGAACGTTTTGATAGAGAAAATGGTATAAAGTGAGTGTTCAAAAGTGTTGAGGTGAATAATGTTTACTTCACTTTTTTGGAAACCTCCAATAATTTTTGTTCGTGTTTAAAATAATTTTTTGGGGTGAACCTATCGTGATAGGCAACAAGCAATTGATAACGATAAAAGGTACTCGAGATGGTCTTACGTTGTATATCGATGATACATGTTCTTTTGAGTCTGTAATAATCGAGTTGGAACAAGTGCTTTCTACAAAATACGTGGACAAGGATGAACCAATGATTACAGTTACCATACATCTGGGTAACCGCTATATACATAAAGAACAAGAAGAAGAATTGCGAGAAATAATTAGAAACAAAAAGAAACTAGTGGTTCATTCAATAGAGTCGAATGTTATCCTAAAGAAAGAAGCACTCCAATGGAAAGAGGATAGTGAGATTAAGGCTATCACAAGAATAGTACGTTCTGGACAAGTAGTAGAAGTAAATGGGGATTTGTTGCTCATTGGCGATGTTAACCCGGGTGGTAAAATAGTAGCAAGTGGCAACATCTTTGTGTTAGGTAGTCTACGCGGGATAGCACATGCTGGTGTGAATGGAAATAGAAATGCGGTTATAACCGCATCGTATATGAAACCTAGTCAATTAAGAATTGCTGATTATATCAGTCGTTCCCCGGACTATGAATCTGAAGGAGTCTATATGGAATGTGGATTAATTGATGAAAACAAATCAAAAATAGTTATCGATCGTCTTCAAGTTCTTTCGCAAAAACGACCGGATTTAAACGGGTTTGAAAGGAGAATTTTAAATGGGTGACGCAATAGTTATTACTTCTGGAAAAGGTGGAGTTGGTAAAACAACTACAACGGCTAATTTAGGAACGGCATTGGCATTGCTTGAGAAGAAGGTTTGTTTAATTGATACGGATATTGGTTTGCGAAATCTTGATGTAGTGATGGGTTTAGAAAATCGGATTATTTATGATATCGTTGATGTAGTTCAAAAGCGTTGCAAATTAAAACAAGCCTTGATTAAAGATAAACGATTTGATTGTTTGTACTTATTACCGGCGGCTCAAACAAGTGATAAATCAGAAATAACACCTGAAGGAATGATTGAGATTATAGCCGAGTTAAAGCAAGAGTATGACTATATCTTAATTGATTGTCCAGCTGGAATAGAGCAAGGATATAAAAATGCTGTTGCCGGTGCAGACAAAGCGATTGTTGTAGTTACTCCTGAGAAATCTAGTGTTCGAGATGCAGATAGAATTATAGGTTTACTAGAAAAAGAAGATGTAGAACCTCCGCATCTAATAGTAAATAGAATTCGAAATCATATGGTTAAAAATGGCGATATGCTTGATGTTGATGAAATTATCCAGATTCTTTCCATCGAGTTATTGGGTATTGTCGCTGATGATGATGAAGTTATTAAAGCATCGAATCACGGCGAACCTGTAGCTTTTCAACCAAATACGAGAGCTTCGCTAGCCTATCGTAATATTGCTAGAAGAATCTTAGGAGAGTCCGTACCTCTCATGTCTTTAGACGATGATAAAGGGATGTTTACTAAGGTTAAAAAATTCTTTGGTATCCGTTCATAACAAATTTTTATGTCTTTATCCCTTAACAAACTGTTAAGGGATTTTTCATTACTCGCATATATGCTTATCCTTCTTCATAGACTTGTACAAATATAACGAGAAGGAAAGTGAACCTGCTATGAGTAGAGATATTAAACAAATTCGGAAAAGTATATCAAAAAGAAAAAGGGGAAAAACAGATAAAAGTAGCTCTCAACTTCCTAGACGATATTCAGCAGCTGCTTTCCCTCATGATGAAGAAAAACATGGCTACGCACCCTTTACTCCAGTATCAGAATCTAGTAAAAGTGTAAAAGATACGTTTATTACTTCATTAATGATGAAAAGTATTCTTGCAGCTGTACTTTTTTTTGGTGTAGCAATCTTTATGGGAACAGATTCAGGATGGATGCAGGAGCCAAAACAATGGACAAGCAATGCGTTAACAGAGGAATTCCCATTTGCTTCTGTAAACCACTGGTATCAAGAAAAGTTCGGCTATCCATTAGCGCTATCGCCTAGTCAAACTCAAACTGCGGATCAGATTGGACCAACTTTACCGGTTAATGGCACCGTTAGTCAGACGTTTGAAGCAACGGGTCAAGGAATATTGATTCAAACAGATGATACATCTAAAGTTATTGCTATGGATAAAGGAACTGTCATTTTCGCTGGGAATGACCGAAGTACAAAGAAAACTGTAGTTGTCCAACACCGAGATGGAAGCAATACAATTTATGGTAATTTATCATCGATAAATGTACATCAGTATCAGTTTATAGCAAACAATGAAGTGATTGGAGAATTTGTACCTTCAAAAGCAAATTCAAGTAATGTTTATTTTGCGATTGAAAAGGATAATCAATATTTAGATCCAGTTAAGGTGATACAAGTTGATGAGCGCCCTTAGACTTTTACCGCCCATTCATATACATCCAATTTTATGGTTTTTTATCTTCATCTCGATAATTACCGGAACTTTTATTGAGTTGAGTGTTATTTTTGTAATTGTGGTTATTCATGAGTTAGGTCACTATACAATGGCAAAATTTTTTCATTGGCGGATAAGAAGGATAAATCTATGGGTATTTGGTGGTGTAATGGAAACAGATGAGCACGGCAACAAGTCAATAAAAGAAGAGGTGTTAATCGTCCTTGCAGGGCCAATTCAACATATATGGGTACATCTCTTCTTATTAATTTGCTCTGAATATTCGCTACTTTCTCCATCTATACTAACGTTGGCATTGCAATTTAATGCAACGATTTTTTTATTTAATTTATTACCAATTTGGCCCTTAGATGGAGGTAAACTGTTGTTTCTTTTGAATTCGCTTGTGCTTCCATATAAAAAAGCACATACCTTGATGATTATTACTTCAATACTTTGCTTAGTTTCAGCTATTATAATAGTGTTACTATTTCATCCCTTTACCTTGAGTACGACGTTACTCGTAGGTTTTATCTTGTGGGAAAATCGTCTAGAATGGAAACAAAGGTATTATGTATTTATTAGGTTTCTTTTAAGAAGGTACACAGATGGTGTTAAGGTGAAAAAAATTCGCCCAATTATTATTGCTGCCGATGCCCCGTTAATGAATGTGTTTTCACAATTCAGACGTAATTGTTCACATCATATTCACGTCCAAAGTAACGGTCATGGTAAGGTTAATGCTGCTGAAGAACAAGAATTTCTGAATGCCTACTTTAACTTCAAGCAATACCAAGCGACAGCAGGAGAGATTGTTGATTCGTAACCTAGAAATGAGGACAAAAAGATGGTATCCATATATATTCAAACATTAAGCACGGAGAAAATAGGTATTATTGAAGAGGAAAATAGAGTTAAGGAACTAATTATTGATCGACCCACGATGACAAATCAGGTTGGTAATATCTACTTAGCAAAAATTATTACTATTGAAAAAGGATTGCAAGCTGCATTTGTTGACTTTGGTGATGAAAAGCTAGGTTTCTTACAACGAAAGGAAATACCAAAAGCAAGAAAAGATGCAAACAAACCAATTGAATCAGTTATTACGGAAGGGCAACGGATATTGGTCCAGGTAGAAAAGGAAGCCTATCAAACTAAAGGGGCACGGCTAACTGCTAACCTTACAATACCCGGAATCAATATTGTTTATTTGCCTTATGGAAACTACGTTGCCGTCTCTAAAAAACTTTCTGAACAAATGCGACTTGATTTAAGAAAAGAGATCGATTCGATAAGACAGGATGAAGAGGGTGCGATAGTACGTACGTCAGCAAAGGATAATCCAATAGACATGACCTTAAATGAATTCATTCATTTACGTCAACAATGGAAATTGTTAGAAGAAGAAATTCGTAAACTATCAGCGCCTAGCTGTATATTCAATGATCAAACTGTACCTGATCGGTTAATTCGGAAATTCTCCCCAGTTGATGTAAAAGAAATCTACGTGGATAGTTCAGACGAAGCAAACCGGATCAGAAGTAATTTTCCTAGTTTAGAAGGAGTGGTCCACTGGGATAGAAACTTCGAAAATAGGCTATCTCTAAGTATCAATCAATTAATTGAACAAGTAGCTAATCCAACTGTGCAAACGGAAAGTGGAGTAGAATTAATCATTGAACAAACCGAAGCAATGACAGTGATAGATATTAATACAGCTGGATTTACGGGGAAAAGAAACAAAGAGCAAACGTTTGTTAATGCGAATGTTGAGGCAGCAATCGAGGTAGCAAAACAATTGCGTTTTAGAAACTTGTCTGGAATAATTATTATTGATTTTATTGATATGAGCAGTAGCTTTGGCAAAGAAAAAGTAATTAAAGCTCTGAAAAAGGAGCTTGTCAAAGATGCTGTTCGAACAGAAGTTTTTGGTTTTACTAAATTAGGATTACTGGAAATGACGAGAAAGCGTGAATCGCAGACATTACCATATCTTTTACTAGACAGTAATCAGAGTGAAAATAAAAAGTTTTCATCGATGACTCGTGCTTATATGCTTGAAAGAGAACTGTTGCAATATCAAGCAAGTCAGTCAGAGGCGCTTTATATTGAGATTGCACCAAACGTATATAAAACTTTTATAAAGGAAGTAGCGTTAGAGAAACTGAAAGAAAGTATAAAACAAGAGATTTATATTAAAATAAATAAATCTATTGAAGCATATCATATAAAATTAGTAGGAACGACCGAATTAATAACTGAGCATCTATCAAGTATTAGCAATGATAGTATTGACAAACTTTTTTAATCTATGGTAACATTAGTCTGTTATAAAACGTAGCACCCGTTTGCTACAACCGCGCAGAACAGGTTACCTAAAAGCTGAACGTTTAGCACCTGTATGGCGAGTCTTAGTCCTAAGAGGAGGTGCAAGAGTATGTACGCTATTATTGAAACTGGTGGTAAGCAAGTAAAAGTAGAAGAAGGCGAAGCTCTCTATGTTGAAAAACTAGAAGAAGAAATCGGTGCTTCTATAACATTTGATAAAGTACTTGTAGTTGGTGGCGACGATGTTAAAGTTGGAGCTCCATATGTTGATGGTGCTACTGTAACGGCTAAAGTTGAAAAACAAGGTCGTCAGAAAAAAGTAACTGTCATTAAATTCAAGGCAAAGAAAAACTATCGCCGTAAACAAGGTCACCGTCAGCCATACACAAAGGTTACCATTGAAAAAATCAATGCATAAGGTTTTGATGTAGATGATTAAGGTGATTGTATATCGCAATAATAAAGGTATAAATGCTTTTGAACTTAGTGGTCATGCAGAGAGTGGCCCAGCTGGACATGATTTAGTTTGTGCCGGCGTATCAGCAGTTTCTTTTGGAGCTGTTAATGCAGTGATAAAGCTTTGTGAGATTGAACCTATCATTGATCAGGGCGGCGAAGGTGGATACTTACGTGTAGAACTTCCAGAAGAACTGGATAACGATACACGTACTAAAGCCGAATGGCTTTTAGAAGGAATGCTAGTTTCCTTAGATACCATTGAGTTAGACTACGGTCAATATATATCCATCTCTAGAAAATAAGGAGGTGCAAACCAATGCTACGTCTAAATTTACAGTTTTTTGCGTCTAAAAAAGGTCAAGGTAGTACAAGAAACGGCCGTGACTCAGAATCAAAACGTCTTGGCTCCAAGCGTGCTGATGGCCAATTTGTAACTGGTGGTTCTATTCTTTACCGTCAACGCGGTACTAAAATTTACCCTGGTACAAACGTAGGTCGTGGTGGAGACGATACACTATTTGCTAAAACAGATGGTGTTGTGAAATTTGAGCGTTATGGTCGCGATCGCAAAAAAGTGAGCGTGTATCCAGTAGCTCAAGAAGCTTAATAAAAAAATGAGGACTCTAGCCTTATGGTTAGAGTCCTTTTTTACGTTATTTATTAACTGACTATTCATTAATTTTGGCTCTATACTAAATGTGGTGGTGTCCTCAGTTCTATCAAGGCTTTAAAAGAAGTCAAAAAAATACACTCATTCCCCTCTCTTTTGTTATCCTAAAGTTGTCGAGACAAAAGGAAAAGGAGAGGGAA
>NZ_JAIZAP010000009.1 GCF_020404745.1 Aquibacillus saliphilus
TCCCATCATTTTAAATGAGTAAGATCCCTCAGAGACGATGAGGTTGATAGGTTCGAGGTGGAAGCGTGGTGACACGTGTAGCTGACGAATACTAATAGATCGAGGACTTAACTAAAATTATAAAGCGTAGACGACCGGTTAAATCCGACTGGATAAGTAAGACCACGTAAAGGCTGGTTTTTAGCCTTGGAGAGGGATTGCTTATAACAGCGAGGATTTGGGAGTCGAAGCTAGAATGATAAAGCGTAAAAATTGATGTCTTGTTCTTCTTATCTAGTTTTGAAGGTGCATAGCCTTTAAATAACAGGAAGTTTCATACCTGTTGGTCTAGTGGCAATAGCGGAGAGGTCACACCTGTTCCCATGCCGAACACAGTAGTTAAGCTCTCCAGCGCCCATGGTAGTTGGGGCTTTGCCCCTGCGAGAGTAGGACGCCGCTAGGCAAGTTTTTAGCCTGTAAGGGATTTTCCCTTACAGGCTATTTTTGTAGTTAAAGTTCACTTCAGAGGTGAAAACATGAAAAACATATCATAATACACACGGAGGGAAATCAAGTCATGTTCAGCCAAAGACAAAAAATGGTATAATGTTTCTATAATTATTAACGAAAGGTGTGATGTCTTATGGTATATAAACTAAATAAAGTTGGAAAAGCAGTAAGTAGAAAAATATTTATGCTAAGGAGATGTCACATTGTAAACTGAAGAAATTGCAATCAGAGGATGTAAACATATCGTCTTTAGAACCTCACATGTTCCACCGAATCGAACCTCACATAATGTAGATAATATCCCTTCGATACAACGGAGAGTATTGGAATGAAGTGATTGTTTCATTAGAACAGTTACTTTTTCAATGAAGGATGCATGAGTGAAACATGGCGTCTGATTTCATTAAGTATAGAAAGGAAAATTTGAAATGGGAATTTTCGATGCACATTTTCATATTATTGATTTCAACTTTCCGATTATCGAAAACCATGGATATACACCACCAAGCTACGCTGTAACAGATTATCAAAATGAAACAGCTAATTTTAATGTATTAGGAGGAGCGATTGTATCTGGGTCTTTCCAAGGATTTGATCAAGCTTATTTATTGAAAGCACTTAAACAATTGGGTCCAGCATTTTGTGGAGTTACACAATTGCCGTTTACTGTGACTGATGATGAAATTATAAGCTTGCATAATAACGGAGTAAGGGGGTTACGGTTTAATATTAAACGAGGCGGTTCTGAAGATTTATCGAAGCTCGATTACTTTGCAAGAAGAGTTTATGATTTGGTTGGGTGGCATAGTGAACTTTACATTGATGCAAAAGATTTACCCGAAATTACATCAACCATTGAAAAATTGCCTGCCATATCCATTGACCATTTAGGATTATCAGAAGAGGGACTACCTCATTTATTAAAGCTTGTTGATAGAGGTATTAGAGTTAAAGCTACTGGTTTTGGCCGAATAGAATTGAATATCGAGAATGCTTTAAAATTAATTTATGCTATTAATCCAGACGCTCTTATGTTCGGAACAGACTTACCATCTACAAGGGCGAAAAGACCTTTTGAGTATGCCGACCTCGAATTATTTCAACGTCTATTTGGGGAAAAAGCCACCGACAAAATTTTGTATATAAATGCTTTAAACTGGTATTTCAAATAATTTAGTTGCAATTGAAATTTCTGGAGTTTGTGGGTGAGTACAGTAAAACTACCGGGAGCAATTACTAAAATAACAGTTTTAGTAATTATAACTATAAAGGACATAAATCTTCTAGCTTCTTCGAAGAAAGCAACGGTCGTTGACTAAGAAATTAAACGGAAACTATTTGTAATTAATAAGAAGGAGGACGAAAAGTGAAAAAGCTTTTTTGTTTAATCATTTTATTATTTACCCTTTTGTTATCTGGATGCGGTTCTGATGCTCCAGGAGACTATAGTTTTTCCTTAATAGAAGAAAAAAATGGTATCGAAGTAACACTAGATCATGTTGAAGAACATGCAAACAACCATTATGCAGTTACGGCTATTCACTACTTAATCACTAATAATACCGAGCAAAATGTCACAATCAATATTGACTTTAATAATGAAGAAATTGACGATACAGAATCCTCGAATTATTTACAAGATGGAAAAGGAAACTATTATTCAGTAATGAGCACAGGTGCTACTCTACTGGATGATAAAGAAAAGGATATAGAAGAAACTGATACAGATAGTAAACCGATAGATAGTCACTTTATAGAGATACCATCAAAGACTGAAGAATTACAAGCTAATATTGATTATCAAGTAATTGGATTAGATAGTTTTGAAACACAAGTATCAGTAGCCTTTCCAAACGGTGAAAATGTTCCATTTATATTCAGTGGAGAACTTAATGAACAAAACTTAATAGAAGAATAACGTTTAAAATTCAGATGTTTATGTGGGATTTTATTATTTTTTTTAAACCATCGCCCTTCATTTAACATCTGAATATTAGAAAGAAAAATGGCTTGGATATATTTCTCCAAGCCATTTTTTACTGTGAAAATACTGTTTAGCACGTCTCTAGTGAACCCGGTAGCAATAGTAAAGATGTTTTTTTCTTTTAAAAGCTTCCTGTTTGCTTAATAGTTCACATTGTCATACGATAGACTTATTTGATTTAATAGATTAGGAGTTGAAAGCATTGAAAGGACTGTTTGAGAATAAATGGTCGGTGATTGGGATAGCTGTATTTTGCTCTATTTTATGGGGAAGTGCATTTCCTGTACTTAAAGTGAGTTATCAAGAACTGCAGATGGCTCCAGATGATATAATTGCTAAGATTGTCTTTGCGGGCTTGCGTTTTTTACTAGCAGGCATCATTGTGTTGGCTCTTTTATTAATTATAAGTCCGAAAAGAATCTTAGTTACCCGTAGGCAGTTTTTAGTTTTAGTGATACTAGGTGTTATCCAGACGACTATTTTATATTTTTTCTTTTATAATGGATTGGCAAAAGTATCTGGCATGCAAGGGGCTATTTTGTCTTCAAGTGGAACATTCTTCACCGTCATTCTTGCTCATTATTTTTATAAAAATGATCGATTGAATTGGAAGAAAACAGTTGGTCTGGTTGCAGGATTTGCAGGAATTGCTGTTGCCAACTGGGGGGAGGGACTCCACCTGAATTTTCAATGGGACGGAGAAGGATTTATGATTATGACTGGTATCATAAATGCAGTCGCAACGATTATGGCAAAAGAGTTAGCAACAGGAATACATCCATTTGCCGTTACCGGTTGGCAACTAAGTATAGGTGCTTCGATAATGCTACTGATTGGTGTGCCACAAATAAGTGATAATGCAATCGTATTTACTCCATTTGGTTTTGGACTATTAATTTATTCTGCAATACTTTCAGCTGCTGCATTCGGGCTTTGGTATTCTTTATTAAAATATAACCATGCAGGCGAAATAAGTATGTATAAGTTTATTGTTCCCATTGCTGGTACCATATTATCATCAATCTTTATTCCAGGGGAAAATTTGAATGTATTTATTATTGCAGCTGTCGCGATGGTTGCCATTGGTATTCTTGCGGTTAATTATAAAGGAAGAAAAATAGCTTCTGACAAGAACAAGCAAGTGAAAATTGAACAGTCATGATGCAGGAACAAAGGTCAAGTGATAGTGAGTGTACTAAATGAATAATTTAGTAAAATAGGTAATGGAGGTGTTTGTTATTCATCAAGATAAACAGGAATCTACGTTACATAATCCAACAGGCAAACAGCGAATCGGATTGGTTTTTCTACTCGCCATGCTTTGCATGTTGGGTCCATTTAATATTGATATGTATTTACCAAGCTTTCCAGATATTGCTGATGATTTGGGCGCTCGTGCGTCACTCGTACAGCTCAGTTTGACTGCCTGTTTAATTGGACTTGCAATGGGGCAAATGGTTATTGGTCCAATTAGTGATGCGAAGGGGAGAAGAAAGCCTATATTGGTATTCATTAGCTTATTCGCTATAGCTTCGCTTCTCTGTGCATTTGCACCAAATATTACCATGTTAGTAATCGCACGATTTTTACAAGGATTCACTGCTTCAGCAGGTGTTGTTCTATCCCGTGCTGTTGTCCGTGATGTGTTTAGTGGAAGAGACCTTACCAAATTTTTTGCGCTTTTAATGATGATCAATGCAACTGCCCCGATGATTGCACCAATCAGTGGTGGAGCAATCTTGCTTTTGCCATTTGCAACATGGCATACGGTTTTCTTCTTTTTATTTTTTCTCGGACTGATCATTGTTTTAACCGTTTTTTTCAACTTAAAGGAAACATTACCGAAAGAAAAACGAATACCAAGCTCGATTGGAAGTTCCGTTCGAACGATGGGAAGTCTATTTTTGGACCGTTCTTTTATTGGGTATGCGATCGTAGTTGCTTTTGTTCAGGGAGGAACATTTGCGTATGTAGCTGGAACTCCATTCGTTTACCAGAATATTTATCAGGTATCCCCGCAAGTATTTAGCATTTTATTTGGGATTAATGGTCTTGCAATTATTTTAGGAAGTGGAGTAGTTGGCCGTTTAAGTGATATTATTAAAGAACGAACCTTACTTCGCGCTGGAGTGATTATTTCTCTTAGTTCGAACACATTACTTCTGATTATGACAATTATTAAAGGTCCACTAGTGATGCTTGTAATTCCAATATTCATTCACCTGTTCACGATAGGAATCATCCTAACAAGTACTTTTACGATAGCGATGAAACACCAGGGTGGTCGAGCAGGGAGTGCGAGTGCGGTATTAGGTATGCTTCCATTATTAGTCGGATCAATCATTGCTCCGCTTGTTGGAATTAACGAGACTACCGCTATACCAATGGGAGCAGCATTATTTAGTACTTCATTAATTGGTTTCATTGCTTTCTTTACACTAACAAAGGAAGAAAAGAGCGAGGAAAAACAAGAAAAGGAAGCTTTGGATGGCTAAGCAGGCATTATAGATACTATTTTTGTAATGTCTAAGAACAAAAGGGAGGAGTCCTCCTTTTTGTTCAAACATATTATTTTAAAAATGTGAGCGCTTTATTAGATGAATAGTTAAAAAGCTTAGAGCGTTACGCTTTTTTATTCGAAAGGAGTGACAAAGTGCCAATCAAATTATGGGAGGACAATGTCCCGAGCCAAATTAATGTAGAAGATTCACCAACAATTACGCCATATCTTGTTGATACAGACGGTGTTAAAACGAGCGCAGTTATTATCTGTCCAGGTGGAGCCTATGCAAGAAAAGCGGACCATGAAGGAGAGCCAGTTGCTAAATGGCTAAATTCACTGGGTATTTCCGCTTTTGTTCTGGACTACCGTGTTGCACCAAATAAATACCCGAGTTCACTTCAAGATGTAAAACGAGCGATTCGTTATGTTCGGGCACACGCGATAGATTGGGCTATCGATCAGGACCGAATCGGTATCCTTGGATTTTCTGCAGGTGGTCATTTAGCTTCAACGGCAGGTACTCAGTATGATTTTGGAGATCCAAAAGCAAAGGATCCGGTTGAAAGGATAAGTTCACGGCCAGATTTGATGATTTTGTGTTATCCCGTAATTACAATGATGAAACCTTACTGTCATCAGGGATCTGTATCAAACCTATTAGGAGAAAACCCATCTGCAGATTTAATAGAATCTTTGTCTAATCATTTACATATAAACAAAGATACACCGCCTACATTTTTATGGCATACTGCTGATGATCAATCTGTTCCGGTTGAAAATAGCTTCATGTTTGCCAGCGCACTAAGACAACATCAGATTCCATTTGATTTACATGTCTTTGAACAAGGTGTTCATGGTTTGGGGCTAGCGGATGAGAATCAGCATGTGAGG
The DNA here is from genome assembly GCF_020404745.1 of Aquibacillus saliphilus. GTDB lineage: Bacteria > Bacillota > Bacilli > Bacillales > Amphibacillaceae > Aquibacillus > Aquibacillus saliphilus. The sequence continues at coordinate 5,868 of NZ_JAIZAP010000009.1, forward strand.
AGTTGGCAATCTCAATGTTTACTTTGGCTCCAAAAACACAATTTTGCTTAAGATATCAAGGGACCAACTTATGGAATTATTTTTAGTTATTTGTTGGTAACCCTCGTGGTTATTTGCAGGAGTATTATTCACTTTGTTGAAATCCTTATGTAACAAAGTAACAGAAAATAATAGGATGAGGAGAGATTGCATGGAAGCTAATGAAATAACTAAACCAACAACTATGTGTGATTCATCAGGAAATTTATTAGAAAGTAGTATTGGATGGGCAAGGCATCCTCATATTCAGTGTAATTTATCTGGTCATTACTTAAGAAAGAAAAAGTGGAATTATTGGTGTGTAATGACTAAAGACTTTTTATTTTCAGTAACAGTATCTGATTTGGATTATGCGGCTGTTTTGTTTGTTTATGTGTTAGATATACCAACGCTTAAATTTCAGGAGAAGACAGTGCTTGTCCCTTTTGGAAAAGGATGTCACATGCCTGAGGAAGTAAATGCTTCAATTAATTTCAAAGGTAAGCAGTTGTCCATTTCTCTAGAAGAAAAAGGAGATTCGACTCGTATTCAGGTTAACTGTCCTCACTTCGATGGGAAAAATCAATCTCTTGTAGCTGATGTCACTGTTTACCGTCCTAAGGGACATGAAACATTAAATGTTGTTGTTCCGTGGAGCAAGAAACGATTTCAGTTCACTTCTAAACAAACAGCGTTGCCTGCGACAGGAGTTGTAAATTGGAGCGGACAGGAATACACGCTAAACAGAGAAGAAGCATTTGGGTGTTTAGACTTTGGTCGTGGAGTATGGCCATATCGTTCTACATGGAATTGGGCAGCGGGATCAGGAATTGTTAATGATAGAAAGATAGGCTTAAATTTTGGTGGGCAATGGACAAATGGAACTGGCCAAAACGAAAATGGGATTGTGGTTGATGGGAAACTTAGTAAGATCCATGAAGACATCGTTTGGGAGTATGATTCAAGTAATTACATGAAGCCATGGACGTTGACAACGGAATTATCAGATCGCGTATCCCTTAGTTTTCAGCCTCTATTTGAAAGAAATGCAACTACGAATGCAATTATTATTCAGTCAACCGTTCATCAAGTAATAGGGAAATTTAATGGTCATGTCGTAACAGACGATGGAGAACGAATGGAGATTGATTCCGTGTTTGGCTGGGCTGAAGACCATAAAGCAAGCTGGTGAAGAGATTAAAATCGTGTTCCTTATCCCTAATTAGGAGAGCATATTGACTAAGGTTATCCAGTAGGTATTTCAACAAAAAAAGATGGCTAGATAAGAACATGAGGTGATTAACTTGGGCTTTACTGTAAAAGAGGTATTATCTGAAGGGAAAAAAGGTGATTCTCTGTTAAATGAGGACTTATATGTACTAACTGATCATTTTATTGCTGTGATTGATGGTGCTACTAATGTATCAGGTAAAAGGATAGCTGATAAAACACCTGGGAGGTTCGCGGCAGAAATAATTAAGGACACAATCGAAGGTTTAACAGCAGAAACTACTCTAGAAAAAATGATTTCCCATATAAATGAAAATCTGCAGATAGCTTTTCTGAAATATAATTTAATAAATGAAATAGCAGAAAAGAAGTGGATGGCGCCATCTGCTAGTTTGGTTGTCTATAGTCATTATTATAACGAAGTATGGCAAGTAGGGGACTGCCAATTAATGATTGATGGACAAGTCTATAAAAATGATAAAGAATTGGATACTATTACTGGCAATGCTAGATCACTTTATCTAGAAGGAGAAATAAAAAAAGGAAAAACAATTGAACAACTAATTGAACATGATACAGGCTGGGAATTTATTAGGCCGTTAATTCAACAACAATACTTTATGCAAAACGATAGTCAAAACCAATATGGATATGATGTCATTAATGGTTTTAATGTAGACTTGAACCGCGTGAAAATTACAAAAGTCCAGGTCAATGCATGTGAGATAATTCTTGCTTCTGATGGTTATCCATTTTTAAAAGGTACACTATTAGAATCTGAAAATGCCTTATCTAGCTTGTTAAATGATGACCCACTATGTTTTAGGGTGTATAAATCGGCCAAAGGATTAGTGAAAGGGAATAAGTCCTTTGATGATCGAACCTTTGTGAAGTTTAAAATTAATAATGCATAAAATAGACCGCCTATTTACCCGTTAAGTTAAGTCAGTTTGGTCAACTATTTAGTAAATTACAGTTCCGATATATAAGTGTTTTATGTAGTCTTCTTCTTCAACTGTCGGGTTGCGATACTTTAATAAGGCGAATGCAACCTTGTTTCACTAACCACGTAGTTTTGTTGAATACAAGTATTAAAAGGAGATATTTTGTGAGAAAAATATGGTTTCCGTTATTATCATCAGTTGGGACAATGGCTCTATTATATTGGATTGGAAGTATATTTAATTTATCTCTTTTTAAGTTTTCATTTGTTCTAAACGAACCGTTAGAAAATGGGTTGATTTTTGATGCAAATATTGCAATACTTCCTTTTGCTATCGGCTTAATAGTTGGATTTATTGTGGAACGTATAGTTAAAATCAGAAGCAAGTAATTGACTAACGAGCTACAATGAAAAGAAAGAGATAAAGTGAAGAAAAAAATGGAAATAAATAAGTTCAAATTTTGCTGAAGGTGTTACTCCACTAACGGTTGCTTATCTTGAACAGGGATATAGCCCTTCTTGTGCTAAAGCAGCAGTATAATTGATTAAAAAACATAAATGTATTAGGAGCAGTCAGATGCTTAAATTAGTATGTTTTGGGGACAGTATTACGGCTAGAAAAGAAGGATTGGATACGTCTATCCTAACAACAAAGTTAGCTAAGCAAGTGGACGGCTTTGAAGTTATAAATGCTGGTGTATCAGGAGATAACACTATCGATGCTATATCTAGAATTGAGAATGATGTAATTAAACATAATCCTGATCTAGTAACAGTATTGTTTGGTGCTAATGATGCAGCAGTTCATAAAATAGTGGATTTGGAAACTTATAAAAATAACATTTATAAAATCACTCAAATGATTAAGCCTGAAAGAACAATTTTAATTTCTCCAGCCCCAGTTGATGAAAAGGTACAATTTGCAAGAACCAATGAAGTCTTATTCGGTTATGCTTCAACGGTTAAACAAGTGGCAGTTGATACTGGAAGTCCTTTCATCGATTTTTTTTCTGAAATGAGTGCTTTGGATGACTATACTCAAATACTAAAAGGGATAAGAAACGATGGACTTCATTTTGGAGACAAGGGTTATGATTTTCTTGTTCGTTTATTAGTAGAGAAAATTAGAGAAGTTTGTTATTAACCTAACAGGCGCTTTAACAAAACAAGAGGAACGTAGGATTTATTAAGGTGACGTTCTTCTCTTTTTGGGAAAATAAAAGGAAATGACTGAATTTTATGATAGTTTTTGATAAAAGTGGTGTTTCCAAATACTTAAAAATACTAAGTTAGGACGATTATGATTGAAAAAACATGCAAAAAAGATTCGTTTAATAGGATGGATAATAGCCATTATTCTAGGGTTTCTTGTATGGCAATATCCAGAAAAAACTTCTTTCATAACGATTAATCCTGGAGGAATTATTGTCGTGTTAATTGTTTTTTACTTAGGTTTATACGGGTTACCAAGTTCAAAAAAATCTAAAGATAAGAATAATGAATAAGTAAACAGGTGCAGTTTTTCTTATTGCACTAATGGGGGGTTTTCCTTGAAAAATTTGTATAAAGGGACTATTTTATAAAACTAATTTTGAATTAATCTAGGGTGGCTAAGTATGTACATTGATATCATTTTGAACAGGGTTTTAGATAAATTGAATCTTAAAAACATAAAGCAGGACCATATAACGAGAATTGGTGAAGGTGCCTGGCATACAGTTTATAAGTTAGACAGAATAGATAACGATGACCTTGTCCTAAGAATCAAAAAGAAAAGAGCTTATGGCGAAATACAACACTTTGATGAAAATGAGTTAATTACCGAGTACGAATCTACTAGGGCTTATTACAAGCAAGCCAATAAAAGTTTTCAAAATATCTGTCCTACGTATTTTAAATATTTTATAGAACGTGACTTAGTTTTTACAGCAGAAACCTATATGGGAAATGGACAAGAATTATCGTTGCTGAAACAAATTGAAGCATTTGCTTATGGAAAAAAATTAGGTCAATCCTTTAATCAAATACACAGAAATAAGCCAGAAATAAAAGGCTTTGGAGATTTACACTGGAATGGGAAGTACTTAAGTGGAGGAAATCATCAAAAAATTCAACAAATATGGGAAAAGGATAATAACAGTTACCTTAAGGTCTTAGATTCCTTATATGTTTCTAAATTGAATTTTAATAGGGAAATAGTTAGTGAAAAAGTGAAAAACTTGATTGAGAATAGAAGGAAATACGTTCAAACAATATCATTAGTAAATCAAGATATAACACCAGAAAATTTAATAGTAAGTTTTGATAGAGTATCAATAATTGACCCTTTACCGAAGTTAGATTTTGATTTAAAATACGCAGCTTATTTTGTTTTTTGCTACCAATTTCTCTTACCTTCATACTCAAATTCACCAAGATACTTAAATAATGCCTACGAGGAAAAAAGAAGCATTCTAAATGAAATTGCTGTGGGTTTTAAACAAGGTTACTTCTACAATTGCAATAGTGATGAACATAGAGTACAACTAAAAAGATTAAAGGATGAATATATTTTATGGATGTTACTCGAAACATTTGAGCATTATGAAGTCTTAAACAAAACTCAGCAGAGCGATAAGGTGTCACAGCAAATGGGGAGTAAAGAAGTTATCAGAGACAGGTTAGATTTATGCTTAGATGAGTTAGAAATATTATGTTCTTAATTTATAATAAATTAAGGAAACTAAAGGTTTCTTTATTGATTGTGACTATTTTCACTTAAATAAAAGGGTACGAGAGTTGAATAGGGATAGAGTAATGCTTATTCAATATTAACGCAGAATTGTTTAAGAATGAAAGCTAATATATAAATGAAAGCTAATATATATAAGGAGTGTTTTTTATTAAAGCAATTATTTTTGATTTTGATGGAACCTTAGCCAATACCTTACCGATTTGTTATGTAGCGTTTCAGAGTGTTTTCAAAGAGTTTGATAACAAGGACCTTTCCTCCGATGATATTATAGCAATGTTCGGACCTTCAGAAACTGGAATTATCATAGAAAATTTAAAAAATAAAAATAAGGAAAATGCAATAGAATTATACTATGAAAAATATTTGGAAGATCACGAACAATTAGTAAAACCAAATAGTGAAATCACAGAAATGATAAGGTATTTAAAAGAAAAAGGTATTAAAATGGGAATTGTAACTGGTAAAGCGAGGAGAAGTTTAGATATTTCTTTAAAGGCACTTCATATGGATAATTTCTTTGAAATTATCATAACAGGTGATGATGTTATCCATCCAAAACCTCATCCAGAAGGAGTGGTTAAAGCATTAAATCTATTGGAAGTGGAAAGAAATGATTGTATGTTTATTGGTGACAGTGATGCTGATATTGAAGCAGGACTGAAAGCAAATGTAACGACTGCGGGAGTACAGTGGTTGCCTGACTATCAACCAAGTGAATTTTTAGTCAAACCAAATTATATTTTTGAAAGCGTTACAGGTTTTAAAAAGTATTTAGAAAAAGGTGACCAAAGTGAGTTATAAATGGTTAGAATGGGCAAAGAAGATTCAAGCACTATCACAATCAGGGCTATCATTTTCAAACGATATCTATGATATTGAAAGGTATGAAGAGCTGAGAAAAATTAGTTCTGAAATAATGGAGCAATATACAGATTTAGAAATGGAAAAAATAACGGGGTTGTTTACAAACGAAACAGGTTATCAAACTCCTAAAGTAGATATTCGTGGAGCTGTTTTTACTGACGACAAAATTTTAATGGTACGAGAAAATAGTGATGATAAGTGGTCATTACCTGGTGGCTTTTGTGATATTGGTTTGTCACCTTCTGAAAATATAATGAAAGAGGTAAAAGAGGAATCGGGTTATGATGTAACTGCCAAAAAATTAGTTGCGTTGTTAGATATGAATCAACATTCTCATCCACCTCAACCTTATCATTATTACAAAATATTTATTCAATGCGAATTAACAGGTGGACAGGCGGATACTGGTCTGGAAACCAAAGATGTAAGGTTTTTTTCTGAAAATAATCTTCCTAAACTATCAACTGGTAGAAATACAGAAGAACAAATAAATATGCTTTTTGATTATTTTCGAAATCCAAATAAAGCATCAATATTCGATTAGTTTTAAATATATTTTCACATTTTGTGAATGGATACACTTAAACCAGTGGGCTGCTATTATTTAATAAATAAATTTAAAGGAACAGGATTTTTGTTCAGAACTAACAAGATATACGGAGCGAGCATTTTTACTGTTTTACGCGTAATATTCCGATAACCATATTCAGATATTGGAATTGAGGAAAGGAAGGATAGGTAATGATTAAACCACGTGCCTTAAAAGAAGGTGATCGGGTAGCGATTATTGCACCAGCTGGACCGCCAGACAAAGAGCAGCTGATACAGGGAAAACGTGTACTTGAAAAAATGGGGCTTGATGTCGTCTTTGGACGAAACGTGTTCGATGTAGAGGAGGATCTTGTCAATTTGGATCAAAAGCGGCTTACTGATTTGCACGAGTCCTTTTTCGACCATGCTATACGCGGGGTTTTTTGTGCTAATGGAGGATTCGGAACAGCTAGAATTGCTCCCATGATTGATTATGCAAAGATACAGAGAAATCCTAAGATATTTTGGGGGTATAGCGATATTACATATCTGCTAAATGCAATTCAAAACTTCAGTGACTTGGTTACTTTCCACGGACCGATGGTGGCATCCGATCTGAATGACGAAGATAGAACAATGGAGACAGAATCCTCATTTTTTTCTTTATTCACGGGAGAAACTTCAATCTATGACTCTAGCAATTCGCCCCTCAACACGCTAGCTTGTGGCACAGGGGAAGGACGTTTAGTGGGAGGGAATCTAACTTTACTCACCAATGGTTTGGGAACACCTTATCAAGTGAATACGAACGGAGCCATCCTACTAATCGAGGATGTTGAAGAACCTGCGTTTAGGATTAACTTGATGCTTACTCACCTCGAACAAGCGGGGGTGTTCGATGCTGTCAAAGGTGTGGTCATTGGTAATTTTCAAGTGGAACCAGACGAATATGCGAGATTAGAAAAAGTGCTTCAAGATTTCTTCGCTTGTGCGTCTTTCCCTGTTGTTGCGAATTTTTACATCGGACATTGCCAACCTAATTATGGCGTGCCGCTGGGAGTAAACGCAAAACTCACAACGTCTCCGCCTCGATTGGCGATTGATTCAGGCGTAATGTGAATCTTAAGTATTGAGTATTGAAGTTCTAGATTAAAAGTATTTTTATGAATAGAGGCTATTGTTAAAGAAGAATTTGTTAAACGGAATCAGTGTTCCAACCAGCCTGAAACACGTTTATACAAGTATGGGGTGAACAGTTTAGCTAACGGGATTTATGTCTCACGGGTGCTTCGTTCTACCCCGACTACCGTAATCATAAGACCATATGAAAAAAGGTCAATCAGAAAAATCTGGCTAAGCTTTTATTACGAACGTAGCAGGTTTGTTCAATAAGAAATCACAAGAGAAAGAGCATTTACTGTAAATCAAGAATAGACGTATGAATGTCTCATAAAAATAATGCGAAAAACTGAGACGAAGTACATTAGTATGATTGCACGGTATAATATAAAAATATATGGAGGAATAGTTATGTGGGTAATATTAGGGGCTATTGCAATAGTAGTAACTTTTATAAATCTTTATATGTATGCAGCAGGAAAGGATTATAAGCTCGCTATGGCGTTAGGATTATCATTTACAGCATTAACACTTTGTGCAGAATACAGTCTTGTATCAGAGTGGGTAAAAAGGGAAGATTGGTCAGCTTTAGGGGAAGTACCTAATTTTGAAAGGGTATTATGGTTTTTGACAATTGTTTCTATCTTACTAAATATAGCACCTATACTTTTAGAACGAAAAGTTAAGAAATAATGACTTATTGTCACGCCATTTATATACTATGCAATTATTGTGTAAGTCTTTATATATAACTACAAGTTGAAGAACAGGGTTGCTACTGCAACTCCTTTTCTTATTGAACAAACAAGCAGTAGAGCTAAACAAGAATAATTAACTGAATATTGAAACATATTGGAGGATTATTTCGTATATATGCTTAAATGATTAAAATAAGGGGGAAGTATTTTGCTGAAATATATTGGTATTGGTGTATTCATAACCCTTGTTGCTTTAGTTATTGGGTCTCTTACAGGTGACTGGAACTTATTTTTGAAAATAGTAGGAGTAGCAGCACTTATTCCATTGTTAATATCAGGTTTACTAACAGGGGCTTTTGTAGATGGCGATAGAAATAGGGCTAATTATCACACTGAAAATAAAGAAGATAGACAACAAAAAAATAAATGGGTTATCAGGTTTTTACTAATCAGTACCCCAAACCTCGCTATACTAATTACTTTGGTAGTAATAGGCTTGATGCAAGGTTAAGTTATTTATTAAGGAGGAGGTTATAAATAGGAAAATAACTCCAATCATTTTATATTCTCTCATCGTTATCGCGGCGATCTTTTTTTTGAAAAAAAGTCTAATTGGAATATTATGATAAAATTATTCTAATGTATGTGAACTATGCACTTAAAGTAAAGTGGCAATAATGTTAAGAAGGATTCCAACTACGACGTCTAATATATAAACTCAACTTTTCTTTTTGATAAGGGAGTGACATGTCACTAAAGAAGCAAGTTAATTTAAGAGTGGAATTAACTTGTAAGAAAAGTTTGGAGGTTTTAATTTGAATAAAAAAAGATTGCTTAGCATTGCCTTTTGGATGGGAATACTTGTTATTAGTGTCCTTTATACTTTTTGGTCCGATATGTCTCAACAGAAGCAAAGAGAGAATTTTAAAAAGGATGTTATTTCATATTTGGAATATAATGGATTTTATGAAGAAGCGGATATAGAGGATGTAGTTGTTTTGAATCTCTACGAACAAATTGATATGGAAGACATTGAAGAGTATCAGGCTTTTGTTTTGTTTGAAGATGAAGCAAAGAAGATAAACATTTACTCTTATAAAAAGGACTCAAAGGAATTAATACAAATTAATATTAATAAACAGGTAATAAAACCATTAGAACAATTAGAATAATTGATTGTCTTCAACTATAAGGTGCGTTTTGAAGGTGATTATATAGAGGGAGGTAGTTTATGAGAAAAATTAGTTTCAGTTTTTTAATTCTGTTATTTGTACTTGTTGGTTGTAATCAACAGCCTGACTTTGACATTAGTACAATAAAAGGGAAAGCAGAAGACTACTTTAGACAATTAGATGAAATCGAAACAACAGCGGCATCATTTGATGGTAATAAAGATATTAAGTTTAGACTTATGGTTGAAGGAACACCAACAGAAGAGCAGGCAACGGTCTTGTTTAAAGAAATACTGGACAGTTTTAAGAAATACTCTAAACATCAAGAAATATGGGAATATTACAATGGTTATTTTGATATAAAGAATTACGATGATGGTGTAATTTATGATGCTTCCAAAGTTATAGATGAAGAATTAAAAGTAATATCTAAGTAAAAACAGTTCGTTTATTCGATGGCATTTTTAGGTGCTTACAATGAATTTGGAATAATAGCTTTTGAGGAATTGGACTAAATTTAAAGAGTGCAATAGTAAAACGAGCTGTTGCTGCGATTGTTGAATAAACGAGGCAGGATTGTTTCGTTTTTTTTTGAGGGTTTACCACAAATTCCGGACATATTTTTAGGTTGTTCGCTTTATAAGATGAAGCAGTTTTCGCTTGATAAAATGATGTACATATTTTCCAGTTAGAACCTGTCTTTCATATAGTGGATAGGGTTGAAAGAATTTGCAATCCAATTAATGCAATATTTTTAATTGAGAATAGTTATCAATTGCTGTATATTAAATAGTAACGATACATATAATTGAGTGAGGAGAATAGATAATGCAAATTTACTGGACTAAAATAAATAAGATTATTGAAGAAACGTCTGAGGTTAAAACGTATCTGCTCGACTGTCCGGAAGACTTTACATGGGAGGAAGGTTCCCACACCCACTTCGCACTGGAAGGCTTCAATGCCGGAGATAAACCAAATCGCAGCCTGATTCGCCATATGTCAATCTCGACGTTACCGCACGAAAATTCAATCGGTATCACAACACGCATCAGAGAGCAGTGCTCTCAGTTTAAGACGATTTTAAGAAATCTTGAGATTGGGAATGAAGTTGCACTATTTAAAACCCATTCGAATGTACCGCTTAAAAGAGAAGACAAAAATGTTTACCTGCTATCATCAGGTGTCGGCCTGGCAACTTTCAGACCGCTTGTACTTGATTATTTCGAACGTGCTGACAACGTGAATCAAATTCATTCCTTGAACATTGATTCATCAAAAGATTTCTTATTTACTAATATTTTCGAACCCGCACCTCACAAGAAGTTTACATCACAGTTCGTCGATAACCGTAAAGACTACTATGAAGAAGTGAAAAAACTTGCAGCAGACAAGGATGGACTTTTCTATATTGTCGGTAGCGATGAGTTCCTCGTTCATAACATTGAGATACTGCATGAGCAGGGTATTAAGCCAGAACAGATTATGCTCGACAAGCATGAAAACGTACTGCCTGAGTTTTTATCATCAATTTAAGCGAGACAAAATATTTTCTTGGTAAATACTATATAGATGTTACATAAACGGATGTTACAGTTCAACAACACAGATGTTTTAAAGAGCCAACATACACATTTTATTCATTAAAATGTGTATGTTGGCTCTTTGTTATTAACCTTTAGTGTATAAAATAATTTTTTAGGGAGAAATCGATTGATCCTTCTAGAAATCTCCGAATATGGAACAACACATTCAGTAGATGTAAATACACCCTAAATTAAAAAAATTGACACGTAGCTTTAATAACGAACATAAAGAATACGAATATTCCTTGTTTTACTGTAGGGTACAAAAGTTAAAGTCGATCTTTTTTTTATTTTATAGTTGAAAAATTTTCGATTACTATTTGGAATATTATGTTAACATTATACTGATGATATATGAACTTAAGTACGTAAAGTTAACTAGTTTAACAAGAATTAAGTTGTAAGTAATGAGGTGTTAGAAAAGTGGTGGAGTTGAAAGCAGAAACATCTGAAGTGATTATAGCAACGAGAAATACAAATGTATCAATAAAGAAATTATTAAAATATACTTCTGTAAGTATTGGATGTTTGTGTATATTCATTTTTATTGGATTTTGGACACTCGTACACGAAGAAAAGCTTACTAATGTTGAGGTGTTAGAGAAATTTACAGAAAAAAAGGTGAATACTGAATACTTCATAAAAATTGACGGAGTTAAATTATCAACTAACAGTAACGCTTGGGAGTTAGTTGAGGTAGGAGAAGTATATAATGTTGAATACAAATGGTCACATTCGCAATCAGCAGAAATGGAACATATTGAAAAAGCCGATTGATTTTTTTAGAAGGACAATCGTGTCTGTCTAATAGTACTCACTAGTTAGCGGAATTAAGAAAAATTTAATACGAGGGGGGAGTTAAAATGAAGTATTTATTCTTAATATTGTTAATAGGCTCATACTTATTGGCTTTTTCAATAAATTTAATACCATCAATCAAACATCCTGATTTGACTATCGGCATTTTCAACTTACTGGTAACGATATTGTTTATGGTCTTGTTACTACTGTACTCGGAAAAAGGAAGTAAGATCTTGAAGATTTTTTCAATATTCGGGGTCATATCAGGAGTAATTGTATTTGTCATCACAACATTTGAACACGATATGATTGGTAATGGTATTTTAGATGTAATAGTTTCAATACAGTATCCCTTCTATCTAATCTTTATAACACCTTTGTTTGGCGGTAATATTTTATTTGACCTAAGTTATGGGACATACTCATTGTTGATGTCACTGTTTTATGGAGTTGTAATCGGTTTAACAGTTTATTTTAAAAAGAACTAATTTTAGATTGTTTTAGATATTGTGCTAACGTGTTGAAATAATGGAACAAGCTGACGTTGCCATTGGTTGAACTAACATGGAAGTAGTTAATAAACATTGTTTGTTACTTAATTGGAGGAATAATATACCCAAATAATGAAACAAAAGATGAAGCCTCTAAGATAGTTGTTAATGAAGAATTGGTTTGGAATCTAATCGTGGAAGATAAAGATTATTTTGCAACGTATGGAGATAACTCAACTATAACAGTTTAATGAAAGAAGAGATAAATAGTTTGGGGTGTGTTATGAATATAAGAAAATCAATTCCAGATGATGCTAAAGGCGTTGCAAAAGTTCAAGTTGACAGTTGGAAAACCACATATGTGAATATTATTCCTGATGAGTATTTAAACCAAATGACGTATAAGAGCAGAGAACAAAAATGGAAAGACATAATCTCTAACCAAGCAGTATATGTTGCTGAAACTAATGATGGGGAAATTATTGGGTTCTCTAACGGCGGCACTGAAAGGTCAGGTGTATACCCTAAATACAAAGGTGAATTATATGCCATTTATATTTTAAAAACTCATCAAAGAAAGGGATTAGGTAAATTATTGCTTGAACCTATCATTGAAGAATTAAAACAAAAAAACATATTTTCTATGACGGTTTTAGTCTTAGAAGAAAACAGTTCTCGATTATTTTATGAGTCTCTTGGAGCAAAAAAGATTGATACTGTTGAGATAGAAATTTTAGGAAAAAAGCTAAATGAAATTGTTTATGGATGGGAAAATGTTAGAGCAATAATTTAATTGTGTTATTCAACTATTGAGTGGAAGAGTGAAAGGAAATCGCCAATCGCGGCGATTTTTAGGTATTTTTAAAGACCAATGGAATTTTATGTTAAAATAATTCTAATGATATGTGAACTTATGTACTTCAAGTAAAGCAACAGGTTAGTTAAAAAAGGGGGAGATTATTTGACTTCCAGATTGAAGTCTTTCTTTTCTGGTATTTTATATTGTTAGTTAAGTGAAGGAATTATCGATCATTTTGGTAAAACTACATAAGGGAAAGGGAACTTTCATTAATAAAGGAGAGCTATTATGAAAAATAACAAAAAAATAGTTACAGTAATGCTTAGCGCCTTATTGGTCATATTGGTTGCTTGTGACAACTCAACTAATGAGTTAAGTGCTAAATCGAACAACCAGTCATCAAATAACAGCTCGACTCAAAATGCAGATGATGTGCCAACTAATAAAGATTTAATAGATACTGATCAAGATACAACAGAAAACTCTTCACAAGGTCCTGACAACACCCATCTAAATGAGAAAGAAAATACTTCTAATGATACATCTACGGATTCAAAAAATGGAAAATCATTGGAGTTTAGTAATAGTGACAATGAAATTACTGAAAGTGAAAAAGAAGAATATCTCAAGAAACTTAATAAAATGGAAGAAGCAGATAGAACTTCAGAAGCTGGAACAACAATAGCAGAGTTGGAGGAGCAAGAGACGGGGAGATATAACAAATGGGATGAGGAACTGAACAAAATTTATAAAGTGTTGAAGGAACAACTTAATACAAAACAGATGGATAAATTAAGGGATGAACAACGAAACTGGATAAAACATAGAGATGAAGCAGCTAAAGAATCATCACTAAAATATAAAGGCGGTTCGACCGAATCATTAGAATATATAGCTATGCAAGCAAGTCTTACAAGAGAAAGATGCTACGTGTTAGTTGCAAAATATATGAAGTAAATTCTTAAATTAACGAGTTATACCAATTCATAAGGCGACGGTCATCTCTTTATATAAAGAATTATTGCGATTTTATGTTAAATTTAATTTGTGAATACCTGTACTTAAAAATTCGCAGTCGGAAGAAGATTTGCTTGCTTATACTAATGGTTAGGGGAATTAAATGATGAAAAAAATATTATTCACTTTATCATTGATAGTAAGTTTAATTCTGGGAGGATGTGCATCTAACATACAACCTAATTTAAAAGGTACTTATCAGAGTAATGTAGTAAACGGATATGTAGTTCAAGTAGCTTTTCAAACTGATGATAACAGCTTTGTTGAATATATTGATAATAGGGAAGTTGATAAGGGAACGTATGAAAAAAAACAAAAAAATGTATATAAACTAGAAAGTAATAAACAAAATTTTGAAATTACTTTAAATAATGAAAACTCATTTGAAATACTGATTGATAAACTTAATAATGGGAAACCAATTAAGGTGAAAAACATAGATGACATTCCAATATATTCTTCAACGAAATTTGATGATGTCAACGAATATAAAGCATTATTAAATAAAAATTAAAAATAATGTCTTTTCGGAAAGTTATGTTAAACGTTATTGTTGTTTTGCCCAAAATATAAGGAACCTTAAATTAGTAAGGTTCTCTATCTTAATTAGTAAATTATTTTTTAAGTTTTAGGATTGTTCTTTGCAATGGGACTCCTCCCATACTAACATTTCTCTCGATAAGAAGATAATTTTTTCCGTCTATCTTAAACCTGCTATTTCCTTTGTAATAGACTTCCTTACCTTCATTTTGAAGTTTGTTTTTAATAGCTTCTACATATTCTTTTTGATTGAAATAGCGTTCTTCGAAATCAATTGTTATATTTCCTTTCTTGTAACCCATTAACCAGTTAAATAAGAAAAGAGAACCGATACCTAAAATTATGAAAACAGTGATAGTTATATACATTTATATGCCCCCTTTATACGAAAATACGTATTACTCAATAAAAAGGTTTCATAAAACTCGACGGTCACTGGAAATAACAATTTGCTTATTTCTTTCGTGTAAAGTATATAAACGTCCCTGATGAACTCCTGCATGTGTCATGACAGACAGGTCATGACGATGGGATGAGTGGTGTAGAATAAAAATGCACCCTCTGAAATACGCTATACCAAACGACGGCGGTATCCAGCTCACAGGCTCTTGTAATGGGAGTGGAGGAACAGCCCCAAGACTAACGAGTCAAATGATTATTTACACAAGTTCATTGCACCGATCGGGTAGGAACGTGGGACTTCCACAGTGCGAGCTTTTGGATTAGGAAGTTGAGATACCTTTAAACGCTTACCTATAGCTATCAATAGGTAAACAAGGGATCGTCGATCACGGCGATCCTATTTTTTTATTTAAAGAGTAATTTGAATTTTATGATAAAATTAATATGTGAAAAGCTGTACTTAAATTAACTAGGCAGTTTAGTACAATAAGAATGAGATAATTTTAATCAATCTTGAATGGAAGAAAAAATGAGAAGACGTATTTGATTTTAATTATAAATCAAATGCGTTTTTTATTGCTTTTATTAAGTTGGAAAAAGAAATTAATTCAATAATAATTGGATTTTTCGTTCAATCATTATTGAATTAATTGTTTTGTTTCTGTATAATTTATTTCAACAAGAATATTTATGAGAGGTGATTTTATGGAAATTTTACAGGCGACGAGTAGAAAAAGAGAAACTTATGAAGTCCATTTTGCTTATTCTACTTTATGGGAATGTGCTCTTGGGATTGCCGCAATTACGAATTCACGATTACTTAAAACTTTAGAAAAACCAGCAAGTTATTGGAAAGAACTCAGAGGATCATTATCTGAAAATCTTAATCAGCATTTAGATTACGTTGAAAAAAATAATACTTGGAAAGCACTATTACAATTACTTCATCAACATGAAGGTAATACCCTGGATGAATTCTGCACTAGTGTCAATTTATTACAAGGTACAGAGTTTAAATTTGCTTGTTTACCTTATATCGGGGAAAAGTTTCAGCATATAAGGGAAAAAGCTGCAGCTGGAGAGGAAAGTGCTATTTTAGAATTAAAACAGACAACGAGTGACAATCCTTTTTTCCCTCAGTATATTGAGTTCATTAGTAAAACCGACACACAAAAAGTTAAAGCTCACCTAGTTGAGGTTATGACATTATGGTATGAAGCAGTGATAAGCCCAGATTTAGAACGGGTGAACCAAATTTTGAAAACCGATTACGAATCAAAAAAAATGATGAAAGAAAAGATATCTCCTGAAGAGCTTGTCCAGTGGGCAACGGGGGGAATAAACTATCTCCCTGAGCCTAGTGTTCATAAAGTTTTACTCATTCCACAGTATGTCTATCGTCCTTGGGTTATTGAAGCAGATAGTAAAGATACGAAAGTCTTCTACTACCCAGTAGCTAATGAAAGTCTCTCACCAAATGATAAATATATGCCAAATAACTTTTTAGTGCTCAAGCATAAGGCATTAGGAGAAGAGATTAGACTTCGAATAGTAAAATTGTTGTCGGAAAAAGATTATTCGTTACAGGAACTTACAGAACAGTTGAATATGGGCAAGACTACCATTCATCATCATTTGAAAATATTACGTGCAGCTAAATTGGTAGAAATAATTGAAGGAAAATATTCCTTAAAAGCAAATGTATTAGAACTCCTCTTCAAGGAACTCGAACAATATATAAAACAATCATGAAAAGAGAAGTCATGAATCCTTCTCTATTTAAAAACCGTTCGTTTGTATCTACATGGCTAGGAAATGGAATATCAGAACTTGGTGGAGCATTTGGTACCTTTTGTAATTCAATATTAATCTTTCAACTTACGGGATCGACTATGGCACTTGGAAGTATGTGGATTTTGTATTTTATACCATCACTGATTCTGCAACTTTTTATTGGTCCCTATATTGATCGTTGGAGTAGAAAATGGATAATGATACTCTCGCAATGGACAAGGGGGA
This sequence comes from Aquibacillus saliphilus, assembly GCF_020404745.1. Lineage (GTDB taxonomy): Bacteria > Bacillota > Bacilli > Bacillales > Amphibacillaceae > Aquibacillus > Aquibacillus saliphilus. The sequence continues at coordinate 22,832 of NZ_JAIZAP010000009.1, forward strand.
TCGTATTTGTCTTACCGTTAGCTGCATTACTATCAGGAAACCTTGAAGTTTGGCAAATTTATGCTGTTCAATGTGTAGTTGGGTTAATCACACCTTTTTATGTGCCTGCGAATCATTCAATCACGCCAACTATTGTAGAAAAAGACCAATTACAGTCAGCAAATGCATATATTGATGGAACAGTCCGTTTAATGACCTTTTTATCTCCACTAATAGCTGGAATAGTAATTGAGTATATTGGTGTTCATATTACCCTTATTTTTGTGAGTACTTTACTAATCATGAGTGGTTTTACATTACTTATTATTCAGGAAAACAGAAGTAACATAGAAGTAAGAAAAACATGGTTAGCCGATTTCATGGAAGGGATATCTTTTTTCTTCTCTCAAAAAATAATTGTTTGGTTAGGAGTCTTTTTAGCATTCGTTCAATTTGGAGTAGCAGTGACAATGGTTACAACTCTACCATACATTACGCAAGAATTAGCCGGGACATATGCTGAATATGGATATTTCATGGCTGGATTTCCTATTGGCTACATAGTAGGTGCTTTATTAGTAACACGAATTAAATATAAAAGCCGTAGATATCTCATGCTAGGTTCCCTTTTCATAGGGGGACTAACCTATATTGCACTATGCTTTAATTATAGTATCCCATTAGCAATAACAACAGAAACGATTGCAGGTATAGTAATGGCTATTTTTAGCATCCATAATACAACTATTATCCAAAAAATAGTCCCCAATGACCTGATGGGTAAGGTATTTTCAGTTCGTTTGCTAATTATAAGGGGCGTCATGCCGCTGGGAGTGCTTGTTGGTGGTGTATTAAGTGAAATGTTTGGTGTCAGACCATTGTATCTTTTGATTGGTTTATTAATTTGTATCGTTTCATTAGCAGGAATATGTTTACCATATTTTAAATTTATTGATGAAAAAAGCAGTCAAGAAAAAATGGTTTCTTGAGAGAGATACTTATTCAATAATAAAAATGTTTGAGAAATAATGCACTTAACAAACGGGTGTGTTAATTAAAGAAGGATTAACCACCTTTTTTGTTGAACTTAATAAGATAAAGCGACAGTTTAGTTGATCAAGAAAAGGGCATTTAGATGCTTTTGGGGTATTCGTAATTTAAAGTGGGTGGTTTTATGGATAAGCCTAAGTCTATTCCAGAACGAATACATATTATTGGCTCAATCGGAAAAACAACCATAGCGAAGGTTTTGTCTAATCAGTTAAACATTCAATATTATGAATTGGATAATGTAGTTTGGAAAAGGTTAGATACTGGAGATATTAAAAGAACTGAACAAGAAAGAGATGAGTATTTAAGTTCAATAATAACTTGTGAAAACTGGATTATTGAAGGGGTTCATCACAAATGGGTATCACCTTGCTTCGAACATGCTGATTTAATATTATTCTTAGATACTAATTTCTCTATAAGAAGGTTTAGGATAATTAAGAGATTTCTTAAGCAAAAAATAGGTATTGAAAAAGCGAACTATAAACCGACATTAAAAATTTTACAAGATTTATATAACTACAATACTGTATTTGAAAATAAGAGTAAGAAAAAAATAATTGTTATGCTTAGCCCTTATAAAAATAAATTCATAATTTTGAAAAATAATAATGAGATTACAAACTTATTCAAATAAAGGGTGCAATACTTTAAAAAGGGATCATCGATTTCGGTGAGCCTATTTTTGTATTTAAAGAGTAATTGGAATATTATGTTAAACTCAGAATGTGAACAGTTGTACTTAAATTAACACAGCAGATTAGTAGAACAAGCTGAGCAATCTTTCAATATGAGAGAGGTGATACAGTGAAAAAAATTCTATTGTTTATGTTGTTAATATCCATAATTTCTTTTTCTGGGTGTAGCTCTTCAGTCACACAAGGAGAGTTTGAGGATTTAGAATCAACAATTAGCAAAAAAATGGGTGAAGATATAGCAATCATTGAATTTGAAGACCTTGAATTATCTTTCTCAATGATTATGTATGACACAGAAGATAATATAAAAGAAGCTAGTTGGAATTATGATAAGTTCGATAATGAAAAAAAATTGTCTCTTACAGAAGAAGTAAAGAAGCAGCAAGAGAAAGAGTTTAATAGTGAGTTTTTATATGGACCATACGAGGGAGGAATTCCTCTAATTCGAACAGTTGTTATGAACAAAGAAGAAAATTTGTATAACTTTGAGGATGAAGAATTTAAGGAAGAACAAATAAATGAACAAACAGTTTACTATTATGAGCTGAAAAATAATCAAACACATCAGATAACCATTTTTGTGCCTTTAGATAGAATTGTATATGGCTCACGATTTGAATTAAGTACTGGCGACTTAAACAAAGAAACCACATTTGAATATATAGAAAAACTAATTGAAAAAACACAAGGAAAATAAACATTTTTACTAGGGTTTTCAAGGAACACGAAAAATTAACTTCAACTAAAAGGTGTTTATCTGAAATAATGAGTTGTCCCTTGTTCAGCTAAAGCAGTAGGTTTGTTGTATAAATAATGAAGGGGGAATTCGGTGGAATTTGTTAGAAAATATATCTACATTATATTTTTTGTTGCTTTATTTTTAAATTTTACTATTTGGGATTTTGTTGACAATAAGACGTTTAATTTCATAAAAAACACTCTCCAATCAGCATTTATGGTATTATTCTATATCCTTTTTAACTGGTTCATCAAATGGGCGTGGAATAGTAAAGATTATAAAAAGGGAAAGAACCCAAATAATCATTAACTTACTTAGTAAAAAATAACATTGTGATTACTTACTCTTAAAGTAACGGGGCAATAGTTAAACAAAGGATCGTCGATAACGGCGATTCTATTTTTGTATTTGAAGAAGTATTGGAATTTTATGTTAAAATTAATATGTGAACACCTGTACTTAAATTAACGCAGCAGAAATGTTGAAGAAATATTAAGTGATTTTGACAGGAGGAATAATTATGAGGTTAGAATACCCATTATTTATTTTTATCTTTTTTTTACTTAGTGGATTTGGATACTTTGAGCTTTTTGCCCCCTTGGGATGGTGGCAGTACCTAATAGGTCCCTTACCTATGATATTGGTATTTTGGTTGCTGTTTGACAAGTTAAATCTTAAGGAAAAGAGAGTCGACAATGGAGTCGGATTAATGATTGTACTTTCAGGATTAGTAATTTGGATAATCTTAGATGCTTTTATATTTAACTAGTGCTTTCGTTTAATAAGGCATTCTTGTTCAACTATACAGCAGTTTAGTGGAACTATAAAGCAATCGATAATGAAATTTTTTGGAGACATATGTGAGAAAATTAGGAACATAGGAGGTATGGGATATGAAAATACATCGAATAGATCATGTGGGTATAATCGTCAATGATCTTCCTGCCGCGAAAGCGTTTTTTCTCGACTTTGGGCTTGTACTGTTGGGGGAAGGAGAAGTACAAGGCGAGTGGGTGGAGCGGATAATTGGGCTTCAAGACGTTAAAGAGGAAGTTATAATGTTGCGAACGCCAGACGGTGATGCGAATATAGAACTAGTGAAATTTCACACGCCATCAGATGAAAATGGCATACAACGTCCTTTGGCAAATACCCTGGGTATCCGACATATTGCCTTTGCTGTTGAAGATATTGAAGCACTTGTTAACAAATTAAAAAAGAAAGACGCAGGACTTATTGGTGAGATTCAAAACTACGAAAACGCTTATAAATTATGCTATATTCGTGGTCCAGAGGGAATTATTTTAGAGTTGGCGGAGAAAATCAAATAAAACATGGGTAATTAATGGTATCCGTCCGATATTTGATGGATTTTGAATACCGCCAGTGAAAAATGGAATCACGTCAATAAAGTTGTTCCGCAAGCGGACGCTTTTCTTTAATAAGAAGGCGTCTTTTTCTAGTCCAATCAGATTCTAAAGCAACACATTTAATGGAATAGTTATATTAAGGCGTAGATTAGATTGTAAAGGATTCCATCTAAACTAACAAGGTCTTTTACTTGAATAAAAGAGTATCACTGAAATATTTTAAATAAGTTATGGGGTGTTTAACACCTATGAAATCAGTATTTATTGTATTGGTAGTATTGTTCTTGTTTTCACAAATATTTAATTATGAGCCATTACAAATTTTTTTCGTAGATGTTTTCACATTTATTAGTCAATCAGCGTTTTCTATTATTATAGGATTTGTCTTGTTTGCTTTTTTATTTTTTTGGATTTTTAAAAAGTAAAAATATCATTATATATTTTTGAGTTAAAGGGTACGATTGATTATTGAAGTAATGCAGCAGAAGAGTTGCAGAAGACGTTAATGCTTAACCAAAATTATATGGAGGGCTAGTTATTAAAAATATACTTCATTGGTTGCTGGATGATTATAACAATGATTTAGCTTTACTCTTTACAGGTATCTTGTCTTATTTCTCAACTACTTTTGTTTTGATGTTATTAGAGGTGAATTTAATAACTGAGGTATTGATAATAGTGATTGTATTTACTTTGATACTTAGAACTTTTTATCTCCCTATTAAAAAATTGTTAGGTAAATATAACAAACAACTTCGCATACACGTCCCTTGGATTATATTAGTAATTGTCATAACAGTTATATTTATTGATTTGATATTAAAAAGCTACTTCTGAGTAATGGGTGCTTTCCTTGAATTAGGAATTGTATCCTTGTTCAACTATATGGCAAGTTAGTGAAATTATTGCTGAGCTAACATGATTCCAACTATAATCTATGGAAGGGTTAATAGACCATCATCTATATTTAAGATTAGCCTTATAAGCACGTTTGATAACATATTGTGTACTATTACAAGGACGAGGTATTTGAATAGACATAATAAAAAAAGCGTTAAATTGTTTTTTGAATCTTACGGAATTGAGGGATTGTTAGAAGATTTTTTTAGAGATGGTATTGCTAAGCTTAGAAGGATTATGTAAATACATGATAAGAAAAGCCAGTGCAAGTGACATTGCTTTTCAAAAGATGATGGAACAAGGACAGCTTGAACATTATCAGAGCGAAACTAAATTCATTCGTGAACATGGAAGAGTGGATTTAAGGAAATTTAGACATTAAGCTTCTGTTAACTAATGGGAGATTTCTTTAGGAAAGCAGTGAGTAGGTTAGAGGGATTTTGCAAAAGATAGGTTAGATAAAATATAGGGAGGAAATTTTTATGCCTATCCAAAACGAGGATGAAATTCAACAACTAGCTGATGCTTCGCGGATATTAGAGGAGGCAGCTCTAAGAGCAAAAAATAATGCTGATCCTGCCGAGATGCAACAAATTCAAGATCAATTACGTGAGGTGCAGAACAAAATTCAAGACGCGCGCGGTCAAGCAATTAATGGAAGTGGTACTTCGACTGAGCCACTATTTGATGCTCAGCTGCGCGTGGAAGAAACGCAGCACCAAATGGAACGAGCGCTCATTAACCTAAATGCTCAGCAAGATAATGTTCAACCATAAGAAGTAGAGTAAAGAGCTTATTCCCTAATCATGAAGGGGATAAGCTCTCTTATAGTGAATCTTCTAGCTCCTTCTAAATTTCTATTCCTGCAATCCCCAAGCCCCCAGGTCCAGCATGAGTAGAAATCATAGCTCCGGCTTGAATCCATTTTACATTTTTGAAACCATTTTCGTTTGCGATTTCATCAACCCGTTGTTTGATGCTGTCATCAAGGCCGATGGAGTAGATTAAATAAAGTTGTTGACGGTCAATGTCGTATTGCTTTAAATAATCTCGTATCAGTTTTTCAGAAACTACACTCATTTTCCCGCGATATTTTTTAGTTGAAACAAGTTTTCCATCGATTAGTTCAATCAAAGGCTTTATTTTTAATAATGCTCCGCCGAGATATGCAACATTACTTACTCGTCCACCCGCTCTTAAAAATTCTAAGCTACCGGGAACGAAAGCCAGCCTTGATTTAGGGACGACAGATTCTATTTTTTCTATTAAGTGAGTCGGTTCCATTGTAGGTTCTTTTTCTAACAAGTTAACAGCATACATGACAATAGCTGCTAATCCACCCGTAACGTTCAAAGCATCGATTAGAAACAGGTCATCAAAATCTTTCGCTGCGATTATCGCATTTTGGAAGGAAGAAGATGCCTTTGATGTATAACCAATATGAACAATGATGCAATCAGGAAAATCGACTCTAATCTTCGTGAAAAAGTCATGATATTCATGTGGATTTGTTGATGTTGTAAAGGGTATTTTTTTGGTGCGCTCATAATAGTCATAAATATCCTTTACTGGTAGCGAACCATCTAAATAATCTTGGCCATCCATAACAACGTGCATTGGCACCACTTGAACCGCATGTTTATCAGCTAAATCTTGTGGTAAATCTGCTCCACTCTCTGTCGATAAAATAATTCTTCTCACCGTTCTACCCCCTTCACAAAACAAAGCCAATGATATTTCTATCGCTTGATTATGTTCTACTCTCACTATACATGAAAAGATATAATCATTCGAGGATCAATGCATTTGCTATTGAACGTTTATCAGTTTGTTAATTCGGAAATAAGTATTCTATGTACCAATAAGATGGTGCAAGAATACTGTAAAAACCTATTTTATATATGGGAGGCAATACAATGGTTTCTACTAAAGTTATAAATAAATCTAAACAATACTTGTTACAACAGAAGAAAGAAGTGTTGGGACATCTAAAAATTAATGAAAGTAATTCTAATGAAAAAATGACCGGAGACTTATCAAATTATGATAACCATCCTGGTGATCAAGGTACAGAGCTATATGACCAAGAAAAAGATATCGCCTTAGATGAGCATGCCAAACAAAAAAATAGAGAAATTAATCAGGCATTACATGCTATAGAAAATAAAAATTATGGAAAATGTGAGATATGTGGAAAAGATATTCAGGAAGAAAGGTTATTAGCGGTACCAACCACGTTCAGGTGTAAGAAACACGCTGCAAGTGAATTACGTGAGTATCGACCTGTCGAAGAAGAAATCATGGAACCGGATATTATCAGAAGAGATGCCAAAGCAGAAGCAACGGAATCAACCGCATTTAACGGCAAGGACGCTTGGCAGGCTGTTGAGGAATATGGTTCGTCTGAGACTCCTTCCGATTTTTATCAAAAGCAAGATAGTTATGACGACATGTATATTGATTCGGATCAACTTTCTGGTAGCTCCGAGGAAATTGAAGAATTAGCTGAAACAGATATAAATGGGGAAAATCAAGTAAATAGAAAGAAAAAATCAGAAGCTGAAAGTGAATAGACAAGCTTAATTAGAGTGCCAGGAACTTTTTGTGTGATAGGGAATGATCAACCTCGGGTCTCAGTCATACAGCAGTAAAACACGAACGTTAATTCATTTTTTAGATAGAATATACATTTTTCTATTGATTATCCGAATTATGTTTGTTATATTATCGATAGATAATCTTAAAAGAATTTCTCGTATATCCTCGGTAATATGGTCCGAGTGTCTCTACCTAGTTCCCACTTGAAAGAACTAGACTACGAGTTAAAGTAGATAGTTGTCGGCTCTTTAGTCGCTTCTATCTAATTTGGGCATGACTTTCATGCTTCATTTAATACACTTTAACTTTTGTGGTCTAGAAGGTAGAAAGTACTCTACATTTTCTAGACCTTATTCTGTTGATGGGAGAATATCTTCGTTATCAAAGTGCTTTTCTTTTAAAATAAAAAAGACAAAACTATGTGTGACTGGCGAACGCGGATAACCGCGAGGGAGCACATAGTGTCGTAGCCGTTCGCCTGGGCAGAGGTAAGGGAATATTTCCTTACCTCTTTCTGTTTTATAGGGGGGATAGCAGGTACTGCTTTTAATATGGCAAGAATTTTATAAAACAATGGCGGATGGCAAGGGCCCTTCCTTGCTTAAAATCTTTATTTAAAATTAAGGAGGAGGAAATGATATGAGCACAACTGTATTAGAAAAAGTAAAAACAATCAAAACTTTAAACGATATAGCAGAGAGCGGGCTCAATGTATTTAGCGGGAATTATTCACTTAACACTGACAATCAAAATCCTGATGCAATTATGGTGCGCAGTTATAATATGCATGACCTAGAGTTAACCGGTAATTTAAAAGCAATTGCGAGGGCCGGCGCGGGAGTCAATAATATCCCAATCGACAAGTGTACAGAGCAAGGAATTGTCGTTTTTAATACACCTGGCGCTAATGCGAATGCTGTAAAAGAACTTGTACTAACGTCATTAATGGCTTCATCCAGAAACCTGTTTGAGGGGGTCACTTGGACTAAAACGTTAGAAGGAGAAAGTGAACAATTTTCAAAGCTAGTAGAAAAAGGCAAGAAGCAATTTGTTGGTAAAGAAATTAAAGGGAAAACGCTTGGTGTTATTGGATTAGGTGCAATTGGTGCACAGGTAGCGAATGATGCACTTAATTTAGGTATGGATGTGATTGGATTTGACCCGTTCATCACCGTAAATACGGCTTGGAACTTGTCATCTGATGTACAACGTGCTAGTACGATTGAACAGTTGTTTATAAATTCTGATTACATTACCGTGCACGTTCCGTTAACAGGTGATACGGTAGGAATGTTTAACCAACAAACATTTAGCATTATGAAAGACGACGTCCATATATTAAATTTCTCACGTGGTGAGCTTGTCGATGAAAAGGATATGGCAATCGCACTTGAAGGTGGAATAGTAGGTAAGTATATTACCGACTTCCCAACTGAAAATGTCTTGAAAATGAAAAATGCAGTTCCATTCCCACACCTAGGTGCTTCAACGAAGGAATCAGAGGAAAATTGTGCAAAGATGGCTGCGCGTCAGGTGAAGGGATTTTTGGAAACAGGTAACATACAAAACTCAGTGAACTTTCCAAACGCTACTCTTCCTTATACAGGAAAGCGACGTGTCACAGCTTTTCACAAGAACATTCCGAACATGGTTGGACAGATTACATCTGTTATTTCAAGCTTTCATTTGAACATCGCGGATATGGTTAACAGAAGCCGCGGGGACTATGCTTATACGATGGTGGATATTGAAAATGATGTAAACGACGCTATTATTCCTGAATTGGAAGCGAAAATTAATCAAATCAACGGTATCGTTACCAATCGTATGATCTAAATAACTAGTAATCAAATCAAAGGGACGATTCTTCTTGCATGCAGAGAATCGTCCTTTTTTTTGATACTGCATCTATAAAATCTTACCTTTATTCCAAATTTTCTTCCGTTCTTTGTCTCTTGCAACCATTTGTTTATAAATTGCTTTGTTCGGTAATTTTTTAAATAAATCGTAATCTGGTCTGCCACTTCTATCGTTTGTATTTACCTCCAATAACCACAGGGAACCTGAATGATCAATACCAAAATCTGCTCCAATATCGATAAAAGGATAGTAGACGTCAAGAAGTTTGGTAATGGCAAAAGCAGATTTTCTTAAGTGTTCTTTTACTTCATTCACTTGATTTGAATCAAATAAGTTTTTTAAAACAAAGTCTGTTTCGACTACACCTCCACCTTTTGAAAACAAATTGGAAATAATCGCTTTTTCTCCACCAACTCGAATTAAATCTCCAGCGTAGAGCCAATATCCATTTCCATCTCGTTGTAAGTGGACACGAATGTCGAAAGCTCTAGTATCAAATGGAATCAATGGTGCCCGCTGTTGAATGATTGCATGTGTATGGGAATATTGATGGACTAATTGTTGTGTTAACGCGTCTTTATTTTGGAAAAAGTGATCAGCTCCATTTTGATGTTGTAAAATAAAACCGCTATAATTGGGTGTGACAAGCGTTATGTTTTTGCCAGACCAGGTATCTACCGGCTTAATGAAAAAAGATGCTTGATTGTAAGTGAATAAATCTAAGGATTGTTTGGTGAGATAATTTGTATAAGGAATGTGAAAGGGGAACCTATATGGAGCCAACAGCTTATACATTTCCCATTTATTAAAGTATAGACGTTCTTTGTCAAAGTGTACGTTCGTGTTTATTAAATCGCGATTATCATACAAATGATTGTCCATCATAATCCCTTCCCTTTAATCAATGCTATAGTATATGAATATGGTCGAAGTGGGCATTTGGTTACTAATCAACAAAAGGTTTAATGGGTGAATTGCTTTGGAAACACATGTGAATTTTACAACTTAAATGATAGAAAACTATAAAGCGTGTATGTAAAGTGTTAAACTATTCATTTAATAGGGATTAGCTCTGGTGATTCCATATGTATAACGTTTCATGTGTCAAAAAATAAAGAGTACACTGGCTATTATGTGAGTAGCTAGTATTGTAGGAGGATTTTTAAGATGGATATGAATAATAACGATATCTTAGTTAGACTAAGATATGCTCTAGATATCAAAGATACAGATATGGTGAAAATATTTAAACTTGGTGAGATTGAAATAACCAAAGAAGAGGTGCTAGAGCTCCTGGTAAAGTCAAAGGACAATTATGATAATGAAGCTTTCGATGATGAAATAGATGAAGATGAAGAGAACACGGAATGCAGTAATTTCATGTTGGAGTCATTTTTGAACGGTCTTATTATATTTAAAAGAGGTAAACAAGATCCAAAACCAGGGCAACCGGACAAACCTGCCATGTCGATAAATAATAATCGTAGTGTGAATAATGTATTGTTAAAGAAATTGAAAATTGCACTAACATTAACCAGTGAGGATATGCTTGATACATTAGAAGAAGCAGGAGTTATGATAACAAAAGGAGAACTAAGTGCTTTATTAAGAAAAGAAGGACATAAGAATTATAAAGCGTGCGGTGACAGATACGCCAGAAATTTCCTGAAAGGATTAGCTATAAAATATAGAAACTAATTATGGGTGGTGGGACAAGGGCTTCGTTTAACCTTGTCCTTATTATATTTTTATTCAGTCGAGGTGACGCGGGTAATCGATAGACGGTATTTCTTTCATCTGAAATGTGACGAATTTTAGAAGTAGACAACTGTTCCTGCTTGATTTGATCGATCCTGTGATAAAATAAAAAAGTATTCATATTTTTGTACTAGTTGCTATGAGTTCGAACAGAAGGGGTGGTACATGTTGAAACAGTTGTTTATCAAATACTTAATTATTGTTGCTATCTTTGTATTTTTAATTCTTATTACAAGCGCAATTTTTCCTAATTTAGATGGTATTGCAGGTAGAATGGTTTCGGGGGCTTCGCTCGTTATCAGCTGGGCCATAGGTACATGGATTACCAAGAAAATGAATCGTAAATAAATAAAAAGTTGGTTTTCCTTTATAATATTAGTTCCAACGGATTATAGAGGATTGTACTAGCATTGTATAAACTAAAAAAGGGTCAGTACCTATCTAAAAACTAGATACTAATCCTTTTTAGTTTGTACTTTATTTAGAAAGTTAAACGATTTTCGATTCCGACTCTCCTAATTTGGCTAAGTTTTCCTTGATATGATTTGCTGATATATAACCAAAAACTGTTGTTGGTCCTATGGTAGAACCTGGACCCGGGTAAACCCGACCCATCACTGAAGCAGAACAATTTCCGGTTGCATATAGTCCTTCGATCGGGATATTATTTCGTAGCGCTTGACCATACTCATTTGCTACAATACCACCTTTAGTTCCTAAATCACCAGGATAAATTTTACAAGCATAAAATGGCGCTTTTATGATCGAGCCCAAATTTGGGTTTCCATACCGAGGATCACCATAATAATTATCATAAACAGAATTTCCTCGCCCAAAGTCTTCGTCGATGCCTTTTTCTGCAAATGTATTAAAGCGCTCAATTTCTGCTTTTAATCCTGCGTAGTCAATGTGACATTTTTTAGCTAGTTCCTCAATCGTGTCTGCTTTAATTAAGAAACCGCTTTCAATCGCTTCTTTAGGTGTTCTTTTCGGCAACATGTCTCCGAACAAGTATTTATTGCGATGCCGGCTTTCCATAATGAGCCACGAATGAATTGCCTTACCGTTTTTTTCTTGTCTATCGAGAATTGCATGCCCCGCATCGGTATAAGATTGTGATTCATTGAAATAACGTGATCCGGTTTGGTCAACAATTACAGAGTGTGGCATGGAGCGTTCATAAACTAAAAACTTTCGAGATCCGGTTGCATCTAGTGTAGTTGGTCCCCACCAGGCATCATCTAATAAAGCTGTATCAAGCGTATGTTTTTGAGCAATTAATAGCATGTCTCCTGTATTATCTTGACTAGCGGATGTCCATTCAGTTCCAACATTGTGGTATTTATTTCGTAGCTCAGAATTTCGTTCAAACCCACCGCCTGCTAGGATAACACTTTTACTTTTAATATATAAGGGTTGACCATCCTTTTCAGTTTTCACACCAACAACTTTATCATTCTCGAATAGTAAATCTTTTAAAGGAGTGGAGAGTTTAATAGCTACGTTTTGTTCGAGGGCAATCTTCATCAAGTGACTTACTAGACCTGCACCAATCGACAGAGCATGGCGACCCATAATCTTATGTTTAAATCCATTGAGAAACATTCCGATTACAGTACTAAAGTCTTTCACATTTGTAAAAGCCTTCGGTAAGGATGCAACCTTGCCAGAATATAATGGTAAAGGTGCTTCAATTTCACCTTTTCTTATCGTGTGTTCAAAATCTCCAAGCAATCGGGCATCAAAAATTTCACCTTCTATGGAACGTCCAATCTTACCACCTGGCTTTTCTGGATAGTAGTCAGGATATAATGAACCAGCAACCCATTTCATTCCGATTTCTTCTAAAAATTTCACCATTTGATGCCCATTTTTCACATAGGCTTCTTTACGTTCGTAAGTGGAGGATGGGCCAATATCCTTAATAATTTCCTGCATATAAGTAAGAGCTTCTTCTTCACTATCCTGCAACCCGGCATTTTTAGATACGTGGTTATTTGGAATCCATAACCCACCACCAGAAAGAGCCGAGGAACCACCCCATACTTCACCTTTTTCGATAATAACTGTCTTTAACCCTTGACTAGCAGCAGTAATTGCTGCCACAAGACCACCAGCACCACTACCAACAACTACAACGTCATATTCTTCATGCCAATTCATAATACCCCTCCAATTATTTTTTTTTAATAAAAGATAGCTTAATCATTCTATTTTTCTATTTCATGGTAGGATATGTATATTGATACAATTAATATACTCTGGTTGGCTAGAAGAAAATAGTTAGAATTTTTAGAATGATTAGGTTAACTATATTATACAAGTGTGTAATAATTTTGTCCATTAATTGATTGCGGTTTCACAGGGAGTGATAGGACAATCTTTATAGTCTTGAGGAGGCGAGTTGTAAATGAACCTAGAAGATTTACGAGTCATTAAAACAAAGACAAATTTACAATCGACATTGATTGAATTACTTAAAGAAAAACCCCTTGAAAAAGTTACTGTCACGGAGCTTTGTAGATTGTCAGGGATTACAAGAAGAACATTTTATCTTCATTATGAAAATGTTCCAAAATACTTTGGAGAAATCATTGAACAGCTTATGGATGAACTAGAGCAATCGATGCAAAAAACGACAAATTACCGGCTTTTGAATTATCAGCAACTAGATCCAAAGATGATTCATTTGTTCGAACATATTTACAATAATAAAGAGTTCTATCAATTTATCTTTAACAACAATTCTAACTTTGCCTATTATGAGATGTTTTTTAAACGAATAAAAAGATTCGTAAAAAGTTCAATGGAATCAATGGATCTAATTAATGAAATAACTGATTTTGAAGTATCCTATCAGGCAAATGCAATATTAGGCATTATCTTAGAATGGTATTATCAAGATTTTCAAAAATCGGTAGCTGATATGAACCTTATCCTGTTGAAAGTTTTAAAATTATAACACTACTACAACTGTATTTCGAATCTTTGTATAAAAGTCAAAACTACAAATGTAAGAAAATTGTGGGTTTGGCTTTTTTGAACTTTTAATACTTATTCTACGAGATAGCAACAGCTAGAATCGTCTCGTGGATTATTAAAGCATTGGTTCCTTTTATTTTGGCTGTAGGCAATCCATGAAGGAATGATTGGTGCGGACTTTTTATTGTGAAGTGATTTAATTCACAGAATTTTTAAAAATTATAAATTAAAGTGGGGGTATGGTTCATTAAAGGCTGTTGCTTAAATGTGAATATTGATAAAAAAGTACATCAGTCAAAACAAAAATAGGAGGAGAAAGATACAATGAAAAGAACTGATTTGCCAATTGTTTATTCATGTTCAGGATGTTCCTCTGCCGCACAAACCGCTAATTCGATTGCCATTAAAATGGACCGAGAAAATGTTGCGGAGATGTCTTGTATTGCCGGTGTTGGTGGGGATGTTAAGTCACTAGTTAGAACAGCCAAATCTGGAAGAGATATTATTGCAATTGATGGTTGCGTACTATCCTGTAGCAAGCATTCGTTAGCTAGACATGATGTGGAAACTAAACATCATTTTGTTCTGTCTGACTTTGATGTGCCGAAGAAAAAAGGAGTGGACCCGGATCCTATGCTTACGTTACATGCATACAACCAGATTCTAGACCAAATCAGGGAAAATTCTACTATTTAATTTAATCGTAAGTAAAATCTCTTGAATATGGGGGATGCATTTGTCCCTAAACGACAAGTATTACCCTGCCGATTTTGCTCAATTTAAGTACGCCCCTGAGTCCGAGTAAATGAAATTTTCCTATCACTGGAGCGATGAATCATGATAAACTGTAACAAAATGAATGATCATTCATTAAAGGGGTGGGAGAAGCATGAAAGATAAAGTTGTTATTGTGACAGGTGGCTCGAGTGGTATGGGAAAGTACATGGCGGAGCGTTTTGCGCGGGCTGGCGCAAAAGTGGTAATCACAGGTAGAAACCAGGAAAGACTAGATCTTGCAGCAACTGAAATCAATAAGAAAGAACCAGAATCAGAGGTTTTAAAGATACAGATGGATGTACGAGAAATCGAACATGTTAGGCATATGGTATCTAAAACCCTAAAGCAATTTGGGCGGATTGATCATTTAGTCAATAATGCAGCCGGTAACTTTATTTGTCCAGCTGAAAAGTTAAGTGCGAATGGCTGGAATTCTGTTATTAACATTGTCTTGAATGGGACCTTTTATTGTAGCAGTGAAGTAGGAAAGTATTGGATTGAAAAAGGTATGAAAGGAAGCATCATTAATATGGTAGCAACCTACGCTTGGGGTGCTGGAGCTGGTGTGATCCACTCAGCCGCAGCAAAAGCAGGTGTATTATCGATGACAAGAACCCTTGCAGTTGAATGGGGCAAAAAATATGGAATTCGTGTCAATGCCATTGCTCCTGGACCGATAGACCGGACAGGAGGGGCTGAAAAATTATGGGAATCTGAAGACGCTGCAAAGAGAACGTTGGATAGTGTACCATTAGGTCGGTTAGGTACACCTGAGGAAATTGCTGAACTTGCCCTTTTTCTATTCTCTGGACATTCAGGCTACATAAATGGAGAATGTATTACGATGGACGGCGGACAATGGTTAAACCAGCAACCTTTTTAATTTTTAATCTAAATAGTTTTTTAGTTAAGCCAAGGGGTAAAGCCCTTGGTTTCTGTTTAGTATTCATCTTGAAAGTGCGTACGATTATTATTATCTGATCGAGAGAGAGCCAAGATAGTAACCGCCAAGAAAAATTGTCAAAATTAAAATGAAGTGAATAATTGCCCACCCTAGTTTACCAAATTTTAAAGACTCAATGGAAATAGGTTTTCTTAGATTTTCAGGAACGATGATTCCCCCAATCCATTCGAAAATCAAGAAAAATATCCACCACCAAGTATAAGAATGCCAAAAATCCCATTTGAAATTATATTCAATAATCCTTGTGTTCACTAATGCCCATGTTTCAAAGAACATACCGACATGAATGATTGCCCAATAGAATGGTATCTTCCATGGCCAGTGCTTTGGGCTATAGCGTACAGCAAGTAGAACCATTATCGGAAAGGATAATGCAATTGTAGTTACAGGCATAATTAGTAGGTTAGGGAACAACAAATATGGAAATGAGTAAAAATGTAATGTAACAAAAAGATAACAAAGGAGATTGCCAATTAATGCAGCTAATACAAATAATAAACCATATTTCTTCCAATTTAATTTTAAAAAAGGTAGAAGAATAACTATCCCAATTATGATTCCAAAAATGTAGATAAATGACTCGACATTAAAACCAGCATTTATATAATTTTTCACTATTATAGCCACTTTTCCTTATCTGAAATTGATACTTTCAGCTTGTGTAACAATAGCTACTTTTATTACTCACTAGGCTTGTATTTTGATGATTATTGTAATATGAGGATTGTTATTTAAAAAAAGAACCTTCAATCCGAAGATCGGATCAAAGGTTTTGTGCATTAATTTATCTTTGTTTGTCTTGTTAATTACTAGAGACTCGCTCTTTTTCACTTAGACCAAGCGTCTGTTTTGTTGATGTATGAATGTCGTTTAGCAGCTCTGGGTTCTCCATTAGTGACATGCCATAAGAAGGAATCATTTCTTTAATTTTTGGTTCCCACTCTTCGATATATTCAGGGAAACATTTTTCGATGATCTCAAGCATGACGTGAACGGCAGTTGAAGCACCAGGAGACGCGCCAAGTAGTGCTGCAATCGATCCATCTTCGGCAGTAATCGCTTCAGTACCAAGTTGAAGCGTTCCTTTGCCGCCATCTTCGGTATCTTTGATGACTTGTACACGTTGGCCAGCTATTACTAAATCCCATTCGTCGGTTTTGGCATCAGGGATAAACTCGCGTAACTCTTCCATCCGTTGTTCTTTCGATAACATAACTTGCTGAATAAGGTATTTTGTCAATGCCATGTTTTTAGCCCCTGCAGCCAACATAGTTAATAAATTATCCGGTTTTACGGAAGTTATCAAATCAAACATGGAACCATTTTTCAAAAACTTTGGTGAGAAGCCAGCATATGGTCCAAATAGCAATGACTTTTTATTGTCGATAAATCGTGTATCAAGATGCGGAACGGACATTGGAGGAGCACCGACTTTTGCTTTTCCGTACACTTTGGCATGATGCCTAGCTACTACGTCCGGGTTATTACACGCCATAAATAGTCCACTTACAGGGAATCCTCCAATATGTTTTCCTTCAGGAATACCCGATTTTTGTAGTAAATGTAGGCTTCCGCCACCACCACCGATAAAAACGAATTTTGCAGTATGACGTTCGACAGTACCGCTTTCGTCATTCTTCACTTTAAGTTCCCACAAGCCGTCGCTAGTACGTTTAATATCATTAACACTGTGCTTGTAGTTTATATCAACATTTTCACTTTCTAAGTGGTCAACCATCATGTTCGTTAATGCACCAAAATTGACATCAGTTCCAGAATCAATTTTGGTTGCCGCGACCGGTTCATCAGTTGTACGACCCCCGATAATAAGTGGTATCCAGTCCATCAGTTTTTCAGGATTATCGGAAAATTCCATCCCCTTGAAAAGCGGATTATCTGATAGCGCTTTAAAACGATTTTTTAAAAACGATATATTTTGTTCTCCTCGTACTAAACTCATATGAGGTAATGGCATGATAAAGTCCTGTGGATTATGTATTAGCTTGCGGTTTACAAGATAAGACCAAAATTGCATCGAAGTCTGAAATTGTTCATTAATTTTTATCGCTTTACTAATATCTACAGATCCATCTGGCTTTTCGGTCGTATAGTTAAGCTCGCACAGTGCCGCATGCCCCGTTCCAGCATTGTTCCACTCGTTAGAGCTTTCTTCTCCTGCTTTTTCGAGCTTCTCAAATACTGTAATTTTCCATTCTGGTACCAATTCTTTCAAGAGCGTCCCTAAAGTTGCACTCATGATTCCGGCACCAATTAAAATGACGTCTGTTTTCGTTTCTCTGTTGCTCATTTTTACCAACCTTTTCCCCTGAGATTTGCAGCGAAGATGTAGGTCACACCAAGTTACACACCTTTTCTGTCTTCAATTATAACTGTAACAGACTTTATTACAATTATTTATAGATTAATTGTCTACTAGTATATAATAATTATAAACTATTTATAGCTGTTAAAAAAGGTAGAAATCCGTTAACTTCGCCTGGGAATATATAAAACTAAAGATTTAAGCCAGCTTATTGCGTGACTATGGCAACTTGCCTTTTCAAGATAACCCTCATTACAGTAACTTTCTTCACAATGGTCAAACAATCTTCACTACCAGTTTTTGAATTTTTTGATATAACCAAATAGTCCAAATAAAATAGCTATAAACAACAGACATAGTTGAGATATTCAGGTAACTCGAAAAATTGAAGGATTCCAATAATAACTGATGTAATTACCATACTTTTAAAATAAATTTTGTAAGTGATTTCCATAGCAAGTAACTCCCTTTTTGTAAAAAAAATTAAAAATCACAGTTCTGAGTTTGGTCAACCATTTACAGTTAAGTGGTTTTCTATTAAAGAGGTATTCGGTATTTTATTGTCAGTTGTTGGATTGCTTTTAGTAGTAATATAGTTTGCTTTAGTGAATATAAACATATCATTAAAAATGGAGATACAGTAAATGAGTCTTGGGGGGCGCAGGAAGTACTGGAAATCAATTCGGAGCTATCAGGAGCAATGGTCACTATGACCAATAGGGGACAAGGGGAAATTTTTACTTGTCCCCTTCCTATGGAAAAAAGCTATTAGCAGTTAATGAAAGACTAATTGAAGCATCTGATTGGTTTTAACCTTATAAAGGTTATAGTGTATCCATAATAAAAATAATGGAGCAACGTTCATTCATTGCCACTTTTTATTTTGTCACACCAATTCCTAATGACCTTATACTAGACCTTGTTTCATTTGTACCGAATTCATATATCTTTTCGTACAACTGCTTTAAATTTTTTTGAAAGGTATCCCGTTCATTATCAATATTTTTTTCCGAGAGAGGTTTTGTGAATATCGATTTAGCGTTATGATCCATTGCTAAAACCTGCTTTAAAAGGTACTCTAACTCATATAACTGACTGTCATCTACCTCAACTTCAAAATATGTGTGGGTCTCGCCAAGTTTCTCTTTATCTATTCGTCCTGAGTCTATTGAAATATAGTATGTTTGTTTCATTATAAACAACTCCTTATTGAACAAGTTATTAAACAGATTCCCATCATGCAGGAAGTGTTAAACATCTAGTGAAAAGAGGCCGGTTCATTGAGCTATGGATCAGGGCTTACTCTATAAATTCTAAGAGGTGATAAAAATGGACGTTACTAGAATCATTAGTGAACTAATTCTTGAAAATAAAATACCTTTAAACACTACACAATATAAAGAACTGAGTGGTGGGACTGTAAGTGAATTATATCTCCTAAATAGCAGCGATGATACTAGTTATGTCGTTAAGTTAAATGAACCACAGGTAATTGAATCAGAAGCTTATTTTCTTGAATTTTATAAGGACGTAGAACTATTACCTAACATGTTGTTTGTTGAACAGTCATATAAGTACTTCGTATATGGATTCATGGCAGGTTCTACTAATTATCCGATAAATAATAAAAAGGAAATGCTCCAAGCACTTGTGGAAGGACTGATAAACAATTATAAGTGTGTACCAACGAATACGGGTTGGGGATGGGCAGATGATTTATCGGATTCTTGGGATAGTTTTCTTTTAAATGAAATTATTGAAGCAAACACTTTTTTAACTTCACACTTAGAAAAAGATGAATATAATTTCATTCTTGACCTTTTTAACAAGACTCATAGAGAAAATCGAGACATACAACCATACTTATTGCACGGGGATTGTGGGGTACATAATTTTATTTTCAGACATGGAAAATTAACTGGAGTGATTGATCCAACTCCCGTTATTGGAGATCCACGTTATGATTTGATCTATGCGTTTTGTTCTTCACCAGACGATTTGACGAAAGAAACAATAGATTCAGCAGTAAGTCATTTGAGGATTAACGGTGCGAAAATTAATTCCATTGTTTACGAAGATGTTGTGATAGGATTATATCTCAGACTGGCAACTTGCATTAAACATCATCCCAATGATTTTAACCGCTATTTAAAAGCCTGGTTCTATTGGAAGGACATTATTAAGAAATGAGTAGTGAGGATCTTTCGACGAAATTTTATCTCATGACTGAATTCGCGAATGATCTTTTCGTATGTATAAAATTTTCCTCGACTAAGGTTACCATGCAGTACAATTCCAGATTATTTATAACCATTTGTTTATTAATAATCTTAAGTGTGATATAGTAAACCCAGCTTAATAGTAAGCGCTTTCAAATAATTTTAATGGGGGTTTTGGAATGAAATTGAAAGATAAGGTCGCGGTAGTTACAGGGGCAGCTTCAGGAATGGGTAAGGCAATTGCTGAGCTTTATGCAAAAGAAGGGGCAAAGGTCGTTCTGGCAGATTTAAATCTTGAAGGTGTTGAAAGTGTTAAAGATGAGATTACTAGAGATGGTGGAAATGCAAAGGCGATAAAAGTAAATGTAGCAGAACTAGCAGATATAGAAAATATGATTGATACGGCAGTAAGTGAATATGGAACCCTAGATATATTAGTTAATAATGCGGGAATTATGGATGGTTTTGAACCAGTTGGAGATATTCCAGATGAGAAATGGGACTTGATCTTTGATGTCAATACGAAGGGTGTTATGCGCGCCATGCGTAAAGCCTTACCTATTTTTCTTGAGAAAGAAAGTGGTGTAATTATTAATACCGCATCAACGGGTGGTTTTAGTGGCGCTCACGCAGGCGTTGCCTATGGAGCGTCCAAGCATGCTGTGGTAGGGATGACAAAAAATACTGGCTTTATGTATGCGAAAAAAGGAATTCGCTGTAATGCTATCGCACCAGGTGCAGTCGAAACAAACATTGGTTCTAGTATGACAGGTGTGAATCAATTCGGAATGGAACGGGCAGGCCTAACGCATGGTTTGTCTCCGCGGACTGGACAACCAGAAGAAATTGCACAGGCGGCATTATTTTTAGCATCGGATGATTCAAGCTTTGTAAATGGTACAGTCATAACAGTTGATGGCGGTTGGACTTCAGCCTTTTAAATAATAAATGAAAAAAGAGGTCAGACACTAGTTCCATAGGTGTCTGGCCTTTTTTGTTTTTTATGAAAACGATTCAAACTTCGGTGGGAATTTTTCGGGCACTGTAACTTAGGACAGGCTAATCGCGACTAATACATTATAATCTTATTATTTACATAAGAATGGATGTGAGATACAGATGAAGAAAAGACTATGCATAGCTCTCTTATTCATGCTTGTCGCTTTGGCTGCCTGTGGGAATAACAATACGGGTACAGAGGGCGGCGGAGGTCAACCAACTGTAAACGGAAAAAATGAGCTCAATGTTCAGGGTGTAAATGATGTTGACGTTACTAATATGCATGGAAGAATTCAGGGGTGGGATAAGATGGAGGCCTTCTACGAAAACATGCAGAAGGGTATTGCTTCTGATTTACGTGTTGTCCACTACACGACTGAAGGGGATCCGATGGTAACAGATTTAACGTATGCTGGAGAATCACTTGAAATTATGCATGATACTAGCCGGGACGCTTTTGGAAGTGGAGGAATAAGTACGAACGACTGTGGTAATCTGATCAAGGAAACGAATTACACTAATACTTCTTATATTGCGATTGACTGTAATAATGGTTCGCATGGGATGGATGAGATTCTACAAATGAATTACAATATGAGTCAGCAAGATCGTTTTGAACTAGAGTTGAAATATGGCGTGGATCTCGAGAACGAAATTAATACCTTAACAAACACAAAGAAAAAAGCGACCGAAACCAAAATCAATAGTGAATTGGACCTTCCCGATAATGTAATGCAAGAAGTGTATAAGCGATTAGTGCTCACCAATTATTTAGCTGAAAAAGAGTTACAGTCTAGCTGTGAGGCAGAGGATGCAATGGACTATCATCTAAAGGTTCATATAAACGGAGGAGAACAGAACTTTCGCTGGGCAGCTTGTGATCAAAGTAAAGATGGTGTGAACTTGACTCAGATTGCAGCATATATCATTGAGCAATCCGAAAATACAGGTACTGAAAAGCAAGATGTTACGGTTGGAGGCTATGTGCTCGAAATAAAGGATGGCACCATGTTAATTGGTCAAGAACTAAATATGCTAGATTATCAATCATTAAAAGATGAGATAAAGGAGATTGATCTAGAAGCATTTGTTTTTGACTTCACTTCTATAACAGGTGTCAATACGGCTGAGTTCAATTTAGGTGACAAAATCCATGCAACCATTGAAGGAAAGATAACAGGCTCAAATCCCGGTATGGCTAAGGTGAAAGAAATTGAGAAACTAGAAAGTGTCGAAAGCAGTAATTAAACAATGTTTAAAAAAATTGGGTGCTTTCCCCAGATATCAACTCCAAAAGTAATTGATACAATTAGCTATGCCATTCAACAAAGAAAATGATTACAAGCGGAGGGAGGCTAATTATATTGAGGTCAAAAGTTATCTTATTTATCTCATTGTCCTTAGTATTAGTTGTATTAGTCGTTTTAACTTTATCTAGAAACTTTCCACTTAATTCTGGTAAAATAGGAAATCCGACAGCAAAGGAAATTTTAACTGGTAATCCTGATGCTGACATTCTGAAATTAGATGGGCTTGTTTATTCAAATGCCTCTGAATTAGAATGGATTAAAGATAATGAATATACTAGGGGCGATCAAATTGGTGAAATAAGGAAACAGACCACTAACACTTGGTGGTATCGAAACTTTTCTGCTTCAAAACTTCAAAAAGGAACAAAAATATACACTTCTAATGATAAAGAGTATAAAAGTGGTGATGCTCCTGTAATAGTATTAGTTGAAGGTAATAATGAACTTCTCGTTTATCATTCACTAAGAGAGGGCTAGATGTCACGGGTGAATGAGGTTAACAATGGATCGTCAGAAGTGGCGACTTTTTCTACATAAAAAAGATATGAAAGTAGGATTTAAATGCTGAAAAAAATAGCAGATAGAGTGTATTATATGCCCCATTATTCAGAAACAGATCGCCCGGCATTAGGGTTAATTTGTGGCGAGAACTTTAGCTTAATTGTTGATTCGGGGAATTCACCTGAA
The DNA here is from genome assembly GCF_020404745.1 of Aquibacillus saliphilus. Classification (GTDB taxonomy): domain Bacteria; phylum Bacillota; class Bacilli; order Bacillales; family Amphibacillaceae; genus Aquibacillus; species Aquibacillus saliphilus. The sequence goes on from NZ_JAIZAP010000009.1 coordinate 46,045, forward strand.
CATGCAAAAGATTTTCTTAAGCTAGCTAAACAGATGGATATACCACCGATAAAGCTTGTTGTTATTACACATTGGCACTGGGATCATATCTTTGGTATAAAAACGATGGATTATTTAACGATAAGTCATGATGATACGAAGAAGAAAATAGATTATATGAAAACCTTGAAATGGGATGATGCTTCAATAGATAAGCGAGTTGAGACTGGAGAAGAAATTGAATTTTGTAGAGATATGATAAAGTCTGAGATGCCCACACGTGATCACTTGGAGCTAAAAGCCCCGGATGTAACATTTAAAGATAAGATTGAAATTGACTTGGGTGGAATAACCTGTGTAGTTGAACATGTTGGAGGGGTCCATGCCCACGATTCATCAATTATTTATATTCCTAAGGAAAAAGTTATCTTTCTAGGAGATTGCATCTATCAAGACTTCTATAGTGGCAATTGGAGTTATGATAAGAACGAATTAGGAAATCTATTAGATAAAATAAAAAAATACGAAGTAAATTACTATGTGTTAGGGCATCAAGATCCGAAAACACACGAGGAAATGTGGCGTTTCTTTGATGAGTTAACAACTATTGGTGAAATTGTAGGTAATGAAATTACTCTTGATAAAGCACTTACTCGATTTAACGAGGTACAAAAAAATAAACCGAACGAAGAACAACTTGAGTATATTCAAAACTTTGTAAATGGTAATCAAAAGAAATTCGGCTGAAGCTCATTCCTGGGATTTTAAAGTTTGATTCTTTAGCTAAAATAAGCAAGCTACGTTTCGGTGGAGAAACTACGAAATAGCACACTAACTAACAGACCAAATTCTCATATAATTTGGTCTGTTAGTTTTCCCGTTTATATCCATGTTTTTTGGATATAAACACTTGAATTAACATGCGAAATCACAACCCAAATAACACAATGACAATAGTTGTTATGTTTACTATGTTAATTGGTATGCTATTTGCTATGTTGATTTTCTTTTACTAAGTAGATAATTGTAATTTTCTGTTACAATAAATGTAGAGTTTGTGAATAATTTTTCTTAAACTAACAAAGCAGTACTGTTGAATAAGATTGGGTTTAATTATCCTTAAATAAAATATTTTCGAAAAATGGTAAAAGGAAGTGTGCACTATTGGATAGTGAAAGTAAGATCATTATTTCTCCATTAAATAATGAATTAATAGAGGATATCAATAAGACTAATGATTCTTTTAAGTTATATGGTAGAGTTGTCCCCAGTTTACAATCAGGAAAGTGGTCTTATAAAGAGATTCTTTTTGATGAAACTAGAGAAACAAGTTTTCCAGATGACAAACTTAATTGGAGCCAATATATAAATCGAGATGATAAAGCTTTGTTTTTAGCTTATATGAATAATACTTGCATAGGACAAATTAGAATAATTAAGGATTGGAATCGCTTCTGTTATATTGAAAACATTGCTACTAAAAAGGATTATAGAGGCAATGGAGTCGGAAAGTTACTCTTAAATAAAGCGCAAGAGTGGGCAAAACAAAGAAAACTTATCGGAATGTCCTTGGAAGCACAAGATGATAATCTTGGTGCATGCAAATTTTATGTGAAACAAGGATTCATATTAGGTGGAGTTGACACACTAAAGCATTCATATAATCCTAATATTGAAACCACTTTGTACTGGTATAAGTTATTCAAGTAAACCAGCTAATAGTTGATCAAGACAATATAACCAACAAACGCTTGGACATTAAAATGTTCAAGCGTTTGTTGTTTGTTATTTGAGTGCGCATTCCGGTACGCCGAGTGAGAATAACCCCGAGGTGAGTGCGCATTCCTGTACGCTGAGTGAGAATAACCCCGAGGTGAGTGCGCATTTCGGGACGCCGAGTGAGAATAAACCAAGGTTGAGTGCGCATTCCTGTATGCTGAGTGAGAATAACCCCGAGGTGAGTGCGCATTCCGGTATGCCGACGAGAATAGCCCCGGGGTGAGTACGCATACGGTCGCATTGGGCAGAATACTTCGCTTTCCGATAGAAAAGACTTTTCTATCTGCATAATTATCTTTATGATTAAGGGAAAAAGGTTTGGTGGGATTTTCATTGTCTAGCTTAGAAAATATAAAATATGTTTGGTATGCAAGCTATGGTTCTAATTTAAGTAGAGATAGATTTTTATGCTATATAAAAGGTGGTAAACCTATTGGCTCTGAAAAAGTGGAGGTAGGATGTAGAGATAAATCACTTCCAATCGAAGAATCAACCTATATCATGCGTTATCCTCTATATTTTGCAAAAGCATCAGAGCGTTGGCAAAAACAAGGAGTAGCTTTTATAGGGTTACAAAAGGATGAAAAGTTTCATACATACAGTCGAAAGTATTTAATAACAGTAGAGCAATTTAAGGATGTTGTGAAACAAGAGAATAACGGAGAAGTAGTAGAAATAGATTTCGATGAAGTCTTAAGTAACGGATACAAGACAATAAGAGACTCATGGTACGGAACTATCTTGTATTTAGGTGAGGTTGATGGCTATCCAATGTTAACTTTCACAGCTGATTGGGACTTAGATGTTCCCTTTAATAAACCATCTGAAGAATACCTAAGTATGATAATAAGTGGTTTGAAAACATCCGTTGAACTCGAAAATACAGAGATTGTAAATTATTTAAGTTCCAAACCAGGAATTGCGAATAATTTCACTAACACCGATCTTGAAAAACTAATTGAATCAATTTCATAATTACCTTATGCAGTAATTTTCATCTTCATATAGTTTGGGAACGGTCTATCCCAACTATATGAAGATGAAGAATACAAAAAAACAGTATTATGAAATTGATAAATAAAGGCCAGATCTTAAAGTATGGAATTTGTTCATATTTGAGGATCTGGCTTTTTTGAACTCATTATTCTATTAAGGTCCAGAATCTTTTTGAACTCCTAAATTAATTGGGGTTGTAAAAATTGCACTTTAAATTTATAATTAATAATATACCTATACGGGTATGTGTTTTTGGTTCGTTGAAAAAATATGTACTTTTTTAAAAAAGAGTGAGTATATTACGAGTGACGATAGATAACGATTTGAACTTATATTTTCTTAGATAGGGTGTTAAATTCATGCTCAGACAAAAGAAGTCAGGAGCCAAAAATAAGGATTTGATACAAGACTATGTTGATAATCCAGATAAACAACGACAATTATATAAACGGACATTAATTATAATAGTGATTGCGCAGATTCTTGGCGGAGCGGGCCTTGCTGCGGGTATAACAGTAGGGGCACTACTTGCAGAAGATATGTTGGGTACAAATAGTTTTGCAGGAATTCCAATTGCATTATTTACTCTAGGTTCAGCTGGAGCTGCCCTAATTGTTGGACATCTTTCTCAACGTTTTGGACGTCGCACAGGTCTTGCAGCAGGTTTTATTGCCGGTGGAATTGGTGCAGTGGGGGTAGTTATTGCAGCTGTAACAGGTAGTATAATTCTTTTGTTTGTATCTTTACTAGTTTATGGTGCAGGTACAGCAACGAACCTACAAGCTCGGTATGCAGGAACAGACTTAGCAAGTACAAAGCAGCGGGGAACTGCTGTAAGTGTTGCGCTAGTAGCGACAACATTTGGTGCTGTTGCAGGTCCCAACTTAGTTGATGTAATGGGACAATTTGCAATCTCGATCGGGGTACCTGCACTTGCTGGGCCATTTATCTTGGCTGCAACTGCTTTTATTCTAGCTGGTGTGGTGTTGTTACTATTACTTCATCCAGATCCACTTAAAATTGCGGAAGCACTTGCTATCAAGCAGCAGAAAATGGATGAAAGTAAAGATACTAAAGAAAACGAAACACCTCAATTAAATTCCCGGGGAGTTATGGTTGGGGCTACTGTAATGGTTTTGACCCAAATCGTTATGGTTGCGGTAATGACGATGACACCTGTGCATATGGGAGACCATGGCCATGGATTAAGTGATGTGGGATTAATAATAGGGATCCATATTGGTGCTATGTATTTGCCTTCACTTGTTACAGGAGTTCTTGTTGATAAAATTGGACGTAATGTGATGGCGGCTGCTTCTGGAATAACCCTACTATTAGCTGGTGTTATGGCTGCTTATGCGCCAACTGATTCTTTAGTCGTACTCACTATCTCATTAGCTCTACTAGGTCTAGGGTGGAATTTTGGTTTAATTAGTGGAACTGCACTTATCATCGATGCGACTACACCATTAAATCGTGCTAAGACTCAAGGGACAGTCGATGTTTTAATTGCTCTTGCTGGTGCTACTGGTGGAGCTTTATCTGGAATTGTAGTCGCTTATTCTAGTTTTACTGCATTATCACTCGGAAGTGGAATTCTTTCACTGATTTTTGTTCCGGTTGTTGTTATCGCTATACGTAACAATAGTAAAAAAGGGAAGCAATGAGATAGTAAGGGGATTAAAGCATACTAGACTGATAGTTAACGGGTTCTATTATGAGGTGGTAAACAATATAATTCATTTAAAGTCGCATGGAAATTCGCAATGAATTTCACATGCTTCTTTTTTTGTCAATCTGGGCTTATTAGAAAAAGTCATAGAAAACCTTGTATTTAATGGTAGTATCAAACAGAGTAGTTCTTTTTGAAGAAGGCTTAAAAATGTGTCATACAAACTATAACTACAGTAAACAAGGGTGTTTATCCATGATTGGAGAGATAAAATGATTAAGTTAAGTAAAGTTAATAAAGTAGAATTTGATAAGTATTTGGATTTCCTGATTTCTGACCATGCTCAAGAAATTATTAAAAATTTCAACTTAACAATGGAGCAAGCTTTGGAAGAATCTGAAATGATGATTAATGACATGTTTAAGGACGGGGTATCTACGGAAGGTCAATATTTGTACAATATCGAAGACGTTAATTCCAATCAAAAAGTTGGAATACTTTGGTACAGTATAATTCCAGAAATTAATCAAGCATACTTGTACCATATTTTAATAGATGAATCCCACAGAGGTAAAGGTTATGGGAGGAAGTCTCTAGAGAAACTTCAATCTAAGCTTAAAGAATATGGTGTGATTTCTATTGGTTTAAGTGTATTTGGAAGTAATGAAGGTGCTTATCGATTATACAAGACATTAGGATATTCAACGACAAGGATATCGATGGAGAAAGTTCTATAAGTTAAAAATTTGAATTAGATAGAAGTACTTCTTTAAGGAGCTACAGAAATCTTGAAGATTCTTCGTATCATTTAGATATTAAATTAAAAGATTTCTTAGGAGAGTTTATCATTGAAGAAGAAACTATAAGTAAAATTCCTAAAGAATGATATGACTAGCTGAAAATGTTTATTATTTAATTTACTTTCACTTTGAATGCTTACTATTTTAATAGTGAGAGGAGTCACTGGTGCGTTAATCGAAAAAATGGTAACAATCAAAATCCCCCACACAATGTGGGGGGATTGTTAATATCTATAAGCACTTTCGCATGTATTAGCTACTGGTTCATAATAACAATGTTGTTTATATTGTCCAGCAAATGGTTGACCGTACCATGTAGGAGGACATTCAGCATACGGATTAAAATACCAAAGAGCATACTTAGAAGGATGTTGTCTCCAATATTTTATAACTTGTCGTGCTAAATTTCTTTCTATTTCTCTTGCCGGGCTATAAAATAAATTGCCTTTTTGTACTGCTTCAAAAGAATAATTTCCACCTTGAACTTGAAAAATTACATCCCGTATGGACCTTACATCCTTAAAATCTAAACAATCAGCTCTTGATCGATTTACAATGACATTCCCAACCATAAGCATCCCTAGTCGTCCTTCGCCCTCGGCTTCTGCCCTTATCATCCTTGCTATTAAATCAATGTCTTTTTCGGTATATGCCACTCTTGTCACTATCATCACCTCTAAAAGAATTGTATGAAAAAATCTTTGGAAAATGTAAGTTTTTCGTAATTTTATCCGATTGAACATGTACCACTTTCACAAGATTCATATCTAAAATTAAGTAGGATTTTAGTTGTCGATACTACTTTTAGGAGTTTTTTAGATGGTGAGTTTAATATATTCCCTTAAACAATAGATAACTGGAGTGGCCGTCGTGTAAAACGATACGAATATAAATAACGAAACATGTTGGTTGTTAGTTTCTTTATGATTTTCGTTTAAGCCATGAATTATAGTCATAAACAGAAACTTGTGCCAGTTAATAGATTAAAAAATAGACCTCCCTAATTATCTAAGAGAGGTCTAAGTGTATTTCATATGAGTACCATTTTTTATTGGAACAAATCTAACAGGTGGTCCCAGAAACCTTTTTCTTCTTCGGCTTTTTCTTCGTTTGTTTCCTTGTCTTCTTCTTTTTCAATACTTTCTGTTCTGATGACAAATTGTACCGTATTTATTTTCTCATTGTTGTCAGGCGAGACAAAGGATACGGGTTCGAAGTCAGTGTTCTCAAAATCAGAAATCATATCATCAATTTCCTCTTGTAATTGATCAGGTAGTTCACTTGTTGAATCTTTTAATTTAGTTGTACCATTGTGGAGTTCACTAACACCATCTTCTAGTTCATTTGTACCGCCGGCTAACTCTGCAGTTCCAGCGTGTAAGTCACTATAAGTGTTTGATAACTGTCCAACACCGTCAGTATAGCTTATTAGACCAGTGTGGAACTCTTTATAGTTGGAAGATAATGCTGCTAATCCTTCCTGTAACTGTGTAAAAGAATCAGATATATCCATGTTTTCGAGAGATGATGAAAGCTCAGTTGCCATTGAAGACAGGTTATTCGAGATTTCTCTGACGGATCCACTAACTTCCGTGAGCGTCGGATCTACGGCAGCAAATGCTTCCTTAACATTGGAATAGGTACCCTTTGCAGTACGTGCAGCAGTATAGGTCTCAATCAATTGATTAACTACTTCTTTATTAGCTGCGTCATCTGCTTCGATTATACTATAAAGAGCATCTAGTTGTTTTTTGCTGATTTCATGATTGGGAATAGCAGTCATTGCTTGATCTAATGCACTGTAGGAAGCTGCATAGTTTTCTTTTAATTGATCCAAGCCATCTGCTGTTTGAACAAGCCCATTAGCTAGTTTCGTTAGTCCTTCTTGTAACTCTTTTAACCCACTAAGATCCATCTGTTCTGAATTTCCACTAACAGAATTGCTCATCGAAGTAAGGCCATCATTAATCGATTTTGATGCATTAACAAGTCCTGTTGATGATTCATCGATTTTAGATATTCCATTTTTGTATTCTGCAGAACCATCTCGTAGGCTTGCTACGCCATCGTTTAAGCCAGCAACACCATCCTTTAAATCAGCAACACCATCGTTGATTTCTGCGGTGGCATCAGATAAGGATTGCATGTCACCAGTCATTTCACCGGTATCAGGTGAATCGATTGACATCGATGATGGAACAGCTGAAATATCTATTGCCTTAAGTTCAAAATCAACTACATCTGCCTCAAGGCTCAGATTTCCCTCTTTCTCAGGCATAACAGTGTAGGTGATTTGTTTGTCCTTGCCCGCATTTGCAACCGTTGCATCAGGTGCTTCGATGTTGCTATAGATTGTAGGGTCAAGGGTGAGAGAAATTTGCAACAAGTAGTTTTGGTGAAAAACAGAATCTACTTGTTCATTGGCAGACGTGTTTAGTTGGATTTTTAAATGTCCATCTTTTCCCAACAGTTCATCTGGAGCAATTTCTTTCCCATCTAAGGAGTACGTTATATCAACATCCCAAGGTAGGGGTTCCTCATTCATGTTTCCTTGATAATAAAATTTCCCCTCAGGTGCAGAGAATTGCACCGTATTGTCAGTTTGTTCTAACTCTGATAAATTCGTTAAGTTTTTAAGACTTGCATACGTACCATAATCGACAACTGTTCCTGCTTTTGTAACATCAAAATTGTTAACTACATAAATTTCTTGTTGATCTCCAGTAGGGCTAAGTGTGGCATAAACTACTTCATCCTTATAAGAAATTTTTGCATCCTCATTTGATGCTGCATTTACAAGAAATGACGGCAATACAAGAACGATAGCCGTAAAAACAAGAAGTATTCTTTTTATTCTTATCATCATCATTTCCCCTTTATAATTCTTCAATCAGATTAAGGCTTTCGCTTTTTACTCAGAAGGCCTTATTAATTGGTTACTTTTTCAAAAAGTTTGCTTTCCAAGTTGTTTTATCAATAACTTTATCAAATACCAATAGCATGGCCGGTAGGAAGAAAATAACCATAATAAACGCTAGTAATGCGCCTCTTCCAAGCAATAATCCAATCGATCCCACAATCGGATTGCTCGAGGTAATCCATAAAATAAAGCCAACACTTGATAAGATGGATGCTGAAATTGCAATCGAGAATATTTTCTCATTGATTGTTTTCTTAATTGCGTCAAGTGCAGTCATTTCCTTGCGATTCTCTTTGTATGCTTCCATCAGAAGTATCGCATAATCGACAGTCGCCGCAAGCTGGACGGTGCTGACAATCAGATATCCCACATAAACAAGTGATGAATCAGTAAAGTAGGGGACAGCTAAATTAATCCAAACAGCAGATTGAATCGTAAGCAGCAATACTAATGGAATGGAAATGGATTTAAATGTCACCAAAAGAACAATCGCAATCGCAATTATTGTTAGTAAATTGACAAGCTTGTTATCGTTTTGGACTACATTTTTCATATCATATAAGGTCACACTCTCCCCGAGGGAATAAGCATCATCACCATAATAGGTAGCAGCTGTCTCTTGAACAGATTCAACAAGTGAAAAAGCCTCTGCACCCTCTGGTCCTGCATCAGTATGCAGAATTATTCGGCTGTAGTTATCTGAATAAAATTGCTCTGTGATCGATTCCTCTAAATATTCTGGCGGAATTACTGAGCTGACTGTATTAACATATGAAAGAACGCTTGTCACAGGCCCAAAGGATTCTAGCTCTTGAACTAGATTTTCTTCTTTTGCGACATCGCCTTTTGGAACAAGTAACACCATTGAAGTATATTTCCCAAACGTCTCTTCTACTTGGATTTTGTCACTACCGGCCCGAGTTTGCTCTGGTTGATCGCCGGTTCCATAAGTAAAAGTCGTGTTGCTTTGTGCTAAAAATGCGGGAACGATTAGTAGGAATACGAGTAACAACACAGGTATTCTTACTTTGACAACACTACTGCCAATGTTCTTGAAGCCTTTAAGCAATGGTTTGTGTTGTGTTTTATCAATCCATTTATAAAACATAACGGTTAGTGCTGGTAAGAATACCATGACACTTATGAAACTTAAGACAATTCCTTTAACCAGATTTAGTCCTAAATCAGAACCAATCTCGAAGTTCATGAATGTTAGTGCCATAAAACCAAAAAAGGTCGTTGCTGCACTAGCTGCAATTGCAGGGAACGATTTTTTGATTGCGAGCTGCATGGCTTCGGCTGGATTGTCTGTTTTCTTCCGATAATCAGAAAAGCTATGCAGTAGAAAAATAGCGTAATCGAGTGATACCGCGAGCTGTAAAATCGGCGCAACTGATTGAGTTACGAACGATACTTCCCCGATAAAAATATTTGTTCCTAAGTTAATCAGTACAGAAACTCCAATAGCTGTTAGGAAAAACAACGGTTCCAGCCAAGAAGTTGTAGAAACAACCAAAATTAAAATAATAATTGGTACTAACAATGCCGCGGCATACATTGACTCAGATCCAGCCATTTTTTGTGATATAGCAGTATCGAGTGCTTCTCCCGCCATCGCATTCTCTTCACCAATTAATTGATAGATAGCGTTGGTTATTGGAACTTCATCCCCGTCTCGAATGCTGAAAGAAAAAATGGCTTTGTCATCCTTGTAATAGGTTTCCACCGTATCTTTATCAGCTATTTCTAGTGGGGTTTTTATATCAATCGCATCATCTAACCATGTTACATCTTCCACACCATCAATCGCAGCAAGCTTTTCTTTTAATTGAAGTGCTTCCTGGACCGTAACATCGTTGATCATGACTCTTGTATTTGGAACAGAGCCCTCAAACTCTTGCTCCATGACGTCCATTGCCTCTGTCGAAGGAGCATCATCTGGTAGGTAATCTACCATATTGTAGTTTACAGACACAGAGAACTGTACGATTGCAGAAATGACGGCAATCACCATAAATGCAATAACTACTGATTTATTATGTTTAATAATTCGTGCTGCCATGCCAATAATAATTCATCCTTTCTGTTGCGTTAAACCTAATTCCACTTTATTATTATATAGACACAGTGTTGGTTTTACAACAAACAGTTCCGTAACATGCGTACAATTGGCAACACAAGGATAAATTGTGTTGGATTACGCTAAAAAAAGTAAGGGAGGGTCCCTGATTGTCTTCTAAATTGGACAGACGAAAAAAATATACACGGATGGTATTGAAGGATAGTCTAATCAAATTATTGAGTGAAAAGCAAATTTCTACTATTACAGTAAAAGAAATATGTAATTTAGCAGATATCAATCGTTCTACTTTCTATACCCATTATTCAGACCAATTTGATTTACTTGATAAAATTGAAGAAGAAATTATTGAGGATATGAATGAATATCTCAGTCAATATAATTTCAAAAAAGAAGAAGAATCCTTACAGATGACAGAAAAATTACTCGAATATATCGTTTCAAAGCGGGACATCTGTCAAACGCTTCTCAACGAAAATGGTGATACAACCTTTCAAAAGAGAGTGATGAACGTCGCACAACGATTTTTAATGAAAAACTGGATGGCTGTTAACAACCTTGATGAAGATATGTCTGAATATCTAAGTACGTTTATTATTAGTGGCAGTATTCACGTTATTAAAAGTTGGTTAAGTCACGGAATGGATAAATCACCAAAGCAAATGGCAGAAATCATAAACCACCTAACAAATAAAGGACTTTCTATGATAAAGAGCTAGCATAGAAAGGTGAATAACAGCTTTGATTGTTAGTGTAGTGATAGGGGCAGATAGTTGAACAAAGATTATTTGTTTAACTATTAAGTGAGGTGAACCGTATCATAAATAGTGGTAAAACAGAAAATTGAATTGTTAATTAAAAAGGAATGGTTAGAAAAGTTAAATCGTTAATAAATATAGATACTATTTTAATTTTAAGAGTTAAGACAGGGGTATACAAGTACCTCCTGTCTTTTCAATTTCAAATTGATGTTTCCTCTCAATCTTTCTTCGTTCCTTTTTGCCTTATTCTATATATAAACCCACTAATTAAGGAATTTGAAGTTCTATTTTGAATGATTAATAACTTGCCTTTAATTATCTCTACTATTTCCCTATATATTGTGTCGATATCCTTGAAGTTTTCTCTACCTTCAATGTTTGCGACTTCTTCATCCATATGCTGAATGGAAACCTGCTCTTTAAGGCAATTATCAATTCTCCTTATAATAGATTCTATAGAGGATTTAATTTCATCTTCGTTAATAGGTAAGTCATATAGTACATTGTTCAATTTGGTAATAATCTTTTCATAAGATTTTTCACTACCTCTTATATATTTTCGCTTATTCTCGCGTGTTTCCTCTGCAATATTTTTTATTCTCGAAAGAATATCGGTATATGTATATTGCATTGTTGTATTTTTAAAATATTTCACTGTCTTACTGGCAAATATAGATGAAATTACAGCCCCACCTAATGAGACTATACTTGAGATGCTCCCTAAAGTGCTTAAGTCCAATAGTTAATTACCATCCTTTTCACTGATAATATGCTTGTATTTTGGGAAATTTCCATATAGTGCAGGAAAAACATCATCCCATCTTTCATCTTCCCAAAATGCTTTTACTATATACTCGGCTAAATGGTAGTCACCTTCATTTCCAGTAATCTCATAAATTCTAGTTTCATATTCGACATTACTAACTTCTTTGTTTTGATTTATCCTGTCTCTAATTTCGTCCATTAGATTCATAATTTCGTTATACTGACTTTTGGTGATATTGTATTCATAGAGGACCCTGTTGATGTTGGAATCATGAAACATCAAATCTAACTTAAACTCTAAATGTTGAACTTTTTCTTCTAATAAATTTACTCTTTCATCGCTCATAAATATCCTCCTTTTAGTAATTCCTTAGTTAATAGTTTAGTAATATTATAGCAAAATTATCCATTAGCAGATATATATTAAATTTTATCAATATCAACCCTCTTCGGTTTTTCAGCGCAAATAAATGTGATGATTTTGACAATAACACTAATTAATAAGAATTCATTGAAAACAGAGAAATACCCCTTGAAATCGATTAAGGGGTATCTTCTGGTTCAACTGTATTAATTCAATTAGTACTAGAAAAGAGTTTTTCAATATCTGATGCTCCAAGTGCAAACCGACAGTATTTTGGAATTATGTTATTGTAAATGTATAAACAATTTGGAGGGTAATTATGTACATTTCGAAGATTTCTCTTAAAAATTATCGTAACTTTGGCAATATACCATTTGAAATGAAGTTGAAGAAATTCACAACAATAATTGGTTCGAATAATGTTGGTAAAACAAATTTACTAGAATCTATTGGATTGATATTAAGCCAAGATATTACTATGTTTAGGAAAAGAATATTGCAGGTTGAAGATATTAATTATGCAACTAGATTAAAATTTAAACAAGATATACTAAATCAATCAATACCCTTTGATAAACTTGAATTCCCAGAAGTAAAAGTCCAGTTAACATTTGAAGGGATGGATAATAAGCAATTATCTGTTGTGGGTGATTGGTTTTCAACTAAAACAATGGATAAGGCTAAATTAACCTATGTGTTTAAACCAACTAATAACTTTGATAGAGAAGCATGGGTTACAAAACAGAGGGGAAATATTAAACTACTTATGAGCGAAAGAAAGGGTATAAAACAGGAAGACCTTTTAAAATTTATTGAATTCCCAATTAAAAGTTACCAATACATAATTTACGGAGGAAATGATCGTACTAATCGTGTTGATCCATATTTTCTTAGTATGTTGAAGTTAGAACTATTAGATGCTCTTCGAGACGCAAAACGGGAGTTAATTGCTAATGGGGATTATAAGTTGCTATACCGAATTTTAAACCAAGGTGAAGAGAATGCATATGAAGATATAAAGGAAGTACTAAGCGATTTAGATGAGAAGATTAGGGGCAACGATCAACTTAGTGATATTAGAAAGACATTAATTGAGCATTTGAATAAGATTTCTTTACAAGGTACAGGAGAAAATAATATTGACTTTCACTTTTCAACACTTGAAACAGGCGATATATTAAAGAAACTGAGTTTGATTTATGGCCAAGAACCGATAACTATTGATAGAAATGGACTGGGCCGGAATAATCTTTTATACATTTCATTAATATTATCTCGTTTAGCGCCAGAAGAAAACATAGATACTTGTTTTAGGATTGTAGGCATTGAGGAACCGGAAGCACATCTTCATCCTCACTTACAAAAGCATCTTGCCACAAACATAGAACAGATAAATGCAAAAAGAGATGATTTACAAATCATTTTAACATCACATTCCACTCATATCACAAGTTCACTTAATACAGAAAATATGGCAGTTTTATATAGAGATGGGTCGGATATTAAAAAGCATTACATAACTGATGGTTTTGAAGAAACTAAAAAAGGCAAGGAACACAGACGATATCTTGAAAAGTATTTAGATGCCACCAAATCTAGTATGTTTTATGCTCGAAGGATACTGTTAGTAGAAGGAATTGCGGAACAGATTCTAGTACCGTTATTATTTAATCTATCTTATGGTAAAACACTAGATAGCATTGGCTGTAATATAATAAACGTGAACGGGGTTGCTTTTAGACACTTTTTGGAGATTATAAGAAATGGATATTTCATAAAATGCGTTGTATTAACTGATGGTGACGTGGGTAAGAAATCGGAAAATCGTGCAGTTAATCTAAAGAATGACTATGAAAAGCCCTATAGCACCATAAAAGTTGAGGTTAACAAGGAAACTTTTGAAAAAGAACTTATTGAAGCAAACAAAAGTGGCTTAGGGAAGGAGATACTACTTGAAGCACTTAACCATACGAGGCTAAATAAAGGGCCAGAGTATGCGAAGGAAATAAAAAATAATGAAATTGAAACCGATATTTTTTTTGGAATGATAGAAGATTATAAATCAGAATTTGCATTCAACTTAGGTGATGAGATTAAAAATGTAAATAAAGACGCATTTCAAGTTCCCAATTATATTAAGGAAGGTTTTGAATTTATTTTGGATTGAGATGATTAATTGACTTTCCTGTTGATACTAGTCTAGGAATAGACAGATAAGGAGCAGTGTAAATGGCAAAAAAATTAAAACCTACTTTGGTTCTTGCGGGACCCGGTGCTGGTAAAACTCATCATATTATAAAGAGAATTAGTGAAAAAATACCATTACTGGATTCAGAAAGATTTCTTGCTGTAATTACATATACAAATGCGGCTACTCTTGAGATTAAGGAACGACTATCTAAAGAAATTGAAGTGCCGCCAAACGTTTTCATTGGAACAATTCATAGTTTTTTAGTTCGCTTTTTCCTAAAGCCATTTGGAAAACTGCATGGCTATTTACCGGAAAACGTAATATACAAAGGTGTTGAAATTGTTGCTGAAGATAAAATCGAAGAAAATAAAATTAAGAGTAATATAGTTCGTAAGGGAGTAGTACCCTATGACAAAATAGTTTCACTTTCGAATAACCTAATTGAAAATAAAGTGGTAAGAAACCTTATATCTCAGAGAATTCAGTTTTTGTTTGTAGACGAGTTTCAAGATGCCGATGCAGGGCAGTATAAAACTTTTGAGCAAATTAGAATTGCGGGTTCAACGGAGATGTATTTTGTAGGGGACCCAGAGCAGAGTATAATGTCATTTCAAAACAAAGGGCGCAAAATACCTACAATGGACAAAAGAGCAATTTCAAAGGCAATTAATAGTCGTATGATAGATACTGAGTATTTATATGGGAATCACCGCTCAAGTAAGCCAATTATTGATTTTATAAATAATTTTCATACTTCTATTAATCAAAGACATTCCAATGATAGAAACAAGACTCAAACTAAAGTAGCCTTCATTTCAGTAGCCAAAGATATAGGTAAAATAATAGAACAATTTAATTTGCTTTGTAATGATAGGGCTTATTGTGAAAGTCGCCCTAAACGAAGGTTTTTCTTAGCATACGAGGGTAATACTTATAAAACCGTCGAAAGTGAATTTGGGTTAATTCAGAAAGAGGATAAAGACTCCGTTGATATAAACTTTTTAAAAGAAGGTTCTAAATTCATTTGTGAGGTGCTACATAAAGGGAAAAATACAATTATTGATGAAATGCAAATAGATAACTTAAAATATAGACAACTTTGTTTGAAGTTAATTAATAGTATAAAAGAGAATCCATTTATGAACAGCGAGGATTTAATTAATAACATTAAATCCCTTTTTAAGTATGACCCATATAGTCTTGTTCATAGCAAAGTAAAACATAGCCCAAAAGAAATTGCAGAGGATTTTCTTAAAAAAGTTAATTTTGAAATGTACTGTAACAATAATAAAGAGAGTCAGGATTTTTGTCTAACTATTCATAAAGCAAAAGGATTACAGGCTGATGCGGTCTTAATAATCGCAAAAACACAAAATGAGTTAAAAAAATGGTTGGAACAAGATGAACAAAAAAGGGCATTGGACAAAAAAGATACTTGTAGGATAGGTTATGTTGGATTTAGCCGTGCGAAAAAGTTTTTGTGTATTGCTTGTTTGGGAGGTATAGATGATATTCTAAAGAAACAATTAACTAATCTTAATGTAAATATGATACCAGTTAAGCAAAAGAATAAGACAGGAGTTGGACACTGAATTAATCTGACCAAAAAAGTTCTTAAGGGATTAATATCACTCAAAAATCAGGGGTAAACAGCCCCTCTGATCAACTTTAAATAGGATAGATATATATATATAACTATTAAACTTCATTTTCACCGTATCACATCTTCACTAATCATATTATCAGGGTGCTCTACTGATTAAGATAAGAGGTGCATATATGAACGAAATTATCTTACAAGAGTTGAAGGGTTTTAAAAGGTACGAAGAGGTTTTTTCGATTATTTGCAGAAGGTTTAAAAACTCTATTTCTTATTTTGACATAATTAATTGGTTAGGAAACTTTGAACCTAAAGAATATGAAATAGCATTAAATATACTCCAATATGTTAATTTTTTTGATGACTTAGATATTATAGAATCTCTTGATAGTTCATTCAATGCAATATTAAACGAACTAACTGTTGCTTCAAACATTTATATTATTGGGACAGGAGAACATGGGAAAAGTGGGTCAGCAATGATTTACTTCTTACATAAAACAAATTCATATAGTAGGAAGAGTGGGATTAAACATAAATTAAATACAATAAGTAGCCCGAAAAATTTAATTGGAGAAATAAATAACCATAACAATAACGTCGTTATAATGATTGATGATTTTTTTGGTACGGGAAATTCAGTTTGTGAATTTTATTTTGGGTTAAGGAATGGACAAAGAAAGAACTCACTAATTGATTTCGATAGTGAGTTTAAAAAACTTTCAAGTTATCCAGAAATCAAGTTCTTATCTGTCTCTGCAATGAACGATGCGGTTAAAAAAATTAAAGACAAGATTCCAAATAGTGAAGTATATTGTAACAATATATACGGTAAGGCTTTTCAGGTACCATCATCTCCTTTCGGGTATAGGAAAAAAATGATACCAGTTAGGGAATTATGTCATTCATATGGTAAAAAAATATATAAACGTTGGCCCTTAGGATATAAAAATTCGCAATCTTTAGTTGTATTTTCTTATGGAGCACCTAACAACTCATTACCAATTTTATGGGCGGATAATGATTGGAATCCTATATTCCCAAGGTTTTATAATCACAAAATGATTAAAGCAAGAGAATTCAGAAAAGATACTGCTTTTAGTATTAGCTACGCTAAATCTATGGGTATAGAAAATATAAATAAATTAGTTTCTGGAGAGATTGATTTAGGATGGAAAAAGTTCACCTTTATCAAGAAGACAGATTTCTTATTGTATGGATTATTAAGACTTAGAAGAAAAAATAGAAGTAGATTTGTCATTTGTCAAATTTTAGGAATTAGATCTGATGAATATGATAAACTGCTACATACAGCAATGCAAAAAGGTTTAATTGATAGAAATGAATGTTTAACAAAAATAGGTAGTATGCTATACTATGAAGTTGAAAAAGAGATAAAAAGAATTAAAAAATCCTCCAAAGTAGAGACGATTACTCCTAAGATGTATGTGCCTAATTCTTTTGATGGAAATACATAGTGGTTAGAGTTTTACCACATGTACACGGCGGCTACCGATAACTTGTGGGACCTGGTCAATTTGACTTGGTTACTAATTAACTAACTTTAATGACGAAATTTTGCATAACACGAACATTCGTTAGGTCATGCAAAGTCTCGCACGGCGAGTTCACAGAGTGTTATCTGCAATGATTGATAAAAGTAAGGAGGTAACTACTTTGTATTTCCATCGAGATATTTTTGAGGAAAAAGCCAGAGAACAAGGGAAATCAAACGCTTTTATAGAATCCTCATTAGCTTATGTTGATAAATTAAATAGTATGCAACTACCTGTGATATTTTCATTAAAACATTTGGCAGTTACTTTAGACATTTCATATAAAAAAATTTCACATATGATAAAATTCCCAAATGAATATTACAATACTTTTAGACTTAGGAAAAAGAGTGGTGGAGTGAGAATAATCCAAGCTCCAAAACCAGAGTTGAAAATCATCCAAAAGTGGATATATGTACATATTCTTAAAAATATCAAAGTAGATAGTAGTTGCACAGGTTTTACTGTAGGAAGTTCGACTTCCAAAGTTGCGAGAATGCATCAAAATAAAGAGGTAGTCCTTAAATTAGACCTGGAGAACTTCTATGACAATATTGATCGAAATCAAGTATATTATGTGTTTAAATCCATAGGTTATAAGGATCATGTAGCAATTGATTTGGCTAAACTAACTACTGTAAATCCAATCAAAACTCAAAGAAATGTATTTATTTTACCCCAAGGTGCCCCTTCAAGTCCTTCACTATCTAATTTAGTTAGTAGAAATTTAGATAGACGTTTGAGGTTGTTGTCGGAAAAAGTGAATGTTATTTATACAAGGTATGCTGATGATCTCACATTTTCGGGTGAAAAGAAAAATATGCCAAGTTTAAAATTAGTGACGAAAATAATATCAGAAGAAGGTTTTCAGGTAAATAACAAAAAAACCTCTTATCAAAAAAAAGGCAATAAACAAATTGTGCTGGGATTAACTGTATCAAATGATGTTCATGTTCCGAAGAAATTTAAAAGAGAAATTTGGACCCACATAAAGTATTGTAAAAAATATGGTCCCGTTAAGCATTTAATCAATATTAACCAAGCAAATAGAGCATCATATAAGGATTGGTTATATGGAAGAATATGTTATGTGAAATCAGTAGAATTGAAGGTTGGAGAAAAGATGATGGAAGAATTTAATTTAATTGACTGGCCATTTTAAATTAATAGGTGTAAAAATTATTTTTACCAATAAAATCTGCCTAATTAAAAAACAAAAGGCAATGTGATTATCACATTGCATCAGACTGACGAGAAAGTCTCGACAGTCTGATGACCAAATCATTTGATTTGGTCAGTTTTATCTATCAGTAGTATAAATACTGTTTAATCTATAGGAACAGTGAATGTTACAGTTGCAATGTTAACTGAACCCATATCTGATATACCTACGCCAAGACCTTCTGTAGACTCTTTCATTGATTTGAAGCTGTAGTTTTCTTTGTCTTCAGTGGTGATATCATACCCATTACTTGTAGCATACTCTATATATTTTTTGTAATGAGCCTCAATTTCGTCTGATACCGAGAAAGAAATAGCATAATTTATATGTCCAGCCATCTCATTTGTTACAACTTCTAAGTTGGCTCCATCCGGGAATGGAAAGTCTGAAGGAACCTCATCTGGTAATGTAGATTCATCCTCATTTACGTCTTCTTCCTGTTCATCTTCAGCTTCATTATTGGTACTAACATCAACATCAATTTTTCCATCTGAGTCTTCATTTGTTTGTTCTTCATCCGATCCACACGCCATTAAGAGTGTACCTAAAGCAAAGTATAGTAAAAAAATGAGTGAAAATTTTCTCATCCATTTAATCCCCTTTCTCTTTATTATTAAGGTAACATCTAACGATTAAGTAATAAATTATACCTAAGTATAAATAGAGGTTCAAAAGACAGAAAATCTTTTATGTCTTTTGAATTTTGCTTTTCAGCTGATTACAGTTTTCTATTAGGTGAATGGTAGCGAACGAACCGTATCACAAGTAATTGTAATAGGTAGAAAAGGGGCCTTCCTTCATGGTTATTTTTTGATATTTGAGGGACTAGCTTTAGGTTCGATATTATTTGGAAGAGTAAATGGAAGAGGTAGCTCGAGCTACCTCTTTTCACCATTTCATCTTAATTATTCTCAGTCTTAGGTGGAACAGCGCAACTGTCATCTGTGCAAACAGCACCATTTCCGTTGTCTATTGAAAGCTCTTCGAATTTTACTTTTGGTTTCTCTTCTTCCCATACTTTTTCAAGTGCGCTAGTAAACGTTTCTAGTGGCTGTGCACCTGAAATAGCATATTTCTGGTTTACGACAAAGTAAGGAACGCCTGTTGCGCCAATTTGTTGAGCCATTCTCTCATCACTTCGTACTTCATTTGCAAATGAGGTGTCGTCTTTTAATACTTCTAACGCCTTGTTTCGATTAATTCCTGAAGCCTCCGCAACATCGGCTAGTGTCTCGATGTCACCTACATTTTTGGAGTCAGTAAAATAACTTTTCAGTAAATTTTCTGTGAGCTCATTTTCTTTGCCTAAAGTCTTAGCAAGTTTTGCTAGGCGGTGAGCATCAAATGTATTGGTGGTCTTCATATCATCAAAATTGTAGGTTAATCCTATATCAGCTGCTTGCCTGATTATTCCTTTGTTCATTTCTCTTACTTGTTCTTCGCTTGTTCCCATTTTAGCGGCTAAGGATTGATAAATTCCTTGTTCTGTGTATTTGGGTGCGTTTGGATCTAGTTCAAAGCTTTTAAATTCAACTTCTACTTGATCTTTATCAGGAAATTGGTCAAGCGCCATTTCTAAGCGTCGCTTTCCAATATAACAAAAAGGACAGACAAAATCAGACCATACTTCTATTTTCAAATCTAACACCTCACATAAGTTTTTCTCATTGTAGCATTAACACTATGAAAGATAAAAAGAGTTGCTTCTAATCAGGTTTTACCCTAGTCTTTAATAGAATAGTGAACTAGTCTATTTAGAGAGCTCATTTTTTTCTCTAGTTTTCACTAAATAATAGGCAGTAATCGAGGACGTAATAGGTATAACAAGGGCAATACCTATGCCTGCACAAAGAATTGTTATCATTTCAGCACTAAATACTTTTGAATTCACAATTTCTCCAACAGAATATGATAAATCTTTAAACCAGAAAAGCAGTGCTAAATAACCTCCAAAGAACGCGAAAAATAATGTATTTGTATTTGTTCCTAAGATATCTCTTCCGATACTTAATCCAGCTCTAAATAAATCTTTCCTACTAATAGTAGGGTGATGATGAAATATTTCACGCATGGGAGAGGCAATCGAAATGGCAATATCCGTAATCGCCCCGATCGTGCTCATAATTATCACAGATGCCGCAATTTTTACAAAATCGACTCCAATATAGAATGAAAAAATGTAAAGTTCTCCGACTTCTTCTTCACCAAATCCCTGAATCATAGTAGTGTTTGTTACAATGACAATAAAAAAGATTAAAATAACAATCGTGATCATCGTAGAGATGAATGCTGTTTTTGTTGTACTAGTTACTTCATTAATATAAAAGAGTGTGATACAACTAATTACTGTACTTGCGATAATAGTTAGGATTACCGGATCAGCATTTGGATCTGTCATAACAAGTATCGTAGTAAACAGGACCCCGAAGTTTAGGAATAACGCAATAAAAGACCGTGCACCTTTTTTTCCACCCACAAGTACCATCAGCAAAAATAAAATAGCTGCTAACCATACTAATACATTCATAATTTCGCCCTCTTCCGGTTAACGAAAAATAACGCAGTATATAGTCCGATTGGAATCGTTAGTACGATACCGATGCCACCGGAGAGAGCTCGAGCGATTTCTAGTGAAAGGTTCATCGAAAGGGTGGACGATAATGGGTAAGCATTCTTCAAATACAAAATAAGTGCGGGAATCGAACCACTTATATAGGCAAAGAACAGAATATTTGTCATCGTCCCCATAATATCCTTTCCAATCTCCAATCCTGAGGTTTTAAGTGCTTTAATTGGTATATTGTTGTTTTTTTCATATAACCCAAAAATCGAAGAAGACATGGTTATTGCAACATCCATGACAGCTCCTAAGGATCCGATTAATAATCCCGCCATAAAAATCATTTGTGGGGGGCGTGTTAGAAACCCCATTTCCTCATAGCGAAGTCCATTTTCTGAAGTTAGCACCATAACAAGGTAGGTAATCAATAGCGAAATAAAAGTGCCTAGCAGTGTTGCCACAATGGCTGAATAGGTTTTCTCATTAAAACCGTTGACAAGTAACAACGAAATAGCAGTAAATAGTAGAACACTTATCGCGCATATAAGTAACAAGCTTATGTTTGATGTGTGGAGATAAATATCTAGTGCATAAGATAATAAAGCAGCATTGACAGCTAAACTTATAACAGAATACAGTCCTTGCTTTTTTCCTATGATAAGTAGGGTGAAGATAAAAATCCAGGCGATCATCAAAACATATTTATCACGCTTCACATCAGTGATGGTTCCAGTTAATTCTGTATTTTCTGTGTTGTTATCAATCGAGACAAAGAGCTCATTACCAACTTTATATTCTTGATCATAAGCTCCGGACGCGGAATACTCGTTTGTTAAATGGATGAGTTGTCCTTTGTCTTCACTATTTTTTAACTCTGCTTTAATCTGCTGCGTAAAAAGAAGGTCTTTATTATCATTCTTATCAATCACTTCTGTGGAATCTTCCAAATTCGTTTCAATCACCTTTACGATTGGTCGTTCATAGAAGGAATAATTATGATTAACAAAAAAGACAGAGGCTACAAAACAAAGGGTTATGATCGAGTATAAAAGAATTTGTTTGTACGTTAGTTTTTTGAATTTATTTACAAAACCGGTCAAAAGTACGCCTCCATGTATTGGGATGAATTATGGTGCAAGTCATTTAAACCGCCTGCCATGCCAGTATGATTGCTCTATTATTTCATATTAATTTTTTTTGTTCAAAGGTTTTATGCATTTAAAGGAGTAGTCTTGAGTGGCCTTAACTGGTTCAAGCTCAGTTCTCTATTGTGGACATCGGACTTCGTTTCAGTTTAGGATAAAAAGAAGAGGGACCAACAACAGGTTTGTAATTTGTGTGTCCTATTAAAATAGCTAGAAAGGGTGGAGAAATTGAAGGTACTTGTAGTTGGCGCAAATGGTCAAATTGGAAAACATCTTGTTTCATTCATTCAGGATAGTGATAGCCTTGAAGCAAAAGCAATGATCCGTAACAAGGAGCAAGCTTCATTTTTTGAAAGTTTAGGTGCAGAAACAGCAGTTGTTGATCTAGAAGATGATATTGAAACGATTGCAAAAGCGGCTGACGGAGTAGATGCAATCGTATTTACAGCTGGTTCGGGACCACATACTGGAAAAGATAAAACGATTATGATTGATCTAGATGGTGCTGTTAAAACAATCGAGGCAGCAAAAGCTGCTGGTGTGAAGCGATTTGTCATGATTAGTTCGTTTGACACGAGACGTGAAGCAATCCAAGCTGCACCTGAATCGTTTGCTCCATATGTGGCAGCAAAGCATTATGCTGATGAGTGGTTAAAATCAACGGATTTGGATTATACGATTATCCATCCTGGGGGACTTACCAACGATAAAGGAACAGGTCAAGTGCAAGCTGCTCCTGAAGTGGAAAGAGGAAAAATCCCACGAGATGATGTAGCGAGCGTTATCGTTAATTGTTTAGAAAATCAGTCGACGGTCGGCAAAGAATTTCAAATAGTGACCGGAAACACACCCATAAAAGAAGCAGTAAAATCAATCTAGACACAAGAGGGACAGGGATCTTCACCCTGTCTCATTTATTTGTCGTGTGCCATATAAATGTAATCCGGTTCACCGCGCTCGACAGGAACTTTTAATTCGGTAACGTGTTTAAATAGTTGCTTTAATTTTGCTGCAAAGCTTGGTGATGAAGATGCACTCCAAAAGGAAATAACGCCTTTTTCGGTTAAAAGGGAAGCTAACGTACGAAGGCTGTCCTCCTGGTAGAGTGCACCATTAGAGTCAACGACAGTCCAATCAGGGCCGTTATCAATATCTAAGCAGATGACGTCAAATTTGTCTTGGGTTCGATACATCCATTCGGTAAAATCAGCGTGAACAATCTTTGTACGCGGATCTATTAAACTGTTTGAAGAATATTTTGATAGATAGGTTTTATTCCATTCGATGATACTCTCTTCAATTTCGATAACAGTGGCTTCCTTAATACTAGAAAAAGACAGTGCTTCAGCTAGAGACAGTCCAACACCTAGGCCACCAATTAACACACTTTCAGCTTCCGCTTTTTCTTCAATAGCAGCTTTGACAAGTAGCCTTTCGGAATCGCCGTTATACGTTGCCATTAAAAAGGTACCATTACTAATTACCTCGTATTCATTGCCTCGTTGTTGTAATTGAATTTCTCCTCTAGGTGTGGTTGTACAATCAATCACTGTCGGAGAAACATACATAGTAGCACTCCTCCCCATCGTTAATGTGAAAAACACGAAATTGTTTGTATATTGTGATAATTTTATCATAGATTGCAATTTTCATGGAGTAAAGTGCACCTGATTTTTCTCTTTTTTTAGAATTTAGGTATCAAACTAATATGGTTGTAGCACTAAATATTTTAATTCCAATGCCTGCCGTTGACCTTTTCGTATGATATATTAAGAGTAATAATTATTTTGGTGGGGGATCTAATGTATCGTCATACGTATTGGTTATGCTTGGCTCTATTAATTGGGATATGGGGCTTTGGTTTAAGTCATCAGTTTGGGGGAATATCAGAGGTTTCTTCATTATATTGGTTAGGCAGTGCGATGTTTTTCTCCTTGTATTTCATTTTGCCACTTTTTCATAAACAGTTGATTGTTCAGATATTCGTATTGGTTAGCGCCACGTTGATCATAATGGGCGTCTTTTGGCCGATTGAGGAAACGCTAGCAAACTATTATGTTTTGTTGCTATATGCCTATCTAGCAGGAGAGGCAACGTTTCGATTACCACATCATTATGCCCTTTTTGTTGGGATTGTTATCCTAGCTAGTTTGTTACTGCCTACGATAGTAGGAAATAGCGCCTTTACAATCGCATTTTTATTCTTTTACATAAGTATTTTGGCATTTGCTCTTTATAAATTTCATAGCTATTATCATCAATTAACAGAATTAAAAATCCAATATCGTACGCTATTACATGAATATCGAACTGTGAAACGGAAGTCAATTTCAGGTGAAAAACTAGCAAGACAAGAGGAGCGGACACAAATTGGTCGGGAAATTCATGATAGTGTCGGGCATAAGCTAACAAACTTGTTAATGCAATTGGAGGTAGCAAGGATACAAGCAGATGATATTTCCAAACACCAAATAGAATTGCTGAAACAGTTGACTACAGAAAGTCTGGAAGAAACCCGTAGAGCAGTAAAAGCGCTGAAACAAGAGGAAATTGGCGGTATTCCTGCTATTATTAGCTTAATCCGAAAGCTGGAAGCAGAAAGGTTTATTCGAATCCATTTTTCAGTAAAAAATCGTGCTTTTTCTGTTCAACTTCCTTCTGAACAAATTATTGCGGTTTATCGTGCTATTCAAGAGGCCTTAACAAATGTGATGCGCCATAGCACCTCTAAAGAAGCATCTATATTATTCGAATCTCCTGGAGAGAGCATCTTTCGGTTTGAAGTGTCCAACTCAATCGAATCTGACTTTACCTATAGAGAAGGTTACGGATTAAGTTCTATGAAGGAACGGGTCATACAAGCAGGTGGTACGTTAGAAATTTTAGTATATAAAAATGCATTTATTTTACGTGGTACATTCCCAGTAGTTCAAAAGGAAGGGGCTTAGGCATGATACGAATATTAGTAGCGGAAGATCAAGCGCTTGTTGCACAAGGTCTGAAAATGATGATGGAGACGGACAAGGAGCTGCAAGTAACAGGTGAGGCGAAAAATGGAAAAGTTGCTATTGCTTTATGTGAAAAACAAGCCTTTGATATTGCTGTTTTAGATATCCGTATGCCAGAAGTCAATGGGTTAGAAGCAGCAAGAGTTATTCGAAACAGATGGCCGCACATAAAGATTCTCATGTTAACAACGTTTAATGATGACGAATATGCGATGGAAGCGTTACGGATTGGAGCTCATGGTTATATGCTAAAGGATGCCAATGCACAGACGTTAATACAGTCAATTAAAAGCTGTTTGGCTGGGGGTATTCAACTACAAGGAGAAGTAGCTGCGAAAGTTGTTCCACGATTACTAAATGCTGTTAAAGACCAACCGCAAATCGATTATCGTCTAACTCCGAGAGAGCTCGATATTTTAAAGCGAATTGGTGAAGGAAGAAGTAATAAAGAAATTTCAGTAGAGTTGGCGCTATCAGTAGGGACAGTGAAAAATCATATTAGTCAATTACTCGATAAACTAAATCTCCGTGATCGCACACAACTCGCCATATTTGCAATCAGAAAACATTTTGTTTAACAAGCGAGTCAATTTCATAATTGCAATACCAAGCCATTTTTCAACAACATATCATTGAAAAAAGGTTCAATCCAACTATATGTTTGTTAAGATATGGCGGTAAATGGGTATTTTTGAAATGTAAAGTGAAAATTAAATGACTAAAGTCATGGTTTTTATCTTTTTATATGACGGGAGACAGTATTCAGACTGTCTCCTTTTTCTTATACTGATAAGGAAGAAAAAATTTAGTGTCCTTATAATCAAGTTTTAAAAAAAAATTCTATAAAACTATTATTCAATCGAATGGGAGGAAAGTACAGTGCTGGAAACGACAAATTTAAGAAAAACGTTTAAAAAGCAAGTAGCTGTTGACGATGTTAATTTGTATTTGGAAAAAGGAGAAGCAGTTGGATTACTCGGTCCAAACGGGGCTGGTAAATCAACAACGATTTCGATGATGTCTTCACTTATTAAGCCAACAATGGGTGATGTAACTTGGCACGGCAAAAGTATTGTTGAAGATCCAAGCGTAATACGGTTACACCTAGGTGTTGTCCCGCAAGAAATAGCATTATATAAAGAGCTTACTGCCCATGAAAATTTAAAGTTTTTCGGGAAAATATATGGTCTTAAAGGGAAAAAATTAGAGAATGAAATTGCTCATGTGCTGGAAATGGTAGGATTAACGGAACGAAAAAACGACCTTGTTAAAAATTATTCCGGTGGTATGCAACGTCGCATCAATATTGCTGTTGCCCTTTTACATGAACCTGAGGTTATTATTATGGATGAACCAACGGTAGGGATTGATCCACAATCTCGCAACTATATTTTGGAAATGGTTCGAAGGTTAAATCATGAAAAAGGTATGACGGTTTTATATACAAGTCATTACATGGAAGAGGTCGAACGCCTCTGTGATCGAATTTATATCATGGACAACGGAAGAATAATTGCATCAGGAACAAAGCAGGAGCTAACAAGTATCCTCTCAAGTGAGGAAACAATCCTAATCGAACTAGACCGCCCGTATCCAGAGCTTACATTAGAATTAGAAAAAATCGAAGAGGTATTACGCGTGGTTGAAACCGATAAAGGAATGAAGCTGATTGTTCCTAAAAATAGTAGATTATTAGGAAAGGTTTTTCGAGTTGCAGACAAACATAAGGCACAAATGGTCAGTGTAAATGTGCAAGTGCCAACACTGGAAGATGTCTTTTTACATTTAACGGGTCGTAAATTGAGAGATTAGGAGGTGACCTTGGGATGTTATCTTTTTTGAAAAAGGATGTACTCGTTCTTTTGCGAGATCGAACAGAGTTAATAGTCTTATTGTTAATGCCTATTATACTAACAATTATTTTAGGATTTGCTTTAAAGGGTATGTTTGGTGGGGGATATTCAGAATCAGCTATCGAGGTTGCTATCGTTGACGAAAATAATGCGGAGCAAGGTGTGGAGCAGTTCCTCGAAGATGTTAGTCAATTGCCAATCCCAGATCAAGCAAAAACGGAACTAAATGAAGCAGTAATGTCAATCGAACCAAGTACAATGTTAAAAGAGGTTTTTCAGAGTGAAGACGTCAGTGAATTGTTTCAGATGCATGATTTAGACCAGGCAGCAGCAGAAGACGCGTTGGAACAAGAAGATATTGTTGCGTTCCTAATCGTCTCAGAAGACTTTACTTACCAATCACTAACTAACATGTTACTAGAACAGGGAGAGAAAGCGGAACTTAAAGTTGTAGAAGGCACACATGAATCGTTATCAGCGGGTGTCTTTCACGATATCATAGATAACTTTGTAAAAACGTTAAATCTGGAAACAGCAATTGCTCAAGCAGCAAAAAGAACAGATGTGTCCGCTATGACCGAGTCTGAAGTCAACAGATCTGAACTTGGTGGACAAATATCTGCAACAAACCAAGCGCCAGTTACATCAATGGAATACTACACAATTGGTATCGCAGTTATGTTTGCTCTATTTGTAGCGTCAACAATCGCCTCAAAAGCCTATGTTGAAACTTACCAACATGTATTCGACCGAATTTTGTTATCTGGAAAACACCCATTTCTATATTTATCAGGCAAAGCACTTTCAACTGCCATCATTGTATTTGTTCAAGGAATGATTATGTTTTTGATCGCTCGATTCGTATTGCAAGCTTTTTCCGAAAAGTCATTAGATTTTTGGTTTGGAATGCTAGTAATTTTCTTCTTTTATTCCATTTGTGTTGGAGCTTTAGCTGCATTGTTAACTTCAATCACCTTAAAGTTCAAAAGCGCTGCAGTTCCTGGTATCTTTGCAGGTGGAATTGTCATGATTCTATCGTTAGTTGGCGGTAGTTTTTTCCCAGTATCAACTATGCCCGATTTGTTTGACACACTAGGAAGCTGGACACCAAACGGGATGACACTTAATGCTATTTTGCAATGGTCGCAAGGGTTAGGGACCGAATACCTTAAGCCATTAATAGGGCGGATGTTGGCGATGACGGTCATTATATTTGTAGTTAGCCTGTTATTCTTTTCAAAAAGGAAGGCGATTTAAATGAGAACAATTATTTTACTTCAACTACAAAGGCTACGACGGGAACCGGGCTTAATTCTATCGATGTTCGCGATGACATTTGGATTTGTCTTCTTAATTGGTGGGTTCGGTGGTGGAGAACGGATTGACGTACCAATCTACTTTGATGCATCGGTAAATGTTGAGAAACAAGCATTATTGCTAGACGAACTAAATGAATCTGACTCCTTTTCGTTTACAGAAACCGAACCATCAACAGCAAAGAAACAGGTTGCACTCGGAGATATCCCTTATGCAGTCAAAGCAATGGATTCTAATTACCAAATGTTAATTGCAACGGATAACCTAAATCAAATGCTCGTTGATAACTATGTTCATCAAATCTATGCTAATGAATTACGGATTCAAGAGGTAGAAGCTGGTGTTAATGACCCGGATTTTCGAGATAAGGTGGATCGTTATCTAGCAAATGGACCGATTGCGTTAACTAGTGTCACATCAGAAGGAGGATCTGGTGGTTTTGACCTACAAAAGCAATCTTTATTTGGAATGACTCTATTTTTCTCCATCTACACGATTATTTTCAGCTTGGGAAAATTAGCTGAAGAAAAACGAACAGGTACATGGAATCGAGTCATTTTATCACCGGTTAGTAAATGGCAAGTGTATCTTGGCCACTTATCCTATGCATTTATGATTGGTTTTTTACAGATTTTAGTTGTTTTTATATTTTTTAATTACGTCTTTAATTACGATATAGGAAGCAATTTTCCAGCAGTTATCGTGACGGTGGCATGTTTTACATTTTCAATCGTTGCACTAGGGATGCTGATGCTTGGCCTTGTCAAAAGTTTGGAACAACTAAATGCATTAGTACCAATTGTATCTGTCAGTATGGCAATGCTAGGCGGAGCATACTGGCCAATGGAGGCTGTTAGCAACCAGGTCATTCTAGCTATCTCAAAATTACTCCCAATCACCTACGGAATGGAAGCATTGAAAGATATCGCTATTTACGACCAAGGCATTCTATCGTTGGCGGAACCGTTGTCGATTATGATTTTGTTCGGTGTACTATGTATGGGAATTGGAATTAACTTAATAGAAAGAAAGGTTTAGGGAGCAGTTCCTGGAATGCGCATTCTTCAGGGATTTATTCTCATTCAGCCGGAGCAATGCGCATTCGTTAGGGATTTATTCTCATTCAGCCGAAGGAATGCGCATTCGTCAGGTATTTATTCTCATTCAGCCGAAGGAATGCGCATTTCTCAGGGATTTATTCTCATTCAGCCGGAGTAATGCGCATTTCTCAGGGATTTATTCCCATTCAGCCGAAGGAATGCGCATTTCTCAGGGATTTATTCTCATTCAACCGAAGTAATGCGCATTTCTCAGGGATTTATTCTCATTCAGCCGGAGCAATGCGCATTTCTCAGGGATTTATTCCCATTCAGCCGAAGTAATGCGCATTCGTCAGGTATTTATTCTCATTCAGCCGGAGTAATGCGCATTTCTCAGGGATTTATTCTCATCCAGCCGAAGGAATGCGCATTCGTCAGGGATTTATTCTCATTCAGCCGGAGTAATGCGCATTCTTCAGGTATTTATTCTCATTCAGCCGGAGCAATGCGCATTCGTCAGGTATTTATTCTCATCCAGCCGAAGGAATGCCCATTCGTCAGGTATTTATTCTCATTCAGCCGGAGTAATGCGTGCCATTTGCTTCGAAAGAATTCAAATATAAATATAGAGTTACGTTTTGAACTTACATAGGTAATAAAGGATGAAACGTTTCAAAGGGGTATTTCGTATTAAAGTATAGATTGGACTTGGAAAGAAACAAAAGTCTATAAGATACTAGTACTTTGTTCTGTATAAATTGGAAGTTTGAAGTGAAGGTGGTGCTTAGATTTTGAGGTTGTTGATTGATATATTATTTTTAATCGTTATTTGCTATTATCTTTACAAGTTTGTTCAAGTTTTGATTCAAATGAATAGAAAAATTATATTACCGACAACAGTAGAAGAAATTGCGGTGATTAGAAAACATCCAGAAAAACCAGTTGATTTCCCTACATATTCAAAACAAAAAGTGGGAATTATTATTTACTCGCTAATGCTTTTATTTGCATTGGGAATGCTCTTCGTTGGCTTTTTTTCAAATGAACTAGATTGGTCATTATACCTACTAATATTCCTGCCCTTAACTTATGTGTATGATCTCCTATATCAATTTGCATTTACAGAAGACGGTGTACTGTGCGGAGGTCGCTTTATACCTTGGGGCAAAATAAAATCATATTCATTTATAGCTATTGATCTCACACATAAATATTATGGCTTTTCAAAAGAGGCTAATAATGGCTATGAATTAAAAATTAAGTCAAAATTAAACACAGTTAGTTGTGTTATAACAACGGATGATATGAAAGATAGACTAGATGAAATTTTACAGGAGCATATCAAAAAATAAATTCATTTACCTAACAAAACCATTAAACATGTCATGTAAAATAACTAACAATTAAACAGCCGTAGCAGAAGAGTTAACAAGGAGAGTCACTCAGTAGAAATGTTTTACACGAAAATGGCGCAACCTGACATGTTCTTAACAAACAGCCCATTTTTAGAAAGGCATAAACTTTTAAGGGGGAAGTAATAAATTGGAATACACGCTCATAAGCATATCTTTTCTTATAGTAATCTATTTATTAGTTAAGGTGGATTCATTAGAAGGTCGTATAAAAGGTATGCAATATACATTAGCCCAATTAGTAAAACAATCGGGGATGTCTGAAAACCCAATAAATGACGATTTACGTATGCTAATAAGGGACGATAAAGATGTAAAAGCAGTTAAAAAAGCAAGAGAAACGTTAGGTCTTTCATTAATAGAAGGAAAGCAATATATTGATAAGTTAAAATTAGATAATGCTAACTTAACTCATAAAAATATAAAATGATTGTGAGGGACAAATTTCAAAGGGATATGTCCTTTTCCTAAGTATTTAAATCAATGTAATAGTAAATAAATTTGCAGGAAACTAACAACTTTTTTTGAATAAATGTTCCGGCATTAGCACTTACGATCTTAAATTAGCACGTATGATCATCTACAATTAAATAATCGTTATTATTTGAAAATAGCCTTACTCTGCTTATAAAACATAGCGGAGTAAGGCTATACAGTATTCCTTAATTTTAATCGAAGTATAACAAGTATACTTTTGCCTTCTATTTAATTGCACCCATTGTAATACCTTGGGTAAATGACTTTTGGAATAGTAAGAAGATCACAATCATTGGAACCGAAGCTAATGTTGCACCCGCCATCATAACACCATAATCTGTCTTATATTCGCCCTGCATTGTTGCAACACCAAGAGGAAGTGTCATCATTTCAGTGGAACGAGTAATGACAAGCTGACTGAAATAATCATTCCAGCTTAACATAAACGTGAAAATTGCCAAAGCACCGATAGCCGGTTTAAGTAAAGGTAAAACGATGTGAATAAATGTGCGTATTTCACTACTACCATCAATTCTCGCAGCTTCTAGCAGTTCGGTTGGTATCGTTTGAGAGAATTGTTTCATTAAAAACACACCAAACGGCCAACCAATTGCAGGAAGAATTAAGCCTTTGTAAGTATCTATCCAACCAAAATCAGCTAGCATTGTAAACAAAGGAACAAGAATTACTTGTTTTGGTAATGCCATCGCTGCCACAAACATAACAAAAATAAATTTACGGCCAGGGAATCTCTTTTTAGCAAGTACAAACCCGGCTAGTGAGCTAACTAAACATACACCAATCATCTCACTACTTGCGATAAAGAAACTGTTAAAGGTCCAGCGTAAAACCGGATTATTTAACAATGTAATCCAGTTATCAATGATAGGTTCAAGTGGAAACCATGTAGGCGGTATTGCTGTTGCAACTACTTGTGCTTTAAATGCGCCTGTAACAATCCAATAAAATGGAAAAATAAAAAATAAAGCAGCCAAAGCCAAAATCACATTTGTTATTATTTTCGTAGGCGTTATTTTCTTTTTTTTCCTTTGTCTACTAATTTTTACTTGTGTATTAATTTTAGGACTTGTTTTCAAGACTTTTCCCCTCTTCCCTAGTACTCGACATCACTACCAAAGTATTTAAATTGAACGATAGAAATAACTCCAATGATAATAGCAAGAACGACACCCATCGAAGAAGCTAATCCAAAGTCACCTAGAAGAAAAGCTTGCTCATAGACTCGATACATGACGGTCGATGTAGCATAATTTGGACCACCAGAGGTAAGGAGTTGAATCAATGCAAAAATTTGGAATGAATTAATAGTCGTAATTACAATTACATATAAGTTTGTAGGCATTAGTAATGGCCAAATGATCTTTCTGAAAATTTGACCTGGTGTTGCTCGATCTAGCTGTGCTGCTTCAATATAAGTTGTGGGAATATTACCTAATGAGGCGACATAAAGGATAATCGGTTGTCCCACTGAAGTTGTAATTAATATAACAGTAATTGCCATTAATGCCGTTCTAGGATCTCCTAGCCAAGAAATAGGCTCCGCTCCAACTGCACCGGTAAGGTAGTTAAGTATTCCGTAATTTGGGTGATAGATCCAACCCCAAACAACTGTAACACTTACGACAGAAGTAACCGCAGGTAAGTAGAACACGCCTCTATAAAATGACCGAGAAAACTCGCTTTTTTTATAGATTGCCATTGCTACAAAAATTGAAAAAGCGATAACTATTGGCACGGCAACGATTACTATTAAAAGTGTATTCAACATTGCTTTATGGAAGGTTTCATCATGAAGTAATGTTGAGTAGTTTTCCAATCCATTAAACGTAAAACTAGAAATATCGTAATCATAAAGGCTTATATATATCCCCTTCAACATTGGAAATAGAACAAAAATAAGGAAAAATGTTAGTGCTGGCAATAAAAACAGGTAGCTCATTAACCAGTCTTTATTGATATATCTCTTAGTCTTCACTGGCAGTGTAGACATTTTCCCCCTCCTTTCGCTTATAGAAGGGAGTAGCGAATAATCAAGCTACTCCCAAATAATTCATTATTTAGTCTTCTTGGCCATCTTTTATTGCTTGATTTGCTTTCTCGGCAAATTCGTCTAAAGCTTCTTGAGGAGTTTTAGATCCTAGAACAGCTTGTTGTAATGCCGGGAACCAATACGTACGAATTTCTGCGTAACCATCTGCAATGGTTGGAGGATCGGTAATAAATTTACGAGCTAGCTCTGAATATTCATATTCAGATCCTTCATAGATACCAGTTATTGAGTTTCTTGCAGATAAACCACCAGTTTGTTTTAGGTTTTTCTCGCCCCATTCAGGATCGTTGATCACAAAATCTACAAATGTTTTAGATGCTTCAATTCTAGCTTCATCTCCATTATTGAACACTGCCAATCCGCCAATAAATGGTTCAAGCTGAGGATCTGAGCCGTCTGGAGTTGGATATGGTAATAGTACATCTTCAAAATCTTCTGTTTTGTCTGGAGCAAATAATTGTTTTAGAACTACAGAATAGTTAATCGCAAATGCCGATTTACCCTGTAAGAATAAGTCATTATGATCTCCGGCATCAAGTGAAGCAGAGCCTGGTGCAATCAGTTCTTCTTCAGACGCTTGTACGATCCATTCAAGTGCCTCAACTCCACCTTCTGAGTTAATAGCAACTTCACTATAATCTTCTGACAAAAATCTACTAGCACCTAGATTAGTAACGTAACCTCGTGTTCCTTGGTCACCTGCAGTACTTTTTGCATAGAAACCAGTTGGAATAACATCTTGTGCTTTCTCTTTGACTGCACGTAAAGCGGTTTCATATTCTTCAACAGTCCAAGTTCTGTCTTCACGATCTAATGGTAATAAATCTAACGCACCAATTTCTTCAAACAATGTCTTGTTTACCGCCATCATGAACGGTCCTGTATTAAAAGGATACATATAGATTTGATCGCCAACCATGGATTGTTTCATTAATGCGGGTGAAATGTCATTTACTACTTCTTCCGGCATCATATCATTTAATGGAGCGAGTAAATCCTTTTTACCCCAGTCAATAATTCTTCCAGGTGCATCATAAATTATGTCTGGTGCTGTATCAGAAGCAATTGCCAAATTCAGCTTTTCTGGTCCACCTTCAAAACTTATCATTTCAAGATTGACTTTAATGTTCGGGTGCTTTTCATTAAACGCAGTAATTATTTGTTCCTCATATTTCCCAAGTTCTCCATCTAGTGCTTGGAAGTTCGGGAAGGTCCACCATGTAACTTCCACCTCTTCTTCCTCATTCTCTTCTTTCTCGCTTGGTGTATCACTTGATGGCGAATCATCAGAGGAAGCATTCCCCTCAGTTTCCTCTGCTCCATCGCTACATGCACTAAATAATAGTGAAAAAGCAATAAGAATAACAAACAATAAAAACCCTTTCTTCTTAAATAAGTCCATCATTTCACCCCCGTGTTATTGGAAACAAAAATTAAAGCGTTTTCATCTCCTGATTAAAGAATATATTTTTAATAGTGACATTACAATCCAGTATACTTTACATTTGGGGTGCATTTCTTACCTTTATAAAAAGTAGTAACTAACTATTAATCCATCAGTCTATGAATTTATTGTTTTTATGGTATATAATGTAAAAAAAGAAGTAGTAATTTAGGAGAGAATTAAATGTATAAGTTGATGATTGCTGAAGATGAACCTATCGTAAGGGAAGGGTTAAAACAGTATTTCAATTGGGAGGAGCTAGGGATAAAGCAAATCTTTGATGCTGAAAATGGGAAAATCGGAATTCAGATAGCTCTCCAGGAACAACCTGATATAATTATTACTGATATTCGTATGCCTGAATTAGATGGGCTTGAGATGATAAAACAGCTTAGACCAAAACTCCCTAATACGATTTTCGTTATATTAACTGGATACAACGAATTTAGTTATGCTCAAAAAGCTATTGGTTATGGTGGCGTATATGATTATCTACTTAAACCTTTACAATATGATGAGGGATATAAAACTATTGTAAATTGTATTAAAAAAATTGATGATCAACGTCACGACTTAAAAAATCGATCGAAACTAGAGCTAGAATCGAAACAAAATTTAGATTACAGAGCGAGTCAATTAATAAAGGTCTTAGTAGAAGAAGACAGTGTTGATGAACAATCAATTGTAAGCCTTTACAATTTAAGGGGTAGTGACTACTTATATCGAACGTTCGTACTAACGTGTATCCCATCTGATTTCTCTTCACCCAATCAAATAAGAGTTTGGTGGAGACAAAATGCGAAAAACATTATTTCAGACTCAATTGAGTTCATGTTTCAGACAAAAACTAAGCCGATCATACTTACTTATTTTCACAAACGAAAGCTTTATGCCTGTGTTGTTTATCCTGCTAACAATCAGGTAGTAGCCGATAGAGCTATTGAACAAGAGTTAAACAACATGCTAAAGCGTATAAGCAATCAACATCACTCTACCTTATTTTTGGCTGTGGGGGACCCAGTAGCCACCCTTTTGAAAGTTAAAAACTCATTTCAAACAACAAAACAAGCCTTATATCGACGATTCTTTGAAAAGCACCGACATGTTTTCTTTAAGTCATTAACAGAAAAAAACAATGATATCGGAAATGAAATGATGGTTCAACTAGAAAACAGAGACAAAAATTTAATTCGTACCTATTTGCAAAATGGTGATTTTCAGCAAATGAATCAATTGATGAAAGACTTAACCAAAAAACTTCCCTATCAATCTTCTGAAAAATTGTTCGCTTATTTACATGAGATCATCACCATCGTTTTACAGTTTGCTAATCAAAACAACATGGCAATAGATGGAGTGTACCATGACAAGTTACTTACGCTAGAGTGTGTGGATGACTTTGTATTTATTGAGGATCTTTTTGATTGGTTTGCTTCTTGGATGGGCCAACTGAGTCTACAATATTTAAATAAAGCGAACGATGATGACTCTCAAGAAAATAAACTCTTTGATGAAATTAGATCATTTATTATACAGAATATAGACCAGTATTTAACGCTTAATATAGTAGCGGAACACTTTTTTTACAATCCATCTTATTTAAGTCGACTTTTCAAAACTAAACTAGATAAAAACTATCTGACTTTTGTTACTGAGGTTAGAATCGATTATGCACAACAATGCTTAGAAGATCCTAACCATTCAATTAGTGAGGTTTGTGAAATGTCTGGCTACAAAAATTATAAGCATTTTGTGAAATTATTTAAAAGTGTCACGCATTTAACTCCAACGGAATACAGAAAACAATTAAGGATGTAATTAAATGAGTAAAATAGGGTGGCCGAAAAAAATATTTCCATTCAAACGCTTAAATCACCAGATATTTTTTCTTACAATTATCTGCATTACAATTCCACTTTTGGTGATATCTATAATCATTTATATTTACTCGGTGCAAACGGTAAAAAATGAATATCAAAATAGCTCACAACTTCTTCTTAATAATTTATCGTTTAATATCGACCAGTACCTTCAAAGCATAGAAATGGGGACACTTACTGCACAAATGGATGGTCAGCTTCATACAGCCTTGGAGAATTGGTCTGGAAATGAGAAGGAACCAGTACTTTATGAGAGTATTTTATATGAGAAAGCGATTGAAAATTTCATTAGTACAATTGAAGTAACTATAAAAAATGTAGATAGTGTACAAATCTACGTGGGAAATCGTGTCTTTTATTCTACTATTTCTGATAGGGAAACAAATGATATTACGGATGTCATTCATGAAAAGTGGTACCAACAAACACTCAAGGAACAAGGTAGCATTTCCATAATTGGTACGCATCAACCATTTCATCGAGCTAGTTCTAGTCAACCAGTTATTTCAATTGCAAGAGTTATTAATAAAAGTGGAACTAAAGAATCCTTAGGTGTCTTGCTTATTGATATTCGGTTAGATTCTTTGCGAGAGATATTAACTTTTTCAGAGAATAGCAACCGAAACTTTGTTATTCTTGATAAAAATGGGAATGTCATTTACGCAACTAGTTCTAGCCATCTTAATGAATCGATGTCGTTGAAACCTCATAATCAATCGCTTTTAGCGTCCTTAGAAAATGAATCAGGAAGCTATTTTGGACCAATAGACGGTGTGAACTCTTTTATAAATTATGTGACATCACCATATTCAGATTGGACAGTTGTTCAATACATAGATGAAAAAGAAATGACGAAACAAGCAGATATATTGAGAGAAATAATATTAGGATTTGCTTTTATATCATTAGGTATAGCAGTCTTATTTATGTATATTTTATATTCTCGGGTGACCAAGCCAGTTATTTCTTTAAGTAAGCAAGTAGAGTTAATAGGAAAAGGAAAATTCAATGTAAATTTAACTAGTAATCGACAAGATGAATTCGGCTTACTTTATACCGGAATTCAAGAAATGGTTGCCGATATCCAAAATTATATTGAGAGGTCATCCGATTTGAAAGCAAAACAAAAAGTAGCACATTACCGTGCGCTTAAAAGCCAAATTAACCCGCACTTTTTAGCAAATTCACTTTCAACGATTCAAATGAAGGCTGTAATTAATA
The DNA here is from genome assembly GCF_020404745.1 of Aquibacillus saliphilus. Classification (GTDB taxonomy): domain Bacteria; phylum Bacillota; class Bacilli; order Bacillales; family Amphibacillaceae; genus Aquibacillus; species Aquibacillus saliphilus. The sequence goes on from NZ_JAIZAP010000009.1 coordinate 84,158, forward strand.
AACAACACGACATTGGTGAAATGATTGGTTTACTGGGACTGTTGTTTCGAAGTTATATTCAAAGTGGTAAGGAGATTGTCTCTTTAAAGGAAGAGCTTTCTCATACCCGTCTTTATGTTCAAGTTCAACAAATGAGATTTGGAAATAAGATTAAGTACGAGGAGAATCTAGCACCGGGTAGTGAAGATATCGAAGTCATACACTTCTCACTTCAGCCTATTGTTGAAAATGCCATCGTCCATGGACTAGAAATTAAGAGTGGGCCTGGGATCATTACGGTTTCTACAGAAATCAAGAATAAGGATATGATTATTTCCATTAGAGATAATGGGATTGGAATGAATGAAGAACAATTGCAAGAAATACACAGACATCTGTCTCAATCAATGGATACATTTAATGATGAGCATATCGGAATTAAGAATATACATGATCAAATCAAATTCTATTTTGGTAATCAATATGGAATTGAAATAAGAAGTACCATAGGCAAAGGAACTACTGTAACACTCAGAATCCCTGTAAAGAAAGGGTAGCTTGAGACAAGGGGCAAAAACCTGTTCCTCTGTCCTGTATTTTGTAGTAGAGGGAGTATCGCTTTATGAGAAATATGATCACTTTTGTAATCGTTATCATTTGTGCTGTTCTTTTTTATTTTACGATTGACTCAGCACTTGATGCATATAGAACGAATTGGCAACTACCGAAAGAATCGGAACAAGAACTAACTAATCGTCTGGTTCTCATTACTCAGGAACTCGATACTCCTTTTTGGGACAAGGTTAGTGCCGGGGCGAGAGAACAAGCAGAAAAAGAAGGTGCAACCCTTGAAGTATGGGGGAGCTATGAGAATAACCAGGAAAATTTTTTAAAGCAAATTGAAATAGCTATTTATTCAAAAGTTGACGGCATTATCATACAAGGGTTGGATACAGGTGAGTTCAAGGAAATATTGAAGGTGAAAGCAGCGTCTTACGGAATTCCTATAATCACCGTCGCGAATGATGTTCCCTCGTCAGAAAGTCTTCGTAAAACCTATGTTGGTTCTAACCAATATTTAGCAGGGGAATTAATCGCAAAGCAAATCGTAACTGATATGGGAACAACCGGAGAAGTTATTCTTATGCTCGACAGCAGGCAGGAATTCTATCAGAACCAACGATTGCAGGGTATTCAAGATTATCTAAAGGACTATCCGAACATCCAGTTGATAGAAGCGAAAACAGAAGATAGTAGAGAGCAAGGTATTGCTCTAACAAAGGATTTATTGAACCGATATCCAAATGTTGAAGCTTTTATTGCGGTTAATGCTAATTTTACAGAGGATATAATCGAGGAGATAGAGAGACGCTCGAAAGTAGAACCATTTCATCTTTATTCTTTTGATGACAGTCGTGCATCATTAGCTCTTCTAAAACAAGGAAAGCTTGATGGAATGATAGAGCAATCCCCAAATGAAATGGGACAAAAAAGTGTGAATTTAATGATGAAATGGCTGAATAATGATACTGTTCCACTAGATTTAGATGGTTATCTTACAGATATTCGGATGGTAAAGGCGTTGGACGTGCAATGAATACGATACAGAAGAAAATATGGTTGCTTGCGATCGTTGTCTTACTAATTATGGCAACGATATGGATGTCACTTACCTTTTACAATCAAAAAATGCAAGATCAATATAATAACATTCTCGAGCGGTATTTAGTGATGAACGAATTAACGATTTCAAGCCAGCAAATGGTAACATCATTAAACAATTACTTGCTGATTCCTACAGCCGAAGATTTAGAACAAATGAACAGTAGTAAGGAACAAATTCAGAAAATGAAAGAGGAGGTTTCTAATTTTAAAAACGCAGAGAATGAATTAGCGTTGACTAACTATATTAATTTAATTGATAGTTTGATCGAAACAGTTAATCGTTCCATTATCTTTCAAACAGAATCAGGAACAGAGAATGCAAGAAAAGCACTCAATGAAGCGACGCATATTTCTGACTATATATCTGAAATGACACTTACTTTAATTGATACAGAGCTAAAGACATATGACAGGTTTTACCGGGGGATCATTAACCAATCAGAAGACTTGAATCAGCTTGGAATATGGCTGCTATTGTTAATCACATTTCTGTTATTACTGTATACCTACTGGTTTTCGTTAAAAATTACTAGGCCAGTCGAAAAGCTGACACGGGCAGCAAGTGAATTGTCAAAGGGACGATTTGATTTAAAAATTGAGGTCGATTCCAAAGACGAAATAGCATTTTTGGCGAGAATGTTTGAACATATGAGAAATAATATTAATAATCTGATTTCAGAAATTAAACAGAAAGCACAGCTTGAAAAAGAACTGCAGCAGAGTAAGCTTCTTTTAAAAGAAAGCCAGCTCATCAGTTTGCAAAGCCAAATTAATCCACATTTTTTGTTCAATACACTTAATACCCTTTCGAAAAAAGCTTATATGGAAGGATCTGAAGAAACAAGTGATTTACTTGTCAGTGTTGCCGGCCTGTTGCGATATAACTTAAAGCATTTAGACAAGTCTATGACGCTTCATGATGAAGTCAACGTTTTGAATCAATATATTGATATTCAAAAAGCAAGATTTACAGATAGGTTAGCCTTTTATACAGAGATTGACGAATCTTGTCTCGGTATAGAAATACCTGGACTAACGTTACAACCGATTGTAGAAAATGCTGTGATACATGCAGTTGAGCCAAATGAAGATGGTGGTACGATCTGGTTCCGAGTTAAAGACCGAGGAGACCGCGTTACAGTTGAGGTCGAGGATAACGGTCCTGGAATGTCAGCAGACACGATTAGACAAATCATGGACGAGGAACAACAACATGACACAATGAAAGGGCATGCGTCAGGAATTGGGTTAAGCAATGTAGTGAAGCGTCTTCGACTTTTCAATGGGTGCGAGGATGTGATTGAGATTGAAGGTAACGTAGGAAGTGGGACAAAAGTAATTATACATATCTTCAAGGAGAGGAGAGTCGATCAAGATGATAAAGCTACTAATCGTTGATGATGAACAAGTCGAACGAGATGCACTGCAAGCAATTTTGGAGAAAAACTTCTCTGATCTCGTAGTCAAACAAGCGAGGAATGGAAGAATTGCGATTGAAGCAGCAGCAGAGTTTCAACCAGATTTAGTGTTAATGGACATCAAAATGCCTGGTATTAGTGGTCTTGAAGCAATAAAAAAAATCAATCTCGACTATCCTACTATTAAATTTATTATGGTTACTGCTTATGCAACGTTTGACTATGCACATTCAGCAATGAAGCTAGGTGTTGTTGATTATATGGTGAAACCGAGTAAGGTTTCAGACATCGTTGATACAATGGATAAGGTTCTCAATCAGATTGAACAAGAACAAAAATCACTGGAGGAAGATAAGCACCAACAGCATACAATGCAAAAAGCGATGTCCGTTTTTGAAACGGATGTCGTTACTCAGCTGTTGTTCGATCATGTCCATGAAGTGCATTTAAATGAGTTGGTCGAGATGTTGGACATGCAGATAACCAAAGAAAAATTCATCATGAACCTTTTGCTTCCACTAGGTTCAGAAGTCTATTATTCTGCAATCAGAGAAAAGGTTAGAAAAGCTGGAAGCGGGTGGGTTGGTGCTTTATACGGACGCCAGCTACCAATCATTGTTTTCCGGAAAAAGGACCAATCGTATCGAGCCCAAGCTACCTTTTTAGCTAGAGAAATTCTGACACTAGCAAAACCGGATGGCGATGCTGGCTGGTTTATTGGGATAGGTAATGTTTATAGTTCGTTAAATCAAATACGGCAATCCTATCAAGAGTCGTTAATAGCAACTCGGGACATGTTGCTGCCGGTTAAATACCGATTTTACGACGATTTGCCTTCACTTGTTCCAGGCTTCGATGAACAAACGTCAAAGCAATATCAACAACAATTTTTTGACCTTATCCGTAATGGACAATGGAAAGAAATGAATACAAGCATAACTACCTTGATCAATCATTATGAGCAGGATGGCACCAATATACTGCAAACACAGCAACATCTGATGGAACTCCTATTTCTTGTCTCTCAAGTACTAAGTGAAATGGGTGTAGAACTTGATTCACCGATCTATTCCTTTCAATCTACTGATTATAGGCAACTACGTGCAGAAACAAGTCACTTGCTAGAAAGGTTACAGCTGTCATATCAGGATCGCCATGCAAACCTAGAAGAAGATACAATCGAACACATTAAACAATATATCATTGAACATGCTCACCAAAATATTTCACTGGATGCAATAGGTAAGGAAGTAGGTTTGAGTCCTATCTATATCAGTAAAATCTTTAAAGAGCAACTAGGAATTAATTATATAAATTTTTTAACTGAGTGCCGGATTGAAAAAGCAAAAAAGTTGATGCGAGACCCAGATAAAAGCTTAAAGGCAATCACTTTTGAGGTAGGCTACCACGATCCAAATTACTTCAGTAAGGTGTTCAAAAAATTGTGTCACGTGTCGCCAACAGAATATCGTAAGAACATTCATGGTTAGAAGGGCTTGGTGGGGGAGGAATGGAGACAAATGAAGCGGTTTTTCTTTCGAGCTAGTTTCGTGCTACTTCTATTCGTACTAGCACAAATTATCTCTGCCTGTGAGCAAAACGAGGCTGATAGTAGTAATGAACCATTGAGACATAATACCTATACGCCAGCTGACAATGGAACTGACGAGAAGACAATTAAAATCGGCTTTTCGATGGATACGTTACTCGAGGAACGCTGGTTGAAGGATCGGGATCTATTCAAAAAAGCGGTGGAAAAGCTTGGTGCAGAAGTGGAAATACTAGCAGCAAATGGGGATGATGCCAAGCAAATTTGGCAAGCAGAAACGTTAATTAGTAATGGAATTGACCTGCTTGTTGTTACCCCACATAACGCTGAGTCAACGGCAGCAATCGTGAAAAAAGCGCACTCAGCAGGGATTAAGGTATTGTCTTATGATCGTTTAGTTAAAAATGCTGAAGTTGATATGTACGTTTCCTATGACAATGAGAAAGTCGGAGAGCTACAAGCAAGGGCGATTACGAGCATAGTTCCAAGAGGTAACTATGTATATATTGGAGGCGCAGAAACCGATAATAATGCACATTTGTTAAAAAAAGGTGTGTTTAAGGTGCTGCAGCCACTGATTGATAAAGAGGCTATTACTGTTGTATTTGACCAGTGGACAAAGGACTGGATGCCGGCAAATGCAAAAGCCAATATGGAAATGGCACTAAAAGCAAATAATAATCAAATTGATGCAGTTATTGCCGCCAATGATGCGACGGCAGGTGCTATTATTCAGGTGCTTGAAGAACAAGGACTTGCCGGTAAAATCCCAGTTGCCGGGCAGGACGCTGAACTTGCAGCAGCCCAAAGAATTGTCGCCGGATTTCAGACGATGACGGTTTATAAGCCAATTAATTTGTTAGCCGAAACAGCGGCAGAACTTGCTGTCAAACTTGCCAATGGGGAAGTTGTTACAAGCGACCAGAAAGTGAATAACGGTATGATTGAAGTACCATCGATTCTCCTTACGCCAATTGCTGTTGATCAAACAAATTTAGACAAGACTATTATTCGAGACGGGTTCCATACCAAAGAAGAAGTCTATCAATCGAAAAAACACTAGAGGGTTTTTTATTACGATCAATCGAGACAAAACTTTCTAGTGACTTTCTTCGATTGTTTGTAAGATGAGCGGTAAATCATCGCTAATTATAAAATGCTCGCTTTCTGCGGGGAACAGTCTAAGCCTCCAGAAATGAATTCAGACAATAGGACATTGAATCAATATCGATACATTCACATACACGAATGAAAATCGGTTTATATTCAAGAACTCGCATTTTCCCGATCTGGAAGGATTCTTTCCACTTTTTTAATACTTTTATTAAAATGAAATACTCCCAAGGCCAAGGTCATCATACCCAGCGTTAAAAACAGAGTCCCTTTCATTCCTCGCTCCAGCTCACTTACTTCTGTTATTGATGATGAAATAGCACCTATTCCTTTTAATCGTAATGATCGTATAACTCGTAACGTTTCTTTAGCTTAAACTTTTCAAGTTATTTTCAATGTTAAAAAATTACAGATGAATAATAAAATATTACTATAAGAAAGCGTTTTCATTACTTGGAATCGATGATATATTTGGCGTGGAAGTAAATAAAAAGATAATTTTGAAAGGGGTTAAGAAATTGAGAAAAAGAATAAAATTTATTCCTGTTTTATTAGTTGCAATTATGGTTCTTATTGCTGCAGGTTGTAGTAGTGAAAGTGGAGGAAGTAACGATCTTAGTGTTGGTATCGTATTACCAACAAAAGATGAACAAAGATGGGTACAAGATGAAGAAAGATTTAAAGAGGCTATCGGAGAAACAGATTATACTACTGAAATTTTATTCAGCCAAGGATCTTCAGCTAAAGAAAAAGAGAATGTTGAAACCTTAATTAGTAAAGGAATTGATGTATTAATTATAACTCCTCAGGATGGTGACTCAGCAGCGGCAGCAGCAGATGCTGCTAAAGAAGAGGGTATTACTGTCATTTCTTACGACCGCTTAATTACTAATACAGATTCTGTTGATTACTATGTAACATTTGACAGTGTAGCAGTAGGTGCAGCTCAAGCACAATATTTAGTCGATAATTCAGAAGGATCTGGAATTCCATTATACTTATATGCTGGTGCAGCATCTGACAACAATGCTTACTTGTTCTTTGAAGGAGCATGGAATGTACTTCAGCCTAAAATTGCAGATGGCACATTTACCATTGCTAATTCAAGCGAAGCTGAAGCTCTACAAGATAAAGCAGAATTAACGCGTGAAGAAATGAGTGCAATCGTTAGTCAGCTTACTACTAGCTGGGATCCGAACGAAGCTAAGAATAAAGCTGAAACACACTTAACTGCAGCTGGGGATGACATGAAAGGTGATATAGCGATACTTGGACCAAATGATGACACGGCTCGTGCTATTGCCGATGTATTCTCACAAGACAGTTCGGTTACAAGCTATGTTATCTCAGGACAAGATGCAACGAAAGCTTCTATCCAGTACATCATCGATGGTAAACAATCGATGACAGTCTTTAAAGATGTTCGTACGTTAGTAAAAGATGCTATGGGAATGGCAATCACAATCTTAGATGGAGATACACCTGATACAACTGGTTCTTACGACAACGGAGAAATTGATGTACCAGCAATGCAATCAGATGTTATTAGTGTTGATAAGGACAACGTACAATCGGAAATTATTGACTCTGGATACTATGAAGCTAGTGAATTTACTGGATTAGAATAATAATTAATTTTAGGAACGGAATAGTGATAATAATTTATCACTATTCCGTAATTGTTAAGTTGTCTGGTTAAGGAGGCATAACATGAGCGATTATATTTTAGAGATGAACCAGATATCAAAAGAATTTACAGGTGTAAAGGCGCTCTCTAATGTCAATTTCAAAGTGGAAAGAGGAGAAATTCACTGTCTAGTAGGAGAAAATGGTGCCGGAAAGTCTACACTGATGAAGGTCCTTAGCGGCGTTTATCCTTATGGAAATTATGAAGGCGATATCGTATTTAATGGTAATGTACAACAGTTTAACAAAATAAGTGATAGCGTCGATGCTGGTATCGCAATTATTTATCAAGAACTAGCGTTATTTCCAGATCTTGCAGTTTATGAAAATATATTCATAGGTAACGAAATACAAAGTAATGGAATTTTAGACTGGAACGAAGCAATTGTTAAATCAAAGCAATTGCTCGAAAAAGTTAAACTAAAAGTAAATCCTGAAACATTAATCAATACTTTAGGAGTAGGTAAACAGCAATTAATTGAAATTGCCAAGGCATTGAGTAAAGAGGTAAAGCTACTCATTTTGGACGAGCCGACAGCTGCACTAAACGAAAATGATAGTGAGAATCTCTTGGAGTTGTTACGCGACTTAAAAGACCAAGGAATTACTTGCATTATGATTTCCCACAAGCTAAAAGAAGTAATTGCAATCGCAGATAAGGCGACGGTACTCCGAGATGGGGAAACGATTTGTACATTGGATGCATCTAAAGGAGAAATTAACGAAGCTGCAATTATTAAAAATATGGTTGGACGGGAAATTGACGATGTTTATCCGAAAAGAGCTAAGAAAGAATTAGGTGAAACAATACTAGAAGTAAGTAACTGGTCCGCTTATGACCCAAATTTAGGGCGTCATGTAGCTAAAGATGTCAATCTTCACGTCAAGCAGGGAGAAATCGTCGGCTTAGCCGGCCTGATGGGTGCGGGGAGAACAGAGCTTTCACAAAGTATTTTTGGAAATGCAAAAAATTATAAGTTACAAGGTGATTTGTTTGTGGATGGCATGCCTGCCAATTTTAAGCACACAAGTGATGCCATTAAAGCTGGAATAGCCTACGTGACCGAAGACAGAAAAGGCAATGGTTTGTTTTTATTACAGGATATAAAAAATAATATTTCTGCTGGCAATTTAAAGGGTATTTCCTCCAAAGGAATAGTTAATGAAAACGAGGAGATTAAAGTCGCAGAAGAATATAGAACATCATTAGGTATTAAAACACCATCGATACAACAACTGGTTGGTAATCTGAGTGGTGGTAATCAACAGAAGGTTTCATTAGGAAAATGGCTGTTTGTAAGTCCAAAGCTATTAATATTAGATGAACCAACTCGCGGTATTGATGTTGGTGCTAAATTCGAAATTTATAATGTCATGAATGAACTAATCGATAAAGGGATGAGCATTATTATGATTTCATCAGAACTTGGTGAGATTTTAGGAATGTGTGACCGCATTTATGTAATGGCAGAAAGTCAGATTAAAGGTGAGTTGTCAAAAGAGGAAGCCAATCAAGAAAATATTATGCAGCTTGCGACGCAATAGGAGGTAGAATAAATGAATTTGTTAAATGAAGCGAAGAACGTAATTAAAACTAATATTCGTGATTATGGAATGTATATTGCCTTACTAATCATCATGGTCACTTTTTCAATCCTGACAGATGGATTATTCATGTCTTCACGAAATATAAGTAATTTACTAGACTCAGCTGGTTATATTGCAGTACTCGCTGTCGGTGTTATGCTAGTTATTGTTATACGCCATATTGACTTATCGATTGGATTTCTGGCTGGTTTTCTTGGTGCGATTGCAGCAATCCTACTTATGCAACTTGGATTACCAATCTATATTGTCATTCCAATTATTCTCATACTAGGGATCTTTGCCGGTTCCATCACAGGTTTTCTTGTAGCCAAAGTTGGAATCCCTGCCTTTGTTGCAACATTAGCAGGATGGCTTATCTACCGGGGAGCAATCCTATTAGCAACTGAAAAAACAGGAACAATAATTGTGGATAATGATGCTTTTAATGCGATAGGTAACGGATATATTCCTTCGATCATGGAAGTCGGCGGATTACATTTGTTTTCTTTGATTGTCGGAGCGGTAGGAATTTTATTTTACGTTTATAGTGCAATATCTACCAGAAAAAATAAAATCAAATATAACTTTGATGTAGTTTCAAAACAGATGTTTACTATTCAGTTAGTTTTTGTCTCAGCAATAATAGCCTATATTACTTGGCTATTAGCAGGTTATAATGGCATCTCTTGGACAGTTGTTATTATTCTTCTAGTTGTCATTGTTTATCATTTCGTTACAACAAAGACAGTAATAGGAAGACATATTTATGCCGTCGGTAGTAACCCAGAAGCTGCGCACCTTAGTGGTATTAATGTCAGTAAAATAACGTTCCTTGTATTCGGTTCGATGGGTATGCTATCTGCCTTGTCGGGGATTTTGTTTACAGCTCGTTTACAATCAGCCACCACAACTGCAGGTACCTTATTTGAGCTTGATGCTATCGCAGCTGCTTTTGTTGGTGGTGTATCCGCTGCAGGTGGAGTCGGTAAAGTAACAGGTGCTGTCATCGGTGCGATTGTTATGGCCACTCTAACAAACGGTATGAACTTGATGGGGGTAGGAATTGCTCCTCAATATGTGATTCGTGGGGGCGTACTTGCTCTCGCAGTTATTTTTGATGTAATGACACGAAGACAAAGAGGATAAGAATAAACAAAGCCGGTTGGTCTATTTGAACTCAAATGGATCAGCCGGCTTATTTACTAGTTGCTTGTTTTGGTCGGTATCCTATATCATATAGGAAGCATCTCTTCTGTAGGTAATGTAATTCTTGTCTATACGAAAGATGGAATGTTTTTTCATGCCTATATTTCTTGTCAATGACAATACTCCAATCTACAGGCATTACAGCTAATTAAGTAAAATAGGTGCGAAAGCTAATAATAAAATGATAGAAAGATGATGGAGGGATAGAATTTGTTTGAGAAGTTTAGAAATAAAAAGAAGAATAATCTTGACCTAAATCAAGAAGAATTAGATATAGAAGAATTTGATATAGATGATTCAAAGGTAGAGGAGCTAAAATTTGAAGCTGAAAACATGGATGATTCTAGAATTCAAGAACATGAAAAGTATTATTCTGAAGATGGGTTATGGAAAAAGATTCAAAAAATTTCTAAGAAGGCAGGATCAACAGCTGTATATACCATTCTAATCCTTTATTACACAATGCTAAAGCCTGAGGTTCCATATAAGTTGAAAGCTACTATTGCCGGAGCTCTTGGTTATTTTATTCTACCTTTAGATTTAATTCCAGATGTTGCTTTGGGTGCTGGCTTTATTGATGATTTAGCTGTACTTTCCGCAGCATTATATCAAATAGCAATGTATGTCGATGATGATATAAAAAAACAGGCGAAAGATAAGCTTATTGATTTGTTTGGTGAAGGTATAGATACATCTGGAATAGATGATACATTATAGTTTTAGAAAAGTATTGATTAATCAGCCTGAAGAATAAATTTCTCAGGCTGATTTTCATCTTTATCTTCCTAAAGTTTAATTTGTCTCTTAAAAGCAGGGAATTGTGCCTTGTCCTCAGTATCTAAAAAGACAATTTCCGATTAGATTAAGAAACAATTAAAGTACCAATCATTTTGTCATGACCTACCCCGCATACTAAGTTGCAATAGTACTGGAATTCACCTGATTCATCAACAACAAACTCAACGGTATTCCCACCGCTAACGTCTACATTAAACTCGTCAATACCTATACCATGTCCACCAGAACCATCCTCAAGTGTTAAAAGAATAGTATCTCCAACATTAGCTTTAATTTCTTTTATATCGAATTCAAAATTAGTGGCAGTTATTGTCACTTCTACCACTTCCCCTGTTGGTTCGACTTCTTCTGAAACTACAGGTTCTTCACTTTCCTCTGGATTTTCTGGCTCTTCAGTTTCAGCTGAGGCTGGTTCATTTTCTACTTCTTCTTTTTCTGTACAAGCAGTTAAAACAAAAAACAGAAATGATAATGTTAACAATATGAAAAGTTTATTCTTCAAATTAATCTCCCCTTATAAGTAAATATAATATATATATGTAATCAACTAGTTATTTAATTCTTTTATTGTAGTAAAAAATATATTAATTATTGTATAGTGTTCTATCATTAATAGTTGTTTGAAATAATATATATAAACGGAAAACAAAAATATATAAGGGAGGATTTTAATAATGGGGGTTAAGTTAAAAATTGCTTTAATTCTTTTACTTAGTATTTTTTTCATAACAGCTTGTCAAAGTGATGAGCCGGAAACTAAACAGGAAGAAGCGGAAAACAAAGTCGAAGAAACCGAGACCGATACTGAAACTGAAATCGAAGAGACTGAACCAAAAACGGAAGAACCAGCTGAACCAACATATACTAACTGGACAACATTTGGATATGATTTAGGTTTAAATCGTCACGTTCCATTTGAGGAAATAACAGCAGAAAACGTAAGTGAACTTGGTTTAGTTTGGAGTAAAAATTTTAAAGAGATAAATGAGAACATTCCAAACGGTAACCAGAACTTTCCACTTGTTGTAGATGGAACCGCTTACGTTACGACGAGCGGGAACTTTGTCTACGCATTTGATGCGCTGACAGGTGACGTTATTTGGGAATGGGAGCCACCAGCCGAAATTACTGAAACAACGGAGCGAATGGGTATGCCAACATCTAATCGAGGCGTTGCTATAGGAGAGGGAAAAGTATTCATGTTGACAGGTGATGTTGGCCTTGTTTCGATTGATCAAGAAACAGGAGAAACTGTTGATTTCATTCACTTAAGCGACTATTACCCTAGCCTAACACCTGAAAATGGGTATTATGAAACAACTGCACCGATTTACTATGATGGCAAAGTGTTTGTTGGGTCATCAGGTGGAGATAATGGTGTGCGTGGTTTTGAAATGGCATTTAAATCAAGTGATTTAACACCTGCATGGGATGAGCCATTTTGGACAGTACCTCCAAAAGGAGAAAGTTGGTTAGCGAATGGTTTGTTCGGCGGAGGCGGCGCAGTATGGATGCCACCAAGTGTTGATGAAGAAACTGGTATTGTTTATTTTTCAGCCGGTAATCCTGCACCTGATTTTTATGGGGAAAAGCGACCAGGAGCAAACCCAAATACAAATTCAGTTATAGCTGTTGAAGCAGATACTGGTAAGTTAGTGTGGGTGAAACAACAAATGGCGCACGACTTATGGGATTACGATACAGCCGATAGTCCATCAATTGTTAAGGCTACAGTTGACGGTGAAGAAAGAAAATTAGTTATCGTAGGAACGAAGGCTTCGGAATGGTTTGCTTATGACGCGGCTACTGGAGAAGAAGTATATGGAAATGTATTGTTTGGTAAGAGTGATCATCCAACCCCAACAACAGAAGGCGTGCTTGTTTATCCTGGTATTTTGGGTGGGCAAAATTATGCACCGGATACATTTGATCCAGAATTAAACTTAGTGTTAATTCCTGGTATCGAAGAGCCTAGTATCATAAAAGTAGCGGAGAATGAGGAAGAAGCACAAAATAACGATTTTTCTGAATTTTTCGGAGCAATGGCGTTTGGAACATCATATGCACCAGCTCCTGAAGGTATTGAGGGATATGGAACAGTTACGGCAATCGATTTAAATGATGGAACAATTAAATATCAAATCGAAACAAACGAAATAATGCGCGGTGGTTTAACAAGTACAACAACAGGTCTTACCTTCTTCGGAGAACTAAGCGGGAAAATAAAAGCAATTGAAACGGAGACTGGTGAGGTTGTTTGGGATTTTCAAACAACTGGTGACACTATTTCAGCAGCGCCATCGTTCTTTGAAAAAGATGGCAAGTCTTATATGATGATCACGTCAGCTGGAAGTCAGCCGCAAATCTTCTTGTTCGCATTAGGTGGAGATAAATCACAAGGTGAATCTGCTGAAGCCGACTCAGAAGACGCACACACTGGTGAATAATTAAAAATTGAATAGGGCGAAGGAATCTTCGTCCTATTTTTAAATTGAAAAGGAGATTATATATGAAAAATAAGATGTCTTTTCTCTTATTATCCTTAATAGCTCTCACACTTGTTGCGTGTACGGAAAAAGAAAAGGAAGCAGAATTAACACCGGAAAAAGAAATGGAAACAGAATTAACACTCGAAAAGGAAATAGAGGCAGAATTATCATTAGAAAAAGATACATTTCAAGTTGTGGAGTGGAAACCGGATAATTCTAACCATGAAGAAAACGTTGGGAAATTAACAGCTAATGGTCAAGCGGTTGTTGGTGCAGTCGTTCAAATTTCTGACAAAAGAACAACGGAAACAGATGAAAAAGGGGAATTCACCTTAACTCTCGATGCTAATATGGTTGAGAAAAATACAATCCGTGTGGTGGACCTTGATGATGCAACGATTGACGGAGAGGCGTTGAGCCAAGAAGAAAAGGAAAAAATCGGGCAATTAGAAACTGTAATGTCGGTTCATCACCCAATCGTTATCGATGAGGTCGTAACAAATGAAGAAAATAGTGACTTGGTGAATGTACATGCACAGGCGATAACAGTAGAAGGAGAAAAATACCCTAAATTTGGCGTGGAAAAATTTTCGGTTGCGGGTGTTATTAAAAATGAGGATGGGACACCGGTAGAAGGTGGTACTGTAAATTTAAGGCGAGACGGCGTAGAAGGCTTTACGATGAGTGATCCAAGTAACGAAAAAGGTGAATTTGCCATGTATTATATCCCTGAAGATGACGAAAATCACTATTTCTATGTTTATCATGAAGGGATAACCTACACGTTGCCGCCGAGAAAGACATTTTTATTTCCAGACGAAAATGGAATAGAACTTAGCATAATATTACCAAGCGAAGGAACAGTAATTAAAGACGAACCACCAACATTGGTTGCCCAAACGGCTCCTGGTGCCTTATTTAAAGGGAATTTGTTTGGTTTAAATACAGATGCTGACTATTTAATCTCGATTCCAAAGAGAGATGGAACGTTCACGGTCACGCTTCCGAAAACAGCTTGGGAGAAAAATCCGAGCTTCTATCAAATTATGTACCGTAAATTTCATGAAGAAGCAATTCAACCGGGGGATATTTTAAAGTCCAGCATTATTCCAGATCCTGTTGTATCAGAGCCGGATGAAATAATTCCAATGCAAAATAGCTAATATGTATATATTTATGGTGAAAGATTTATATGTGCTGCGGAAATAGAAGGCAAAATAACAAGAGAGCTAATTTAGCGAAAGGAAAAACCAATTCTAATTTTAAAAATTACTCTTTTCATTTCGCGAAACTAAAGTTTGTAATGCTCTCTTGTTGTTATAATCTAAATTTGCATCTTGTTTGTAATACTAGCTATGTTAGTAACTTCATTTGTTTTACACCAAGGATGTCAAAGGTGTGAACCTAACCCTGAAGAATTTTAGGTTCCGTTGATGCTCGACATGAAGTAGTGTACTTCTTTGAGGCGTTAGTAGGATAAGATGCATCATGGAGCAGTCGAATCTAAAAACAAATAAAATAAGTTTATTAAAAATTCATAATTTTTAGATAAATTATTGCGTTTCAAAAATTTGTGAAATATAATGTTAGCAAGCAGTTTAGTAAACAGCGTTCATTAAAAGTCATTAGTTTATAGATGATGACATTTGTTGTAGTTTTGCAGAAAACGCAGGCTGACTTACTCTTCTATTTTCATTTATCTTTACCATCCCCACGGCATTTAACAAGTATAGGTAAAATATTAATGACCTATAGTGTTCAGATATTGTTTGAAAACCATTTTTCTACTCAATGCTTATTACTCCATAAACACAACAGTAGACTCGAACAAAATACAAAAAATTAGAAAGATAGGACAAGCTGGATATTTCGAGAAAGTGAAGTCTCATGTATAGCAACTCCGATTTTTTTACGAGATAGTAGGATAGATTCTGCTGTGAGTAGTAGCACTCAACAGTCAGGATTAATAAAAGAGAAGACAGCGACTGCAATTTATTAGAATCAACGGTTAAAATAGCTCGAACTTAGGATATTCCTATCAATGAACTAATAGAAATGAGTGCATCAGTATATTTTGTAAACGCTTACCAATAAGTGAAAATGAAGGGAGTGTTAGATCAATTGACACACCTCAGCAATTGTTAGTAACCGATTTTGTCTATTTAATGTGATTTTAAAAAGGTCCTATGAAATACAGTGATAAAAAATGGGGTGTTCCGTATGGAGGAGAAAGTAAGAAGAAAAGATGTACCAACAACATGTTTTTCAGATGCTTTGAATGGCTTATGTAATTTAGAACAATCAATTAAACCAGTTAAAAATAATATGAAAGTATATGGGGAAGCTTATACGGTTAAAGTACGAGCTGGAGATAACAAGTTGGTTTTAAAAGCAATTGGAGAAGCAAAGAAAGGTGATGTTTTAGTTATTGATTCAAAAGGCTATCCTGAATATGCTTCCGGAGGAGAATTTGTTATTGGTTTAGCAAAAACGTTAGGGCTGAGTGGCGTTATCATCGATGGAGTTGTCCGAGATATAGAGGGAATTTGTGCATTGAATTTTCCAGTGTTTTGTAAAGGTACTACAGTTGCCGCTAGTGAAAAAAGAAGCTCAGGAGAAACAAATATAGCTATTTCTTGTGGGGGGCAGGTAGTGAGACCTGGAGATTTAATAGTAGGTGATGTCGATGGTGTTGTAGTTATACCACAGCAAAAAGAAGAAGAAATAATTAAGAAAGCAACTAAAAAAATGCAAAGTGATGAAAAGCGAGCCAATAAAATACTAGGTAATCCTGAAGAATGTAGAAAATACATAAATGATTTATTGACTAAGTGACAGTTGCCAATTAGCTTTCTGTAAATAAGAAGGTTGTCTCTTTAGAAATACATTAAGTCTTTCATTTTATCAATTGAATTTCTTTCATAGATTTTTTTTATGTATTTTGATAAAACATTGGTATTTTCCATATGAGTGAACTTGTTTTATGCTAGCTTTAACGAAAATAATTTGAATAGTCAAAAAATTAACTAAAACACTAATTTAGAGGTGAAGAGAGAATGTCAGAAGCTTTTAATTATGATGTGGTAGTGGTTGGTGCTGGTAATGCAGCTCTTTGCGCGGCGATTGCTTCCAGGGAGAATGGTGCCAGTGTCCTTGTTCTAGAAAAGGGTCCCAAGATAAAACGTGGAGGGAACTCCTATTTTACCGATGGTGCAATCCGGTTTGCATTTAACGGACTTGATGATTTGAGGGTAGTGATTCCAAATATCACTGATGAGGAGGCAGCAAAAATTGTGATGCCTTCTTATACCAAAGAAAAATACTACAATGATTTAATGGAAGCAACAAAAAAACAATCAGACCCTGAACTAGCAAATCATTTAGTAAATAAATCTTATGAAACAATTAAGTGGATGCAGAGTCATAAAATTAGTTTTGATTTAATTTATGATAATCAGTCGTTTGAAAAAAACGGAAAATTTCACTTTTGGGGTGGCTTACCTGTTAAAACTAGCAGAAAAGGAGTTGGTTTAATACAACAATTGAATGACCGCGCAGAAGAACTTGGAATAGATGTTTGGTATGAATCACCTGCTGTAAAAATTAATATGAAGGATGGCGAAGTTAATTCAATTTTGGTGGATAAACAAAGTGAAGAAACACTTGTTGAAACTAAATCTATTATTCTAGCATGTGGTAGCTTTGAAGCTAATAAAAAACTACGTGCCAAATATATGGGAAGTGAATGGGAACACGCGATTCTGCGTGGCACTGAATTTAACACTGGTGATGGTTTATCAATGGCTATGGAGGTAGGTGTTCAGCCCTTTGGTCAGTGGAGCATGGGCCATGCAATAGGAACTGACGCAAATGCACCAAAAGTAGGAGATTTCACAAAACCGGGCGATATCTTTAAAAAGCACTCTTATCCGTTAGGAATTATGATTAATAAAGACGGAAAGCGTTTTGTCAATGAGGGAGCAGATTTTCGTAACTATACTTATGCAAAATATGGTCGGGAAATATTGAAGCAACCTAGCAACATTGCCTACCAAATATACGATCAACAAGTCCGGCCAATGCTTCGTGCTGAATATGATCGAGAGGAAGCAACATTTTACCAAGAGGATTCGATTGAAGAGCTTGCTGCTAAGCTTGATGTGGAGCAACAACAATTTATCAAGACTATTAAAAAATATAATAACTCAGTTCAAGACGGAGACTATGACCCAACCGTGAAAGATGGAAAGGGAACTAAAGGAATTACTCCTCCTAAGTCTAATTGGGCTTTAAAGATAGAAAAAGGACCATTTTACGCTTTCCCTGTAACTTGTGGTATGACCTTTTGCTTTGGAGGTATAAAAGCAAACACAAATGCAGAGGTACTTAATGAAGATGGCATGCCTATTAAAGGATTATATGCTGCAGGAGAAATGATTGGTGGTATCTTTTATGAAAACTACCCGGGTGGTTCTGGACTAATGTCCGGTGCGGTATTTGGAAAAACAGCAGGGACATCTTCTGTAGCTTATATAAAAGATAAAGTAAAAAATAATATAGTCAATTAAATGTAATGAATAAATATTTTTTATACTACATTATAAATTATCGGTATTTTCTAAATATTAAAATGTACATTAAAATACAAATATACCATCACTAGTTAAATAGAAAACTAAATGGTAATGCTTACTTAAAGCGTGAATGAAATTTCATTGAATGGATAGCTTTTTCGAACAATCTTTGTATTAAACAAAGTAAAGGGGAGGTAAAATGATGAAAAATTATCAAATGCTAATAGATGGAGAATGGGTGAACAGTTCAAATAATGAAACCTTTCCAACTGTTAATCCCTTTAATCAAAAAATGTGGGCTACGATTCCACAAGCCTCCGATGAAGATGTGCAATTGGCAGTAAAAGCAGCTAAAAGAGCATTTGAGAACGTTTGGAGTAAAATGAATGGTTTGAAAAGAGCTAGCTTAATGTTTAAATTGGCAGATCTAATTGATAAGAATGCAACGTATTTATCTAAACTTGAAACAACGGACAATGGCAAAGTGATTAGAGAAACAAAGACACAAATGCATTTTGCTGCCCGTAATTATCGTTTTTTTGCGGGATATGCTGACAAGTTAAATGGAGAGGTAATTCCTTTAGATAATGACGAGCTATTGGATTATACACTTAGAGAACCATTGGGTGTTGCGGTTCTGATCACTTCTTGGAATTCTCCAGTATCACTTCTTGCCAATAAGTTAGCTCCGGCACTTGCCTCAGGTAATACAGTTGTTATCAAACCTTCTGAGCATACAAGTGCAACAACATTAGAAATTGGAAAGTTAGTTCAAGAAGCCGGGTTTCCGGACGGTGTTGTAAATATTGTTACAGGTGATGGAAAAGTAGGTGATACGTTAACTAAAATTAAAGAAGTAAACAAAATCAGTTTCACTGGCGGAGTGAAAACAGGTGTAATTATTAGTAGAAATGCTAGTGAAAATCTAATTCCTGTAACAATGGAGTTAGGTGGAAAGTCACCGAATATTATTTTTGAAGACGCAGATTTGGAGGCTGCAATCATAGGTGCTGTTGCAGGAATCTATGCAGCGGGGGGACAAACGTGTATTGCAGGTTCTCGCTTATTGGTACACCAATCGATTTACGAGGAAGCTATCGAAAAGATTACTGACAAAGCGAAAGGAATTATCCTTGGCAACCCTTTAGATAAAGCTACAGAGATGGGACCTGTTGCGAATGAGCAACAGTTCAAGCACATACTTTCAATGATAAAGAAGGGAAAGGAAGAAAAAGCTGAATTAGTTTGCGGCGGTGAGAGGGTTATTAATGAACAGTTACGTTCTGGTTTTTTCATTTCTCCAACAGTCTTTGCAAACGTTCATAATGATATGTCGATTGCTCGAGAGGAAATATTCGGTCCTGTTTTAAGTGTAATCCCATTTGCTGATGAAGAGGAAGCGCTTACTATTGCGAATGATTCTGAATATGGTTTGGCTGCTGGAATATGGTCCAAAGATGTAAAAAGGATTCATCGTTTTGCAAAAAAACTACAATCTGGGGTAGTTTGGGCGAACACATACCGTGTCACTGCTGCACAAGCCCCATTTGGAGGCATGAAAAGGAGTGGTCATGGTAGAGAAAGAGGTTATCACGCCTTACTAGACTATACTCAGGTGAAGAATGTAATGGTTAACCTTTCTAATGATATTAGAGATCCATTTTCCATACAAGTTTAAAAAGAGGTGTTAAAATCGATAATTCAGTTGGAGTTATAGGGCTGGGGAATATTGGTGGGGCTGTTGCAAGAAGATTAATAAATCAAAAATTAAATGTCGTTGTTTATGATGTGGATTTTGCTAAGAGAGAATCCTTGAGTAAACTTGGTGCAACTTTTGCCGATAGTATTGAAGATTTAATGAGTACAGTTAAATTTATAGTAACAAGTCTTCCAAATGATCAAGTTTTAAATAACGTTATCTTTGGTGATGGAGGTTTCATAGAGAACGCGAAAGATGGTCAGGTGTTGATTGAATTAAGTACAGTATTGCCAGATACAATTGTCACCATCGCTAACAAACTGCAAGCAAAAAATGTAAGCGTTTTAGATAGCCCTATCAGTGGTGGACCAAGAGAGGCGGAGAAAGGAGAGCTAACTCTAATCATTGCTGGGAATGATGATACGAAGTCATTATGTAAAGATATTCTTAATAAGATTGGAAATAAATTATTGCTAGTAGGGGAAAAGGTTGGCGAGGGAAAAGCAGTTAAATTGATTAATAACATGATGACAATGGGGAATGTTCTTATTGCATCTGAGGCTTTTGCTGTTGGAATGAAATATGGTCTTGATCCACAAAAGTTATACGATATTTTAAGTCAAACTGGTGGAAAATCACATCATTTTATCAAAAGATTTCCAAAAGTTGTTGCGGAAGATTATTCTTCTTTGTTTTCCATTGAATTAGGACAAAAAGATCTTGACTTGGCATTAAAGTGGGCTGGTAATCAAAATTTAAAGTTGTTAGTAGCGTCATTTGTAGAACAGAATTATCAAGAGGCAAAAGATAGCGGATTAGCAAATGAAGACATTGTGGCAATTATTAAATTATGCCAACAGCGTCTATTAATTTAAATAACTAATAAAATGGGGAGGAATTTATATGAGAGGTAAACTGTCAATATATCTTTTTATGTTAATGGGGATTTTGGTCTTATTTCTTTCAGCATGTAATGGTGGGGAAGCGGAGGAAAGTGGCACAAATTCGGATTCCGAAACAGAGGCAGGAACTATTAACATTGGGTTTGTTGGGCCATTATCTGGTGGTTCAGCCACAATGGGAATACCGGCACAAAACGGAATGGAACTAGCTGTTGAAGAAATAAATGACGCTGGTGGTATTAACGGTAAGATGATTGAACTTATGGCACGTGATGATGAAGCAGATCCTGCAAAATCTACGACAATAGCACAACAGTTATCTACAGAGGAAGAAATAGTCGCAGTATTGGGTGGTCCAAATTCAGGGCCAGCCTTAGCAAATAGTGAAGTATTTGCTAAATACGAAATTCCAAATATGATCTCGATTGCCCAAAATGACAATTTATTGGACCCTGAAAAATCCTCTTTTGCCACTACGTTTGCCATGTCTGAGAATAATACTTATGACGTAAGAGCGATCGTTGAATTCATGAAGTCGCAAGGATATGAAAATATTGGCGTTATAGTAGATGACTCAGCCTATGGTCAAGGTGCTTTAGAATCCATTGAGACCGTTTTAGATGAGGAAGGAATTGGAATCATAGAGAAAGTTGAACACCCAGTAGGGGCACAAAGTTTGAGTTCACAAGCGTTAAAGTTAAAAAACGCAGAGGGTATTGATGCGGTTTATGTTGTTACTTTAGGAAATGATGCAGCTTTATTTGTAAAAACTGCTGACCAAGTAGGGTTAGATCTTCCGATTCTTGGAGGTCGTGGTTTAAATATGAGTTCCTTTATAGATTTAGCAGGAGATGCTACAGAGGGAGTAATTCTACCCACTATTATGGATCCGGATAAACCAGAAGCACAAGCATATATTCAAGCTTATGATGCAAAGTATGGCGAAGATAACGACCCTGCTCATGTTTTTTCGGTGTTAGGCTATGATGCGGTCAAACTATTAGCAGAAGGTCTCAAGATTACAGAAGGTAAAGGTGGAGTCGAGTTAGCTGAAGCGTTAGAAACAATTACAGATTTCGAAACTGTCTCTGGTGGTATCGATCACACTGCATCCTATAGTCCTGACAAACATGTTGCGCCAAATGAAAACTTTATTATTTTTAATACAGTTAAAGATGGTGAGTTTGTAAAAGTTGAATAAAAACCTTACTTATTAAAAATAACGAATAAGTTAATAGTTAGAGTGGGAGACCGCTCTAACTTTTAAAATTATGTAGAAGAGGTGATGGAATGGATACATTTTTACAACTAATTATTGCGGGGGTTTCCACAGGTAGTATTTATGGTCTCGTTGCTTTGGCATTTTTGATTATTTACAATACCACAAGCATTGTGAATTTCGCGCAAGGTGAATTTGTAATGGTTGGGGCAATGATGGCTTTTTTCGGTGTAGCATTAAGTGAATTTGGTTATATATCGACGTTTTTAATTATCGTTGGGTCCATGTTTGTATTGGCTCAGCTATTTAAATTCATTCTGGTTTCTCCCTTACAGAAACGTGGTTCATCTATTTTTCATATCATTATAGGTACCATTGCGTTCGGAACGGTTTTAACAGAAGGAATGGGACTATTACTAGGAAAACAAATATACGGAGTACGTCCCTTGATGGGGCGTGAACCCCTTTATTTTGGAAATTTAAGTATTTTACCAGAAAATTTAACAACAATTGTTGTTTCATTCGTATTGGTTCTTGTCGTTTGGTATTTCTTTCATTACACGATGACAGGTAAATCGTTACGAGCAGTAGGGATCAATCCAGAAGGTGCGCAAGTTAGTGGGATTAATGTTGCACGTATGACGATAATAGGTTTCACTCTAAGTGCACTTGTAAGTGGTATTGGGGGAATGATGATTGCTCCTATTAGTGGGGCTTCACCATATATTGGTCTTCCAATTGCCGTTAAAGGATTTGCAGCAGCAATTTTAGGAGGTATGGGAAATATTTATGCCGGAATGATTGGTGGACTTATTATAGGTGTTGCAGAATCGTTTGCGAACTATTATATATCAAGTTATGCACAAGCAATAGCCTACGGAATTATGCTCCTAATGTTATTTGTAAAACCAACGGGTTTATTTCCAGAAAAATCATAGAAAGTGAGGTGATAAATTTGAAAGTTGCAATTAGTAAACAACCTGTGCGGTGGATTACGGTGATCATTGTTTTAATGATCTTTTTGTTACCTACTTATATGGATAATCCATATTATTTACGTTTAATTCAGATGATTGCAATTTTTTCCCTTTTAGGATTAGGACTAAATTTTTTGTTTGGATATACCGGGCAAATTTCTCTTGGGCATGCCGCTTTCTATGCAATGGGGGCCTATGTTTCTGTTATTTTGGAAACGATAGTTGGTATGCACTTCTTATTAGCTTGGATTGTAACGATACTGTTTACAATTGTAGTTGCGGTAATCGTGAGTTTACCAATCTTAAAGTTAAAAGGACATTATTTGGCGATGGCCACAATAGCTTTTGGGTTAATTATTGAAACTTTTTTAGTTCAATGGAGATCGTTAACCGGTGGGCATGATGGTACCTTTATTATGCCAGAAACAATTTTAGGTCCATGGCTTGCTGAAAATATTTACTACTTAATTGTAGGCTCTGTTATTATATCTTTTATGCTCCTCCGTAATTTAACTCGATCCTCGATTGGAAGGGTTCACATGGCACTTAGAGATGATGAAGATGCCGCTGAAGCATTGGGTGTGAATGTTTTGAAACATAAAGTGTTCGCTTTCGCACTTAGTGCAGCATTAGCTGCAATTGCAGGGATCTGGTATGCACACTATTCCATGGTTATAACACCTGAAGTATTTGGAGTTCATACTTCTATTCAGATTTTGATGCTCATTGTCATCGGAGGTCTAGCAAGTAACTTAGGATCGATTCTAGGTGCTGCTTTTCTCATATTAGTTCCTGAATTACTTCAAGAATTTCAAGATGCTACAGTATTTATTTACGGGCTTATCGTACTTGCTGTTTTAATTTTCTTCCCAAAAGGGCTTGCTGGGATAGTCCAGTTAGTCATCCGATTTTTCAAAAAGTTTCTATTTAGTCATGATAAAGATTCAGAAAAGGGGAGTTTTAAGGATGTTTCTTGAGGTGGAAAACGTAACTAAAAAATTTGGAGGTCTGACTGCACTAAGTGATATTAATTTTACCATGGAGGAGGGGAAGACTACAGCTCTCGTTGGTCCAAATGGTGCTGGTAAAACAACTATGTTTAATTGTATTGCTGGGTTTTATCAAGTTAGTGAAGGTGATATTAAACTACGTGGCAAATCTATTAAAGGATTAAAGCCATATAACATATTACAAAAAGGGATAGCTCGAACGTTTCAACAAGTTCGTAATTTTGAAGGATTGACAATATTGGATATCATTATGACAGCTGCTCATACTCGTTCCGGACAAGGGTTTCTAAATAGTATGCTGTTTTTACCATCCGTAAGAAAAAGTGAAGAAAAATTAAGAGAAGAAGCATTGGATATACTCAACTTTTTTCAAATCTCTGATATTGCAGAGAAATACCCCAATGAAATACCTTATGGTCAAAAAAGGTTGGTAGAAGTTGCAAAGGTGATGGCAACTGGGGCAGATTTAATTCTACTTGATGAGCCAGCAGCAGGACTTAATGATTATGAAACGGATACTTTATCAAAAATGATTGGAAGTATTCAAGAAAAAGGAAAAACAATTTTAATCATTGAACATAATATGAAATTCGTTATGAACTTAGCAGAAAAAATTGTAGTACTAAATTTCGGACAGAAAATTGCTGAAGGTAAGCCTGAAGAAATTAGGAAGGATCCTAAGGTAATAAGTGCTTATCTAGGGAGGGAATATTCTAATGCTTGAGGTTAAAGAATTGAGTTCTGGTTATAATGGCGTCGAAGTATTGCACGGGGTATCTGTAGATGTTCATAAAGGTGAGATTGTCTCACTTGTTGGATTAAATGGTGCAGGTAAATCGACATTACTAAAAACGATCTCTAGTATTGTGAAAGCAACGGATGGAAGTATTATGTTGAATAGTACAGAAATTAATCGCCAATCTACCGATCAATTATTGAAAAAAGGGATGGTGCTTGTACCAGAAAATCGCATGTTATTTCCTATCCTAAGTGTTGAAGAAAATTTATTACTTGGGACGGCTGCTAAATCAAAGAAATATAGACGTGAGCATTTTCAAGAAAAGTTAGAAAATGTTTTCGAGTTATTTCCTATCCTTAAAGAACGTATTAAACAACAGGTTGGCACGATGAGTGGTGGAGAGCAGCAAATGTTAGCTATTGCAAGAGGGCTAATGTCAGATCCTAATTTGCTATTACTAGATGAGCCTTCTTTAGGAATTGCACCTATTCTTGTTGAAAAAATATATGACGTTTTAACACAATTAAATAAGGATGGTATGACTATTTTTCTAGTGGAGCAAAATGTTTCAATGGCTTTAGAAATTTCTGATAGAGGTTATGTTCTGGATTTAGGCAAAATCATTATGAGTGGAACGGGTAGTGAATTAATGTCTGACTCAAGAATCAAAGAAGCATATTTAGGAAGTTAATTTTATAATACATTTTAAAATTGGTACGTGAGAAATATAATCTCCAACGCTATTCTTTTATTTCTGAATATTTAAACTATTAATACGAGGTGATTATAATGAGTGATTTTCCAATTATTAAACCGTTACTTGTTGGTGTATTTCCGAACTTCGAAACATCTACTTTCTTGTACGGAAAAAGACAAGGGCAAAAAGAGGATTTTCCATGTATTATGTTTCTAATTGAAGTGAATGGAAAGAAGATTGTAGTTGATACAGGACCCTGTGATTCAGAGAAAGCTAGTAAATACCACACACCAATTATCCAGACCGATGAAATGCAACCTTATAATGCGTTAACAAACATAGGAATTAATCCTGAAGAAGTAGACTATGTTGTTTTAAGCCATCTACATTGGGACCATTGTAGTAATTGTAAAATGTTTAAAAATGCTCGTTTCTTTGTACAAAAAGCTGAGCTTTCCTATGCAATTGCACCAAGTCCACTCCAAAAAAGACCATATGAAATAGGATTTGACCGATTGCCTTCTTGGATGGATGTATTCCAGCAGATGGAACCAATAGAAGGCGATCTATATGATTTAGTGAAGGGCGTACATCTTGTTACTTTACCAGGACATACACCCGGACTAATGGGAGTTCTAGCAGAAACAAAGGATGGAGTCTACGCTATAGCGAGTGATTGTGTACCACTAAATGAAAATTGGGAAGGAGATGGTAAACTAAAGCACATTCCAAATGGTATTCATATTAATTTAGAGGAGTATGAACATTCATTTGATAAGTTAGATAAGTTAGCAAAAGTGGTTTTAGCTGCACATGATTTTAAAACACTAAATAAAAATCAATATCCATAAGCAATTTTTATTTATAGAAAAGTTCACTAACTAAGGGAGGTATTATTGGTGCCCATTCAAGAATTTTTATTTCCTGAAACAAAGCTTTGTGTTGGCGTAGATGCCTTAAATGAAGTTCCAACTATTTTAAGTAGCCGTGGATTATCAAACGTATTTGTAGTAGTAGATGCTGCTTTGAAAGATTCAGAGATGCTACAGACACTAAGTAAACTTCTTAAAGATAATTCTGTAGATGTTTTTAGTGAAGTAAGAGGGGATCCTACTGTTTCAAGTGTTTATAAGAGCTATGAACAAATGAAGAATTTCAAATCAGATGTCGTAATTGCGCTTGGTGGAGGTAGTTCGATTGATACGGCAAAGGCTACAGCTATTCTTGCAACGAATCCGGGTAATTTAGTTGAAATGAATGGTATTGACAAATTTTCCAATCCACCTTTAGATGTGATTGCTATTCCAACAACTGCTGGAACTGGAAGTGAAGTATCACCAGGAGCTGTGATTACAAATGAGGAAACACGACAAAAGTTTACGATTCGAAGTAGAAAGATTATACCAATTGCCGCGATTCTTGATCCTAACATGGTGAAATCATTACCAAAAGAAATTGCTGCGGCAACAGGTATGGATGCATTATGTCATAACCTTGAATATTACTTATCTACGTCTGCCAATTATTTATCACAAGGATTAAACTTACAAGCGATAAAGATGATATCCAATAATATACGCGATTTTGTGGAGGACCGTAGTAATTCCAAAGCAGCTGAACAAATGTTAGTTGCATCTATGATTGGAGAAATATCTTTTTCACTATTACGGCTAAGTGTTAACCATGCTATAGCACATCCCCTTGGTGCCCATTATAAGATGCATCATGGATTAGCGTGTGGAATTATGTTGCCTTATTCCTTACGTTTCAATATGGACTATTGTTCGGATAAGTTGTCGGTAGTCGGCCAAACTATGGGTTTAATGGTGGATGAATTAAGTGAAAAATCTGCAGCACTAAAAACTATTGTAGCAATTGAAAATATGATTGAAGATATTGGTTTGCAAAAAGGGCTAAAGGAGTTCAACATTTTACAGGAAGATATTCCAAATCTAGCAGAAGATGCCCTATTAAGTGCTCAATTAAAAGTTAATCCAAGACCAGTCACAAAAGAAGATATTGAAGGAATTATTTCAGAAGCTATTTTATATTAAAATAGGTTGTTTTAAATAAATTGATTACTAGTAAGTAAAAAACCTTTACATCGAGGGTACCTCTTGTAAAGGTTTTTTACTTACTAGTTTTTCGTGTGAATATCGATCAACTTTTCAAGTTAATAGATAGATCGTTTTTTTAATAATAAAATAATTTTATATATCTATATAAATTATGAGTATTTTATTAATAGTAAGACTTATTATACAATTTTATTAAACCATGAATCTACACTTATAAATACCAGCTGGAGGTGAGGGATCGTTCGTTTTTAATAGAAATGAAAATTTAGTGTATTGTATTGCACTAATTTCAGGAGAATACTATCAAAGTAAAAGGAGATGTGTATAGTTATGAGTAAAAATTACGATGTAGTGATTGTGGGTGCAGGGAATGCAGCGTTAACAGCTGCAATAGCTGCTAAAGAAAATGGAGCTAGTGTACTAGTCTTAGAGAAAGCTACAAAAGAAATGCGAGGAGGAAATACTCGTTTTTCTGGAGGGATATTCCGTTGTGCGTACAATGGGATCGATGATTTAGTAGAGGTTGTAGATGATAAACATTTAAAAGATCAAGTAACAAGTGCACCATACACTGAAGATGATTTTACTAGTGATATCCAACGTACTGCCGGTGGGAGAGCAGATGAAGAGTTAACTGAGACGCTTGTAAGTCGTTCGTATGACACCGTTTTATGGATGTCTAAATTAGGTATCCCGTGGGAATTCAACCGAGCAGTTGGTACTGTTCAAACGGACGATAAAAAGACTGTCTTGCCATTTGGTGCGGCGGTACGAACTATTCATGAAGGAGTGGGTTTGTCACAAAGCTTGTTCGATATTTCGGAAAGGGCTGGTGTTGATATTGTCTATGAAATAGAAGCGAAACGATTAACAACATCTGAGGATGGCACTATTAGTGGTGTTGAGGTTCGTACTCCGGATGGTTGGGAACATATCACGAGTAAAGCAGTCATCTTAGCAAGTGGTGGATTCCAAGCTAGTCCTGAAATGAGAACGGCTTATTTGGGGCCAGATTGGTCACTCGTTAAAGTGCGTGGAACACGCTATAACACTGGTGAGATGATCCGTGCAGCTATGGACATAGGAGCACAACCTTATGGTGAGTTTTCAGGGAAGCACGCAACACCAATTAATGCTGAAGCTCCAGATTATGGGGATCTAGCCCTAACGGACAAAACAAATCGACTATCTTATCATTACGGCATTATGATTAATCTTGATGGCAAACGGTTTGTTGATGAAGGAGAGGACTTTAACACATATACCTACGCTAAATTTGGAGAACAGATTTTAAAACAAAAAAATGCAATCGCTTTTCAATTGTTTGATAGAAAATCATTTGATCTATTGGAACCTCGTTACAGTACGAGTGACCCGATTGAAGGCGATACAATCGATGAGATAGCTGAGCAATTAAAGTCGAAATATCAACTAATGGGTTTTAATGAAGAGGAATTTATGAATACAGTGAACGAATATAATGGAGCAGTAAAAGAGGGCGAATTCAACCCAACTATTTTAGATGGATCAACAACAGAAGAACTAGCACTTAATAAAACAAACTGGGCGCGTAAAATAACAGACGGTCCGTTTCGTGTTTATCCTGTAACAGGAGGTATTACCTTTACATTTGGTGGTGTACGAATTAACACAGATTCAAAAGTAGTTGATTCTTTAGATCGTCCAATCCCAGGTTTATTTTCAACTGGTGAAATGACAGGTGGTTTTTTCTATCAAAACTATCCGTTAGGAAGTGGTCTTACTCGCGGAGCTGTTTTTGGTAAGCTATCTGGAGAAAATGCTGCTAGTTTTGCGAGAGAGAGAAGTAAAGTCCAAAGCTAAGTTAGTTAGGAAGATAAAATTAGGAGATGGTTTTTGATGAGCCAGTACACACTACCATGTGTTGTTTATCGCGGAGGTACGAGTAGAGGAATATTTTTCCATGAAAAAGACTTGCCAAATGATCCAGAAAAACAAAGACAAATCTTTTTACAAAGTATAGATGCATATAATAATCTCCAGGTTAATGGATTAGGAGGAGGAAATTCACACACAAGTAAAGTAGTTGTTATATCTCCTTCTTTAAAAGAAAACATTGATGTCAACTATACGTTTTATCAAGTGGGGATTGGTGTGGAGGTTGTCGATGATAGAGGAACATGTGGAAATTTAATGGCAGCAGTAGGAGCATTCGCTGTCGACGAAGGACTTGTTGAAGCGGAATATGATGCAGAATTTATTGAAGTTTCTGTATATAACACAAATATAAATAAAAAACTTTTTCTTACTGTACCGCTAGAAAATGGTGAAGCCAAAGTTGCCGGAGACTATTATATTCAAGGATTATCGAAACCAGGGGCTAGATTCAGATTAGATATCTTTAACCCAGGTGGAGGCAAGACAGGAAAGACCCAACCATTAGGAGCGGTGCAAACAGTAAAAACGAAAAATGGCACATATGCCGTTTCTTTTGTAGATGTCGTCAATCCGTGTGTCTATGTTGCAAGTGAAGCACTTGGAATTAATGGAACGGAGTTAAATAGCGAGCTTTCTACACGAGACGATTTACTAGAAGAGCTAGAAGAAATCCGTTGTGATATATCTGTACAGACAGGTATCGCTGACAGTTTAGAAGCTGCACGAAAGGCACCATCAATACCGAAAATTGCTATTGTGGCTAAAGCTCAAGGCTATAAAACCTCAGATGGTAGAGTGATCAATGGAGAAGAAGTAGATATAGTTACGAAAATGCTATCGATGGGAAATTTTCATCGTACATTTGCAGCGAGCTGTTTACATAACGTTGCCTCTGCAGCGTTATTGAAGGAAACAGTTCCGAATCTACTTTCAGAATTAACTGATTGCAGCGAGGAACAAATGATTCGTATTGGTCATCCTGAAGGAATCGTTGAAGTTCGGGTCCGCTTAACAGATAACCAAGACGATGTGGCATTTGTAGGACTTGACCGTACAGCTCGAAAGATTATGAAAGGAGATTTGTTTATCGAGTCAATATCTTAGGAATTTAATAATTATCTGAATGTTTTGATTGATTTTACCAATTACATCCAAATAGGGACTAGAAAGGAGGAACAAGTATTGAGCACAGATAGGATACGGTGCGTTATTATGCGTGGGGGGACGAGTAAAGCACTTTTTTTAAGAGAAAGTGATTTACCAGTCGACCAAAAAAAGAAAGATCAGCTTATTCTTTCTTTATTTGGCTCACCAGATAAGCGGCAAATTGATGGACTTGGAGGAGCTGATCCATTGACGAGTAAATTAGCGATAATTGGACCATCGAATCGTTTAGAAGCAGATATTTCTTATACCTTTGCGCAAGTAGGTATAGAAGAATCGGTTGTTGATTATCGGAGTCTATGTGGAAATATATCAGCTGCTGTTGGTCATTATGCTGTCTTTGAAGGACTTGTTCCAATTATGACTCCTATTACAACTGTATGTGTTTTCAATAAAAATTTAAATAGGATTCTTCGGATCGAAGTCCCGGTTAATGACCAAAAACCACTTGAAGAGGGGGATTACATCACTCCTGGAGTACCCGGATCAGGCGCTAAAATCACTTTGGACTTACGTCATACAGCTGGTGGAACTACAGGTCGTTTGCTTCCAACGGGGTCACCAATTGATATGTTGAATGTATCTGGTGTTGGTGAAATAGAAGCTTCTATTGTTGATGTTGGTAATGCTCATGTGTTTGTAAGAGCAGAGGATTTAGGACTAACAGGAATTGAAACTCCTTCAGAAATTGATCAGAATTCAAAATTAACAGAATACTTAGAGAGTATTCGTGCAACTGCTGCCTACCGTATAGGAATGATAGATGATCCTAAACAATCCAAGAAAAAGAGCCCGGCAACTCCAATCATTGGATTTGTGGCTCCTCCCAAAAGCTATCGAACGTATTTAAATAATATACGAATAAGTACAGATGAAATAGACCTAGTTTCTAGGTTAATGTATATGCAAATCACACATAAAACATATGCAGGTACTTCTACTGTATGTACAGGAGTGGCGGCAAGAATTAAAGGCACGATTGTTCATGAAGTGTCTTCCGGTAGGGATAATATCAGATTGAGGATCGGTCATCCAGCAGGAGTAATTGAAACTGAATCAATCGTTGAACAAATATCTTCAGAATATGTAGTTAAACGGGCAACCATAGGTAGAACAGCACGACGTCTAATGGAGGGATATTCTTTCATTCATTCTTCTATTTAAAGGAAAGAGGGAAGGTATATGAGCTGGTTAGTGAGAGACGATGAAGAAGATCCGATTACAACCCTTAGAAATATGATTAACGAGGATGGTATATTTCAGGTTCCAGGAACACATGATGCAATGGCTGGTTTACTTGCTAAAAAGGCCGGATTTCGTGTCATTTATTTATCTGGTGGTGCATTTTCTGCTAGTATGGGCATGCCTGATGTAGGATTATTCACTCTTACAGAATTAGCAACACGTACAAGAGAAATAACTAGGGCTACAGGAATGCCAATTCTTGTGGATATTGATAACGGATCTAATAGTATATTAAATTTATCCAGAATAATAAAAGAGATAATAGATGCAGGGGCAGCCGCTGTCCAGGTTGAAGACCAAAAACTACCCAAAAAATGTGGCCATTTAAATGGGAAAAGGTTAGTAACAAAAAAGGAAATGATTCAAAAAATTCAAGCGATAAGAAATACAAGTGATAAAATTATCATTGTGGCAAGAGTAGATGCGAAATCAGTAGAAGGTATGAACAGTGCAATTGAGCGGGCAAAAGCCTATGTGAAAGCAGGTGCTGATGTAATCTTTCCAGAAGCATTAGAAACCGAAGATGAATTTAAGCGGTTTGCACAAGAAATTGATAAGCCTTTGCTAGCTAATATGACAGAGTATGGTAGAACACCTTATTACCACATAGATCAATTTAAAGAATGGGGTTATAAAATGGTGATCTATCCTGTTACTTCTTTACGTGTAGCTTCCAAAGCAATCGAAAATGTTTATAATAGTATTCGTGATGAAGGCTCTCAAAAAAATACATTAGATCAAATGCAAACGAGAAAAGATTTATACGAAACGATTAAGTATTACGATTACGAAAAACTGGATAACAATATTGCAAAAACAGTTTTACAAGATATGAAAAATTAGCACCAAAGTGGGAGTGCCTCATTGTAGTTGGTTAGTAATAGAAGAAATTAAAAAGAAGGATTGATTCTAATCTAATAGAATCAATCCTTTTTTGTCATAAATAACGGTTTCATATTCAAACAAAGACTGACTATATTTAAGGATTCATTCATCTAGTAAATTATTCATATGGAATTTTTCGGAAAACAAATCAGAATGCAGTGCATTCCCCTCCTTTAATATAGTATAATTCAGAATATAGAAAATATTTTGCGAAAAGTAAATATCTGATTGGGGAGGATATTGTGCAAGAAAAGGATTGGTATATGATTAAAGTATTGCATGAAGAAAAGCGAATTACAAAGACGGCAGAAAGACTATATATATCTCAACCAGCAATAACTCACCGAATTAAACAAATTGAGAAAGATTATAACATAAAGATAGTTGTTCGTGGAAAGAAAGGAATCCAGTTCACACCTGAAGGAGAATACCTTGTAAATTATTCTACGAGAATGCTCGAAGAATTAAAAAAAATGAAGGAATATTTTCTGAAGTTGGATGGGCATGTACAAGGAACGTTGAGATTGGGTGTATCAAGTAATTTTGCACGTTATAATCTTTCCAGACTATTAAAAGAATTTCATGACCAATATCCAGATGTGAGTTTCAACTTAAGAACGGGATGGAGCAATGAAGTGATGGCGTTACTCCAAAATGATGAAATCCACATGGGAATTATAAAGGGAAATTATAAATGGCCTGATGAAAAGCTATTGATAAGTCAAGAGCCTATATGTATAGTTTCGAAAAATCCTATTAACATGAAAGAATTACCGAAATTAGAACGAATAAATTACAAAACAAATAATGACTTGAAGTCCTCGATCGATTACTGGTGGGAATCTTATTATGCTGTTCCACCACTAATATCAATGGAAGTTGATTCAACGGAAACATGTAAGGAGCTGGTCAAAAATGGGCTTGGATATGCAATTCTTCCTTCTAGTGCTTTAACTGAGGAAAATTCTTTATTATCAATGCCAATATCTATCGATGGGGAAGTTGTTATTCGAAATACATGGCTGATGTATCGAAGTTCTTCAATAGAATTGCCAGTTGTAAGGACCTTTAAGGAATATCTACAGAATAACTAAGGACAAGGAGATAGGATAAAACCACTGAAAAACCATTCCCAAAACTTGTGAAAAAGTAAAAGAAACCTCCTAATATTTGGTGTAAGGGTCTTCTAAAACTAAATGAATATCGGAATAATTTCTATGTTTTACAACGTCCAAGCTTCCTTGCGAAGTTTAGGGTGCATCGATTACAAGGTGTATCACTACTACATTCGCAAAACCTTATATTTTTGTATGTAGGATGGCGAATAAATGAGAGAGATTTTAAAATTTCACGGATTCGGTCGTGCCAAAGGGTACGGTCTAAAAAGCATGTCCAGACATACAAAACTAACGGTATTAGCGGTTAACATAAAGAGGATAGTGGGATACTATCCTCTTTATGCCCTCTCATTTTGTGTTTTTCGCTAAATTAGTGATACAAACAATTTGCCTGGTGATTTCAACCACCCTCGGTACCTTCCAGCGAACCCTGAAATCTGTTCCTCTGTCCCACTTAGTCATAATATAGTAAACTAGAGGTTAGTGAAATTTTTTGATTGCTAATGAATGAGTGCCTTTACATATTAATTACTAGTTCTGGGACAAGGAACCTGTCCCTTTTTCCCAAGGAGGGTCAGCATGAAGCGCGTATTTATTATTTATTTTGTTTTAGTTTCTTTATTTATCACGTCTTTAGGATTCTTTTTTTATTTTTATCAACAAGTACAGACTTTTGACAAAAAATTGACGGAAACAATTTCTACTGAAGAACCTTTATCGAAACATCATTTTGTTTTAGTTGGTGAGGAAATGGATCACGATTATTGGCGATTAGTCGGAGAAGGTGCGAAAAAGGCTGAGTCAACATATGAGGCTATTGTGGAATATGTGGGGCCTAAGCGTTCCAATCCAGAAGAGCAACTAAAGCTTTTTGATATGGCTATTAAATCAAAAGTAGATGGGATCATTGTGCAAGCGCTAAATGACGATTTTACGCCAATGATTAATAAGGCTGTAAAGGAGGGTATCCCGGTAATTACCGTTGATACGGATGCTCCTGAAAGCTTGCGTAGTGCATATATTGGAACAGATAATTACAAAGCTGGTCAGTTAGCTGGTCAAGCGTTGATTGAAGATACTGGTGGAAAGGCTATTGTCGGCATTGTTACCGGTGGGATGGATAATGCGCATCATCAGCACCGGCTAAGACTAGAAGGATTTAAAGATACAATCGCTCAGGTTGAAGGAATCAAGGTTGTCGCATTGGCCGAATCAAAACTGACAAGGGTCAAAGCAGAAGAAAAAGCCTACAAAATGTTAACCGAACATGAGGATATAACAGCATTTTACGGAACGAGCTCATTGGATGGCATGGGCATAGTAGCTGCGGCCAATACGTTGAATAAGCTGAATGATTTGTATGTGATGACATTTGATACATTGGATGAAAATATTCAATTACTTGAAAAAGGAGATATCGATACTATTATTGGACAACAACCTTTTGAAATGGGAGAAAGAAGTATTAAGATTATGCTGGACCTGATCAAGGGAAAGTCCGTCCAAGATGTCTATCAAACAGAGGTAACGATCATTCGTAAATCAGACTTACCCCTAAAGAATAGAGAAAGGGTAGGTTCTCATGATTAAAATTCGTACGAAGTTACTTATTTATTTTGCCACTATTCTTTTTTTAATTGTTTTATCATTTTTAATTAGAGAACAAAGTAACCAGGAAGTAAAGGAACTTTATCAGGAAAATGTAGAATATCTTTTTCTACTGAATGAAATGACGAAGCAGACGAATGAGACATTTCAGTCGCTGCAAATTTTTGTGCATGAACCACTCTCAGAAAATTTAAGCACATATAACGAAGATAAAGAAAATCTCCTCGTGCTAAAAGAGCAGTTTGATGCGAGAGAAAGAGGTGGGATTAAAAAGGAAAATTTCCTGAATATAATGACCGACTTTCTTATCCAAACGGATAAAACGATTGCAGGCGTAAACAAACAAGATATTGAACAATATTCAGCGTCATTAGACGAAGCTGAAAAAACGTCTGGTTATATTGATGAG
The DNA here is from genome assembly GCF_020404745.1 of Aquibacillus saliphilus. Classification (GTDB taxonomy): domain Bacteria; phylum Bacillota; class Bacilli; order Bacillales; family Amphibacillaceae; genus Aquibacillus; species Aquibacillus saliphilus. The sequence continues at coordinate 119,889 of NZ_JAIZAP010000009.1, forward strand.
AAGGCACTTGATTTAATAGATGAGAGACTAACGAATTATCAAGATGTTTCGTTCCTTTTAGATAAAAAAATCACGCAAACAAAAAACATGTGGACAATGATTATTTCTTCTATCATCATTCTAAGTATTTTGTTTGCACTATGGTTTTCTAATGGTATTACTAGAACCATTGAGCGCCTGACAAAGGCAGCACAGGAAATCTCAGCTGGGCGTTATTCGGGCAAGGATGTTGTTGTCTCTACAAAAGATGAGCTTTGGTTTTTAACGAAGACATTTAATGAAATGAAAAAGAATATCCTAGATTCGGTTAATGATATAGAAGAAAAAGCTAGATTAGCCCAACTACTAAAGGAGATGGAATTGAAAAGTTTACAAAATCAAATCAATCCCCATTTTTTGTTTAACACATTAAACGTCATCTCCAAAACGTCTTATATTGAAGGGGCGGAGCGAACGAATGATTTAATTTCATCTATTTCAGCGTTGCTTCGTTATAATATCGGTAATCTGGATCGACAAACGACGCTAAAAGATGAAGTGGAAATTGTAAAGGAATACTTTTTTATTCAAAAGACACGTTTCAAAGACCGTGTGGAGTTTATCGAAAACATTGATCCTAGCTGTTTATCGATCCCACTTCCATGTCTTACGCTTCAGCCAATTATAGAGAATGCGTTTATCCATGGGATTGAAAACATGTCTGAAGGCGCCGAGATTGTATTATCGATTTATGAAAAGAATGAAAGCGTGTGTATCGAAGTAAAGGACAATGGGGTAGGGATGGACCAGCAAACAATCGATCGATTGATGGATACAAGTGACGAGAAAGAGGTTCATGTAGAGAAAAAAGGCTCAGGTCACTCTACTGGAATTGGCATGAAAAACGTGATCAATCGCCTTAGACTATTCCATAAGGATAGTGAAATTAACATTTCTTCAGATCTTGGAAAAGGTACGACAGTGACGATTCGATTAAATAAAATTTAACAGAGCTAGAGGGGATAGTTTATGATAAAAGTGATGCTGGTTGACGATGAACCAATTGAAAGAGAAGGTTTAAGGCTGATACTTGGTAGAAATCGTTCTAATTTTAAAATTGTTGCAGAAGCTCAGAATGGAAAAGAAGCCGTCGAATTTGCGTGCACAGAGAAACCAGATGTAATCTTTATGGATATCAAAATACCAGAATTTGATGGCATCGAAGCAATTAGGAGAATAACTCCGGAGCTTCCCTCTACAAAGTTCATAATGGTATCAGCTTTTGATACGTTTGATTATGCCCGTGAGGCTATGAAATTTGGAATTAAAGAATATTTGTTAAAACCAAGTAAAATTTCTGAAGTGCTAGAAGCATATGACCGAATAGTTGATGAAATTGACACAAAGAAACAAGAGGTTACTGAAAGAAAGCAAATAAATCATCGTCTAGAAAGCGTTAGTTCCTTTATAGAAATGGAATATATTGTCTCTTTTATGATGGATCATGTTCATGAGTTCGACCAAGAGAAGTGGGATGAATGGCTAGACCTCGATGATAAACAAGGATTTGTTTCCGTTTTCTCGTTTGAATCGGACAAAAAACAGCCTAGTCGGGAAGAAAAAAGTCACTGGTACCGGATTTTAAAGCAAACGTTTAACGAACAAAATACCACATGTCTTGTCGGCCCATTAACCGGATTCCAAGTGCCTGTATTGGCACTATTTAGCGATAATCAAGAACTAGACCGTGAAATAAGGGGAGATTTTGTTCGGACGATTATTCATCGTGTTCAAAATAACTTAGAAGATTGTCGGATAAATGCTGGGGTTGGGAGTCTTGTTGTGGATGTTAATCAGTTCTCCGATTCATACAAAGAGGCGATGTATGCATTAGAACTAGTTTGCAATCATCCAAGTGCCTCCTATCTTGTATATAGTGATCAATTGAAACAAAAGCGTGTACAGTTGGTTCCTTTTGAAGCAGAGCGAGAACTGGTTAACGCTATTAAAAAAGGCAATATCCAAAAAGCAATGCAACTGTTTGAGTCCTATTTTTCAACGATTCAAGAAGCTTCAGACTTTCGGGTAAGCGCGGTTCACAAGGCGATGGAGGATTTTTTTATCGTGTTAACAAGATCGATGAAAGAGCTTGGATACAATGAGGATATTCAGACGAGTTTAGGACAACTTGACACATCGATACAAATCAAAGAAGTAGCTAAGGCACATGTATTAATGATTATCGAACGTTTAGAGCAATGGCGATCGACTGGTATCCAGCCCCTACTTTTACAAGCAAAAAATTATATCGATAAATATTATTATAGACCCATCTCGTTGGATGAGGTTGCCGAACAAATAGGGATTAGTTCCTATTATTTAAGTAAACTTTTTAAAGATACCTTTCAAGTTACCTTTATTGATTACTTGACGGATACTCGATTAGAAAAAGCAAAAGAGTTTTTACTAGACCAAAACGTGCCGTTAAAAGAAATAGCACTAAACATCGGTTATAAGGATCCCAACTATTTTAGTCGGGTATTTAAAAAACAAATTGGAATTAGCCCAAGTGACTATAGAACGAAATATCGACAATGAAAAGCAGTGATCCTATGGTCACTGTTTTTTATTTTGAGTACAAGTTTATTTCCTGAAACAAAAAGCGAAAGTGTTCGACAACATGCACCTAAAAATGCCAAGAACTTTAATAAAAATATAGATTTCACAAGATAGTCTAGCTGATAACAAGAAAGTGCAGATGAAAGTGCTATCAGGAATGCGATTACATGATAATTTAGATGTACTGATTAAAGAACATTTTGTTAATATCATAAAAATGAAAACGAAATCTTTTTAAAAAGTAGTTAATTTTAGGGGGATAGTAAGATCGTTTTAGTCGTTCGTAATAAGGCAATCATTAAAAAATACAGCATTAATGTAAGCGTTATAAGAAGAACTTCAACTAGAGAAGGGAGGAAAGAAAGAGAATCTATCTCTTTCTAACAAAAGATGAAGAAAAATAGCTATTTTTATATTATTTTAATTACATTGGTAGCAACACTTGGAGGGCTGTTATTTGGGTATGATACAGCTGTTATCTCAGGAGCGGAGGGTTCGCTTCAAGCATACTTTACAGACAGTCTAGGACTTAGTTCACTTGTTCACGGAATAACAGTATCTAGTGCTTTAATTGGTTGTATTATTGGTGGTTTTGCATCCGGTTTCTTTTCATCAAAATTTGGTCGTAAATATTCGCTTGTATTAGCGGCCTGCTTATTTTTGATTTCAGCTCTTGGATCTGCTTATCCAGAATTTCTATTCTTTACAAAAGGTGATCCAACTATTGCTTTACTGTTTACTTTTAACATCTATCGAATTATTGGTGGTATTGGTGTTGGACTAGCATCAGCAGTTGCACCTATGTATATTGGTGAAATGGCACCCGCGCACATTAGAGGAACATTAGTTTCTTTAAATCAATTTGCAATTATCTTTGGAATGTTAGTTGTTTATTTTGTGAACTGGGGTATTGCTGGCGGGCAATCGTTGGAGTGGTTAAATGATATTGGTTGGCGCTACATGTTCCTCTCAGAAGCAATACCGGCACTATTATTCCTAGGTCTATTATTTACCGTACCGGAGACGCCGCGTTATCTTGTTTCGAAAAATCAAGATGAGAAAGCGATGACCGTTCTATCTAAAATTTACGAGACTACAATGGCGAAAGCAACTATGTTTGAAATCAAGAAATCATTTGATAATAAAGCAAAAGCAAAGCTATTTTCTTTTGGTAAAAAAATCGTTGTCATAGGTATTTTATTATCTATCTTCCAACAATTTGTTGGAATTAATGTGGCACTCTACTATGCACCACGAATTTTTGAAAGCATGGGTGCAGCAAGAGATGCTTCTATGTTCCAGACTATTATTATGGGCTTAGTGAATGTTGTATTTACTCTTATTGCAATTTTCACTGTTGATAAATTTGGACGTAAACCATTATTGATTATTGGCTCAATCGGTATGACTATTGGTATGTTTGGTGTAGCTGGAATGGCTTATACAAACACAATTGGTATTGGTACGTTAATCTTTATCATTATTTATACAGCATCATTCATGATGTCTTGGGGACCAGTGGTTTGGGTACTTATTGCTGAAATTTTCCCTAATAAAATTAGAGGACAGGCTGTCGCAATTGCTGTTGCAGCACAATGGGCAGCGAACTATTTCATTTCTTCCACATATCCAGCGATGATGGAATTTAGTGGCGGATTAACCTATTCATTCTATGGCATTATGAGTCTACTATCCGCAATCTTCATATGGAAATTTGTTCCTGAAACAAAAGGAAGATCATTAGAAGAACTCGAGCAAATCCTAGTTAACTCTAGAAAAGAAAAAGAAGAATCAAAAGCAAAAGTTAAAGCATCATAGGGGTTAAGGGTCAGGTTTCTTGTCCCAAGTATCTAAAAAGACAATTTGCCGATTAGGTAAGTTGTCTTTTTAAATTTGTACTGAAACAGTGATGGAGGATAACATGACTTGACTCGTTTTTGTTTGGTATAATGATGAAATTTCATTTGGTCCATTTTTTAGCCATAGTATAGTAAACTATGGGTAGTAGATATGAATGATACTCTTAATGGGTGAAAAACGAGCGAATGCAGCTAAAGGAGAATAGGAATGGATAGTATTATTTTTGACTTAGATGGTACCTTGTGGGACTCCAGAGATACGGTGGTTCTTGCCTGGAATAACGTATTGAACAAATATAAAGTTAACAAAGAAATAACGAGTGATGATTTAAAGCAAACCATGGGGTTACCAGTTGAAGAGGTCAGCAAACTATTGTTACCTGATGTAGATAAGGAAGTAGCAGAAAAAGTATTAGATGAAAGTTGTGAAGTTGAAAACGGTTATTTAAGTAAACAAGGTGGGCTTTTATATGACGATGTCGAGGACGTATTAACTACTTTATCACAACATTATAAGCTTTATATTGTAAGTAATTGTCAAGACGGTTACATCGAAGCATTTTATCAGTATCATGGTTTAGGAAAGTATTTCTCTGATTATGAGAATCCTGGCAGAACGGGACTTCCAAAAGGAGATAATATTAAATTAATTATCGAAAGAAATCAGTTGATAAATCCTGTTTATGTTGGAGATACAAAAGGTGATCAACAGGCAGCGAAACATGCCGGAGTTCCTTTTGTTTATGCAAGGTATGGATTCGGTGAGGTAACTGGGCACGATCATGCTATTGATAGATTTGATGAACTTTTAGATATGTACATGTAACGACGATTCTCATGAGAGCGGCTCTGTCCTAATACTAATTAAAGTAGGGTGTTCGTTACAACTGACCATCATTTAAAAAATAAAAGTGCCAGGTTCCTCATTTGAACAAAATGTTCGTACAAGGAATCTGGCGCAATATTATTGAGCTGTTAATCCACCGTCAACGACAAACTCAGAACCAGTACTATAACTAGATTCATCAGAAGCAAGAAATAGTACGAGATTGGAAACCTCTTCAGGCTTAGCAATTCTTCTATTAGGGATAGATTTTGCAAACTCCTGAATTTGTTCTTTGGCATCTCCTTGTGCAATCATTGGTGTTTCAATCACACCTGGATGGACAGAATTAACACGGATATCATAATGAGCTAAGCCAAGAGCAGCAGCTTTACTCATTCCTCTAACTGCAAATTTAGAATCGGTATAGCCTATCGCGCCTCCCACTAAACCATTAATGGAAGAAATGTTAACAATCGAACCGCCATTTCCTTTTTTCATAGATGGAATCACGGTTTTCATACCAAGAAATACAGATACTTGATTAATATCGATAATTTTTCGATACTCTTGTTCCGAGATTTCTTCGATTGATTTGCTCATCGAAATACCAGCGTTATTTACTAATACATTTACAAAACCAAAAGTATGTTCCGTCACAGCAACTGCTTCTTGCCAGTTTTCTGCTTTCGTGACATCAAGCTTGACAAATGTAGCATTCTCTCCAAGTTCTAAAGCTAAGGCTTGCCCTTCTTCTACTAGAATATCAGCAATCACTACTTTAGCACCCTCGTTCACAAATAAACGAGCATGAGAGGCTCCCATTCCTCTTGCCCCGCCTGTAATAAGAGCAACTTTGTCTTGTAATCTTCCCATCAAATTCCTCCTTGTTCTAATTAATAACGTATTTCCGCGAAAACTAGTCTGCTAATCGGTGCAATACTATATAGCAGGTAGAAGACGTTTATTTCGTAACAGGATGAAGTTCCTTAAGTTTATTTGCAATGTTATCAGTTAGTTCAGTTGCTGTTTTTGGTACGAATGATTTAAGGATTGGATTAATCATCGGACCCATCATACCAGCAGCTGTAATATCAAGATTACCTGTCATCTTCGTTTGGGTATCAGAGATGGCCTCAGCCTTGAAATACCCATTTCCTGCAAAATTTTCATTTAATCCTTTTAAGTCAAAGGTAACTAAGTCAGGTTCCTGCCACTTGGTGATATCAATTTGTAGGCTCACTTTCTTTTGCATGATCCCAATGTCACCTTTAAATTTCCATGTCGATTGTGTTTCACTCAGTATTTGATGTTCAATGTACCCGGGTACCAAAGGCGCCCAATTGTTCATTTCACTAATGAAATTCCATATCGAATCAATCGATAGATTTAATTGTACTTCATGTGTTCCACTTGGCATGATTTAACCCCCTACTATATGTCTATTTTGATTCTATTAGGTTAGTTTGAGCAATATTCCTACTTGGTGTATTTCCAGCATCTATTCCTGCTAGATAGCCAAATGTCATAGCTGGTCCAATCGTGCCACCTGCACCAGGATAACATGCACCAAGTACACCCATTGCTGCGTTGCCAGAAGCATAAAGCCCTGGGATCGTTTCTCCTCGTAAATTAATAACCTGTCCATTCTTATTAATGCGAGGTCCACCATTAGTACCTAGTGTCCCTGCATAAATTGGAAGTGCATAAAACGGTGCTTTCTCAACCGGGCCAATATTCCCTTTTGGCCCTTGATAGCCACCCATCATATTTTCGAAATGCTGTGTTCCACGATGAAAATCAGGATCTTCTAATTTTTCTGCATGGCTATTAAAACGCTCAACCGTTGATTCCAGTCCTTCCGGGTCCACGCCTATCTTTTCAGCTAGTTCACGGAGAGTAGGCGCTTGGTCCACCCAATCTGGTGCTGGTTCGCCTGGTGCCATTGTTAACACAAGAGAGCGATCTTTCAAATTTTGATCAAAGATTAACCATACAGGTGGTTTGTTTGGCCATGTTTGTGTTACTGGATCAAACTCATAGAAACTTTTCGGTAAATCCATATAAGTTGTACCTTCATGAACAAACCGTTTTCCTTGTTTGTTTACTATGATAGAATTGCCCACTCCACGACCACTGCCCAACTGGTTGAAAACGCGATCTTCATATTCAATCGTTGGATCTTGCATAATTGGGTACCACCATGCTTCACTCATATTTGCTAAGCTTGCCCCTGCCTCCATTGCCATAATTAGACCATCACCTTCATTACCAGCAGGACTTGCAGCATGAGTTACTTCTTGTTTTAGAAATGAGCGAACTAACTGTTTGTTCCATTCAAAGCCACCAGTAGCGATAATAACTCCTTTTCTAGCACCAACAAAAAAGTCTTTGCCATTTCGTTCTGCTCTGACACCAATTACTTCTTTGTTATCATTCATGACTAACTCTTTTCCGGGTGTTTCGAGTAAAGTATCAATACTACGATCAAGTACGGCTTGGAACATGGCGCCAATTAAGGCTCGTCCCATTGTAGTTATATTGTTTTCCATTCGTTCCGCAATCAGAGAGAAATCTGCTTGTGAAGGATCCGCTGCGCCTCCTTCTTCTAGCGTAAGTGGTGGGAAGATTGGGTTTCGGCGAATTTTGTCGGCATATTCTCCTAAACCAGACAAACTAAACGGAGTAGGGTCTAAGGAACGACCAGCGACTTTACCGCCAGGAAAATCAGCGTAATAGTCACCATAACCTCTTGGGATTTTGAATCTTACCTGTGTGTGTTCGTGGAGATAATCAATCATTTTCCAGCCATTATCAATGAAGACATCGACTAACTCGGAATCTGGTTCCGAACCATTAATCAATCTGTTTAGATAAGTATTCACTTCTTCCTTCGAGTCTTCAATTCCCATTTCTTTCATGTAACGATTCATCGGAATCCACGGAATTCCCCCAGAAAATGCCGTTGTTCCTCCAACTTGATTTGCTTTTTCTAAAATAACTACCTTTGCACCTTGATCATGTGCGAGAAGAGCTGATGTGAGCGCAGCTCCACCACTACCTAGGACAACAACATCAGCTTCTAAATCCCAGTTTATCTTTTTGTTTACTACCATTATTTCCCCTCCCAAAATTTTGAAATCGTTTTCATTAGATGGTAGAATTAAAAAAACTATAAATAGTAAAACTCGATTCTATCACCTTCTAATTCCATCATAACAGTGGTTTTTTTTGAAACAATGAACAATATTACGAGAAATGATGTTTAATAAACAATTGTTTCATTCTAATTGATAAAATTAAAGATAATAGACGGGAGTTTTGTAAATGTCTAGAAAATTAGATCCGCGAGTAGAAAGAACTAGACAATCTTTTATGGACGCTTTGCTTGAGTTAATGGAGCAGAAGGACTTTCAAAAAATTTCGATTCTAGAAATTGCACAAACCGCTCGCTTGAATCGGTCTACTTTTTATCTGCATTTTTTTGATCGGGATGACTTAATGCAACAAATGTTGGACGAGGCGCTAAATGAGCTAAGAGAAAGTGTCAAACTAACGGAAGCAGAGTTTGAATATGCTAGTGATAAGCCACACCCAATCTTTATCCGTTTGTTTGAAAAGATGATGGAGGACCGTAAATTTTATTCTGTGATTCTCGCAAATGACAAGATTCCTTATTTTACTAATTCCGTGTTAGAAATGATAATGGAGTTTATAGCTAAAGCCAAACATTATTTAATTAATGACGAGGTTGAGTTCGTTGTTCCTTTAGAAATTTCAAGTTCATATGTGGCTTCCGCTTATTTAGGGGTGATTAATTGGTGGCTGAAAAACGAGATGCCATATACTCCTCATTACATGGCAATCCAACTTACTCGAATGTCAACGGTTGGCCCTTATCGGACTAATCCATTTTTAAAAGAGAGTGTGGTGCGAGCTTCAAATGAAATGCCTTCACACCAATTTAGAGTCTGAAACGATTAGATAATAACAGCGCAAGCACCAGTAAAAGTACTATCTTCAGTACCTGATTTGTATTTTATGAGTATATTTTTAAATGCAAAAATCTGGATAGACACATTATTCCTTCCTATTTAATCTCGCCAATTCATCAAATTACTTCCAACATAGACACCTAACACCGACCTCCCGACAATTATAAATATGAAAGACAAATCAGGAGGAGGTCACAACAGATGGAGCGTTGTACAATTACAGTAAAAGAAGTGGCGAAGTACCTAGGTGTGCACACGGATACGATTTATGATTTGGTTCGAGAGGGGAGTTTTCCACATATTCGGTTTGGGCGGAAGATTCTTTTTTCCAAGGCAGCTATTGATAATTGGGTGCACGAGCAATCGAGTACGTCAGTCTATCCTCAAGACGAGCAGGAAATTGACTGAAATGAATTATCTGATGTAAGTTCAATCAACTGAAGAGCGTATGCCATGTTGCTATGGCATACGCTAATGTTATGTAAGGAAGGAAACGTTTAATGCAAAGAATGGTGTTAAACTTCGAGTTCTTTATGACGAAGTTGGTTCTGGGAGGATGTCTATTTTTTTTTGACTTATTGAAGAAGTCATATGAGTTTAGAAATAAGACTTAAAGAGTATAGGGAGAGGCCGGTTTAAATCAAATGTAAAGAAGTATTATCCCGTCTATTTTCACCAATCTTATAGTGAATTTTTAAAAAACTCTATGGATTAAAAATCCAGTTAATAATAAGAATGAATACCTTCCCTGAATTTGTACTGTTTAAATTATAATTCATAGTACAAATAAGATTGGAAAGACTGAGATAAAAGGAGGTTATAAAAAAATGAAAAAGTTTTATTTAGTATTTTTCTTAACCTTTTCCGTTTTATCGCTAGCAGGTTGTGATGAAGAAGCACCTGAGGAAGGGGAAGAAATTGAAGAAATAGAAGAAGAGGATGAAATTGGGGACGGAGAAATTGACGATGAGTAACGAATAATTGCTATTAGCAAGGGGATTTATAGTTATTAGGCGCTTCTTTAGCTAAGGAAGCGTCATTTTCTATACTATGATTTGCTGAGCATTTACGACATCACCATTTTGCACATATCTTTATTAAATATTTGTAAAATACTGTTAAAATTGTTGCAACAAATAAGTACTGTCTGCGATTATAAATGGAATAGTTTAAAGTTATAAAGAGCATTTTTTTGTGATAAAGAATGCTCTTTATTTTCGTCTGAAATAATCTTTTCAATAAAAATAGTATTAAACTTGATAAATATTTATTGTAAAACAATAAATAACTTGTTAAAATCAAAATTGAAAATAAATAGGTGAGGTGTTTTTATGAAACAAGGATCAACGCTTTTTTTAAAGATAGCTGTTTATCTGATTGGAACTCCAGTTCTTGCTTTGTGTATCTTTTTGTTGCCTCAGATAGCGAATGAAGCAATTGAACAAGCACAAAGGGGTCAAGAGTTGGCTTATGTAGTATTTGGTATTTTAATTGTTATGTATGGATCGGCGATACCGTTTTACTTTTCATTGTATCAAGCATTTAAACTTTTAAGTTATATTGACAAGAACCAGGCATTCTCTCAAATTTCTGTAATAGCACTTAAAAAAATCAAAAACTGCGCCATCCTAATCAGTGGCTTGTATGTGGTAGCCTTGCCATTAGTGTATATCATAGCGGAGTGGGATGATGCACCGGGTCTTATATTGATTGGAATGGTCATTGTTGGTGCTTCAATGGTTATCGCAGTCTTTGCTGCCGTTCTACAAAGACTCCTGCAGGAAGCTATCCATATAAAATCTGAAAATGATCTAACGGTCTGAGGTGATAAAATGGCGATTATAATCAATATTGATGTGATGCTGGCGAAAAGAAAAATGAGCGTAACAGAACTTTCGGAGCGGGTTGGAATAACCATGGCTAACCTTTCTATTTTGAAAAACGGAAAGGCAAAAGCGGTTCGATTATCCACTTTAGAGGCGATTTGTAAGGCATTGGATTGCCAACCAGGGGATCTTTTAGAATACAAAAGTGACGAAAATGCGCAAGAATAATAAATAACTTAGATACCACTGCTTTAGAATTCAATAATCTTATTTTAATTTTACTTTATTCAATTTGAAGGTAGATTATCAAAATAGGGGGACATAAATAAAGAGTCCATCCTTTATAATGTATAGTTCAATGTAATTCATTGTTGTTTTAATTGCAGGATGATGTTCAAAAAACGACACAGATCTTATCATAGAGATCAAACAGAAAAATAAGAGATTCTGGAGGTGTCAAACCCCCCCGAATCCCATTTTGACAATAGGTTGTGTCCAATCCTGGTCTACAGTCCTAAAACTGTGTGTGGGAGAAGAGATTGGAAAAATCAATAACATTTCGGGGGGGCAGACAATGTCAATGAAAATTCCATTTTTCAATAATAAACAAACGAAAGAATCCTTTCATTATACGGAAGATAATACACCGGATCATATAGCCATAATTATGGACGGTAACGGACGATGGGCCCGGAATCGAGGCATGCCGAGAGTTGTTGGGCATAAAGAAGGGTTATCTGCCGTCGTAAAAATTGTCAAGGTAGCAGTCAAATGCAAGGTGAAGGTTCTGACACTTTATGCGTTTTCCACGGAAAACTGGAAACGTCCAAACGCCGAGGTAGACTTTATATTGAGACTTCCAAAGGAGTTTCTAACCATTTATTTGCCAGACCTTATAGCCAATAATGTACGCATTGAAGCAATCGGTGATATCGAGAATCTTCCAACTTATACACGTGAAGCAGTACAGCATGCAATAGATCGTACCCGGGACAATGACGGTCTTCAGATGACTATTGCGCTCAACTATGGAAGTAGGCACGAGATTCTTAATGCTATGAAAAAAATGATCGCTGATGTAAACGAGGCGAAATTGTCACTAGATGAACTGGATGAACAGCGGTTCTCTCGATACCTGCATACAGCAGGTATGACAGAACCAGATCTGCTTATTCGCACCGGTGGGGAAAAGCGCCTAAGTAATTTCCTGCTCTGGCAGCTGGCCTACACAGAGTTCTGGTTTACCGATGTCCTGTGGCCGGATTTTTCTGAGAAGGAATTTATGCATGCACTGGAAGAATACCGGCAACGGAAGAGAAGGTATGGTGGAATATAAGTGACACTCTCTCTTTTTGATTTCCGTTGTGGCTTAACTGCCTTAAGTATGTAACTCAATTCTGGAAAGTGCCAATCACTTTTGTTCTTAAGTGGTTGGCACTTTTTTATGACTATCCATAGGTTGTAACTATTGATTTCCTTACATAACACGATGTGATAAAAGGGCTAGGGCAGAGGGAAAGGTTTGTCCCTGTGCGCCTTGTTAACGACTGGCAGTTTTAAAATATACTTATAATAAGAAAAAGGTACCAAATAGCGATGAACTACTTAGTACCTACAACTACAGACCGTATAAAGAACGGTTGACCATTAATGTTTAGATTCTAAAAAGAAGTAACCACTACCTTGATTGGGGGCAGTTATTTCTTTTTGTTTAGATAGACTACAATAGTAACAAGGAGTATAAGTCCTGCTGTCTGTGAAATGCCAAATTGTACTATTAAACTGAGAAGTGATGAGGCAGACCCTCGGTATGGGACCGCAAAGAGATTTGGTCATTTGTGGTACATAATCTCAGATTATGTACAATTTTTAAGTTATTTGGAGGTTTCGTTTTTCACTGCTATACAGGTACGAAAAGCTAGTTCTGTGGTATAATAATAGTAAGAAAATAGAAAGAGAGAACCATAATAGTATGCTAATAAAAGTCCAATCAGGAGAGTTTATTGATGTTTGTTTTCGAGTATTAGAGAAAAGTGATTTAAAAATGTATGGACTTACCAGACGGAATGGTTGGTTCGATTGGGCAAGTGAGTTTAAAAAGAAGAGAAATTATATGTTTGGCATGTTTGTAGTAGGGAATACTAAAGACTGTCAAGGAATTATTGCAATCCAAGAACATACCGAAAATCAGCTTATTCATATAGAACTCATGGAAGCAGCCCCATCTAATAGGTACGATGGACCCAGCAGGCAGTACAAATATGTAGGCATTCATTTATTAGGATTTGCGATGCATTACAGCCTTCAACGTTACGAGCAATTTGAAGGATTTGTAGGATTAATGGCGAAATTAAACCATAATGAACATTATTATCAACGACTCGGTGGAATTTGTGCCAACCTTATTAATGGAAGACCCTATTACTTTTTTGATGATAAAGCAAGTAGACAATTAGTAAATACGTACATGCCTGGAGGTGTGCAATTATGTCAAAGGTAAGTCATTTTGTATATAAGAAAAGCCGTACGGGAGTTACAGCAGTCAGAAAGGAACGAAATGAAATGCACAGTGAAGACTTTATGGATGAATTTGATCGCCTTCACCCTAACGGAAATTACGTGACACCTGGCGAACCTCCAAGAATTCGAATTCGAGACATGCACAAGTATTGTAAGTCTGTAGGTAAAAAACCAATGGATTTAACCGAAGCAGAAATGGATCAGTTTCGGTACTAATAAGACACCAAGGTGATGTCCTTTGGGGTCTTATTAGGTCATTTAACAATAAAGGCTTTCTACTTTTTATTGTTATCTCTCGGATATTGATCACTTACTTCAATTGTAACTACTCTGTATAAAATGCTGTGAAAATTAACGTAAAGTCTGTACTTAAATTAATTATGAGGTACACCTTTTCATAATTTAATTCTAGTCACCTCTAAGAAAATATTCCTCAACACCCTTTGTTTTTAATTATTGTAGTTAATCAAAAGATTGATGTAATGAATGTGGGTGAATTTTTTATGGCCATGTTAAGTTGGAATGAAATCAAAAGTCGAGCTATTCGGATTTCTAGAGAATGGAAAGATGAAGAGCGTGAATCCGGGGAAGCTAAAACTTTTTGGAATGATTTTTTTAATATTTTTGGTATTTCTAGCCTGCAATATCTGTGAATACAGTAGCCCTTGTTCGTCCTTGAAATCTCGCACTTGGTTCCGCAATTCCGAGGGTAGTGTATGGATGTAGACTTTCTTACCCATTGCTAATATATCTTCTGTTTTGGCTAAATCAGGTTTCTTACAAGTGGATCCTGTGATGGTCACGGAAGAAGACCGGCAAATGTTTTACTTACAGACTGTCATAGAGGCGCTAATAACCTATTGCTACCTTTGGAAAAAATGGAGCTACTTGAATTAGCTGAACAGCTTAGCCATATTGAGGAAAACTGGGTCGATAAAGGCTATGATTTTATAAAGGAACAGCTCTTTCGGTATCATTTGGAAGAACTACTGATGATTCCTGGTGAGAGTGGTAAAGAAGAAAAGATTAGGGCACATGTGTTAGAAAAACTGGCTCCATTTGTCGATTACCTAACTGTGGATCATGCAGGGAACATATTAGCGGAAAGAACGCACAGAGGTGTGAATGGTCCAACGATTCTACTAAATGCACATCTTGATACAGTTGATGAAATAGAAAGACCGTAAAATTATTAAAGACGGTTCCATCTGGTCTAGCAGTGAAGGTATCCTAGGTGCTGATGATCGTGCAGGTGCAGCAGTTTTGCTACATGTCGCCAAACATCTTCATTAACTTTGAAAGATGTAACCATACGGTTGATATCATAACTTTTACTATTGAGACACGAATTATGAAGTATATCTGGGAATAATTAATAATTTAAATAAGAAGTATTAAGAATTGATTTGCTTTAAGTTTACCTCTACATTCTTTAGGTATTGTAAGTTTCTTTCTAGTTCGGAATAATGTCTTTTCTTTTCATCAAACAGACTAAAGTATCTTTTGAATTGTTTATAACTTAATGTGTGGGTATTATCCAAATGAGTTTCTATAAAAGAAAGCAAGTTATTTAAAGAACAGAGTTATACTGAACAGTAATGTTTTTTACGGTGTTTCTATTTGGAAACTGTGTGTTGAAAACATTGCAAGAGGAATGATCTTATGTTATTTTTATAGTTATCGTTCTATATAAAAGGAGGTTTATCTTATGAGCAAAAAGAAACAAGATCTCATTGAACATGCGGAGCAGTTATTTTATAATCATGGTTTTCATGCTGTTGGATTAAAGCGAATCATCAAAGAAGCAAATGTTGCACTTATGACGTTATATAATCACTTTGACTCGAAAGAAGCTCTGATCCTAGACGTACTTAAAAAAAGAGGTGAACAATATTTTTCTTTGCTGAAGTCATCTGTTGAAAATTCCAAAAGCTCACCGATATTGTCCCTAGCAGAAGCCCATATTGATTTTATTCGAAAACATAATAAGAATGGATGTATGTTTTTAAGGGCTAAAGAAGAGTTCTCTTTTGATGAAGATCATGAGATTTTCCAATATGTAAATGAACATAAAAGGTCGTTGCTGGCTTTTTTTGAAGAAATTGGCTTCAATCATAGCGAAGCTTTACAGTTGGTGTTATTGTTTGAAGGGGCAACTGCTTTGTCTGAAACCTTGACTATGGATGAAGTGGAGATGACGTTTATGCATTCGATAAAGTCTATGAAGCTCCAGATGAGGGTTGAATAAGAAAGTCGCACAACTAGTCTGAAAAGTCTTAGGGCGGTGTTTGCTCAAGATTTTTTCTTTTGCTAAAAATATAATGACCGTTCTATACATAAAGGTGGAGGTGTTGTTAATGGATTCGAAAAAATTAATTATGGTAGGTTTACCAATGATTGCGGTAACTTATGGTTTTGCAAGGTTTAGTTATGGATTAGTTCTCCCTTATATACGGGAATCTCTGGATATCAATCCATCTGAGGCGGGAGTGATCTCTTCATTATCGTATTTGGCATATTGTATAGCGATTATCGTGGCGATGTTGTATATGCAGAAAATTGGTTCCCATATGCTGATTTTAATAGCGGGGATTACAGCAGTTATTGGAATGGGCATCATATCTATGGCAAATGATGCAATACCCCTGGGCATTGGGGTCTTTATTGCTGGCTTAAGTACGGGATTGTCCTCTCCTCCTTATGCAGATGTGATAAAAAAATGGGTGGATCAGAATAAGCAGTCTCCAGCAAATACGTGGATTAATGCAGGTACTAGTTTGGGAACTGCATTAACAGGAGTTATGGTTATATTTTTAGGTACCAACTGGAGACTGACTTACCTACTGTTCGCACTAATAGCGTTCATTATATTGATACTTAATTATAAGGTCATTCCTAAAGAAAATAAGAACAAAAATCGTGAGACCCAAGCATTTCATGTGGAAAAAAAGGATATTGATAATGCGTATTCTTTAATTTTATCATCTTTACTATTGGGTATTACGAGTGCGGCTTATTGGACGTTTTCGAGAGATTTTTTACTTCAAATGGAGAATATTCCTGAAGCTCTCACGCAAGGATTTTGGATCATCATGGGCATGGCAGGAGTATTAGGGGGATTTGCCGGTTATTTTAGCTCGAAAATCGGATTATTATCCTCCTACCGAGTAAGTGTCATTTTTCTAGGAACTTCTTCCTTGTTACTAGGTTTATTTACGAGTGCCTTCCCTGTTGTCATATCAGCGGTTTTGTTTGGAAGTTCGTATATATTCATGTCAGGTGTTCTGATCATTTGGGGCATCAATATCTTTAAAACAAATTCTTCATTTGGTCTTGGTTTACCATTTTTACTATTAGCTTTAGGACAAGTATTTGGCTCATTTATTGGAGGAATGGTTGCTGCGTTTACAGGTTATGGAGTCATGTTTACCGTATTTGCTATGACTAGTTTTATTGCTTTAATTTTTAAACCGAAAAAATAAGTTTAACTACTTAAGGATATACCACAATCAGGCGCAATTCTGTCATAAGATTTGCGTCCTTTCTTTGTGTATAGGGACAGATTCTGGACTGTTTTATCAGAGTATTATTTTCAAAGAGTTGAGATGTAGCTTAGCTTTATAATTGGGAACATATCATAAATGACTGTGGTTTTCTTACGAAGTATTAATATTACAAGGATATGACTTACTAATTAACAAGGAAAAATCCCATATCACATGGAATAACTACAATTTATATCATCGTAATGTTATTTCAATATTCACACATATAAAATAATATATTAATTTGGTATAATTTCATAATGCGGGTTAAGGAGGATGATTATGAAACTATGTGAACAGATTAATAAATTAATTTCTGACAAGGTGGATAAAAGCCAATTTTCAGGTGTAGTTTTAATGAAAAAAGGAAATGAAGAAATCTTTTCAGGAGCTTATGGACATGCAAGTAGAACTTGGAGAATAAATAACAGGTTAAAAACTCGTTTTAGAATTGCATCAATATCTAAAATGTTCACATCAGTAGGCATTCTTCAATTAATTGAAGCTGGAAAGTTATCTTTTAATACTAAAGCTATTGAATATTTAAACCTTGAAAACACTAAAATTCCAAAAAATGTAACAGTTGAAAGTTTACTTACACATACCTCTGGTATCGGGGATTATTTTGATGAAAATCAAGGTGGTGAAGAGTGGGAAAAGCTTTGGTCTAGTATCCCAATTTATAACATCCGTAAACTAGAAGATTATTTAGAGCTATTTATGTATAAAGAACCAGTTAGTAAGGTTAATGAAAAATACCATTATAGTGGTGCAGGATATATATTATTGGGTCTTATAATAGAGAGAGCATCAGGCTTATCCTATTTTGATTATATTAGAGAATATATTTTCCAAAAGATAAATATGAATGATTCTGATTTTCTTGCTTTAGACGGTGTAGATGAGTTTGTGGCAGAGGGTTATGAAGCTATATTAGATGGTGACGAGGAAATTATAGGATGGAAAAAGAACATCTATACAACAACACCTGATGCCGCTTCAGATGGGGGAGCTATCTCAAGCGCGGAGGATCTAATAAAGTTTAGAAAAGCATTAAGAAATGATCAATTACTTGGTGAAAAAATGTCAAGGGAGATGTTTATCCCAAAGGTTCTGGAATATGATGATACACCAAGGGGTTATATATGGATGTATGGCTATGGAAATGAATTCATATTAAATAAAGAGACCAAGGAGATCGTTCGATGTGGTCATACTGGGGAAGAATACGGAGTTAGTTGTAGACTATATTATTATCCTAGCATTGATTTAGATGTAGTCATATTAGGTAATCAAGGATGGTGTGCGGGTTCGTTAGGATGGGGTTTACACGATATTATAATGAATTACAATCTTTACTAATTTATTTACATAAAACTTGACATGAAATAAGTCAGTAAAGAGACAATTAGAGTCACCATAAGGGGGCTTATTGACTCTCCTTTTGATGGATAAGGTGCATTAGCGCTTTTGTTCTTAAGCAATTATTTAAATTCAACAAGATGACAAAATACTTTTCACGAACATGCCGTTAAAGGATGGAATTTTAGATGCGGAAAGGATATGGATATGAGTGTATTAAATTTGATAGATTTAGAGAAACATCGGCAGGATAGTACCGTGTTTCCCGCTATTCGTTTGAATATCGATGAAGGCGAAGTAATTGCCATTCACTCCACGACAGACATTCGAAAGTGCTTGTTGAATATTTTTACTGGACATGAGTACATTTCAAATGGAAGTGTATTGATTGAGAATGAACTAATGAGGCACGGGAAAATCTCTGGAAATCAAAAAGTTGGATTTTTCTTTTTGGATGAGGGATTTTATGAGCGTTTAAGTGTGAAGGACCACCTGATTCTTTTTAAAGGATTATTCACATCTCCGTTGGGAGTAGAAGATGCCCTAAAGCTTGCAAGATTGGAGATGAAAAAACAAACAAAAATAAAGCAGTTATCGTTTTCTGAGAAAAAAAGACTTCAAATGGCAAAGTTGCTTACTCAAGATCCTATTCTTTTTATTTTGGAAGAACCAGATCAAAATGTGGATATTGAAACAAAACGAATTTTTATTGCAATTACAAAACATTTAAAAGCGCAGGGGAAGGCGATATTAATTCTAACAAGTAATATGGAAAGTGCAATCACATTTTCTGATCACGTGTATCGGCTCAGCGAAGAAGGTTTGCTATCAATAGAAATGACCTCGCCGTTAGAAAAGGAAAGTCAACAGCAAGAATCTGTGGATGAGCCAGAAGAATCAGTGATTCACTTTAATAAGATTCCTGCCAAGGTGAATGATAAATTAATTTTGTTTGATCCGCCTGAAATAGATTATGTTGACAGTCATGATGGACATTCCAGTATACATGTTCGAGGAGAAAGCTTTCCGTGCGTATTTACGTTAAATGAATTAGAAGAGAAACTACATTCATTTGGTTTCTTCAGATGTCATCGATCTTATATTGTGAACTTGCAAAAGGTCAAGGAAGTGGTGACTTGGACGAGAAATAGCTATAGCTTGATGTTAGAAAACTCAAGTAAAACCGAAATCCCGTTATCTAAAAATAAAATGGCCGATTTAAAGGTAATGCTCGGATTAAAATAGCTCCTTTTAACCGGTTATATACTCTTTTCACCTAAAAAATGCTGACAATGTGTGTGTCTTTTCTTATTCTTGAGATGCAGGTAACGCCGACTAAGAGGAGGAGAAAGATGGATAACATACTCAGTGTGAAAGCATTAAAGCAAGTCTTTTCGAAAGAAACAGCAATAGACAACATGAATTTCGAAGTAAAAAGAGGCGAAATTTTTGGATTTTTGGGTCCTAGTGGTGCGGGGAAAACGACCACAATTAAAATTTTGACTGGTCAGCTTCATCCAACGAGTGGTTCGGCTTTACTTTTTGATGTTCCTTCAACAAAGGTGAATCATCCTAAATATTTAAAGAAAATTGGCGTGATGACGGACAATAGTGGGCTATACAGTAGGCTCAGCGTGTATGATAACCTCCATTTATATTGTGAATTGTATTCTGTGGAAAATAAGCGAAAAAGAATTGATGAAGTATTGGAAATGGTTAATTTAATAGATGCTAAAAGTAAGGTAGTTTCTAAGCTTTCGAAGGGGATGCTGCAAAGAGTAACGCTCGCTCGCGCACTTTTGCATGAGCCGGAACTACTTTTTCTCGACGAACCAACAGCTGCGCTCGATCCTGCTAATTCGAGGCACATCCATCATGGACTGCAGGAACTTAATCGCAAAGGTACCACAATATTTTTAACGACCCATGATATGCAGGAAGCAGAGTTATTATGTCATCGAGTGGCATTCTTGAACAATGGGAAAGTACAATTATTGGATGAACCGTCTAAGATACGAAGGAAATATTCTGACGACACCTTGACGGTTGAACTAGTAGGCGGAGAAAAACGGACTCTAATAAATGGGCCAGAAGGCGCGCAAAAAATGTATGAATATATGTTAAACAACCAAGTCGTCACCATGCATTCAAATGAACCGACATTAGGAGATATTTTCGTAGATGTAACAGGGAGGTCGCTACTATGAGTTTTTCACTGAAACGTGTATATGCTATTTTTAACAAAGATATCAAAGATTTATTTAAGAATATGTTCGTGTTGTCTACTGTTCTCACGCCGATTCTTCTTGCGTTTTTATTTTCACAATCAGAGCCGATCCCTGTTGGTTTACATTATTTCATCATTAATTTAATTTTCGTTATGACTACAGTTTATGTGCAGGGTGCGATTATTGCAGAGGAAAAAGAGAAAAATACGCTACGAGGATTAATGATGTCACCAGCAACAACGACAGAAATTATGACTGGAAAAAGTGGACTGAGTGCATTGTTAACGATAGTAACATTAGTGGTTTGTATGCGAATCACAGGGTACGAATTTGTCAATGTGCCTGCTATATTTTTGGCGTTTTTCATGTCATTCATTCTTTATCTTGCGATGGGAACACTGTTAGGGTTGTTGACGCGAACCGTTATGGAAGCTTCTTTGGTTTTAATGCCTCTTCTGTTTGTTTTTGGAATGGGAACGCTTCTTTTAGAGTTTATAGCCGACTATCCGAGCTTGGCATTTTTAGAATATCTCCCTAATTTTCAATTGCAATTTTTAGCGGAAGCAGTGGACGCGGGGCAAGCCTTCACGGATGTCACTGGTTATTTAATCGTGATTGCTGCTTGGATGGTATTACTCTGCATTTTAACAGTAGTGGTTTATCGCAAAAGAGCGGTAGATGGCAAATAACTGCATAATTTTCCGGGAATCTCGTTTGACAAAATAGGTTTAAAAGATAGAAGTTTTTTTACACACATGAACACTATAGGAGCGATTTTATGAAATCATTTTGGGGATATGTTCTCGTATTTATTTTTTCGGCATTGCCTTTTTTTGAGGGATATGGGGTTATTCCAATTGCTTTTGTTGCAGGACTTTGGGTAGTACCAGTCATGTTGCTTGGGTTAATTGGAAACATTTTAACGGTTTTACTCGTAATTGTATTTATTAATCAAATTAACAATTGGAGAAAGAAACGAAAGAAAGAACAAGAACAAAAAGAAAGCAAACGCTCAGCAAGGGCGGAGAATATTTGGAAAAAATATGGTTTACCTGGTTTAGCAATGCTTGGTCCATTAGTCGTTGGAAGTCACTTAACTGCTATAGCGAGCATGACATTTGGCGGAACAAAAAAGAAAACCTTCTTATGGGTATCGAGTAGTATTGTAGTATGGAGTATTGTGTTTACCATTTTACTATACTTTGGAGTCGACATTTTAAACTTTGAGAATCGTGGTCTCATCAATTATTTTAATACGAATAAGTAACTAAAAGGGCTGAGAAGATTGTTTAAAGATGCAGTTTGGTTAGTAAAAGTGGAGTTTAAATAGCATTTGATCGCGGTTGTAATAACGTTTCCTGTAAGTATATTTACCGGCTTTGATTACAGGACTTCTCCTTATTTTGTGAAAGGGTGAACTAGAATAAGTTTAGTGTACCACTATCAATACTATTAAATAATGAAGTCTAGATGTTGAACCCCTTGAGATATGATTATCTTAAGGGTATCTTTATATTTGAAAGAAAAATATTTAAATTGTGTCGTAGATTTATAGAGGGAAGCTCAAGAATAATACTATTAAAAATATGCTATTGGTGTGTTTCCGCAAAAGCAGATATGGAAGGGAGAAATAAATGGAACAGCAAATAAATATTTTAGTTGTTGAAGATGATAATGATATAAATCAATTACTATGTAGAATTATAAAAAAAAGTAATTATGTCCCGCAGCCTGCCTATTCCGGGACTGAAGCAATGATTTATTTAAAAAAACAAGAGTGGGACTTAGTGTTGTTGGATTTAATGCTTCCAGGAATGGCTGGGGAGGAAATTCTTGCAGAAGTCAGGACGGAAGGGAGTATTCCGGTAATTATTATATCAGCTAATAGCAAACAGGAGACAAAAGTTAATAGTTTACGATCTGGTGCAGATGATTTTATTTCAAAGCCTTTTGATGTGGAAGAAGTGTCAGCGCGTATAGATTCCCTGTTAAGAAGATACAATCAAATCAACGAGACTCCGAGAAGTTATCAGTTAACCCACAAAGATATTCGTATTGATTTAGAAGCGAAAACTGTTTATGTGAATGAAACGTACCTTACATTGACCGCGCGTGAGTATGCAATATTGGTCCTTCTCATGCAATCTCCCAACAAAATATTTTCAAAATCTAATCTATTTGAAAGTGTATGGAATGAAACTTTTCATGGAGATGACAATACAGTGAATGTTCACATGAGTAACTTACGGAATAAACTTTGCAAGGCAAATCCAAATGAAGAATATATAGAGACCATTTGGGGAATGGGATATCGACTTAAATCTTAAGGTTTTCTTAAGGATTGCTTAAGCTTTTCTTACACTTTATGCCCCATACTATATGAAGAGCAAGTAAGGAGGCTGTTGATATGAGTGATTTTATTTTAAGAACCAATAAACTTTCAAAAAAATATAAAAGTGATTTCGCCATTGAAAATATCAATGTAACGATTAAAAGAGGAGAAATTTATGGTTTTATTGGTCAAAATGGGGCCGGTAAATCAACCATGCTACGGTTGGTAACAGGACTTACGTTCCCAACAAGTGGATCAATAGAATTGTTTGGAAATAATAATCCTAAGGAGTTAATAGATGAACAGAAAAGAACGGGTGCCATTATCGAACAGCCCGCACTTTTCCCAAATATGACTGCATATGAAAATTTGGAAGTCCATCGCTTACAAAAAGGTATTCCAGGAAAAGAATGTATCATTAATACGCTAGAGTTAGTAGGACTAAGGGATACAGGAAAGAAAAAAGCAAAGAACTTTTCACTTGGAATGAAGCAAAGACTTGGACTGGGGATTGCATTATTGAGTGATCCAGAATTCTTAATTCTCGATGAACCAACTAATGGTTTGGACCCAATGGGGATCGTTGAGCTGAGGGAATTAATAAAAGTATTAAATCGGGAGAAAGGACTTACCGTTCTAATCTCAAGCCATATGTTAAGTGAACTTTATCAACTCGCAAATAAATTTGGCATCATCCACAGGGGGAAGTTATTAGAAGAACTGACAGGAAAAGAGTTGGATGAAAAATGTAGACAACATCTACGAATAAAAGTTGATGATCCAACTAAGGGAGCCACAATTCTGGAAAAACAGTTATCTACAACTGATTTTGAGGTTATGCCAGATGGTACAATTAAGCTTTTCAATTTTCTTGATGATGTATTTACCGTTTCACGTACATTAACAAGCAACGGTCTTGTGATCGAGCATCTCTCACAAAATGGAGATAGTCTAGAAAACTATTTTTCCAAACTTATAGGAGGTGTTGATATTGTCTAATCTTATCAGGGCAGAACTATATAAATTACAACGAAATAAAACTTTTTGGGTTTTAATCGGGACAATAACAGGGTTAAGTGCATTGTTACATTTCTTAATCCTAATTGAATGGTGGCAACTGAGTGGCACTTCGTTTGACAGCGCTGGCTTAAGCGAACTTAATGCTTTATCAACTTTTACTCTACCATTATTTTTCAACTTAATCGTCAGTACATTAGCTGGATTTTATATTTCAAATGAGTTTTCACATCATAATGTGATTAAAAATCAGATGATAAGCGGTAATAAAAGATCCCATATTTTTTTGGCAAAGTTTATTGTATTTACGCTTGGATCCTTGATTGTTACGATACTGATTCCACTGGTAATAGCTATTATATTGGTCATGCTATTTGGACATGGTGATGTATTAAATTTTACAAATCTATTGTATTTGGGAAGAGCATTTAGTTTATTTACAGCCCAATTTTTGTGCTTTACAGCTATCGTGTTATTGATAGCTATTGTAACAGAAGATAGTGGAAAAACGATTATCTTTACTCTTTTACTTTCCATTGTAATGTTTGTAATCGAAAAATTTCTTACCTATCCATTTATCAAAATGCTGTACGAAAACACTATCTTTCATCAGTTTAGCGAAGTATTTAAATTTCAAATGACGAACGGGGAAATTATAAAGTCCATTCTCATTGCATCGGTATCATTAATTATTATCATGTTATGTGGAGTTTTGCTTTTTAATAGAAAAGAAATTAAATAAAATTCAAGAATGTGGTGAGACCAATGATATATGTAGCATTAACACTATTTTTTTTGACATTACTTTTGCTCACTCGCGAATTTGTACTAAAAAAAGAAGTGAAAAAGATTAGCAAGCAGCTGCAACTCTACAATAAAAGTAAAACGAATAAAAAAATTGATATGTCACTCCTTGATAAAGACATTGAAAACCTTGGAATTGAAATAAATAAACTTATGGATCTATACGTGACAGAAAATAGAAAGAGAGTCCGCTTTAAAAACGAGCAAAAACAGGCGGTTGCCAATATGTCTCATGATTTAAGGACACCATTAACTTCTATATTAGGGTTCATCCAGATGGCTGAAGACGATGATATTACAACAGACGAGAGAAAAGAATTATTAGCTACTGCAATTAAACGAGCAAAAAGACTTGAGGAAATGTTAAAAGAGTTTTTTGAACTGAGCATAATTGAATCGACGGATCGCCCTATGAAATCTGAACAAATCAATATGAGGAATTTAACGATAAATATCTTGATGAGTTTTTATGATCGTTTTAACGACAAAAATATAGAACCAATCATTCAGGTGCCAGAAAACGATGTATTCATTGTCTCTGATGAATCAGCCGTTACGAGAGTAATTGAAAATTTGTTTTCAAATGCTATTGCCCACTCAAATGGAAACCTCATCATAAGTCTTGAGGAAAATGATAGGAGAGCTAGACTGATTGTTAAAAATGATGCACTTTCTTTGACTGAAGAAGATGTTGACCGAATTTTTGACCGATTTTATATGGCAGATCAATCTCGTTCAGGCAAAAGCACCGGATTAGGATTGTCGATTGTGAAAAGCTTTATGGAAAAAATGGATGGGACAATTACGGGACAGCTAAATGATGAGCAACTGTCCATCATTTGTGAATGGGAAACAGTGAAGAACAAATAAAAATAGAAAATAAATTAGAATGGAGTTTAGTATATGCGTAAGAAGCTAGGTGTTAATTTTCTAATAGCATTTATATTATTAAACGTATGGATTCCTCCTTTATCAATTCAGGCTGCTGAGTCTATCAATACAGTTGATGTTGATGAATTTGTTACGAATTATCTCAAAAAAAACGGATTGCCTGGTGCTTCTATTGTAGTTGTTAAAGATGGCAAGTTAAAGTATGAAAAAGGTTATGGCCATAATTCTAACGAAAAACCACTGACAGCAAATTCTAAAATGAGACTCGCTTCAGGTTCTAAACCATTTACAGCATTTGCTGTGTTACAACTCGTTGATGAAGGAAAGATTCAACTAGATGATCATGTAGTGAAACATTTGCCAGAAGTGAAACTTGACGATCCTAGATGGGAAGAAGTTACGATACGGCAATTGTTGAGTCAAACATCTGGTTTGCCGGATCCAATAATTGTAGCCCCAGCAAATACGTTAAAAGCAGGAGTAGAACGTCTCTTTGATTGGAAACTACAATCTCAACCCGGAGAGAAATATGCTTATAGTAATGCAAACTATTGGGTCTTAGCTTATTTGGTAGAAAAAATTAGTGGTATTGGGTTTGAAGATTATTTAACGCAAGAGGTATTTTCACCACTAGGAATGAATGACTCGCTTACTGCTGTGAACTCTGGAGATTCTGTGTCTGGGCTACCAAAAGGATATGTAACAGCATATGGAACGGCAATACCTTGGACAGAGCTTGAACAAATGTTGATGGGGGCTGGAGGAGTCGTTACGACTGCTTCGGATATGGGGAAATGGCTTTCAATGCACACAAACGAAGGCAAGAATGAAGTAGGAGAGTTATTATTATCAAAAGAATTATTAGAAGAGTACTATTCATCACAGCCTGGCAGTGAAAAATACGGTCTTGGCTGGTCGTTAAGTTCTCCGAATGTCAAACCAGCACGTATTTCACATAGCGGTTCAGTATCTACTTATCAAACTCAGCAAGACATTGTACCGAGTAGTGGGTATGCAGTTGCGGTTTTACTCAATAGCTTCACTCCTACATTAGAACATGCATATGAGATTAGTTCGGGGATAATTCAACTAACTGAGGGAAATGAACCTGAAATGAAAGCTCCTGTACCTAAAATAATTGACCTTTCCCTCGCTCTCATAACATCGATTTACTTGGTTTTCGGCATTCGAGGAATCCTACGAAGTAAAAAATGGACGGATCATCGTAAAAATCATTCTGCTTGGAGATTTTATTTACGGTTAATCCCACAATTGGTCCCTATCCTATGTATTGGTTGGCTGTTCTTTATTGTTCCAACTTTAGAAAATAACAGTTCGACCACGATTGATGCATTCGGTCTTTACCCAGCAGCGATGATCTTATTGGCAATCATTTTCATTAATGGATTGGTTCTAACAATTTTGAGGGTATATTATCGTATAAGATGAGGTGAAGTTTGAAAGTTGTGAGCATTTCTAAAAGTGGCTGAAGTAGGGGTAGTAAGTGAATATTAAAAAAATAAGAGACGAATAAATGGGGTATTTAGTTAGGAAATGATAAGATAAAATTGAGATAGAAAGGTGGATATTATGAAAATTATCGTTTTTGGTGCAACAGGTGGTGTAGGTCAATCCGTTGTGAGTCAAGGACTTGAGGCTGGATTTGAAATAACAGCGTTTGTACGGACTCCAACAAAGCTAACCGTTTCTCATGAAAATTTAAAGATTATACAGGGAAATGCTTTCAATCAAGGGGAAGTCTCAGAAGCGATTGCAGGTCATGAGGCTGTTGTATCATGTTTAGGCTCAAGTCAAGGGATGAAAAAGTCAACCGAGCTTCAAGAAATGACAAAAAATATTGTTAATGGCATGAAGGAGCATAATGTAGAACGAATTATCTACACTGCATCTGCGGGAGTCCATAAAGAATTATCGGGACTAAGTGGAAAACTGGTCATGGGAATGCTTAAGAATCCTCTAATAGATCATCGCGCTGCAGTTGATTATATTCAAGCGCATGAACTGAACTACACAATTGCTCGACCGATGGGGTTAACAAATCAACCATTTACAGGAAAGTACAGAGAATCTTCAACAAGCGTACCGGAGAAATCAAAGTCAATACCGCGAGCTGACGTAGCACACTTTATCTTAAAAGCATTAAGAGATTCACGTTATGAAAATACGTCAATTGGAATTTCTACCTAAGTAGTTACACAAGTTATCTCCTGAACAGTACGATCATGACCAACTGCCTCCAACTATACATAAAAGGGTGCATTATAAAGAAATGTTAAGGGGGCTTAGAAAGTCATAGGGACAAGTCCTTTAGCTCAAAAATAGAGGTGACTGTCAAATTTTCAAGCACCAAGACGGTTCTTTGGCATTACTTAAGATATTCTTCTACTCAGATTTTGAGTACGTACAGCAGCCCCCTTTTTAGCTCGTGATGGTTCAAGTTCATAAAACCCCCTACTATTCAAAAGTAGGGGGTTAGTAAGTAATTATGCATTTGAATCTAAAGTCGAAGCAACCTCTGAGATAATGATTTCACTCCCCAAGATAGGGGATTCTTGTTCCCCGTTCGTTGGACCTGAATGAGCTTCTTTAAAAGCATCGCTATTTTTCCAAAGGGTAAAGTCCTCCATGGTGTTCCAATACATATTTACATTTAGCTCATCATATTCTGATAGATTTTTGGTAATTAGTACCTCGACTTTTACAAAACCATTCATTTTCTGTAGAGTTCCTGGTCTTGTGAACATTGGAGCCATCTTTTCAGCAAAACCTAATTTCATTTTAATTCTGTTCGTTACAATAATCATTGATTATTCCTCCTTAGTTTTCTTGCAACTGTTTATCCTCTAGTAGAGTATTCCCGTTTTCACGATTGAATGAATCATCATGTTTAAGTCTGCCATCTTCCATTCGATATACTTTATCGCAGTATTCTAGCATTCGTTCGTCATGGGTAACCATAATCGCTGCTTTGTTTCTTGTTTTTGCTTCGTTGGCTATGAGTTGAACCACTTCATGAGCCCTTTTCGAATCAAGACTTGCTGTTGGCTCGTCTGCCAGAATAATTGATGGATTGTTCATAAAAGCACGAGCAATTGCAGTACGCTGTCGTTCACCTCCAGATAGTTGTTCAGGTAATTTTTCCAGTTTTGCTGCTAACCCGAGACTTTGTAATAATTCCTTTGCGTATCCCTTATCCACTTTTGCAAGTTTCCCTGCCATTTTTTTCACTACAAGTAATTGTTCTAAAACATTTAAATAGGGGACAAGATTACTTGTTTGTAAGATAAATCCTATTTCTTCCAGACGCAATCGCACTAAATTCTTAGGTTTTAATTCATTAAGGTTCTTACCGTTAAGAATGACCTCACCTTTAGATGTCTGGAGTAATGCACCTGCAATAGCTAGAAATGTACTTTTTCCTGAACCAGATGGGCCAATGACAGCGATAAACTCACCTTGTTCCACAGTTAGGGAGATATCATCAAGGGCAAGAACTTGATTTTCACCCTGTTGATAAAGTTTTGAGACATTTTTGAATTGTATTCCTGACATTATTCCATCCTCCCAATCGCTTGAAGTGGGTCTATTTTTGTGATTTTTCGAACGGAAACCAATGAACTTAAAATCGAAATGACAAGTAATAAAAGGGCATAAAGGACAACTAATTTAAGATCAAGTGAAAACGGCATTTCATCTGGGAGAATAAGGGCTGTCCCATAGGTTAACAAGACTCCTGCTGTAATACTAACAAATGATAATAGAAATACTTGGGAAACAATAGCTCTTCCAAGGAAACGATTGCTGGCGCCAAGAGCTTTTAATATGCCAAATTGATTAGATTTTTGCAAGGTAAGTACGTAAAAGAATACACCTAGAACAAATGCCGAGATGGCTAAAAGAAAAGCAAGCATCATCATAATGGTGCCATTTTCTTCTTTATAACCAGGCATACCCTGGACGGCTGCGCTCTTGGTTACTGTTTCCGTATTCTTGAATAACTGATTTAATTTCTCAGAATCAATATTTTTTCCTTGTAACATAATCGCATTTACAGGTTTCTCAATTCCTTTATCAGAACCAGGTGCTGCAAATTGAATAGAGCGCCACTTATCTAAAGTAGTAAAAATGGCAGGTAAATGATTGTAGGTTTCATTGTTAACAAACCCGACAATTTTCATTTTTTCTAATGAACCTTCTATCTTCAGGGTATCACCAATCTTAAAGCCCTTTTTCTTTAAGGTATCATTAGCGATCACTTCCAATGATTCATTTGCTTGAAGTGGCTTTCCGTCAATCACATTGGGTTCCAGAAAACTACCCGGTGTTGTTCCCAATATAGCAATATCT
This sequence comes from Aquibacillus saliphilus, assembly GCF_020404745.1. Classification (GTDB taxonomy): domain Bacteria; phylum Bacillota; class Bacilli; order Bacillales; family Amphibacillaceae; genus Aquibacillus; species Aquibacillus saliphilus. The sequence continues at coordinate 150,057 of NZ_JAIZAP010000009.1, forward strand.
ACTTTTTCGTTAGTTCCAGAATCAGAATTATTTAGTATGGTTCCCATGGTTGCACCCATTACGGTTGCAGCTGAAACATTGGGCTGATTTTCCAGTTTTTCTGCCAATGATTCACTCAATAATGATCGACTCATAGAGGCTCTAGATCCATCTTCAAATGTCACATAAGTGGCATCCATATTTTTAATTGTTGCGGCACTAAGAGTGGAAAGGCCGTTACCTAACCCTGATAGCATGAATACCAACCAAGCAATCATGACAGTTATAACGCCAATCATTAGAAACCGTAATTTACCATGCTTTAACTCTCTTATAGCAAGAAACAATGTAAGTCACTCCTTTGATGTAAACACTAATAGTCACATGTGACTAATGAAATTATACTAGTTTGTCATTGATTAGTCAATTGTGATTATATGGTTAAACAGGATTATTTTTTATTGAGATATAAAAAAGGAACCCTCGGTCGGTTCCTTTAATTCATGTGAGTATAAAATTTAATCCGAATGAAGAAGATGGTGAATATTATTTTCAAGAAAGGCAACTTCTGCTTCTAACATTGTAATTTTATGTTTGACTGCAAGATTAACACCAGTTCGTATTCCATGTGTAGGGGTTTGGTTAAATAGATCTATTAGTTTTTTGTTCTTTTTTAATCTTTCCTTCAAGGCCGCTATTGCTTTATCAATCGGAAGAAAATCAATAAACATTAACCCAATATCTCCTTGGTAATTAACACTTTCCGCAGAGGATAGATTATCTAAGAGTAATTGATAAAAATAGTTTCGGCCGCTTTCATTTATAGAGTACACTTTTCGGGTGGGTCTATTTCCTTCTTGTTCTAACTGAATATCTATATATCCCTTTTGATTTAGTTTATCCAGAGTAGCATAAGCAGTAGGTTTTTTCATATCTGTAACTGTACTTAAGTTTCTTTCAATAAATTCATTAATTTGATATCCGTGCTGACTTTGTCCCATAAGTAACCCAAGCAGAATTAGTGAGCGATGTTCCACTGAAATCCTCCTTTCTTTTAAGTATTCTTTATTTATTTTCTCCTAAATTTACTTTGTAGTCAATTGAGGGATTACCACCAGAAGTGATACAACCATTAGTGGTTATGGGGTTGGAGCAATAGGCATAATAAACTTACCATTGATTGTTACACAGTATAACAATACTATGCAATAGAAAAAGGAAGAAATGGGGTAGCGGTTATGAAAATAAATTACGCTACAAGTGCCTGACCCCCGATAATAAAAAAGAGGGCTATATTGCTGGCATAGTAAAGGCAGGAGAAAAAGCGCAGCTTCTATGTCATGTCAATCCGCGTAGAGACCTTGGTAGCATGCATTCTTGGTTCTAATGGTGCCGTCACCACCCGTGATTTGTCAAATTCGACATTTACGGGTGGTGACGGCACTATTTTCATATACTTCCAAGTAATAATGAAATATGAGATACTCTAGGTAAATTGGATAATAGAAGGGTGTCTTTCAAGTGGAACTGCAACAAGAATTAACTGAAAATGGTTTTACGGTAGCTGCTGAACTACTAGCAAATCTAGCTGAAAGTGATCATTTTCTTGAAGGGATTTCTTTGATTTTAAAAGAATGTGATTCTTCAACAAGTAATCTTCCTGACGATATTCTTATCTTGTGTACGCAGTTAGAGCACGTAACTACCTTTCAGGAGGAATACAAATCTATTTTATTACGTGATCTAAAAATTATATTATCCGAAATGATGAACCCCACAAATGATCCAGCGGGAATCTATATCGATAAAAAGGAAGAAGAGGAAATTATTTCCTTGTATAAAAAAGCCTTAGTAGGTAATGCAGATGCCCAGCTCGAACTTGGTCATTTTTATAAATCAATGCAGCGTGATGAATGGGCCTTTGACTGGTTCAAAGTAGCAGCCGATGCCGGTAGTGTGGATGCCCTTTACTGGCTAGGTAATGATTATTTTGTTGGAAAAGTTGTCGAACATGATTGGGAAAAAGCTTATTTTTGTTATAAAGAAGCCGCGGAAAAAGGACATGCGGATGCCCTAAACAATTATGCGGATATGTATTTACGTGGGGAGTATGTGGAGAAGAATGAAAAAAGAGCTCTAGAACTTTTCAAGGAAGCCGCTGATAGAGGCGTACCTGAAGCAATGTACACACTTGGCTATATGTATGAAAATGGTGTCGGGACAGAAGTAGACATGGGAGAATCCAAACGATGGTTTACTGAATCCGCCCTTTTTGGTGATGTGTTTGCAGCGAATCGCCTAGGACATGAAGCAGTGGAAAATGGCCTGGGGGATGAAGCGATATCTTGGTATCAAATGGCTGCTGATCGGGGTGACTCTTATGGGGAGTTTAATCTTGGTGTTTGCCATGAGAACGGGATTGGAACCCAAGTTAATATAAAAAAAGCTAAATATTGGTATCAAAAAGCTGCTTTAAAAGGTGATGATCTGGCAAAGCAGAGGGCAAAAGAATTATAAATTTATCGCATTTGTTTTAAATGAAGGGGTACGCTTACAGACCCTGCCGAATGACAAAGTGATAGATTTGTCTATAAGAGCGTGTTCAAACAGTACCCTATTAAATAAAATTCAAGTTTAAAACTCCCCTTTCATACTTCCATAATTGGAAATGAAAGTAAATTATTTGGAAAGTCCTAAGTAAACTGAATATTCATCAAAATGATGCCTGAAAAAGGGTACATTTTCCCCCTTGGTCATAAACAATGATTGAGGATGCTGTCTGGGTGAATGAACAGGTTGGAAATACGGCAGTAAAAGTATATATATCACGTCTCAGAACTAATTTAGCCACTGCGCTGCAGATTGATCAAGTGCAAGTGCGTAAGCATGTGCTCATTACAACTAATGGTCGATACAAGTATAACTATCCAGATAAATATTATGTCCTCAGGTAAAAACAAGGTTACGAATTCGTAACCTTGTTTTTATTATACTGTGGTTAGGATGATGAGAATGAATTTATTAAACTTAGAACGAATGAATGGTACGGAACGATTAGCGGAAGCGTTGCGTATGAGAGGCTTGTTTGTTGAAATTGAGATTGATTTTATCGTACTTACTGATGAAAACACTGCTTCGGATGTTGAAGGAGTGCAACGGTTACTCGAGGAAATCGGGCTACCTGTCTTTTAGGCAGAAGCTTTTAAGTTTCAAGTACTGTTGAATCGTCTGCCGGTTTCCATTATGAAGCGGATTATCAATAAAAAGGTAGAGAATTTCCTGTTTTGATGGCAGGCTACCACTTCCGCTGGAGAGCTTTTGCCCAACGAAGGTTCGGCATAAAAGTGAATGCATTGGATTTAGACCCGAACATGGCAATGCTAGTAAAAACCTTGAATGTTGCCGGAATAACAAGTCTTGCTGGTTGTAATGGTCACTATCGCTACCAGCCTAATGTTCAGCTGTCTGGAGTGTTTCAAGGTGCTTGGTTTCAGGTGCTGCAGGAAAAGTATTTGAAGAACTGCAAGCTTAATTATAAGTGGCAAATCCGGTATGGTAACCATTCTGGAGCATGCTTGGTTGCAGAGAATAAGAGCGGTGAGAAGTGGAATATGAGTCTCATCTATCAAGACACTGTAGCGATGGCAGAAATTATCCAAACAAAAAAGACTGAGATTCGTGAGCTAAAGTTAAACACATTTAAACGAAACCGAATTATGAAGAAAGAAGCGGAAGAAATGAGAGAGACCAAGCAGTACGAGGAGCTTGTTCAATGGATGAAAGTAAAAATACATCAGTAAGGGGCAATGATATAACTCATGAAGAATACAAGGTTGGATGTAAAAAAATTGACCAAATAAAAAACAATTGTTCATATATATGAACAATAAACTGAATATTGACAAATATCTGAATTAAATATATAATCTAAATAATCAGAAAATTATAAACATTTAGTCGAGGAATTAATAAATCTGTGTATATGTTGACAACAAGGGACGCCTTGTGAAGTTCATACAAAAAAAGTTCACTTTGCTAGATTATAAGAAAAAATCATAGGTGTTAGCGGAATGTTAAAAAATCTATATACTTTATTCTTTGAAAAAAATTAATTGGAGGTAATTGTTGAAATGGATGTAGAAAACTTGTTAGTGCGGTCGGAAAAGGTAACGCCAGGGGGAGTTCATTCTAATACGAGAAGAATTGAACCACAAATTATGCCTAAGAAAGCTTATGGGTCGATGTTAACTGACATATCCGGAAAAGAATATTTAGATTACCATGCAGCCTTTGGTCCTATTGTGTTAGGTCATTCCTATTCAAAAGTTGTTGATGCTGTTAAGGATCAGTTAGGTGAACACGGACTATACGGAGTTGGGGTAACCGAACTTGAAGTTAAAACATGCGAAAAAATTGTTGAACATGTACCTTCTGCTGAAAAAGTATTGATTACGAACAGCGGTTCTGAATCAACATTTCATGCAATTCGTGTCTCACGTGCTTTTACTGGAAGGAAAAAAATAATTAAGTTCCAAGGGTGTTACCATGGGTGGCATGATTATGTCGCTCGTAATATGCTGAGTGAAGAAAAAATGATTGGAAAAAGAGATCCAGGTTCCGCAGGCATGCTAGATGAAGTGATAGACAGTACATTAGTATGTCGATTTAATGATTTAGATGATGTTGAAAATATGATAAAGGCTAACCGTAATGAAGTAGCTGCTATTATTTTGGAACCAATTCCTCACAATATTGGAAATGTAATGCCGACTATGGAATTTTTAAAAGGTTTAAGAACTATAACAGAACAAAATGGTATAGTTCTAATTTTTGACGAAGTAATTACAGGCTTTCGACACCACTTGGGTGGATATCAAGCGATTTGTGGTATAACCCCTGACTTAACTACACTAGGGAAAGCTATAGCTAATGGGTTTCCGATTGCAGCGGTATGTGGGAAGTCCGAAATTATGGATAGTTTTTCAACACGTCCTGGAGGAACCGCTCTTTTTGCGGGAACCTACAACGGACATGTAGTGGGGACAGCTTCTATATTGGCTACAATCGATATTATGGAAAAAGAAAATGTACATGAGCATATTAATACACTCGGAGAAAAATTAAGAATGGGTATTCAAGAGATAGCAGATCGAGTGGGATTGGAAGTGACTGTCAAAGGATTTGGGTCTATTTTTGTACCATATTTTATGAGTGGGGAAATTAATAATTATGAAGATCTTATGAGAGAAGATACAGAAATGGATTTAAAATTTCGAAGAGGAATGATTGAGAAAAATATATTTATGTTTCCTATTCCAATGAAAAGAAATCACACGAACTTCACTTTAACAAAAAAAGATGTAGATATAACGTTGCAAGCTACAGAGGACGTTATGAAAGATATTAAAAAATAAATAAATGGAGGTTAGCAAAGTGATTATTGATATTCATTCACATACACCAAACTTTTTTATGGATGTTGATGAAGATATAACGGATACAGGTTCAGTAAACCAAAGTATGCGTCCAGATGGAGGTGGAATAAAGTTTAAATTTAGCGAGATTGAACACCGTAAGGGGACAAAAGAGGCAGATAAAGTCGTTGTGTTTAATATGTATATTGGGAAAAATCCAAATGATGCCACAGCTGATTATGTAAAAACTGATCCAGAACGCATTATTGGATTTATGGGCTTAAACCCTAAATTACCACACATGTTAGATGAATTAGATCGTTCATTTTATGATTTAGGATTAAAAGGGATAAAGCTTGGGCCAATCTATCAAGACTTTCATCCTTTGGACAAAAGAGCATACCCCATTTACGCTCGAGCTGAACAATTAGGATTACCTATACTTTTTCATCAGGGAGCAACGTTTCCAAGGAAAGCTCCCCTTAGGTATGCTAATCCTATTTTACTTGAAGAAATTGCCCATGATTTTCCCAATCTCAAAATCATCATTGCCCATGTTGGGAACCCTTGGTGTGATGAAACCAATGTGCTTATTAGAAAACAACCAAATGTCTATGCTGATATATCGGGATTATTTTATCGTCCTTGGCAGTTTTACCAAGCACTTTCTTTATGTCACGAGTATGGTTGTATGGATAAGTTGCTTTTTGGGAGTGACTATCCAATAGCTACTACGGAAGAAACAATAACCGGTCTACGTAATATCAATAAGGTTATTGAAGGGACAAATTTACCTAAAATTCCAGAGGATGAAATTGAAAAAATAATTTATCGCGATTCTCTATCTCTTCTCGGACTTAAATGAAAATATAAATTTTCTTTATTTCTTTAGAGGAGGGAGAATGTCTTGAAAAGTGGATCAGATTCTTCAGTAAATCGTGCGATAAAAATAATTAGGCTATTGTCCCAATTTCATCATCTTACTGTAACAGAAATCTCACGTAGACTTGAGATACCTAAGACAACATGTTTTGTGATCCTACAAACACTTGAATTTGAAGGGATAATTCGTAGGGATAACCAAGCTAAGTATAACATTGACAAAGGTTTATATGCTCTTATCTTAAATGCCGATAACTATGATTTGCTTAAGAAAATTGCACGACCAATATTACAAGATCTTACGAATAAAACTCAAATGACATCACATTTGGCAGTCAGAGAAGGAATGGAAACAGTCTATCTTGATAAAGTAGATGATTCTGGATATGTAAAATTCAATACTTATAAGGGGCAAACACACCCGTTATATATTACAAGTGTGGGTAAAGCGATTCTAATGAATATGGATAATAAAGAAATTATTAAAAGTTATGCAGAGACTACTTTCTTATCTAAACATGAAAATACAGTTACTAGCTTAGAAGACTTACTTGATCAATTAGAAGGTTTTAGAAATAAAGGTTACACGTTAGAGGACGAGGAGGGGGAGATTGGAATTAGGTGCATTGGTGCTCCTGTTGTCGATTCAACAGGTCAAACCATCGCAGCGTTAAGTATCACTACTTTAAAAGAAAAATTGCCAGAATCTGAATATTTTCATATAGGATCAATTATTCAAGAGGCAGCCAAACAACTTGCATATAGCATCGAACTGGAGCGAACTTAAGTGTCGAAGCTCTTTAAAAATTTCAAATTAAGGAAAAGTTTAATTAAAACTATATTAATCTCTAAGGGGAGAAATTAAATGAAAAAACTTTTTGGTAAATTGATGTTAGCTAGTTTGATAATTATGCCCTTACTACTTGTAGTAGCATGTTCATCCGATTCAACTTTAGATAGTGAAAATGCAGATAGTGAAAACGAGGAAGAAAATAATAACGAGCAAACCAACAATGACGAAGAAAAATCAATAACTGTAGCTATAAACAGTGATATTCAAAATTTTAATCCATACACAAACCAAACGGTTGATTATTTTATTATTCGTTACAACCTTTTTGATTCTCTTGTTAAGTTTGATCCAACAATGAACATAGTTTCAAATTTAGCGACCGACTGGAATAAGGTCAGTGATACAGAATACACATTCACTTTAGAGGAAAATGTTGAGTTCCAAAATGGACAGTCTTTTTCAGCAGCAGATGTAAAATATTCTATCGAGATGGCGCAAGATGAAGACAATGCATCATTTTTTGCACCTTACTTTGCAGATGTGGAAAGTGTAGTAGGGGATGGAAATAATGTAACTATCCATTTATCACAGCCCAACCCTGCATTATTGAGCAATCTAACTAGTTTCCCAATTATTGCTGATGGTACGTTAGATGAATTAGGCTCTAATCCTATTGGTACAGGACCATTTGAATTCTTCTCTTGGTCTTCGGGAGATAAAATTGAATTGAAAAAATTTGAAAATTATTGGAAAGGCGATACAACGAATGTAGATAAAGTAGTACTTCGACCAATTGTTGATTCTGCTGTGCGTTTAAGTAACTTGATTTCGGGAACGATTGATGTGGTAAATAGCTTATCCCCAAATCAAATGGCGGAATTAGAATCAGAAGAAGATATTTCTTTATTACAACCAGTATCTTCCAATCAAACTGCACTAGTAGAAGTTGTATTGAAAAACAATGAAGCGTTCCAGGATCCTCGTGTAATGCAAGCATTGACACATGCCCTGGATAAAGAAGCAGTTAAAAATAATGTTTATCAAGGATATGGAAAAGTTCTTTGGAGTCCATTCCCTTCTAATAACTTCGGCTATAAGGAAGGTGTGGAGTATTCTTTTGATCTGGATAAGGCAAAAAATTTACTTGAAGAAGCAGGTTATGGATCAGGATTATCTTTTTCACTCATTTTACCAAGTGGGGTTTCTCATTTAGAACAAATTGCTGTTATGTGGCAGTCTAATTTAAATTCTATTGATGTCGATATGGAAATTAATACAATGGAAGTAAACAGCTGGGTAGATCAATATATTGAACGTTCTTATGAAATGACACTCAATTTTTATCCGCAAGCTGGTAATGATCCTTCCACCTATGCTAACCAAATCCTATTACCTTTAGCACAAAATAGCATGGTCGATCCCAGCCAAATGGTGGAATTAATTGAAAAAGGAGCTTCAACAGCAGATGAATCAACTCGAGAAGAAATATATTCAGAGATACAAGATTTGGTAAACGAAACGGGGGTTATTATACCAATTGTAGAAATGCCTATTGCTGCCGGAGTTGCTAATCATGTAAGTGGTTTGGAATTTGATCCAACATCAGTGTTATATCTTGATAAGGTTCAAGTAGAGTAATAATTATGTATTAACCACCCTAGTTACTGTGTCTATAGCTTAAAATCATCTTGTAAGGAGGGAAAATCTTTGCTTTCCTATATACTTAAACGTCTATTCAAATCCATTGTGGTTATATTCTTTATAAGTATTGTTTCATTTTTTGCGATAAGACTTGCGCCAGGAAACCCAATTCTTACTGTATTGGGAACAATCGGCAATTCTCCTGAAAAAGTGGAAAGCCTGAAACAAGAAATGGGATTGGACCAGTCCCTTATCATTCAATATCTGGATTGGATAGGAGGGGTTTTACAAGGTGATCTTGGCCAGTCGCTTATAAGCAACAAGCCAGTTATTGATATAATTTTGGCTCGTTTACCAGCAAGTGTTGAATTGATTTTAGTTTCGGTAGTGATTGGGTTACTTTTCGCGATCCCCATGGGCATAATGGCGAGCGCTCGTCCAGGAAAACTTTTGGACAAAAGCTTATCCGTTTTCAGTGTGTTTGGTATGAGTATTCCTGTATTTTGGCTAGGTCTTTTGATGATACTACTATTTTCGATTAATCTTCAATGGCTCCCCGCATCAGGTTACATTGGGTGGTCTGAAGACCCCATACAGCATATGAAATTACTAGTTATGCCTGCAATCTCATTAGGGATATTTGAAGCCGCTGTGTATTTTAGATTTGTTAGAAATGGTATGTTAGACATTTTGGGAGAGCCGTATATCGAAACTGCTTATGCAAAGGGACTCTCCCCTTTTAAAATATATTTTAAACACGGATTTCGTAATACCTTTCTTACGTTAATAACTGTACTAGGTTTAGAAATAGGTACACTAATTTCTGGAACAGTTATCGTTGAGCAAGTTTTCAGTTGGACCGGTATTGGTTGGTTGGTATTGAATTCTGTAATTACAAGGGATTATACACTTCTACAAGGTACAATTCTTCTTGTATCTGTTGCAGTAGTTGCTATTAACTTTTTGTTAGTGCTTTTATACACCGTTCTAGATCCAAGGATTAAAACTGATATGACAAAAGGGGGGAGTTGACATTGGAATTGGAATCTAACACTAATCCATCATTATTACAGAGGTGGTCGTACGGTATAACAAAGAATTGGCTCGCGAGCTTTGCGATTATTATTTTGCTTTTTTTAATTGTTATGGCTCTATTTCCGGCCTTGTTAACTTCATATGCCCCATTAGAGGTCATGTTAGATGATGTATTAGTCCCGCCCTCAACCGAACATATAATGGGAACTGATGAATATGGTAGAGATATTTGGTCAAGGTTAGTGTACAGTGCTCGGGTTACCATTTATATTGGCTTGGGATCCGCAATCCTGGCAGCTTTAGTAGGAATCCCTTTGGGACTTCTTGCTGGATATTATGGTGGGAAATTAGAACAAATCATCCAGGTCATAGTGGATACCATGCTTTCTTTTCCTGCCATGCTACTAGCTATTTTGATAGTATCAGCTTGGAATCCTAATCCTTTCAGTTTAATAGTGGTCATATCTATGGTGAATTTTCCACGCTTTACAATGGTTGTAAGAAGTAATGTTCTTTCTCTAAAGGAAAGAGAATTCGTGATGGCTGCAAAATTATCTGGAGTCTCCTCTGGTCGAATTATGTTTTTTGAGATTTTGCCAAATTGTATGACTCCAATTATTGTACAAGGGTCACTGTTGACCGCAACTGCTATTTTAATAGAGACGGGATTAAGTTATTTTGGATTAGGTATTCAACCACCCGATCCATCCTGGGGCGGGATGCTAAATCATGCTCAAAATTATATGAAATATCCATGGTATTCAATCGCTCCTGGCCTAGCTATATTGTTAACAGTATTATCAATTAACATCATCGGGGACCATTTTCGCGATCGCTTAGATGTAAGGAGGTAAAATATTATGAGTCTGGAAATTAAAAATCTGTCTGTGACATTTAATAAAAGGTATGAAAAAGTTTATGCTGTTACGGATGTTTCCTTAAATATTAATTCCGGTGAAATAGTAGGTCTAGTTGGAGAGTCTGGTTGTGGGAAATCAGTCACTACGAAAGCAATTCTCAGATTAATAGGTTCACCGCAAGCAGATTTGTCAGGATCAGTTTTGTTAGATGAAAAAAATTTAATTCATTTAAAAGAAAAAGAGATGCGAAAGGTTCGCGGAAAGAAGATCTCACTTATCTCACAGAATCCACTATCTAGTTTGAATCCTGTTATAACTATAGGTGAGCAGGTGGCGGAACCATTAATGCAACATAAAAAGATTAAGAGAAAGCACGCTTTAAGGTTAGCCAGGGAGGCTTTAGATAGAGTTGGATTTCCAAAGGGATATAACTATTTAAAACGCTATCCAAACGAATTTAGTGGAGGTATGAGGCAACGGATCGTAATAGCCATGGCACTAATAAATGAGCCTGACATTATCATTGCGGATGAGCCAACAACAGCATTAGATGTTACAATCCAAGCCCAAATACTTAATTTGTTACAGGATATAGTAACAGGTACATCCACCTCTGTTTTAATTATTTCACACGATTTAACTGTTATATCCGAGATGTGCGATAAGATAGGGGTTATGTATGCGGGACAGATTGTCGAGTGGGGAGAAAAAAATAAGATCTTGAGTAATCCTTCCCATCCCTATACTGAAGCACTTATATCAACCATTCCTAATAAAACTATTAAACACGAATTTATGACAATATCAGGCCAACCGCCAAAACTCAGCAATATTCCTGATGAATGCCACTTCGTCGATAGATGTAAATATGCAGATATTTCTTGTAGAAAAGGACCTATTTCATTAGAAGAAAGACAGGATGGAGGGAGAGTAAGATGTCTGAAACCACTGCATACATCTTAAGAGTTTCCAATATATGCAAGTATTTTGAACAGAGAAATTTTCATAAAAAAATTGTTCTAAAAGCAGTAGACGATGTTTCTCTTGAAGTTAAAAGAGGGGAAATATTTTCTATAGTAGGTGAATCGGGGTGTGGAAAGTCTACTTTAGCCAAGGTTATTACTCATTTAACGAATCTTACTTATGGAGAATTATATCTAAATGACAAACCGATAGAACTCACCAAACGTGAACAAATATTACAATATAGGAGAGATGTCCAGATGGTTTTTCAGGACCCTTTTTCTTCCATTAACCCTAGAACAAAAATAAGAAAAGCAGTTACCGCACCATTGTTTTCGTTATTTAAGGTTACTGAGGACGAGGCTGAGGAAAAATTCCTGGCAATCATGAGTGAAGTAGGAATTCCGGAAAGATTATTTGATAAATTACCTCATGAGTTATCAGGGGGCCAATTGCAAAGAGTTGCTATTGCTAGAGCTTTAATTGTGAATCCAAAACTGCTAGTAGCCGATGAACCTATAGCTGCGCTGGATGTGTCTATTCAATCTCAAATTTTAAATTTGCTTTTTAAATTACAAAAAAAGTTCGGTCTAACCATTGTATTTATAGCTCATGATTTGAGGGTGGTCAGTCAATTTTCAGATCGGGTAGCTATTATGTACCTTGGCAATATAGTAGAACTAGGAAGTAGTGAACAAATATTTCGCAATCCCCAACATCCGTACACAAGAGCATTAATTCAGTCTATTCCAAAGATAAGTAGCGATGTAAGATCACATCTAGAGGTTTTAGACGGGGAAGTGCCTAGTCTATTTAATATACCTAAGGGTTGCCCTTTTCAACCAAGATGTTCAAATCGAACTAAAATTTGTACTTCTTCAAAACCAAAACTATCTAATTCTGGAGACTCTAATGAAGAAATCTATCAAGCTAACGAAAGGAAAGTTTCATGTTTTCATCCTTTAAAGTCAAACGAAAAGGAGAGGATGTTTTGATGGCTGCTTTGCAGAAAGGATTGTTCGTTTATCCGTGGAATATGGCGGAGGAAGGTATTGAGGAATCTGTCGAATTGTACAAATCAGTAAATACTGATACATTGTTTGTTTCCGCAAGTTATCATAGTGGACGATTTTTCCATCCTAAGGCTACTAATAAAATGCATACTCGACATGATTCTGGGACTTCTTTTCAGCCTGATCTACCCTTGTATCCATCAGATTTACAACCACAAGTTGATGCTGATTTATGTAGTGACCCTATTCATCAGCAAATAAGGGAAACATGTGATAAAAACGGAATATCCTATAATTCGTGGATAGTGGGTATGCATAACTCTACTTTGGGTCGTAGCAATCTAGAATTATGTGTAGAAAACGCATATGGTGAAAAATATGATTACGCACTCTGTCCTAGTCAACCAACAGTTAGAAAGTATTTGGCTGCATTGGTAGAAGATGTTCTGAAAAATTTGAAGCCAGAATCAGTTTTACTAGAAACACCAAATTTTCTTGGCTTTATTCATGATCATCATCACGAATTAATACTTGCCAACCTTGGTCCAGTATGTGAATATCTTCTTTCTTTATGTTTTTGTGAACATTGTCAAGACAAGGCGGCAAAGGATGGAATTGATTCAGACCTGCTTCGCCATCGTATTAAAGAAAGAATAAATTTCTTAATTGAAAATGAAAGAGGTGGGGTTTCAGCCGAATTCTCGAATGCAGAACTAGCATCAATTCTGCTCGAGGACCCAAATCTTTACGAATACTCTAGAATGAGATTAAAAAGTGTAACAAGTTTTATTAAAGAAATTAGAAGTTTAACAAATTCATATGGGAAGATGCTATATGCAGTTCCGTCTATTTTTGCAAGGCCTGCTTCAAGAGCATGGATGGAAGGAACATCTTTATCTGAAGTTGCTAAAGCTGCTGATGGAATATTTTTATTATCTTATTTTTCTGATCCGGCTTTGGTAAGGGCAGATATAGAATGGGTGAAATTGTTTATAGGTGATACCCCTATCTTCTCTGCTTTTAATGGTGGTTATCCTGACACTCTAAGTGAGGAAGGATTAAAGGCTTGCATAAAAGTGGCGATGGACTACCAGCCATTTGGTCTAGGTATTTATAATGCTTCTTTATTAACCAATACTAGAATGAAATGGGTACAGTCTGTTTATAAGATGGTTGATGAAATGAACTAAATCAAGAGTTTGCAGGGGAGTTGTGGATATTGAGAGTTGGTATTATAGGTTATGGTTTTATTGGGAAACTCCATCTTTTAGCATGGAAAGGGGTAGAGCCGAAGACGACTTTTTGTGTGATTGACCCAGTATTAACTGATGAAATTAAGTTAGAGCTTGAACAGAGAAACATACCTTATATGGATACTTTTGAAAAAGCATTAGCAAAGTACCCTGATATCCAATATATAAGTGTCTGCTCACCTCCAAATCGTCATAAAGAGGTTGTTCTCCGAGCAGCAAAAGAGAATATCCATATTTTATTGGAGAAGCCCGTATCTGCTGTTGAGTCAGACTATAAAACTATGAAATTAGCCCTTTCTGAAAGTAAGTCAAAAGCTATGGTAGGTGTAACCCAACGTTTTTACCCTGAAGTCATTAGAGGAAAAAAATGGATAGAAAATGGATTGATTGGCGATATTATTTCCATTCAGGATATTATGATTTTAAGTGATTTTGGACTTCCTTCTTGGTATAACAATCCTGACATATCGGGTGGTGGTATTTTTATTTGTAATGGAGTACATCTCCTAGATAGATTAAAATATCTAACCGGAAGTGAGATAGAAAAACTTTATGACTACAAATTTAAGGGTCCTGTTCGAAATGAAAAAATTGCCTCTATTAATGGAAAATTGTCTGGGGGGGTAAACGTTCATCTTCATCTCGAATGGAGTGAGGTTGAAAAACGGCAGGAATTAACTATTTTTGGAACAAAAGGCAGGATAGAAATATCAACATGGGATTACGCACGACTTTATACTAAAGGTGGTCTGGAAGAGGTTAAGCCCTATAAAAGTGGTGATTCATTTAATGATCGCACCTTAAGTGGCTTAGTAAATGAAATAAAATGTTTCTTGGATGGAGTGGAAAATACCATTCCACATGAACTGACACTTGAAGGACATGAATCAATTATTGGAACAATTTGGAAAACATATCAAAAATAAGATGAGGAGACTGAAACATGGAGGTTACTGATAAAGAATTATTAACTGATACTCCTATAGTTGCAGTTGATTTAGATGTATTAGAACAAAATATTTCTTGGCTTTCTAACTTGGCAAAAGAAGTAGGAGTAAAACTTCGTCCACACGCCAAGACACATAAAAGCCCATACGTTGCTAAGAAACAATTAGATGCCGGAGCAATTGGTATTACAACAGCTAAATTAGGTGAAGCAGAAGTAATGGTAGATAACGGTATTAATGATATTCTTATCGCTTTTCCAATTATAGGGAAGCGAAAACTAGAAAGATTTGGTCAGCTGCTAAAAAGAGCAAATTTAATGGTAGCTCTTGATGATCTAGAGATTGCTCGATCCTTAAATGAAGTGGGAGAAAAGCTTGATAAAGAAATTGAAATTTATGCGGATGTTGACACTGGTTTGCACCGGATGGGAAGAAGTCCTATTGAAAGCGTAGATCACTTATATGAAATTTCAAAGTTGAGTCATATTACTATCAAGGGTTTGATGAGTCATACTGGGCATGCATATCAGGCCGAAACAGATGAAGAAATAAGAAGGATAGCCATAGAGGATGCGACACTCTTAAATCAAACAAAAGAGATGCTAGCAGAAAAAGGGGTTTTTATTCCCGAGATCAGTATTGGTGCTACGGCAACAGCGCGCTTTATAAAGGAAATCCCTTTTGTAACTGAAATGCGCCCTGGAATGTATGTTTTTAATGATCGTTTTGTGATGGCGTCTGGTGGTGCAAAGGAAGAAAATTGTGCTGTATCCGTATTTGCCACCGTTATATCTCATCCCACCAATGACAGAATTATTATTGATGCGGGTAGTAAAACTCTGGCTCAGGATCCATTTAAACACGGAGGTCACGGAGTTGTAAAAGGACATGATAACTTAGTTATAAGTTCTCTGTCAGAAGAACATGGAACGATTGTAGTAAGAGGTAATACTAATTTGAATGTAGGAGACGTAATTCAAATTATTCCAAATCATATTTGTCCAGTAATAAATTTAACAGATAATCTTTATGGATTCAGGAATGGGGAGTTAGAACGGATGATTCCTGTTCTGGGTAGAGGTAAGAACAGGTAAATGATGATAATGGAAACGGAGAGTGCTGTATCTAATGTATGATTTATTAATTCTGAATGGATATATAATTGATGGTTCACGGGATGCAAGGAAAAAGATGGATATTGCTATTAACGAAGATAAAATAGTTACTATTGGAGATCTCTCTAATTCTCAAAGTAAGGATGTCATTGATGCAGAAGGACTTGTTATATGTCCTGGTTTTATAGATGTGCATACACATTCTGAACTTGCTTTGATGGGCGGAAATGATCAGTATGCTCCTTTAAAAATGGGAGTAACTACACAACTAACTGGACCTGACGGCTTTTCATGGGCCCCATTAACAGGTGATGTAAGTGATGAAATGAGAGAATTTTTAGAAGTGTTCTACGACTACACAAACGTCCCTAAGGAATTCTTTGAGATTCAATCTATTGATGGTTTATTAACAATGTTCAAAGATAAAATTCCTTCTAATTTGTTGTTACAAGTACCACACGGTAGTGTTCGGGGGGCAGTTTTAGGTTGGGAAGACCGTGTTGCCACTGAGAAAGAAATACAAGTTATGGAGTCGATTGTAGAAGACTGGATGAAGGCAGGAGCAAAAGCCTTCTGCACAGGGTTAGAATATGAACCCACAAGACATGCCGATTTGAATGAACTCGTTAGATTAGCTAAAGTATCAGCTTCGTACGATGGAATTTATGTAGCGCATCAAAGAGGATATATGGACAACGTACTTACAGGGTGTAATGAAACATTTGCTATTGCTAGGGGGGCAAATATCCCTGTACATATTTCTCATTTCACAGTAAACGAAGAAGCAGAGCAGTTGATCTCTCAGGCAACAAAAGAAGGTATTGATGTATCTTTTGACATGTATCCCTATCCAGCTGGATGTACTCATTTAATGTACATGCTTCCAGAGTCATGGCAAAAAGGTCCTCCAGAAAGGATTTTAAAACAACTGAGCGATAAAGAAAAACGAAAAGATATAAAAAGCCATTTAGAAAATGTATTAGATCCAAATAGAGCCAAATTCGCATATGTTGGAACTCCTTATCAATCTGGACTTGAAGGTAAAACTCTAAATGAGGTTTATGAATCCTCAGACAAAGACCTTTCTGATATTATATGCGATATCCTATTGGAAAGCTCATTACAAACAGTAATGATTTATCATTGGCCCAAAGAAAATTTCAATTATTTAAATAAAACTTTTACACATGATTTACACATGGTAAGTACTGATGGTATTTATGCTGGTGAGAAACCACACCCAAGAGGTTTTGGGACTTTTCCAAAAGTAATAAGGGAATTTGTTTATGAAAAGAACATATTAACTTTAGAAAATGCCATATATAAAATGACAGGTTATCCTGCTGAACGCTTTCATATCAAGCAAAGAGGATTAATCAAGGAAGGTTATTATGCTGATATTACAATTTTTGATCCTAAAAGGGTTAACTCAGAGGCGACTTTTGAAAATCCAAGGAAAGAACCGGAGGGGATTGACCATGTGATTGTTAATGGAAAATCTGTTATAGAAAAGGGGAAAATAATCCCTGGAATGAACGGAAGAATACTACATTAAGCATAGATAAGGAGAATATTAAATGAATAGCAATGCTAAAGAGATTTTTGAACGTTATAAGACAGAGTTGAATTTTAAACCGACTACTCCAAGGTCAGACCGTCCGTATACAGGAGTTAAATATTTTAACAATTGTGCTTTTATTTCTGGGAATGTTGCCTTTTCCAATGGTGAGGTTCTTTATAGTGGAAGAATTGGAGATAACTTATCCATCGAAGAGGGAAAAAAATCTGTTGTACTCGCAGTAATCAACTGCCTTGAACTTTTTGATCAGGATAAAGGAATTGAAAATATTGACTCTATACTTAAAATGACAGGCTATTTAAGCTGTACCGAAGCTATAACAGAACATCCAACAATTTTAAATGCAGCTAGTGAAGTATTACTTGATATATTTGGTGAGCCAGGTAGACACGCTAGAGCAGCACTTGGAATGCATACTTTGCCTTTAAATGCTTCAAGTGAAATTGAGTTGATTGTGAGTGTGAAAGAATAGTTGTTGTCTCACATGTAGAGCTTTCAATTAAAACTATCTCTTAAGTACTTGAAAACTATTGATAATATTTTTTTAATTAGAATAAAGTAGTTTTGTGACTTAAAAATAAAAGCAGAATTGGAGTGGTATTATGAAATTAGTTACATTTGAAACTAATGATGGTGTAAAGGCGGTTGGTGTTTTGAAGAAAGACTCAGTGCTTTCATTAAATAAATTATTAAAACAACCTGACCTTTCCATGATGGTACTCGTTGAAAAAGGAATTTCTTACATCAACGAAATAAGAAATGAGGTTGATTCTTCTGAGGGAGATTACAGTTTAAAGGAAGTTAAAATTTTGCCACCTCTAGAACGACCCAAAAAAATAGTTTGCGTTGGAAATAACTATATGGACCACTGTCGCGAACAAAAAATAAAACCGCCAGAAAGACCTTTGATATTTTCTAAGTGGCCAAGTTGTGTGGTGAGTTATAATGATCACATTGAATTACCTAAAGAATCTAAACAGGTTGATTACGAGGCTGAACTTGGGGTTATTATTCAAACTGGCGGAAAACATATTAATAGGGAAGAAGTGAGTGATTATATATTTGGTTACGTAGCTGTAAATGATATTAGTGCGAGAGATGTACAATTTTCGGATGGACAATGGATTCGTGGTAAATCATTTGATACTTTTATGCCGACAGGTCCATTTATCTTGACAGCTGATGAAGTTGAGGAACCACAAAAGTTATCCATCAAAACCAGTTTAAATGGAAAAATACTGCAAAATTCAAATACTGCGGAAATGATTTTTGATATATCATATATTGTTTCCTATCTTTCAGAAGGTTTTACTTTTGAAAGTGGTGACCTTATTGCAACAGGTACCCCTAATGGCGTGGGTGTTTTTCGTCATCCCCAAATATTCCTTCAAGCTGGGGATATGATAGAAGTATCAATAGAAGGTCTGGGTTCCTTAAAAAATACATGTGTAGAACGATAGTATTGATACTAGTAATATAAGCTTAAAAGTTGTTAAACTCTATGAAATTTGTAATATTTAGTACATGATCTATCATCCCGAGGAATTAGTAGTAAAGTTATCAATTATAGAAAATTCTGAGTTCAAATTATCCAGAAGGAACCTTAAGTCAATATATAAGAAGGCTACGATTGAGGCCTTCAAATTCACTATGTGAATTTATCGAACTGCTGAAGTTGGCTTGAGGTGGAATAAATTAATGATTTTATTATTAGATATGTGAATTAGTTTAATTTAATCTCAAATCTGTTATTATGATCTGAAAATTATTTGTTTTGGATTTCGGTTATTGGGTTAAAAATATTACCAAGCAGTCTTCTTTTTTGATAACCACAAATAATGATAAGGTTGCTTCTCTTTTTTCTAGTACTTAGATATAAGCTGATTGGCTGATCGTAAATGCTGTTTTCTTCTTGGAAGAATCGGCGGTATTTATTGTGTGTTTTTCATCTTTCAGTTTCGTCCTCGTTAAAGCCACACATCTCTTGTTCATTCCATTCATCCAAATTATAAAAACTATACTTTATAATTTTTTTATAATAAATCTTTCCACGTTATTATTTTATTTTTTCCTATGCTCTTTGAATTAAGTCTATCTTGTTACAAATCCTAATAAGAAGTACTACGAACAAAGTTAAGTACATTTTAACAACAGCACTTTCAAAAGAACTAAAAATGAACATCAAGGAAGTATTTCAAATCTTTCTTGCCAATGGCTTGATTAATAGAGTTGATGATAACTGGGTGCTTACTGAAAATGGTGAAGAACGAGGCGGAACGATAAAGAAACACCGAAGGATTGGTGAGTATATAGCTTGGGATGAAACTATTAAAAGTAGCAACATGTTCAACACTAGTAAAGAAACACTATTAAATGCTACAGCATTAAGCAAACATTTTGAAGTATCCAAATTTAAAATGAATCCAATCTTGTCTGAATTAGGATTCGTGCAAAAGTCTGTAAAAGGTTGGACAGTAACAAAATTAGGGTTAAGTATTGGTGGGAAGCAGCTGGAATACGATAGGACTGGTGTCCCATATGTAAATTGGCCAGAAAGCATTCTGCAGAATAAGAGATTAGTAGAAACAATGAATGAGTTACAGTGAAATTAGCCAGAGGAGAACACGGAATCTAATCAAAACAATTCTTTAGGATTTAGAGAAAAGTTTGTGGCTAAACATAGATCAGCAGATGGTCATTATGTACGATCAAGAGCCGAAATGCTTATAGATAACTGGTTATACATGTCTGAAATTGTACATGCTTATGAACGGAAACTACCAATCGAGGAAGATGTTTATACCGATTTTTACTTACCAGTCGGTAAAGTGTACATAGAATATTGGGGCTTAGAAGACGAACCGAAGATGCGGCGCGAAAGCAAGAAAAATTACGAATATATCAAAAGTACGGGTTCAACTTAATAGAATTACAGGATGCTGACATTCAAAACTTGGATGATATACTGCCAAAGAAGTTGTTGAAGTTAGGGATACAGGCTTATTAATTGAGTCTTTCTAACGTAGAATCGGTTAAATCATTAGGGATTTCTCTATAGAAATAGGCAGATGTGGGGCAACTATTTTATTGCGTAGTAGACCATTACTGCGCAATAAAGAACTTCTTTTAAGACTTCGCGAAAATTGAATTCATGCCCTACAGGCGGTTGAGTAGATAACCCATTGGTCAAGATAAGTATTATTTATTAAATTACAAATAATATAACTTAAAACTGTCTTGCTATGTTACATTAAAAGGCCATCAGTTTGAGATGGCCCACTTCTATTTTAGGAAACAGTAATGTGAGTAATACGAGTAAAATATTACTTTTAACGGCGTTATGATATTCTGATTTTCAAACATAAATACTATATATTTATTACTATAAATTGATAGTATTACAATAAATCAAATGGCCGTCTAACTTTATAGCTAATTCTACCTGATCTCGCCCCAATATAAAATCATTCATATTGATACGGAGTTGATTAGCAGGATTGTTAGCAGATAGGATATAATTTTCCTTAGCAAAATAACAAATCTCTCCCCCCCTACCGAACCATCTTATATCTATATTTCTTGAATAATTGTCATTTCTATTAAAATCCACTATTAAGTGACTCTTACTCTGATTCACCTCTAAAATCTTTAAGAAATCACCATGAAAAATAGTATTAGAATCCGTTATATCAAATGTACCGTCATCTATATAACAAATCATATCCTGATATCCGTGATAAGCAAAGTCGTCTAATAGATGCTTCAACGTATCAGCTTCAGCTTTTGTTCTACAAACAATTCTTTGTAAATAATTCAAATTACAATGATCCTTTACTACTATTTCAGCTTGTCGATGTTTCCTTATTTGTGACCCATCAAGTCCATATGTGCTATCATTATGATAAATATAATTAAACGGTGCTTCAGCTAATTCTTCCATACCTTGATGTATTGGTACATAATGATGTGAGGCAAGGCTTTCATATGAAAAATATACATTCGGTTCGTCCAATATTGCTGTATCAAATAATAAAAATACAGGTACTGGGCAATGTGCCCCAAGTTCAGTTATTTCTACTTTAGCCCTTATTCCTTCATTGTGGAACTGTGTAGGGGTTAAAGGCCTAAAGTAGAACCGAGCATAATCTTTATATTCTTCCTCAGTCCCTGATATCACATCGCTACTAGCATTGTCATTTAAGTTTTCAATCTCCTTTGTATTTCCTTGATTTCTAGAACACAGTAATCCATCATTTAGAATAGATGCTATGTTAGTAATATGAGAAAAATGATAAATATACTTTGACCACCACTTACAATTTTGTGGTAAATACTTCGTAACATGTGAACAGAGTAATAGTTCCTTAGCCGAACTAACCGTTTCCATAGTCCCGCACCTCCCCTAAAAAATGTATTTTATTTTAAATTTTACCATATATAATAGACTTAAGGAGTGTGAAAGAATGATTATTTATGAAAAAGGTGACCTTTTTAAACAAATAGATCATGTAGAAGCAGTTATAAATACAGTTAACTGTGTGGGTGTTATGGGAAAAGGAATTGCTCTAGAATTTAAGAAGCGCTATCCTGAAAACTTCCAAATATATAAAGATAAATGTCTAAGCAAAGAATTAACTATTGGTAAGAGTTTTGTACACGAGATTCCTAATAAAGAAAAAACAAAATACATAGTTAACTTTCCTACTAAAAAACATTGGCGTCATCCATCAAAAATTGAGTATATAGATGAAGGTCTTGATAATCTAAAAAGTATAATAATAGAACATAATATTAAATCCATTGCTATGCCCGCACTTGGTTGTGGAAATGGAAATCTTGATTGGGCTACTGTGAAACCCTTAATTGAAAAGAAATTAGAACCTCTAAATGATATAAAAATAGTCATTTATGAACCTTCTATCTCCAAAGAACAAAAAACAAGCAATAAAAAGAAAAAGCCTAAATTGACTGTTGATAGAAAAAAACTGCTACTCCTAATGAATGATTACAATAAGGCAACAAAAGATCAAATATTAAGCTATATTCAAACCCATATTCTTTTTTACTTCCTAAACTTTAAAAATTTGGAGTTTGAATTAAAAGATAATGGACCCTACCTATCAGACATTAACAAAGTAATCTTACTTTTAAGCGAATATTATATAGAACCAATTAAAAAAAGCGATCCTAGCCAGCCAACAAAAATTAAAGTTTTAACCTTAAATTTCCCAAAAAAGAAAGATATTTTGTCTGATCCAGAATATCTAAAAGTTAAATCCTTAATAAATGGGTTTGAAAGTTACGAGGGGCTTCTAACATTATCATTAACACACTGGTTTAAATTTAAAGGCAATTTTAATTCTGAAGAACTTAAAGATGAAGTAGCTTCATGGCTTGAGAGTAATAAATACTTAACTGATCCAAAACTAATTGAAAAGGCAGTAAATAGGATAGAAAGAATCTATTTTGAACCTGAGAATTTATCATTTGATTTATTTTAAGATTATATTTACTAGACACTCAGTAAACAAATGTTTACGGGTGTTTTTTTAATTTATCCTTTAACAATAAGGTGAAAACAAACTCTCTGTAGTAAATATTTAAGAACATAAATAAAAGGGTATTATCCTCAAGATTAACCCTTTTAATGAAATTTATTTTATTACAAAAACCCAATTGTTTTTGATTAAAACTAACTTGTAAAAGGTTTACAGAGGGTAAAGAAACAATTGCAGATATAGAAAATAAATTATCATCTTTAGAAGAAATACCAGAAGAATTAAAAAAATATATTAATAAAGCGGCACACTTATAGAAATGATTAGATTCTGTCAACTGATAATAGAAATAAGATGAAATACTTGATGTGGTTAACAATTTGTTAAAGGAACTGAAAATAGTTTTTTGATTTTGATGAATGACTTTTCACTAACGGGGTTTTATATGAGATATGAAATACAACAAGTCTAGTTGCTACACAGTATAATGATACTATTCAATAGAAAAAGAATATTCAACAATCGGCAATTGTAGAACTAGAATAAGTACC
Organism: Aquibacillus saliphilus; assembly: GCF_020404745.1. Classification (GTDB taxonomy): domain Bacteria; phylum Bacillota; class Bacilli; order Bacillales; family Amphibacillaceae; genus Aquibacillus; species Aquibacillus saliphilus. Next base: position 173,580 of record NZ_JAIZAP010000009.1, read on the forward strand.
AGATAGATTTAGAAAAGTACATACCTATTCTCTGGAAAGGAAGCCTATCATGCCCATACACAACAAACTAGTACGAGACTTAATACCACAGATAATAGAGAAATCAGGAAAACAATACTCAACAAGAACCCTCGATGATAATGAATACATAACAGCACTAAGAACCAAACTCGAGGAAGAACTAAACGAATACCTAAAAGCAGATAACGACCAAGATAGTTTAGAAGAATTAGCGGATTTGATGGAGCTAATCCATGCTCTTGCAAAAACACATGGTGCTTCAATCGAGCAGGTTGAAAAAATTCGTCAGCAAAAAGAGGAGCAACGTGGCGGATTCAACGATAAAGTTTTTCTAATAGAGGTTGAAGAAGATTAGTCTTAGGAGGTGAGTGAATGAGCCATAAATTAAAAGTAGGTGAATTGAAAGAGGAGTATTTAACCGATGAGGAAATCTGGCGAATTTTCACGGTTGTGCTAACTAGTCAATCTGTTAAATCATCTACCTACAAATATGCTCTTATTAAAGCGTTAATCGAAAATTTGTATCAGGTGAACGATGAGTTTGAATTAACATACGATCAACTGGCTTATTCCTTCACCAAGGTCTATTGGAACCTTATCGTCCAGCACGACTTAGTCAAGCAAAATAGAGGAAAGAATGCTCGAGTAGTTTCCATTATCAAAGATATCCAGGTCAAGCACCAGATTCCAGCTGATTTCAGTTTTGATAAGCTAAATGTCCAAATACAAGTGAAGTTAATTGCCGAAGTGAAAGCAACAATGAAACAAAATGTGTATGGCGCACTTTATGGTGATACAAGAGGGAAGTTCTATGCTTTTGAACATAAGTCGGAGCATTTTAAATTAAATCCTGCAGTGCACAGCTTTATGCTGAAATACCAACGCTTAATTGTAAATCTAACAAATTATCATATGGCTGTCATGATTGAAAAGTTAAACGAGGTTCCAAGTACAAACTTCCTGCTTGGTAAGGTGGAGAGCATTGCCAAGAGGTCGTCATTGCGTCCTTTTGAAAAAGTCTTGCTTAACCACTTCCAGAGAACTTGTTTCTATTGCGGTAAGACACTTTTAAATGGGGAAACAAAAACTCATGTTGATCACTTTATCCCATGGTCATTTGTGCAGTCAGATCAATTATGGAATCTGGTCCTTTCATGTCAGTCATGTAATAACTCCAAAAGCGACAAGCTACCGAAGAAAAACTTCTTAAATTATATTGTTGATCGAAACAATGAACTTGTTACAAGGGAAGAAGATGATGTAGCAAGTCTGATGACAAATTATAAGGATAAGAAGATTATTTTGCTCTATGATTACTCGATTAAAAATGGGTTTGATAGGATTTGGAGTCCTAAATCTAACTAGGATATTGAAAAAGGTTATACGATTCGGGTATGTTAAAATATGTAATATAAGCATGCAGGAATTCACCAAATTAATTTATTCTAATCAGTAAAGTTAGTTAGGCAGTAGCCATTACATAAGAGAAGAGGTGCTAGAAGCTTGGACATAGAACAACACCTCATACTGGTAAAAAACGAGGATAAAACAGACCAAGTTGATTTTTGTAATTATTATAGCGGGAAATGGCAAATAAAGTACCGCAATAATAGTAAAGTATACACGTACAAAGATACAAATGTAGTCTGGCAAAGCGATCCAAATAAGATAGACCAGAATACTAGTATCGTGTACGAAAATAACCAGCCGATTTCAGGTATTACTAACATACTGGATTTTGGTTCTCACATAAGACTTATCTTTAAACGAAGATATAAAAAAACATATCCATGCTCTATGCTTACTATTGAACAAACGTCCTTATTTAACAAAAAGGCAACGAAGTGCTTTGATTATTTAACAGTACTAGCAAATCATGTCAGTGAAAAGGTTGATGGAGACCAGACTTTTTTGAGCAAGCAATACAATGGTCTGTCTACTATTAGTCCGCGTAGTGTTTTATCAGCCTATTTAGAAAGAAAACCCTCAAAAAGTGATGAAAGGCTATCACAAGTTATATTCCCGTTTGGATTTAACGCAAGTCAAAAATCAGCAGCAGAGAAGGCGATAACGGAGCAAGTTAGCATCATTGAAGGTCCACCAGGAACTGGAAAAACACAAACAATTCTCAATATTATTGCGAACGCAATCATAAATAATAAAACCGTTGCAGTGGTTTCTAATAATAACTCTGCAACAGCTAATGTTCATGAAAAATTACAAAAGTATGGGCTGGATTTTATTACAGCCTATCTTGGCAATAAAGAAAACAAGGAAACTTTCTTTAATAAACAAAATGGTTTATACCCAGACATGAGCAACTGGGTACTAGAAGACGAAGATTATCAATCAATTAAAACGAACTTAAAAGATTCACAGCACAAATTAAACAACATGCTTGAATGGAAGAATAAACAAGCTTTATTAAAACAGGAACAATCTGAAGTTCAAACAGAATATGCGTATTTTGCAGACTATTATACAGAATCTAAACTCAAACAGCTTCAAATGAATTCATTTTTCAGGTTGAGCGCAGATAAGGTATTACAAATACTAATTGAGTACCAACGCCTTGTTGAAAAAGGAAAGGTGAAATTAAGCAATAAATTATATAATTTGTTTGCTTATGGAATATACAGCTTTAAAATGTATGAATTTCCACCAGAAGTTGTCATCTCTTTTTTACAGAAAACCTATTACAAGTCAAAAATAAAAGAGTTAACAAGCGAAATAGAAGCTTTGGGTATGAAGCTTGACAATTATAATTTTGATCGTGCCATGAAAGAATACAGCGAAGATTCAATGAAACTATTTAAGGCTAGTTTGGCTAAGGCATATGGACAGGACAGCAATAGGAATGTTTTTACGTCAGATGTACTATGGAAAAATTTTGATGGGTTCATTAAGGAGTATCCAGTTATCCTAAGTACAACCCATTCTCTACGAAATAGTGCGGCAAAAAACTATTTGTTTGATTATGTGTTAATTGATGAGTCTTCACAGGTAGATGTAGTTACAGGTGCATTAGCTTTATCTTGTGCTAAAAATGCTGTGATAGTAGGCGATGCCATGCAGCTTCCTAATGTGGTGCCGACAGAAGTGGAAGAAAAAACTACGAGGATATTTGAGTCCTATCAACTTGACCAGGCATACAACTATGCCAAACATAGCCTATTGTCTTCGGTAATAAGTTTATATGAAGATATTCCTAAGACATTGTTGAAGGAACACTACCGCTGTCATCCTAAAATCATCGGCTTTTGTAATCAAAAATTTTATAATAACGAACTGATTGTTTTAACAGACGACCAGGAAATAGAAAAACCGTTACATTTACACATAACCACCAAAGGGAATCATGCAAGAGGGACGTTAAATCAACGTCAGATTGATGTTGTCTACAATGAAATCATTCCTAACCAAAAAATAAATACTGAAAACCAATCAGTAGGGGTGATTGCACCATATCGTATGCAGGCAAATGAACTGGAAAAAACTAAAGGTTCCCTGAATATAGAGGCGGACACGGTTCATAAATACCAGGGACGAGAAAAGGATATTATCATCCTTACCACGGTATCAAATGAGATTAATGTAAATGATTTTGCTGATAACCCCAACCTGATCAATGTGGCTGTTTCACGTGCAGTGGAGAAGTTAATTGTCGTAGTAGGTGAGGGCAGTGAGGAATGGCATGGAACAAATATTGGTGATCTAGTCCGCTATATAAAATATAATAGTTTTGAAATAACTGAAAGCCAAATATACTCTGTGTTTGACCTTCTTTATAGTAATTATTCAGATAAATTGTTAGATGTGATGAAGAATAGTAAGCAAGTTTCTGAGTATAAGTCGGAAAATCTTATGAATGCCGTAATTGAAAAGGTATTGAGCCAAGCTGAATTTAGTAGTCTTGATTTCGTACTTCATCAGCCATTAAGGATGCTAATTAAAGATCCAGTTAAACTTACTGATGACGAACGTAAATATGCAATGAATATACTAACCCATACGGATTTTGTTATTTTTAACAAGTTGGATAAAATGCCGGTACTAGTAATTGAAGTCGATGGACATGCGTTCCATGCAGATAATCCAACGCAATTAAGGCGAGACGAAATGAAAGATCGTATATTGCAGAAGTACAATATTCCAATTATTCGAATGAAAACAACAGGAAGTGATGAAGAAACAGTACTCCGGAAAAAGCTCGTGGAGTTGCTACGGTTGGAGGTTGGTTGATTGACAATTAGAAAAGAAGTAGAGGTAACCAATTTAATCTTATGCATTACTTTTGTAGTGTGTAAGATTTTTTATTAATGGGATGGAGCATGAAATGGTGGTACACCCCATGTTCATAATGAATTATGGTGGTGAAAATCCTCAAGATATAAGAACATGAAGGCTACTTACACACATCACAATGCAATGTTAAAATAATATGTAGACATTAAACATAAAATCATTAATGATAAAATGTTTTTGATAATTGAATTGAAATACATCAGGGGGAGACGCAGATGAACACCTATTGGAATTTTCCGGCTGCCACTGGGGGGATGATTAATTCCATCAATAATGCTGGCTTAGAAACATTCAGGGGGAATGCACTGGATTCATTAACGAGAGAAATATGCCAGAATTCACTGGATGCGGTGAGTGATTCAACAAAACCAGTAGTTGTTGAGTTTAGTAGCTTTTCTACAGATATCAATCAACTACCAAATAGAGATGAACTAATTAAGGTATTTAAGCTGTGCGAACATACATGGCATGGGCATAACAAGAAAAGTGAAGATTTTGTTGATGAGGCACTATCGATATTGAATCGTCAGGAAATGAAGCTTTTGCGTATTAGTGACTTTAATACCAAAGGGCTAGAAGGTGCAAAAAAAGGTGAGCTTGGATCCCCATGGTCTTCCCTAATAAAGGAAGCTGGTTCATCGAATAAAGATGAAAATTCAGGTGGAAGTTTTGGGATTGGAAAATCCGCGCCCTTCTTGAATTCAAGCATAAGAACCTTGTTTTATTCCTCTTATGATGAGTCCGGATACGAGTCTCATATCGGTGTGGCAAATATTATGTCGTTTAAAAAAAGTGACAGTCAAATCACGTTGGGTAATGGGTATTATACGGATAATGAAAATTCATTAGCGATACCAGGTCAACTAAGTCTTGATCAAGAGTTTGAGAGAGTATCTACAGGGACAGACATTTATGTATCGGCTTTCGAACCAAAGCAAGACTGGGAAAAAGAAGTCAAAAATTCTATTCTGTTTAACTTTTTTATTACGATATACAACAAGAAATTGTTAGTTAGAATTAATGATTTTGAAATAAATCACAATAACATTGATCAACTGATTAATGAACTAGAAGACAATGAAGAGAATCAAATTCTAAAGAACTATTTTCATTTATTAACATCAGACAAGACAATCAAGATTCCATACCCTGGTCAGAATTACAAGAAGGGGGATTTATTTTGATGTGGGGGAAGCAGAGTTATTTCTACTTAACGGAGAAGATTTAAACAGACGTGTGCTAATGACGAGAAAAACGGGGATGCGAATTTTTGAACAAAAAAATATAAGTGGAAGTATCTCATTCACCGGAATACTGATGATTACCGGAACTAAGATGAATAATATATTCAAACAAATGGAGAACCCATCCCATAATGAATGGTCATCAGAAAGATATGAAAAAGATCCAAAATTAGCCAAAAAAATCTATGCGGATTTACGAAAATTCGTTAGAGATACAGTTAAGAATAAATTTCAGGAACAAATTACGGATGAAATGGATGCAGTTGGTTTAAATGACTTTTTGCCGGATAAAAGCCTTACTTCCGATCAATCTGCAAAAAAGTCTGAGTCATTAAATTCAGCAATTAAATCGATTATTACGAAAGAAAAGAAACAAGAACCTAAAAGTGTTAGCAGACGCAAAGGGAAAGACACAGAGGATTTCGACAAACAACTTGCAGGTGATTTCGGTATTACACCATCTGGAAATCAAGGTGGAAATGGGGATGGTACACATAGTAGTGAAGGTGATGATGGAGCCGGTGCAATGAACCCAGGTGGAAACAACGAATTAGATTCAAATGAAAGTGGCGGACAAGACAAGAAACGAGAACGCAAACCTAGTAAACAACCAATACCAATGAAGCAGAAGTATCTATGTGTGGATAAAGACAAAGGGAAATATAATTTTATGATTTCACCAACAAAAACAGTCCCAAGCGGTCGGTTAGTATTTCAAGTGATAGGTGAACAAAGTGATTATGATTTACCAATTACAGATGCTTCGACAAATGACCACATCGTAACGGTTGATAAAGTTAGTTCGAACACAGTTCATCTCCATTCACTATCGAAGAATAAACGATTTATGTTAAGTGTTAATATTGATTACTCCGATTATTGTGTATTGGAGGTAGAACTATATGAAAATTAGCACTTCCTATCCGTATCCGGTCTTGTATATGAATAATGATGATTATATTAATTCAAGCTTTCATTCTAAAATAAACATTCAAGAATCGTTTGGTGAAGTCCAAATTCACTTACAGTTTGAACTGGAAAATGAAGGCATGAAAAGGTTAATGGAAAAAAGTGAAGGTGTTTATTTAATTCATGTGGAATGTGGCCAAACTAGTTATCGTAATGCGTTCAAAACGAATAAAGTAACATTGGAGATTTCGATTCCGACAGAGAAGCTGCGTGGAAAAATAGCAATCCATTCCTTTATAATTGCCAATCAAAGGATTGAGAATTATACCAATAACACTTTGAATGAGTTTTATCAAGAAATGCCGATTACGTTTGAAAAAGGTAATATTCTAGCAATTGGTGATGCCATCGAAACAACTTTGTTTGAAGATAACAGTGAAATACTCAATCTTCCATCAATCGCAAAAGTAACGAAATCTCTTAAAAATGATTTCATGGAAGTTGATATCCATTCAAATATCATTACAATATCTCTTCCAGATTATGAATACAATCAATATGCGACAAACGCAAAATCTAGATTGAAAAATACTATTCTTTCTACCGTTATTGTACCTAGTTTGGTCTATGTGTTTTCTAAAATGAAGGATAACAAAGAAGATTTAGAAGATTACAAGTGGTACCAAGTATTGGAGAAGATTTTTGATGACAATAATTACCGGCTTGATGATGTCGGCTCAGATTCTTTGTCTTCGTTAAAAGCAGCTCAATTAGTGTTGCGTAAGCCATTGAAAACAAGTTTTGAAGAGATTGAGAAATTCAATAGGGTGGAGGAATAAGATGAAGTTAAAGTTTTTGTCCGATGAAACGCTTATGGATTTAAGAACGAACTATGACGCTTATAATGAGCATTATTATAGCAAGGATGATCAATGGTTTAACACATATCTAAACGAGAATGGTAGAGTAATAGAGTCCAAAATAGAGTTTGATCTACCTGAATTAAATTTCAGTGCAGATTACGCCGTCAGTGATAAAGAGAACGTGAAAATCATCTATGAATCATTGAAACATTTAACTGTGTCACAAGCGACACAAGAAAGACTGTGGTCAGGTTTAGCTCATATGCAATTAAGGCATTATACCTATTATCGAATGAAAAAAGAATTACAAAATAAAAATGACAAACGAATCAACACGGGAGTCTTCTTTAAAAATGGAAATAAGCGATCGTTATTTGTTCACATCTTGGCAAGGTTATGGTGGGTGGGTTACATGACCTATGATGAAACAAATGAAACTCCGTATAGACTAACAGATTTTTTCTGTGAAAAAGATTTTTCTGCCAGATGCGTGATGTTTTTTTCTAGTAATTTCACCTCTAACCCTAATATTACTAAAGGGATACTAAAGACATTGATAAGCTGGGAGGAAAAAGGTATTACTATCAAGCGAGATCATTTTGTTCAAGCTAACAAATATTTAAATGTCGTTGGTGGTGCAATGATTTTAGATATGCTTTCTTCTGAAGAAGTCGAGGAAATGGTCGATGTTTATTTGTGTAGGTATTACGGGATGGGAGTTGGAGAAAAGGGAAAGTTGGAATTTAACCTTAGAGAGGTTTAGTAATCTCAAAAGGTTATAGCGAGTTCATAAAATTCGATGCTCTTAGTAAGATTTATTTTTTATAGGAATAAATACTAATTTGTGTGGAAACATAAAAGTTTTGGCTGCATGTATATATTTTCCTCTTGATGTCAATGATGGGTATTAAGAGGTGATTGTTAATGAGTGAAGAAAATAACAATGTTGAAAAAAAAGGTTGGAAACGAATCTTTGGTAAGAAGTGGTTTTTTCCAGCAGTATATCTTATAGTCGCATCATTACTATTAACAGGAGTCTTATGGTATCGAAATATAGATAATCAAATACCAGAGGCAAATGAAGAGAATGATAATCAACTAGACAGTGATTTTTATACGGATAATAACCGAGTTGGTTATGATGAGGATTCTGCAGAAGTAATGGAACAACAAGAAGTTTTGAAGATGCCTGTATCGGAAGAAAGTCAGTCAGAAATTGTAACGAAGTTCTACGACTACAGCGCAGATAGTGAGGATCAATTAGAAGCACTTGTACTATACAACAATAAATACTATCAGAGTAAGGGTGTAGATGTTGCGTCTGCGGAAGGAGAAACTTTCGATGTAACGGCGGCACTAAGTGGTACGGTAATAGAAGTGAAAGAAGACCCACTACTAGGTAATGTCATTAAAATTGAACACCAAAATGATATTACGACGTACTATGCAAGCTTAAGTGAAGTACTCGTTGAAGTTGATGCAAAAGTGAAACAAGGCGATACAATTGGTTCAGCTGGACAGAATTTATTTGGTCAAGCAAGTGGAACCCATATCCACTTTGAAGTACGAAAAGACGATGCACCAGTTAACCCAGAACAGTATTTCAATCAGCCAGTTAGTACTGTTGAAAATCCAGAACATCATGAAGATAATTCAGGTGAGTCAAATGGTTCTGGTGAGGAAGAAACCGAAGAAGGAACTGGATGAAAATAAAAAGCTTGAGTAAAAAAATGGCTTTGACATTAAATAGTATCTATAAAAAGAGGCTGGGACAAAACTCAGATAAATAATAAAAAGCTGCACCTTTCCAACACATAGTTGGCGGGTGCAGCTTTTTTTATAATTGAACCAATTTAAGTAAGTAAAAAAGGATACCTTCTGATAAAATTAAAGTACCACACAATAACTATCGGAGGTATCCTTATGTTTAAAGATTATAACATGAATCAAGTAATTTTGCCATTAGATTTAGAAATGAAATTGAAAGAAAATGATATCGCCTATGCGGTCCATGATTTAGTGGAACAGATACCGGATGAAGCCTTCGCTAGCTTCTTGCATAAAACGGGTTGCCCTGCTTATCATCCACGAATGATGATGAAGATTATTTTATGTGCGTATACCCAATCTGTATTCTCTGGTAGAAAGATTAAGGCATTAGTGGAAGATAGTGTACGCATGATGTGGTTAGCACAAGGACATGAGCCAAGTTATCGCACGATCAACCGTTTTCGTGTCAATGAAGAAGTAAAAGAACTGTTACGTCAATGTTTCGTGCAATTTCGTTGTCAACTTGTGAAAGAAGAACTCATTGATAACGAAGCAATTTTTATCGATGGTACCAAGATCGAAGCAAACGCCAATAAATTTACGTTTGTTTGGCGCAAATCGATTGAAAAATACAGTGCCAATTTGGTGGAGAAATCGAATCAAATGTACGATGAATTGTTGGCAAAAGAAATTATCCCAGAAATAGAACGCGAAAGTATCGAGGAACTATCCACCCAAGAACTCGAAAGAGTCGTCGAGAAACTAGAGAAGACGGTTGAAGCTTACGACAAAAAAATTGAAGAAAGTGACGTTGTAAGTGAATGGAAGCAACTTCGTTCTGAACGCAAAACACCAAAACAATATCGTAAACAGTTTAAGGATTATGTAGCACGCAAACAAAAATACGAAAATGATATGACCATATTTGAAGAGCGCAACAGTTATTCAAA